>CALQJX020000001.1 GCA_943331005.2 Bordetella parapertussis
CTGAAGCTGGAACAGATGTTCTTTACCATTGCCACACAGAACCCCATAGAAATGGAGGGCACCTATCCGTTGCCTGCAGCCCAGCTCGACCGTTTCTTCATGAAGATCACCTTCGGCTATGTGGACGAGGCTACTGAGCTCAATATCTACAGGGAATACCTCGATATTGCCCGCAACCTCATCACCCTGCAGCAGGTACTGTCTATGCAGGACATACTGAACCTGCAGGCACAGGCCGGCAATGTGTTTGTGCACGAGGAAATAGTAAAGGCCGTCAGCAATATAGTTCGTACCACACGTACCCATCCAGATATTTCGCTGGGTGCCTCTACCCGCAGCGGCATCGCATTCCTCAAGTGTCTGCGTGCCTATGCACTGGTAAAGGGACGCACCTTTGTTACCGAAGACGACATACGCGATACCTGCCGCAACGTTCTGGAGCACAGGCTGGTCTTCCGTAACAAAGATGGCAGGCAGAAGGCACTGGAAGGCATCATAGTGAAAGAAACAGAAAGACTGGCTAAGCTCAGGTTATATTGATATCCCCTGCGTGGCACAGACCCTATTTTTTTGACCGGCAACCAACAATGACTAACAAATTCTCTCCGTCTCCCAAGCTGAGATACGTATGGGCAACTGTTACCGCAGGCATGTTCCTGCTGGTGCTGTGTGCTGCCCATGCCTATGCGCAGGGTGGCGGTGCCCGGCAGCAATTGCCGCCCGAACTCATGCCCAAACATCCGGCGGGCAGGGAGGCGGCGCGCGCCAATATCGATTCCAAGCGATCCATAGAGAATATCTACAGTGAAGATGCCCTGCCCCGCTCCCGCGAGTTCAAACGAACCGACAGTACTTACTACGTAGGCTGGATGTTCGAGGGCATTTACAAATACACCCATGCGGCCGACTATACAGGCTTCAGGAATGCAACTGCCGCGCTGGAAAAAGCACTAAGCCTGCTGGAGCGCGACTATAAAAAGCAGCTATACACCCGGTCTGATAATATCATGGTGCTGCTGCCTGCCTACAACTTTCAGATAGACTATACCACCATTGCCAATGCGCTGGTACACTCCTACGGCAATACCGACCAGCCCGAAAAGATCATTCCCGTTCTGCGCAGGGCCATCAGATACAACTTCCAGCGAGAGTACTACCTGGACTCCTACAATATGCTGGCATGGACCGTGCACCGCAACCGCTTCTATACACACGAGAAATATTCCTTCCTCAGAAACAGTATAGACGAGAACGAACTGCTGGCCAACAAATACCTGGACAGCGGTCTGCATGCCATAGAAAAGAACCGTGCCATCAATGCCAATCTTTTTCCGCCTGCCTATGTAGACCAGGAACGGAATGGCGTGTATCACTACAAGAACATTCTGCATGCCTACAACTTCCGCATAGACTCGGCCGCTATTTACTTCGAGATGATGCGCAAAAGCGGCAGATTGCCCCACAACAATTACGCCAACTTCAAAAGCATCTGCGGCGACTTCCGCACGGCCGAGGCCGAATACAAAATAGCCTCCGAGCAGGAGTCGGGCGATAAACGCCTGCAGGAGTGGGCTTACTTCACCACCATCCTCGACATATACAAGGCCAACCCCAAGAACAGTGCAGCACTTGCCCGCAACATGATAAAGGCTGCCGGCTCTACTCCGGGCTATGGCTGGTACAATATAGCGCTGGCGCGCTCCCTCACCTACGATGGTCAGGTGGCACAGTCGGAGAAATACTGCACCCGTGCATCTGAGTTCAAGGAGCTGCATATAGGCACCACACTCGGTCAGAGCCATTACGACTTCAGCCTGCAGCTCATAAAGCTGGTAAACAAAGAGCAGGCCTGGCAGATGGATCGCTTCGAGAACAGCAACTGGTGGTACAATCCCAAAGTACTGTCGAGCATGCTCTGCAAGCTCACCGACAAATACCTGCAGCAGTTCCTCATCATCAACCAGTTTTCGCAAAACCCCGAGCGCGAACGGGTGATCTACAAACTCTTCTCTACAGAGAACGTCGTTTCGTGGGACGAAGTATGGTATCTGGTAAAGGACTTCAGTACCCGTTTCTTCCTGAAGCGTTTCCGCAACGAGGCGGCTACCGATGATCGCCGGTACATACGCAAGTACTTCGGGTTCTTCACCGCAAAGCTGCTCATGGAGCAGGGGAAATATAAAGAAGCTGCCCCCATGCTGAACAAGCTGCTTCAGGACCCCAATACAGATGCCGACTACGAAAAGCTGTTCACCGCCCGCATTTACCAGGCGCAGGCCGAATGTGCCCGCGAACTGAAGAATACAACCCTCTATAACGACCGCATGTACCAGCTGTGTACGCTATACCCGCAACTGGTGCCCTTCTCCGGCCTCAGGCCCAATATGATACTCCATGTAAGCGGCGATGTAGACAAGGCCGTAGAGGCTCGTCTGCGTGCCTGCAACATCAACTGGGTTAGCGGCAGCAGCGTAGCCGCACCAGAGGCATTTGTGGTCTTTACCGGCAGGGGCAGGAAGAAGAACATCACTTACTATGTGCAGGACCGCAAGGGCAATTACATTGTAGCGCAGCAGTCTTTTGCCTGGCAGAAAGCCGATGACGCAGGTAAGGAACTTGCTTATCGCCTCTTCAACATAGGTGGTTTAGAACCCGAAGAAACAGAAGAGAAAAAGTAAGCACTACCAGCTCATTATATATTTTACCCGTCCTGCACAACATCTCCTATTCTAATTTCTGATTTTCAGAAATAATTTCTAATTTTGAGAAATAATAAATTGGAGTGGTAATTATTGCTCAGAAAATAATCAATGAATTTGCGGTTAAGTATCCACTATCTGCAGAACCTCTGAACCGGTGGCACAAAGGCGCGAAAAGCAGTGACTGGCAAAACTTCATGGATGTAAAAAAAACATTTAACACTGCCGACTATATTGGTAATGACAGGTATGTTTTTGACATCGGGGGCAACAAGTATCGCATAGTTGCAATGATCCATTTCAGACAAAGGACGATTTACATCAGATTCATTGGGACACATGCCCAATATGATGAAATATCGAAGAACGGTCTGATAAAGAATATTTAAGCATTATGAAACACATAAAAACAACTCGGGATTACCATCTGGCAATGGCCGAAATTGAAACTTATCTTTCCAAAGGATTCGATAATCTTTCGGAAGAAGAAGAGCTGAAACTTAAAGAGCTTTCCGGCAAAGTAGCGGTATACGAAAACATACATTTTCCTATGCCTGTAGTTCATGACCTCAGCACCATACTTGACGCTTATATGAAAGAGCATGGCTTTTCCAAACAGCGGCTCGCAGCATATCTTGGTGTAGGTAACTCTACACTAAGCGAAATAATGAATAAGAAACGACCTCTGACCCTGGACTTTGCCAAAAAGCTACATTCTAAATTGAATCTGGACGGCAATCTGATACTGGAGCTCGCTTAATTTCTTCATTAATATCCTCTACCCTACCCCAGATCTATTTCTGTATTGTCGCCAATATTCAGGCTCTGGCTCAGGCCACGCACATAGGCATCGTTGCCTATGATGGAGGAGTTGAGTACTACCTGCTGCAGCTCTGCATAAGAACCTATTATGGAGTCGCTGACAATGGAAGACTCTATTTTGGTATGCTCGCCTATAGACACATTGGGCCCTATAATGCTGTGCCTGATAACGCAACCCTCGGCAATATTCACCGGGTGAATGATGACCGTTGTGTCGAAGTCGTAGGCGCGGGGCGCTGTTTCGCGGTCTTCCATCTGCTTCAGCAATATGGCATTGGTGGATAGCAGTGTTTCTTTTTTGCCGCAGTCGAACCAGTTGTTTACCCGGAACGCATGCAGGCTGATACCCTGTTCTACCATCAGCTGCAAGGCATTGGTAAGGTGGTATTCGCCATTCTCATCGGCAGGGCCGGCCATCAGCTGACCAAGTGCATCATACATGGCCTGCGCTTCCTTTATGTAGTAGATACCTACCAATGCCATGTTCGACTTGGGTATGAGCGGCTTTTCTACCATGCGCACCACCATGTCTTTGTCATTGAGCTCTGCCACACCAAAGCTGCGCGGATCATCGACCTTGCGCACACCTATCTGAGACTGTGCGCTGCTGATGATCTCTTTTACGTTGTAGTCGCAAACGGTATCGCCCAGCACTATCATCACTTCATCGTCCTGCACCGCATCGCGGGTAAGGCAAATGGCGTGTGCCGTTCCTCTCCTGTCGTTCTGGTTTACGAAGGTACATTTGAGGTTGGGGTAGGTCTTGTCTATGTAGCGTTGTATCTTTTCTCCCAGATACCCTATTACGAAAACATATTCCGTAACACCGGCATCCATAAGCTGGTCTATGATAACACCGAGAATGGTCTTACCGGCAATGGGTATAAGGGCTTTGGGCTGCGTATAAGTCAATGGACGCAGCTTGGTACCTGCTCCGGCAACGGGGATGATCGCTTTCACTTCGATGAAATTGAGCGGTAAATGTACAATTTTATAGGCGTTCCACCACCCTGCCTGCCGGCAATCTTTTCTGCCGCCCGCTCATAACCCCTTACCTGCACTGCCCGGGCGGCACCAGGGGCATTTGCAGCCCGCTACCCAAAATTGCTCACCGGCAGTAAAAAAATTTGTAAAAAGTCAACTAGCTGACTATCAATTACTTAATGAATAAAAAGTGCGCAAAAATTGCCCATTTTTTACTCGCGCGTTTTTCTTAATACAACAGCATTACCGCAAACATCAAGATGATATTATTTTTAATATATCTGTATATCTATTTGGTCACCTATCCCAAAAGGGAAAGCAGTTACCCTTGTCCATGTAACAAAGTTACTGCATCCAGTAATAAATGTTCCAGTACAGGTGCCTCCAAATGTACCATATAGTGGGTCCTCCACACATGTTGTTGAAGGACTACATCCAGATGAAGGATTAATTGAAATCCTAGCATTTCGCCAAATAGTTGTCCATGAACCTAATGCAGGCATGGAACCAGTCCCAGCACATGCACCATAACCTGTAAATGTACAATTGGCCCACCCAGAAGAACATTCAATTACTGTAGGAGTTGTATAGGTAACCCAACCAGTAAAAGCAGGAATAGTAATTGCATTGCTTTGAATCCAACTACAATATGTAGCAGGTGCAGTTGGCGAACATCCTTGATATGGATCATCACTACCTTCCAATATTATGTCTACTGAATACGGAGTTACGTTTCTAATTCTAATTGTAGCATTTTGGGCTCTACAAACAGACGTTATCATTGCACATAAAATAACAGTAATAAATAAACTAACTTTCATGGTGTGTTTTTTAGTGATAAACAAAAATAGTATATTTATAAAATAATTTGTTAATTTACTACTTAGATTTTTATAAAATATAATTGATTAGACATAAAACTTCTCCCCTGATGAAAAATTTTCTCATTATCCTCACTTTGCTTTTTTCAGGAGCAGCTACAAGGGCACAGATCATTAACACGGTTGCGGGTAATGGCACTGTGGGCTATAGCGGCGACGGAGGAACAGCTACATCTGCTCAACTGAACATAATTGCCGATGTAGCTGTTACCCCCGACGGAGGCTTCCTCATTACCGACATTTTGAATATGCGCCTCAGAAAGGTGAATGCAGGTGGCATCATAACTACCATTGCAGGAAATGGCACTGCTACAATAACAGGCGACGGCGGACCTGCAACATTGGCGGGAATAGGTAATGCTTTCAGGTATGTATGTACCGATGCAACGGGCAATATTTATATCTCTCAACCCGGCAGGATACGCAGAATAGACCCCTCAGGAATAATTACCACCATAGCAGGCACAGGCACAAGTGGTTACAGCACAGACGGATTCCCGGCAACCTCGGTTCAGATCGGGAATATCTCTTCCTTAGCAACAGATGCTTCCGGCGCTGTTTACTTTGTAGAAAACGAATATTTCAGGGTTCGTAAAATATCGGGTGGCATACTGACAACAGTTGCCGGTAATGGTACAGGTGCAAACACCGGAGACGGAGGGCCTGCTACCAGTGCATCATTGCGCCCGTTAGGGGTGGCAATAGATGGTACCGGTAATATTTATATCAGCGTAGCAGGGCTGATTGCTCCAGTCTATAGCTACATACGGAAAGTAAATACAGCCGGCATCATCAATACCATAGCCGGCACCGGCACAACCGGATATTCGGGAGATGGGGGCCCGGCGCTATCAGCTGATATTTCTTTTGCGGGCGGGTTGTGCACAGACGCTGCCGGCAACATTTATTTTGCAGACAATACACATCATGTACGGAAAATAAACACAACGGGTATAATCTCTACTATTGCAGGAACAGGAATTGCCGGATTTGCAGGTGATGGTTGCCGTCCGGAAGCCGCACTTCTATACAACCCTGTAGAGGTAGCCATAGACACCAACAATGTCATTTATATCGTAGACCAATCGAACTACCGTATACGCAGTATCTCAGCCGGCAATACACCGGTCTTTACCGGCGGCTCTTTTCAATTCATGAGTGCCTGTAAGGGCGTAGCCACCGGCATAGACACTTTGCTTTCGGTAAGCGATGCAGATGCCGGGCAAACCATCAACTGGGCCGGGCTGCTGCTGCCGGCACATGGCTCGCTCTTTGCTACATATAGCGGCAGTGTTACCACTCCTGCCGGACTATACTATTCTGCTGCTGCCGGGTATACCGGTGCAGACACCTTCAGAGTAGTGGCAACAGACTGTGCAGGTGCAGCAGACACCACTACCATCTATGTAACAGTAACTGACACCCTGATAGCACCAACCATTACCGGCGCTGATACGGTTTGCGAAGGCAACACCACAACACTTACGGGCTCTGCCGCCGGGGGATACTGGAACAGCAGCAACAGTGCATTAGCCACCATAAGCAGCAGCGGAGTGGTAACCGGCATTGCTGCAGGGGCTGTTGTAATTACCTATACGATCTCCAACAGCTGTGGTGCTGTTCCCGGCACACACAACATTACCGTATTAGCCACAGCAGACTGCACTGCAGGTATAGACCCGTTGACTGAAAACAGTGTTATTAGTATATGGCCCAACCCTGCTACCAACGGCATATTGCATCTGGTTGTCACGGGCAATGCATCTTGGCCAGCTCTGGTAACTATCACCTGTACTGACGGAAGAACAGCATACCGTTTGCGGTGCGAAACGGGTAAAGAAACAACGGTGCAACTAGCTGCCGGTATCTATGTGGTGCAGGCTACCACCTCTGTTAGTGCCACACATACTATTGTAACTGTTGAGTAACCCGATTGACCAGACTTTCTCTGTGCTGCGCCACCCTGTTCCTGTTAAGGTAACATAGCGGGGGTAATTTTGCAGCCATTGAGGAACAAGGCTATAACGATGTTGCTGCTGACGATGATATCAATTAGTACATCAGCTGTTTCTGTGCATTGTTTACCCAGCCTGCCTGACTTTCGTAGTCTACAAAAAATATTTTCAGATCGGCCTGAGAGGCATGATCGGTAAAGAAGATCTTCTTATCGGCCTGAGAGGCGTACGGCACAAAAAACCAGCGGCCATCGTTCCTGCCTGCCTGCGAGGCATATTTTTCCTTATACACCTTCAGATCGGCCTGAGAGGCGTAGGAGACCACAAAGACCTTTACATCGGCCTGAGCAGCATACTGAACAGAAAATACTTTTTGTGCGTGTGCCGCAACAGCTGGCAACAACAAGGTGAGCAGGGCTAGTTTTTTCATGTATTAAAGTTAGGTAAAAGCATGGAAGGCGGGCTTTACTTTAACCACAAGGGGAACCACAAAGGGCACAGGGTTTGGGAAGGACACAAAGGGTGTACTGTACTTTAACCACAAATGCGTTTTAAAATTTAACCACACGGGGCACGAGGGGGAAACACTAAGGACACAAGGAGAGAGAAAGACACAAAGGGTATTACTCAATCTTTGTCATGTTGCGCGAGCGACGGGCTATGTGTGCCAGTCGCAACGTGAAACATTTCCGGATAATGCAAATCCCTACTCAAGTCACAGATGTTTCGCTACGCAGCCACGCACTTTGCGCTACGCTCGCTCAAAAGGACAAATGGTTTTTGTACGTTCTCAGCAATAGTTATCTGCACTTTTACCACAAATACGTTTTAAAAATTAACCACAACGGGCACGAGGAGCACAAAGGTGGTCAGAGCGGCTATGCCAAATGAGGCAGGCGCTTGTATGTACTACCTCTCTACTACTATCCTGGCGGTATGTGTGCTATAGGGGGTAGTAACGGAGATAAAATACAGCCCCCCGGGCACAGAGAGTTCCAGTATCATGCTGCCGGAGGCAGATAGTTGTTTTATGGTTCTGCCGGTAACATCGGTAACTACCACTGCCGCTGGTATGGCTGCGGGCAGCTGCAGGGTGAATGTACCGGTGCCGGGGTTGGGCAATATGCTGAAACCCGCATCGGCAGCAGCTATTGGGGGCATACCGACGGCACATGCTGCAGCTGGCACTATGACCACCGGATGCTGCACCGCATGCATGCCGCAGGTATTGGTAATGCGATACGAGATAAGTGCGGTGCCCGGTGCTACTGCAGTAACAACACCCGATATACCTGCAGTGGCAACGGCAGTATTGCTGCTGCTCCATGTGCCGCCTGCCCTTGTAGCGGCATAGAGGGCGGTATTGCCTGCGCATAGGGTATCGGCTCCGGAAACGGCACCTGCAAAAGCTATACTGTCTACCAATACACGTACCATAATTGTATCGGAAAGGTTGCCGCAATCGGTAGCAGCTACAGTAAAGGAATCTGTGCCGGAATAACCAATGACCGGTGTATAACTGAACCCCGCAGGCATAAGTGTGCCACCGGTGGTGGTGACTGTGCCTGCAGCGGTTGCTGTGCCATGTGCAGCAGGCAGCAATACACTCCAGTTGAGCTGCTGACCCGAGTTGCCATCAGATAGCGTAAGCAGTGTATCAATATTTTTTGTAGTGCTCATACACATACGGATGTTGGCCACGCTGCCCTCGGCATAAACAGGTGCATACTGCGGCACCGTAATGGCACGGATGCGACAGTAGGTAGCCACGGTCTCGCCATAGTATACAGTACCCTTGCAGTCGGTGGTTATGGAAAAAGGCCCCGCCAGCAATGCAGCCGTGGCGGGCCCACCATCGCCGGCAAACCCCGGTGTGCCTGTACCGGCAAATGTACTGATGATACCTGCCGCATTGATGACACGTATACGGGAGTCGTCGCAGGCAAGATAAATATTACCTGCACGATCGCAGGATATGCAATGCACCAGATTAAGAGATGCTGCGGACGCAGGACCACCATCACCCATGGTTGTGGTACCGGTATTGCCGCAAATGGTGGTAATTATCCCCGTGGCGGCACTCACCCTGCGTATGCGATGGTTGAAACGGTCGGCTATATAAATATTCCCTGCCGTATCTACATCCATACCCTGAATGATACTGAAGCGGGCAGCAGTGGCGGGCCCGCCATCGCCACTGAAGCCGGAAGTTACATACCCTGCCACCGTGTGTATGATGCCTGCAGGGTCTATACTGCGCACACTGTTCTCTGTTACAAAATACACCGTACCATCAGGCCCCACACTTACCGCCCCTTCCGGAGTAATGCGAGCAGCCAAAGCCGGGCCACCATCGCCGGTATGACCCGGAAATCCGTCTCCGGCTATGGTAGTGATAATGCCGGCAGCATCAATTTTGCGTATGCGGTAATTAGAACAATCCGCAATGTAGATATTCCCTGCAGCATCCATAGCCATACCTGCGGTTGCATTGAACTGCGCGGCAGTAGCGGGGCCTCCATCGCCCGAAAAACCTGCTATACCTGTACCAGCAAAGGTGTTGATGATACCAGAGGGATCTATGCGCCGAAGATTATTATCTGATAGAGAAAGAAGATAAATATTTCCTGACCCATCAGCAAGAAGATCCCAACAGGAATTTATGTTGGCCATAGTAGCAGGGCCTCCATCTCCGCTATAGCCACACGTGCCGTTACCGGCTATGGTTGTAATTATCTGACTATTAGCCGCCTCACAGCAGAAAATAGTTACTATGAGGAATAGTGGAAATATTCTTTTCATGGTAGCAATCTAAGTTTTATCAAAAATATATAAGTCCTCTATAACAAACTAATATTTTGTTAATTGTTTATTAACTTTAGTATTCACCTAAATCTAAATAACATGAAACACTTGTTGTATTACCTACTAATGACATTCTTATCAGTGACTTCTTTTGGACAAAATGGAAGGATTACTATTACCAACAATTGCTCTTTTGACATTAATGTTGTTGTAGAAGGAAATGACATAGGGGCATTTTTGCCTACAAATAATTATATAGAAAGTAACATGTTTACTGTAAACACCGGTTCATCATGGACATTAGATCCATGTATCATACAAACATTTTGTGGCTGGAATTATGTTCCGGGTGCTGGTTACACTTGCTCTCCACCAGCAACACCTTACACAGTCATCTGGAGAGATGTTAGAGTATCATTACCAAGCATTGCTACATGCGGTGCAATAACAGGAGGATCTTCAGCTCCATCTTGTGGCCTCCTGGGCTTCACGTCACCTTATTCATTTTGCACAGGTGGAGAATATACAACATGGTTCAGTGCACTGGGATGTGTTGGTGGGGCAGATGTAGTAATTACAGTAAATCCATAATAATTATAGTCAAAAAGACTCAAGAGGCTGTTTCAATACAAGAGACAGCTTCTTGTTCCTTTTTTAGACAAGAAAACTAATGTATAGTATCAGATCTAGAGCTTGATGAGGTCGTCGGTCTGAGCGTCGTAGAAGTTATATTCTGTAAGCGGGGAGTCGTTGTCGCCCACTACTTTCATCTTCACCTGGTGGGCTTTTTCCCACTTCTTGGCTATAGATGGTTTCAGAATATTGCCCTTGGTAAGGTAGGCCTCTACAATGGGGTGTACAGAGAGCTTCAGCTTGCGCACGCCCTGGCTCACCACATATTTCAGGTCTTTCTCAATATCGTCGGCCAGCAGTATGGACGGGCCTATCTTGCCGGTACCACGGCAGGTGGGGCATTCCTCGGCAGTAGATATATTGATCTCGGGGCGCAGGCGCTGGCGCGTTATCTGCATGAGCCCGAACTTGGATATAGGCAACACGGTGTGGCGGGCACGGTCGGTGGTCATAAGTCCCTCCACAGCATCGAGCAGCTGCTTGCGGTTCTCGGCCAGCTTCATGTCTATGAAGTCTATGATGATGATACCTCCCAGATCGCGCAGGCGCAGCTGTCGCACTATCTCCTGTGCCGCCTCCAGATTGGTGGCAAGGGCATTGGCCTCTTGTCCGGCTTCGGGGCTGCGGGTGCCGCTGTTCACATCTATTACATGCAGTGCTTCTGTATGCTCTATGATGAGGTAGGCGCCACTGTTGAGGTTCACCGTCTTACCGAAAGATGATTTCACCTGCTTGGATACACCATGCGTATCGAAGATAGACTGCGCTGCGGTGTGCAGGCTCACTATCTCCTCCTGTCCCGGCGATACCTTTGAGATGTAGTCGCGGGCCACAGACATCAATGCTTTGTCGTTGGTAACTACCCGCTGAAAACTATCGTTGAGCAGATCTCGCAGTATAGACGTGGTCTTGTCCTGCTCGCTCATGATCATTTGCGGGGCCTTGCTGCCTTTCAGGGTCTTTTGGATCCCCTTCCACATCTTTTCCAGTTCCAGTATGTCGGCATGCAGTTCTGCGGTATTCTTGCCTTCTGCGGCAGTGCGCACTATCACCCCGAAGTTGCGGGGCTTTATGCTTTCCACTATGCGCTGCAGGCGCTTGCGCTCCTCGGCAGAGTGTATCTTGCGGGAGATGGCAACCACATCGTTGAACGGAGTAACGACCACAAACCGGCCAGGCAGCGAAACCTCGCAGCTGAGCCTCGGGCCCTTGGAAGAGATAGGCTCTTTAAGCACCTGTACCAATACCTCGGGCTTGCCGTTGAAGACCTCGGTGATCTTGCCCGACTTCATGATCTCGGCCTCGTTCTTGAACCTGCCGAAGTCATCGCCCCACGAGGCATTTCCTTCTATACAGGACTTGGTAAACTTGAGGAGCGAGCGCAGATACGGACTGAGGTCGGTATAGTGCAGGAATGCATCTTTCTCGTAGCCCACATCTACAAATACGGCATTGAGACCGGGCATGAGCTTTTTGATCTTGCCGAGGTAAATATCACCCACGGCAAATTGCCCCTGCCCGCGTTCGTAATGTAGTTCTACCAGCTTTTTGTCTTCAAGCAAAGCGATCTCTACACCCTCGCCAGATGCATTAATAATTAATTCTTTGTTCATTGGTACATACCAAATCGCTTCAGGTGCGTTCGCCGCCATTATATCAGCGAGGCTTTCAGGCTGTAATATAAAACCTGCACATCATCCTTCCACGCCGTAGCGGGGCGGATGATGTGCGGGATAAAAAACGGCAGCTTTTGAAAAGGAAGCAGTGGGAATAATAGCCTACTTGTTCTTTTTATGACGGTTCTTTCTCAGACGCTTTTTGCGTTTGTGAGTGGCTATTTTATGACGTTTCCTCTTTTTACCACAAGGCATAATATGAGTTTTTAAAATGTTACTTTAATGAATTTATGTGTTGGTCGATCTCCTTACTGAATTCGGGGTTATTCACCACCTTCTTGCATTTTTCCAGCAGCTCGATCGCCTTTTGTTTATTTCCTGTTCCTTCGTATGCCTGGGCAAGGAAGTATAAAGCTTCTTTGTTCTCAGGTTCTTTTTTCAGTACTGTCTCAAAGCGTTTCACGGCTTTATCGAACTGTCCTGATTGTATTGACATCCTTCCCAACAACATATTGGCGGGGACGTTTTCGGGTTTTTCCCTTGTTATACCCAGTGCCATCTGTACGCCTTTCATGGGTTCTGATGTTCCCTGGATGTATGCGGAAGCCATTATCAGTTTCACCTCTTCATTCCCGGGATGTGCCTTCAGCACGCGGTCTGCACAATCAATTGCTTCGGCGGCTTCCCAAAGCTGCAGGGCACGTTCACCTTCATGTTCCAGCAGTTCCAAAAATAATTGGGCTGCAAAGGTGAGGCTTTTTTCTGAATTTTCCAATTTAGCAGCCTGCGCTCTGTAAAAAACTGCTACAGGATACTGTTTATTACGCTCCCACACACCCGAAAGGCGTGTAAAAACGACAGCCATCCGCGACGAATCGCTGATGGCCGTTATTTCCTTTTCGATTGCAGCAACAGAATCTGCAGCGGCTTTTGCCAGCTGCTTGCGTGAAGCTGTAAGTATTTCCTCGAAAGAGACAGCTTTCACAGTGTTAGGGCCCGGCGCGCCTGCGCTACCGGACATTGCGCCCTGCATTGCTGCGGGCTTATCTACATGAGGGGGCACTGTATTGCCACCCCAGTATAAAAGAGCTATGAGTATGATGCCGACTGCGATTGCGAAATAGTGTATTGCCCTCAAGTAATTGTAAGTTTTGTGAGCAAAGGTACGGAAGCCTGCTATAACAATGGCCTCCCTGCACTACAATGCGATCTTCACCGGTAAATCTTCTTCTATTAATCTTCGAGGTCGGCCACTTTGTGCTCAGACAGTTCGTGTGCCGATTCTTTTACCGCATGCACAAACTCCTTGGCAGGCTTGAAAGCCGGAATGAAATGCTCCGGTATCTCTACAGCCACATTCTTCTTGATGTTGCGACCCACCTTGGCAGCACGTTTCTTCAGTATGAAACTGCCAAAGCCGCGTACATAAACGGGTTCACCCTCTACCAGCGATGTTTTTACTTCTTTAAAGAACGCTTCCAGCGCCACAAGAATATCCACTTTAGGGATACCTGTTTTCTCTGCTATGCTGCCAACAATGTCTGCTTTCCTCATGGACTTACTTGTTTTAGTAGTGAACGTTACATTTTTAAAGAAACAATTATCAAGCCATGTTTTGCGCCCAACGATAAAAAACAGGGTTTTTATTCACAATGGATTAATAAATATTCGCAAAATTGTTTATAAATAACTGATTATCAGTAAACAAAGATTTACGAAAATTAAATCTTTATAACTTGCAAAGCTACATATAAAACCTCATATAAAACAACAATATACATAATGTGCTATAAATGTGTGGCATGCGACGGGCAATATTTTCTACAATTTGGGGAAATTAGTGGGATTTTTATATCCCTCTGAACCGCACATCTGCCGAATAAGGCATAACAGTAACCTGGTAGCGGCGGCTGTTTACCGGCTGTAAGGTATTGAGACTGTATACATTGTACCAGCCGGCCCTGCCACCGCAGGCTGTGGCATGGTGGGGCGCAGGCCCCGAAGGGTTGGCATTGCTGCTGGCTACCACAAACTGCCCGGTACGATCGTCGACCGTAATGCCGTGCGGCTGATAAAAATCGCCATAGATCACCTGCACCACCTCGTTGGTAATGTAGTTGATAACATAGACCGAACCCTTGCGGCCGGCTAGCGGATTGGCATCGTCTTCCATGCAGGTAACAAAGAGGTAGGGTTTGCTGCGCGAGAGTGCCATTTCCTGCGGCAGCCTGCCCACGGGTATCGCCGCCAGCACGGCATCGGTATGGGCATCCATCACCCGCACCTCTTTGGTACCCTCGCAGGTAAGGAAATATTTGTTGTAGCCCGGTGCCATAAGTATCTCGTGCGGATTGGGTGAGCTCTTGTCGCTGCTGTTGGTGGTAACGGGTGGCTTGCCATCTATGCTCACTTTGGCATAATAGGGTTCTTTGGGTGCGTATTTATATACTACATTGCCATACTGAGCGGTAACAAAGCAGGTATCGAAATGTGCATCGCTGGTTATGCCGTGCGGAAATACAAATGAGCCGCTGCCGCTGCCCGTGAGCCACGGCTGTGTGGTGAGCGAGCCTGTGTTGGCAAAGATGATGCTACCGTTAGCGGTCCAGTCGGTAGTAGCAAGGGCAGTATCGCCGGGTGCCACATAGAGTATGTTCCAAGAGCCGGTACCCAGCGGAATAGCACCTACTACCTTGTCGGTACGGGTATCTATCTGCTGAATAACGGTGCCACCGAGGAAACTCACATATACATAGCGCCCGTCGGCCGATGTGCGCAAACAGTGCGGACTTTCTATAGTGCCGGCATTGGTGCCTACCTGTATGTAGCGCATCACCACATTGGTGCGGGCATCTATAACAGCTACCAGATCGCAGCCCTGCTGCGAGAGGTAGACCTTCTGGCGGGTATCGGCATCAGAGGAGAAGGCTATATTGCCGTCCTTATCGGGTGCGCCTGCGGCTATCCAGTTCTTCAGGGTGTTGTACTCGTCTGTGCTGAGGTGACCCGATGTGCCGCCCGAGGGGTCGTAGGGCATGGTGGGCAGGGCCACTACTCCACGTGCAGGATCTTTGTTCACAAAGTAGAGCAGCGGACTGTAATCGGGGCTGTAGGGCACTACCACAGCGCCTGTGCCGCCCCCGTCGAAGAGGTGCGCCCACGAATCCAGCAGCAATCCGGCACAGTTCTTATAGCTGGCCGCATTGTGGCATCCTGCAGTAGCGCATTTGTTTACCATTATCTTGCCCACCTCATCCGGAAACGCGCCATAGTCGGGCGTGGCACCGTTGTTATTTTTGGGCTTACAAGCCGTTACCAGCAACAGTGCAGAGAGGGAAGAGAGCAAAATAAATAAGACATATTTTCGCATTACAGGGTCCGTTTGCGGAATAATAAAGTTACGAAAAAAGCGCCTCTATGCAGCAACAACACCAGCATAGATACTATAATTTCCTATCCAACGTTATAGAGGCAATAAAATCAGTTCTTATGAAACCTATCGTACTGTTTACCGCCATACTGCTGGGGCTGGCATCGTGCAAAAAAAACCATGACACACAACGTATAAACGATCTGTACGGCAGCTGGAAGCTGGTGAAGGTAACGGGCGGTATAGCCGGTATGAACATAACCGCCGCACAGGCCGGCAGAGACCCTGAGACGATCCGCTTCAATGCAAACAACACTTATACAAAGACCCTGATCTACAACACAAGTACAGGTGCTTACAGAATAGACAGGGCAACCATTCCCGGCTATAAAGACCCCATAGACATTGTGATCTTCAACAACAGCGGCAAGCTGCAATACACCATCAGCAGAGATACGCTTGTAATGAGCAGCTACGAAATATCAGACGCAACCGCAGACTGGTATGTAAGGCAATAGATCAGTTGGCAGTAACAAAGTAATTGGAGTATTCGGCAGAGGCATACCCCCTGGCTTTCATGTCTTTTACAAACTGCAGCACCTCGGGCTTTATGTCTTTGCGTAGCCTGTTGCGTATACTCAGCTTGAAGCTGAGATATTTACTGGTGCGGTTGCCCAGCGTGGCGTGATAGAGCGGATAAAAAGAAAACACCAGCGCCGGCCAGCTAGCCCTGCTGCCCTGCGAGAAAGAAATGATCACCGGCATTCCGGCTATCTCCCCCTTCAGCGATTCTGTAGTATAGAAAAAGCGGCTGTGCTCGTTGTGCAGTATGATGGTGTAGCCCTCATCGAACAGTTCGGTGATGGAGCGGGCCGTATCATCTTCGGTGATGCGCTTCATAGTGCGGAAAAAGTTGAGCCCGCGGATAATGATAATTATAGTAGTAACCGCGCAGCCTATACCCGCCATGAGCAACACACTGAGGGCATCGGTTTCGGTAAGGCCCACCAGCATAAAGAATACAATACCACACAGGAACGACAGAATCGCTATGTAAAAGACCTTGTTGCTGTTGTATTCCCAGAATTTCATTTAGTGTATCTTCTTGGCTTCCCGGCTTTTCACTTTTACAAAAACCAGCTTAGCGCCTTTTTGTTTTGCGCAAATATCAGGGAATAAAACACAAACATAGGAATTGGGAAATAGATGGTTCCTGTACATATAGATATTACAACAAAAAGTATGCCAATCTGTAAGGGTGCTGTGAAGGCAGCAAACGGAAGAGAAAATGAGGCAAAAAAAGCAGATTGATAACGGTCATCTGCTCCGAAATACTTTTTCCTTATCTTCAACAAAAATTATACAATATGCAACTACTTGATGGTGTTCTCGTATCTGGCCACATAAAGGAGCAGATAAAAAAAGAGGTCGTAGACTGGCAGGCGCGTGGCGGTAAAAAACCACATCTGGCAGCAATACTGGTAGGCAACAACCCTGCCAGCGAAGCTTATGTAGGCTCTAAAGTGAAACACTGCGATGAGCTGGGCTTCGACTCTACCCTGCTGCGCCTGCATGCCGATATAACCGAGGAAGACCTGATAAAAGAAGTGCAGCAACTGAATAATAATGACCTTGTAGACGGCATACTGGTGCAGCTGCCGCTGCCGGCACATATCTCTCCCGACTCGGTGATCAATGCCATAGACCCTGGCAAGGATGTGGACGGCTTCCACCCTATATCTCAGGGCCGCATGCTGCTGGGCCAGCCTACCTTCCTGCCGGCAACCCCCTATGGCATCATGCTGATGCTGGAATACTATAAAATTGACACTACGGGCATGCACTGTGTGGTGATAGGCCGCAGCAATATAGTAGGCACCCCAATGACCATACTGATGAGCCGCGCCGGTAATCCGGGCAATGCCACCGTGACCATGTGCCACTCTAAAACAAAGAACCTGAAGGATATAACACTTACCGCCGACATCATAGTAGCGGCGATAGGCAGACCTAAGTATGTTACTGCCGATATGGTGAAGCCGGGTGCCATCATCATAGACGTAGGTATCAACCGCATAGACGATGCTACTAAAAAGAGTGGCAGCCGCCTTGTAGGCGATGTAGACTTCGACAATGTAGCGCCTATGTGCAGCTATATTACCCCGGTGCCAAAGGGCGTGGGTCTTATGACCATCTGCGGCCTTATGAAGAATACCCTGCTGGCAGCACAGCTGAGGGGCAAATAAACAGACTTCCGGAAAGGACCATAACTTAATAGTGTATTTGTAAAGCATGTAACCATTACATGCTTTACTTTTGCACGGTGCTTTCTAAAAAGCACATACCAATATTGAATACAGAACTGAACATAACATCCTACCCTGTAATGGAACACTTCTATACGCTGCAGGGCGAGGGTGTACATACGGGCAAGGCTGCCTACTTCATTCGCCTGGGTGGCTGCGATGTGGGCTGCGTATGGTGCGATGTGAAAGAAAGCTGGGATGCATCAGCGCATCCGCTGATGACCAATGTGGAGCTGGCACAGATAGCCGCCGCCTATCCCGGCCGTATAGCCGTAATAACCGGCGGAGAACCTGCCATGCACGACCTTACGGCACTCTGCAACGCCCTGCATGCTTCTGGCTTCAGGGTGCATATAGAGACCTCTGGATCGAGCCCGATGAGCGGCGAGATAGACTGGGTGACCCTTTCTCCTAAAAAATTCAAAGCACCACTGGAAGAGAATTTCGCGCTGGCTGATGAACTGAAGATAGTAGTGTTTCACAAGTCGGACCTGGAATGGGCAGAGGCGCATGCCGCAAAGGTGGGCGACCACTGCAAGCTGTTCCTGCAGCCCGAATGGAGCAAGCGCGACACCATGACACCCCTCATCATAGATCACATAAAGCAGCACCCGCAGTGGCAGCTGTCTCTGCAAACACATAAATACATCAACATACCATAATGACCTGGCTCGATACCGTCATCCTCAGTGTAGTAGAAGGAATTACTGAGTTCCTCCCCATTTCATCAACCGGTCATATGATACTGGTAGATGCCATTATGAACAATGGCAAAACGCTCTCTGAGAACGAAAAAGAGTTTACCAAACTCTTTGAAGTGTGCATTCAGCTGGGTGCCATACTCTCTGTGGTAGTGCTCTACTGGAAGAAATTCCTGGATGTGAAACGCCTGGATTTTTACCTGAAGCTTATTGTGGCTGTTTTCCCCGCACTGGTATTCGGCAAGCTCTTCTCCGACAAGATAGATGAACTGCTGGAAAGCCCTACCACCGTAGCTGTAGCGCTGCTGGTGGGTGGTATAGTGCTGCTGTTCATAGATAAGATGTTTGGCAAAAGCGAAATAGACCACGAGCAGAACCTGAGTTATAAAAAGGGATTCATGATAGGTATGTGGCAGGTAATAGCCATGATACCGGGCACCAGCCGCAGCGCAGCAACCATAATAGGCGGCATGCAGCAGGGCCTCTCGCGCAGGTTTGCGGCAGAGTTCTCTTTCTTCCTGGCCGTACCAACCATGATGGCAGCTACCGGCTATAAATTGCTGAAGGCTGTAAAAGAACACCCCGACATGCTGAAGGACAAGAACAACCTGGCCATGCTGGGTGTAGGCAATGTTATCGCTTTCGTAGTGGCATTCATAGCCATAAAGACCTTTATACAGTTCCTGCAGAAGAACAGCCTCAGTGCATTCGGTATCTACCGTATAGTGGCCGCAGTGGCTATCTTCACGCTTATGTATTTTGGCAAGATCGCCTAAAACAAAGACCCGCCGCGAGGCGGGTCCTGAAGATCTTTGTCCAGTATGTGGTGAAAGAGAGTAAGGTCTGTTTTATAAGATCAATACTCATCCTCATTAAAGAAGAAGTCTTCCTGAGTAGGATAGTCTGGCCATATGTCCTCTATTCCTTCATAGATCTCTCCTTCGTCATCGAGCTCCTGCAGATTTTCCACAACCTCGAGCGGCGCTCCAGATCGTATGGCGTAATCTATCAGCTCGTCTTTCGTGGCAGGCCATGGAGCATCTTCAAGATGTGATGCTAATTCTAACGTCCAAAACATATTATAAGGATATTTATTTTTGTCAACTTTCCGCAAATGTAATGTAAAAATCAAAAAACAAAGGACAAAATTTAAAAGATGAAAAGTTAAGAAATAATGACCTGACCTGTTTATTAAATAAATACTCCGGACTGTTTCTTTGTAATTAATAAATAACTTGCAACATAGTTCAGCACAAAAAACGTTTCTGCAGGCAACATGCTATCAGCTAAAGACCTTACTAAAAAATATGGCTCCTTCACGGTGGTGAACAATGTGTCTATAGACGTTGGCAAGGGAGAGATCGTAGCCATAGTAGGGCCTTCGGGCGCAGGCAAGAGTACGCTGCTGCACCTGCTGGGCGGACTGGACAAACCCGATAGCGGCAGTGTGCTGATAGATAAAACAGATATGCTGCAACTGCCCGCCAAAAAGCAGGCACAGTTTCGCAACACACACATAGGTTTTGTATTTCAGTTCCATCATCTGCTGCCCGAATTCAGCGCCATAGAAAATGTATGTGTGCCCCTATGGATAAAGGGCGAAGGCAAAAAAGAAGCCATAGAGCAGGCAAAAGAGATACTGAACATTGTGGGCCTCAGTCACAGACTGGAGAACAAACCATCCGAACTATCGGGCGGAGAACAGCAAAGGGTTGCTATAGCCCGTGCGCTGGTAACAAAACCTTCTGTAGTGATGGCCGATGAGCCTACCGGCAATCTGGACAGCGAAAACGCACACCTTGTTCATCAGCTGTTTCTGGATCTGAGAGACAAACTGGGACAGACCTTTGTTATGATCACCCACAACGATGCACTTGCCCGCATGACAGACCGCACCCTGCATATGCAGGATGGCAGGATAGTAATGTAGAGGTCGTATCCGCAACACACCAAACATCATTCCATTACCTTTGCAGTCATAGTCTACTAATTTATGAGGTATTTCAGGACCTACCCTTGGGGAATGCAGCTGGCGCTGTTCTTGTTGATGTCGTTCACCTTCATGTCCAGCATCGGCGCTATTACCATGAGCCTCTTCCCAAAGCTCACCGGTTTTCAGGTGGCACAGCTCTCGTCCGTTACAACGGGCAGTCCGCACGCACTGGTCAATGCCCTGGTGAATGTGCAGGGTATACAGAACCTGTTCGTCTTCCTGCTGCCCGCTATTACGTTTGCCTATCTGGCTCACCCCCGCCCCACCGCTTACCTGGGGCTGCGCAAGCCGGGCAAAACCATACATATACTGCTGTCTTTGCTGCTTATGGCGGGCGCTATGCCCCTATTGCTGGTCATACAGGGGCTTATGCAGTCTATCGATTTCGGTACTGCGGTAAAGAAATCGCATGAGGCACAGCAACAAATGTCTCAGGCCATAATGAACATGCCCACCACTGCCGACTTCCTGCGCACCTTCCTGGTCATGGCCATAGTGCCTGCTTTTGGTGAGGAGCTGTTCTTCAGAGGCGTACTGATGCGTTTTGTAAAGAAGCGCACCATGAACATGGTTACCCCTATCCTCTTCACAGCGGCAGTGTTCTCATTCTCGCATGCCAATGTGTATGGGTATATTTCCATCTTCTTTGCAGGGGTACTGCTGGCGGTTATCTACTACCTTACCAACTCCATTTGGTGCGGCATAGCCGGGCATTTGTTCTTCAACGGCTTCCAGATAGTGCTTAGCTATATGGGGCACAACAATGCAACTATCCGTGCCTTTGTAGAAAGCGACACTGTCCCATTCATCTATGCCGGCATAGGTGCAGTGGTGTTTGCACTGGCACTGTATCTGCTGCTGAAGAACCGCACGCCTCTGGCTCCCGACTGGGCCGAGGACTATACTCCGGCAGAGCGCAGCGCCATGCAGCACGAAAAATCATAAGCCTGTACCCTGTATTGCCCCGGAGGGGGTACAACCTTATAGGAAACAACTTATATTTACAGCAGTATGGACTTAGCCAAATTCAGAGCCACAGCAAAGCGCAGACAAAAACCGCTCACTACTTTCCTCGATAAACTGGATAAATTAGTACCACCAGACATGCAGGACATTGTGCAGCGTGCCGATGCCGCTATGTGGAAGGTAACAGACTGTACCACCTGTGCCAACTGCTGCAAAACAATGACCCCCACTTTTACTGTAAAGGACATAAACCGCATTGCCAAACATGTGGGTATGAAACCTAAGGAGTTCAGGGACAAATGGCTGAAGAAAGAAGAAGAGACCGGCGATTGGGTAAACCATACTCAGCCCTGCCAGTTCCTGAAGAACAATATGTGCAGCATATACGAGGTGCGCCCTGCCGACTGTGCCGGTTTCCCGCACCATCACCTGCAACCGTTCGACCTTTATAACGATATGTACAAGGCCAACATCATGCACTGCCCTGCCACCCTGTCTCTGGTAGAGCGGGTGAAAAAAGAAACGGAAAGAAGGTATGATATGAATGCCTGACCTTAACGTGTGAACTTGTACCCTATGCCACGTATAGAGTGGAAGTGTTTAGGGTTGCGGCTGTCTTTCTCGAAAAACTTACGGAAGTTCAGAATGAAGTTATCTATGGTTCGGGTAGTAGGGTACACATTGTAGCCCCACACTATCTGCAGTATCTGCTCGCGCGATACTACTTCGCCTTCATGCTCGGTAAGCAGTCGCAGCAGTGCGGCTTCTTTCTTGCTCAGTTCGCGGGTCTGCTTGTCTTTATCTATGCATTCGTGCGCGCTGAAGTCTATGGTGCAGCCGTCAAATTCATAGATATCGCTTACCGCCTGTGGTTCCTTTATTTTCTTGTTCTTGGTTACCAGCTTGTCTACACGCAGCAGCAACTCTTCCAGATTGAAGGGTTTGGTGAGGTAGTCGTCGCCGCCCTTCCTCAGGCCCTCTACCCTGTCGGCACCGCTGTTGCGGGCAGAGAGGAACAGGATAGGCACATCATTGTGCTGCATCCTTATGGTCTCACAAACAGTAATACCGTCCATATCAGGCAGCATGATGTCGAGGATAATGAGATCGAAATACTCGTTCTTCACCGCCTTTATCACAGCAGGCCCGTTATCTACGGTGGTCACCTCATAGCCTTCCAGCTCCATGTTCAGCTTCAGGGCCTCCCTCAGGCTTTCTTCGTCTTCAGCTATCAGCAGCGATGCTTTATATTGTTTGGCAGCCATATTTATGATTTGCGCTACGAAATTAGGGATTATTGCGCATACACCTTCTGTAGGCCTATAGCCCCATACAATACGCCCGATTCTGTGTTACTTTGCATTGCCGGTTGCTACCCCGGCCGGTTATCATGCACACCTGCAGACCATCTTCCCGTATTGTCAACATGCTGCACCTTGCTGCGGCATGTTGCCTGCTGTGGCTATGTGGCAGCACCACGGGGTATGCACAGCCCAGCTTTGGCATAGATATGCGACTGCTGGGTGGCAAGGTCTTCAAACACGAGGCCAAATTCACCCTGCCCATTCCGGCATTTACCGCCGGTGCCGATGTAAATTTTGTCTGGCATACCGATGGCAGCAGGGAATGGCAACAGCGGCGCCACTACCCGCGTGTGGGCATAGCTGTTACCGGCATACACTATGGCAACGATGCCGTATATGGCGGCATGGCGGGCATATACCCCAATATCACCTTTCCGCTTGTAACTGGCAGGCAGCTGGAGTGGACCCTGCGACTGGGCAATGGCGTGGGTTATGTGACCCGCAAATTCAGCCGCACCGACCCTGTGAATACCGTAAATGTGGCCATCAGCAGCCGCATCAACGATCTTATCATGCTTAGCAGTGCTGCTACATATCGCATCAATAAGCATATACTTATCAACGCAGGGGCATTCGTCACGCATATATCCAATGGCTCTGTCCGCAAACCCAATCTGGGTGTGAATGTGGCGGGCATATCGGCCGGAGTAAGTTATTTCCCCGTTACCGACAGGCCGGCAAGGCTGGAGCGCCCCTTGCAGCCAATACCCGGTCGCTACCTGCTGCAATTGAGAGGCAGCATGTCGCTGGTATCAGCACACACTGCAGGCGGCCCCTTGTACCCGGTTTATATTGGCTCTGCAGCGGTGAGCCGCCGCTGGCATAGTGTCAATAAAGTTTTTGCAGGTATAGACTATTCGCGCCATACCAACCTAAGCGCCTACCTGCACAACAACGGACTGGAAGCAGGCACCGAAGGCCGACACACCTACAAGAGCGCCCTTATTGCGGGCAACGAATTCCTGATGGGACACATAGGCATCACGGTACAGGCAGGGGTATATCTGGTAAAGGGCTATCTGCAGAAAGAGGATGTATACGAAAAAGTGACCCTCAACTACTACTGTCTGCAGCAGGAGAAAGGCTCGCTGAAAGAGCTCTTTTTCTTTACCGGACTTAAGACCCATCTCAATGTGGCAGAAATGGGAGAATTCGGTATAGGGCTGGGTCTGTAAACTGATATAATGTGTAATTTCGCCCTGCAAACAAACACACTGCATGCACCCCAAAGAACTGCGAATAGAGGATTTTACCTACGACCTGCCCGATGATCGCATAGCCCGCTATCCGCTGAAGGAAAGAGATGCATCAAAGCTGCTGGTATACAGCAATGGTGCCTATACAGAAGATACTTACCGCAACATAGCTTCACATATTCCCGCAGATACCCTCATGGTCTTCAATCAGGCCAAGGTGGTGCATGCAAGGCTGCTCTTCAAAAAAAGCACCGGCAGCACCATAGAGGTCTTTTGCCTGGCACCGCACCGGCAGTATGCCGATATACAATCGGCCATGCAGCAGCGCGGAGAAGTGCTGTGGGAATGCCTGGTGGGTGGTGCATCCAAGTGGAAGAACGATGCCATACTGGAAATGGAAAGCGATGACGCCTCCTTCACACTCTATGCAACCATAGCAGAACGCCTGCAAGGCAGCTATATACTGCGCCTGTGGTGGAGCGCACCTGCACTCGCCTTTGCCGAGGTGCTGCACCATACCGGTAAGGTGCCGCTGCCCCCCTATCTGCGCCGCACTGCAGAGCAGGGCGATGAGCAAACCTACCAGACCATATTTGCAAAGGACGAGGGCAGTGTAGCCGCACCCACTGCCGGACTGCACTTCACAGATCATGTTATGCACAGCCTGGCGGCAAAGGGTATCAATACTTCTTTCGTTACACTGCATGTTGGTGCAGGCACCTTTATTCCCGTAAAGGCAGAGACCATGGACGGCCACAACATGCATGCCGAATGGATAGAAGTAACACAGACCACACTGCAACAGCTGCTGCAGGCTGCAGACAAAAAGGTAGTAGCCGTAGGCACCACTTCTATGCGCACCATAGAAAGCCTTTACTGGATAGGCAACAAACTGCTGAACGGCGAAGCTCTGAACCTGCATGATATTGCGGTGCACCAATGGGATCCGTACAAAGAACAAACCGCACACACTACAGAGGCTGCCCTTACTGCCCTGCTTGCCTATATGCAACAGCACCAGATGGAAAGACTCATTACCCGCACACAGATACTTATAGCCCCTGGCTATACCTGCCGCATCATCAGCGGACTGGTCACCAACTTCCATCAGCCTCAGTCTACATTATTGCTGCTGGTTGGCGCACTTATTGGCAACAACTGGCGCAACATATACAACCATGCACTGCAGCATGACTTCCGCTTCCTTAGCTATGGCGATGGGTGCCTGCTGTGGAAAGACCAATAAATAGTACTCACTAAAAAGAGTACAGGCTATTGCAGCGGTGCTCTGTGAGCATTTACTGCAATAGCCTGTTTCTGTTGGTATCTATGAGGTTGCTTAGAGCAATCCTTTTACTTTTTCTATTACTGCCGCCAGACCAGCTATATCCTGACCACCTGCTGTAGCCAGCGATTTCTGTCCGCCGCCGCCGCCCTTTATCAGGGGTGCTACATGCTCTTTTATGATCTTGCCTGCATCCAGTCCCAGGGTAGCATTTACCTTGTCGTCTATGCCCACTGCCACAAATGCCTTGCCGTCTATATTGGCACACAGCACTATCACGTGGTCGCTCAGGTGCGCTTTCACATCCATGCACAGTTTCTTCAGTGCATCACCCGATCCCACATTTACCAGCTGACCAATAAAGGACACCTGATTGATGAGTTCATCCTTCGTAAGCAGTTCGTTGCGAATACCCACCAGCTGGCGTGCCTCCATATGCTCTACATGCTTCTCCAGCTGACTGCGCTCTTCCTGCAGTTTTTCTATTGCCTTTACTGGGTCTTTAGCATTCTTCAGCTGTGCGGCAATGCCTGCTATGATTTGCAGCTGGACGTTGACGAAGTTTTCTGCCGCCTTGCCACTCACCGCTTCCATGCGGCGCACACCTGCTGCTACTGCCGCCTCGCTGGTTATCTTGAAGAAGCCCAGCTGGCCTGTATAGCCAACGTGTGTGCCACCACACAACTCTATAGAGTATTTGGGGTCCATGACCACTACACGCACCACATTGCCGTATTTCTCGCCAAAGAGTGCCATAGCACCCATGGCCACCGCTTCGTCCTTGCTCATGCTCTTTATTACCACAGGCACATTCTCGCGTATCTTCTCATTCACTATGGCCTCTATCTGTGCTATCTCTTCATCCGTCACTTTAGAGAAGTGCGAGAAGTCGAAACGCAGATTGTCTTCATTTACCAGAGAGCCCTTCTGCGCCACGTGTGTGCCCAGTACCTGGCGCAGTGCTGCATGCAGCAGATGCGTGGCACTATGGTGCACGGTGGTAAGTGAGCGATTGGCTGCATTCACTTTTGCCACTGCAGGTGCCGAAACATTCTCCGGCAGCACCTGTGCAAAGTGAATGATCATACCATCTTCCTTCTTGGTATCTACTATCTGTATGTGCTCATTGGGGAATACCAGTGTACCTGTGTCGCCCACCTGACCGCCGCTTTCGGCATAGAATGGTGTTACATCCAGCACCAGCTGATACTGCTCCTTGCCCTTGGCACTTACGCGGCGATACTTCATGATGCTGGCATCAGCCTCCAGGGTATCGTAGCCCACAAAGTCGGTACCACCTTCTTTCAGCACCACCCAGTCATCTGTATCCAGTGCGGTGGCTGCGCGGCTGCGAGATTTCTGCTGCTGCATTTCTGCAGTAAAGGCAGCCTCGTCCACATGCAGTCCCTGCTCGCTGCCTATAAGCCTTGTAAGGTCTATCGGGAAGCCGTAAGTATCATAGAGCTCGAAGGCCGCCTTACCATCTATGGTCAGTGTGTTGCGGCCTTTGGTATCTGTAATGATGTCGTCTATCTTTTTCAGCCCCTTGTCCAGTGTGCGCAGGAAGGCGTCTTCCTCCTCCTTCACTACACGGCTCACCAGATCTATCTGTTTCTGCAACTCAGGGAATACTTCCTCAAACTGTTTTGCCAGTACCGGCATCAGCTGGAACAGCAATGGCTGCTTATATTCCAGATAGGTATAGTAGTAACGCACTGCGCGGCGCAGTATGCGGCGTATCACATAACCCGCGCCTGTATTGGATGGCAGCTGCCCGTCGGCAATAGTAAAGCCTATGGCGCGTATATGATCAGACAGCACACGGAAGGCAATATCCTGCCTGCTGTCGGTATAGCCATATTTCTTACCTGTTTTGTGTTCTATAGCGGTAATGGTACCGGTAAAGAGGTCTGTGTCATAGTTGCTCTGCCTGCCCTGCAGTACACGCACCAGCCTTTCCAGACCCATACCTGTATCTACGTGTTTGGCCGGCAGGGGTTCCAGTGTGCCGTCCTTCAGTCGGTTGAACTGCATGAACACATTGTTCCATATCTCTATCACCTGCGGATGGTCGGCATTTACCAGCGTAGCGCCCGGCACCTGCTTTTTCTCTTCCTCCGTGCGGCAGTCCACATGTATCTCAGAGCAGGGACCACATGGACCTGTATCGCCCATTTCCCAAAAGTTGTCCTTTTTGCTGCCCAGCAATATGCGGTCTTCGGCTATGTGCTGTTTCCAGAAGTCAAAAGCTTCCTGATCCATGGGCAGGTTCTCGGAGGCATCGCCGCCAAAAACGGTCACGTACAGTTTATCCTTGGGTAAGCCGTATACCACTGTCAGCAGCTCCCAGCTCCATGCTATAGCCTCTTCCTTAAAGTAGTCTCCGAAGCTCCAGTTGCCCAGCATCTCGAACATGGTATGGTGATAGGTATCTACACCCACTTCTTCCAGATCGTTGTGTTTACCGCTCACGCGCAGGCACTTTTGTGTATCTGCTATACGGTTGTTGGTTGGCTGACCATTGCCCAGAAAAAAGTCTTTGAACTGGTTCATACCTGCATTGGTGAAAAGCAGGGTCGGGTCGTTCTTCACCACTATAGGTGCAGATGGCACTATATCATGTCCCTTGCTACGGAAAAAATCCAAAAATTGACGGCGTATCTCGTTAGCTGTAAGCATCTCTTTCAGTATCTGTTATATTGGCTGCAAAACTAATAGAAAACACGAAAGGATTTACAGTACATTTATGAAACCTGCAACTACATTGGTTGTCTTGGGGTCTTATAAAAGATTACTACTTATGAAATTTACCATAAAAGGTATCAGTTTCAGGCAATACGAAATATACGATAGCAATAATGTACCGCTGGGTATGCTCAATTACCCGTCCTGGATGACCTACCGCAAGGCAACCATCACCTGCGCCGGCAAGACCTACGATCTGGCACCTGCAGGCATCTTCAGCAGGCAGGTAGTAATATCGGAGAGCGGCAACCGCATAGGGGCTGTGGCCATGAAGGGATTTTCGGGTATATACATTTCCATAGATGGCGGAGCCACCTACATCGTAAAAAGAGTAGGGCTCTTCAATAGCCACATGGGGCTGTTCACCGAAAACAAGCAGGAAATTGCAAAAGCTACGCTCGCCAACAAGTGGGCTTTCAGGAGGCTCACCTACAACATAGAGACCGACGATAACTATACCGAGGGCAAAGACCTGCTACTGCTATTGCTTATTATTTATTGCACCAATACCTTGCGTGCGGCACATGCAACTTAGCTTATAGCTGGATACCGAAGTTGGCACTGGCCTCTACTACAGAACCCGGACCAGCCAGGTAGAACAGGCGGAAGTAGATCTTATCTTCTTCAGCAAGGCCTGCATAGGTAGCCTTCATGCCCGCTTTTACGGTCACAAAGAAGATACCCCTGTGGTACCTGCGGCCATATCCGCCACCGGCTCCTATATATTCGTAATATAAATTCTCCAGCGGATCAGATACACCTATGAATGAATATTTATTAGGTACCAGCAAAGCATCTCCAAAAGTGAATTTCGTATAGACAAAGTCCTCATATCCCCATTTGTGCTTTCTGTGCTCCCACTTTCTCCTCATATAGAAGCGCATACCGGCATCATAATTTTTGCCCTGATAATAGCCTGTATACTTGCTGTAAGTGGTTATATAACCAAAATTGCCCCTTCTGTATTCTATACCTACCCCATATTTAGATAAGGCGCTGGCAGGATTGGTGAGCGTAAGGGCAGTACTGTAAGACCTCCAGTTATAAGCGCGGCTCCACTGATCGATCTGGGCATTACCGGTAAAAAACACCAATATAAAAAGGGGTAATAATATAAAACGTTTCACTATAAGAGCAGATTGTGTGTGTAAGATGTCAACAAAGGTATAAAACGAAAATTAATATTTTAAATGTTCTTTGCGAAAAAGCATCCTGATTTGCATCATGTTTCCAAAAACCTGCCTCCTCTTTATGGAATTTTATGCGCTCTGTTTCTTATACACGTGCAGATAGTAGTAATTTTGCACCAAATCTCAGAACAATGAACCTCGACGAACGCAACGAACATAGCCCCGTATACAGTTCCTTCCGCACTACGCTCGATATGAGCATGGGTGCCATATACATGATCATGGGGGTCATTCTGTTCAGTATGCGCTACTTCGGCACTGTGGAGTTGGGCACTACGGCTGCCTTTGTGCTGGGTGGTGTCATGGTCTTGTATGGTGCTTTCCGTATATACAGGGGTTATGTGGCTATCAACAACAGGCGCAGATCTTCGCAGCGCACCGGCAAGCGCTAGGCAACTGCATACCGGCCAATGCCTTTGCTGGCCTTGCCTGCAGCTCATTTATACGTGTTAAATTATTGTTAGAGCAGATATATCGGGTACTTATCTTTAAATTATTGAGTAAAATTGCGCTCCTTATGCGGATCAGTAGTAAGTTTTTGTTGATGTGTATGTGCATATTCCTGTTCTCTTGCGATGACAGGCCTGCTCATCCGGATTCTTTGGGAAAAGGTGAAATAGACATATCTGTAGATGAGACCTACAGACCGGTGATGGAAGAACAAAGCAAGATCTTCGACAGCAGCTTCCCCGATGCCAAGGTACATATCCATTACAAACCGGAAGCGGAGTGCTTCAAAGACTACTTCGAAAAGAAAGCCCGCATCATTCTCGTTACCCGCGAACTGACAAAGGAAGAAAAAGAAGCCTGCAAGACCCGCCAGATATACCCTACCTCTCTGGGCCTTGCCCGAGATGCGGTTGCGGTCATTTTCAACAATCAGTCTCCCGATTCTGTGCTCGATATGTCTGTACTGAAGGGGATACTCACCGGTACTTACAACAAAAAATATACTGTGGTGTTCGATAATCAGTCTTCCAGCACCCTGCGCTTTGTTACCGATTCTATACTGAAGGGCGAAAAACTGGGTAGCAATGTGTTTGCCGCCAAAGGAAATAGCGAAGTGGTAGACTATGTTGCCAAAAACCCCGATGCCATAGGGCTGGTGGGACTGGGCTACGTAAGCGACTCTTCTGACCCCAATAATACCGGCAATTTCATAAAAACTGTTAAAGTTGCAGCCATCAAAAACGATAAGACAGGCGAGTTCCTGCAGCCTTATCAGGCCTATATTGCACTCAAAACATACCCCCTTACCCGCAATCTCTACTACATCAACAGCGAAAGCTATCCGGGACTTGGCACGGGTTTTGCGAACTTCTTAAGTTATCAGCGTGGTCAGTTGATTTTCTTCCACGCACACATGTTCCCTACAAGATCAGAGATGGTAATAAGGGACGCACAGATAAACAGTAAATAATTTTTAATCCACATAAACAATCAGTACCTCAGGTACTACGCAGAACATGAAAAGTATAATGATGATGCTCGCATTCGTAGCCTTCGGCTTTGCAGCCGTTGCGCAGGATGCCTCCGTTAAGAACGGTATCAAACTGTACAATTACAAAAAGTACAAGTCTGCTCAGGCTGCTCTGGCTCCCCTGGCCGACAAAGACCCAATGGCCAACTACTACCTGGGGCTTATCTACATCGAATCGGGCAACCTCGATCAGGCTGCTGCCGCTTTCGCTAAGTTCCCCGAAGATCTGGCCAATATCTCCGGTACTGCCCGTGTAGCCTTCGCTAAAAAAGATGCCGTTACCGGTAATAAATTAGCAAAAGACCTTGCTGCCAAAGCAAAGAAAAAAGACTTCATGCCGCAGAAATATGCCGCAAACGCTATTACCTATACAGAGGGTGGCGACTACAGCCAGGCTGTAGCATGGTACAAAGACGTACTTACCAAAAACCCTAATGGCGACAACGCTGATGTACACATCGGTCTGGCTGATGCCATGAGGAAAACACCGGGTGGTGGTGGTGAAGCCATGACCAACTACGAAATGGTTACCGAAAAAGACAAGACCAACTCTCTGGCCTTCTCTCGTATAGGCGACCTGTGGTACGAAGCCCGCAACTACCAGAGCGCGCTCGATAACTATGCCCGTGCAAAAGATGCCGACAACACCAACCCGCTGCCTTACAAGGCACTGGCCAATGCATACTCCCGCTCAGGCAAGTACAAACTGGCGCTGCAGAACTTAGAAGAGTATCTGTCTCATTCCGATAATACACCGGAAGACCAGATGGAATACGTACGTGCCATGTATCAGGCGCAGAGCTACTGCGATGCGGCTAAACTGGCCGAAAAACTCCTCGGCGCTCAGAGCGATGCTGCAAGGGTAACAGAGCTGACAGGTATCCTTGGTTTCTCTCAGGTAAACTGCGGCGACTCTATCTCCGCAATGAACAACCTGCGCAAATACTTCCAGATGCAGGACCCTAAGAAGATCCTGCCCGGCGCTTACCTCGAATATGGTAAACTGTTCCTCAAACTCGGCATGCTCGACTCTGCAGGTGTTTACTACACAAAGGGTATCAACGGCGATACTTCTAAGAACAAAACAGAGGTGTACCGCGAAGTGGCTGAAGCATTCAAAGCAAAGAAAGAATACTGTAAAGCAGCAGAATGGTACGACAACCTCGTAAAAGCAAACCCTGCTACTCAGCCGCTCGACTACTTCTGGAGGGGTTATATGCTCTACTACTGTAAAGACATGAGCAAGGCGGTAAGTGCTTTCGAAGAGTTCGAAGCCAAATACCCCGACCAGCCTTCTGCTTACTACTGGCATGCACGTGCCGTAGCAGCTATCGACTCTGAAGCTACAGAAGGTACTGCCGTTCCGCACTTCACCAAATGGCTGGAGAAAGTAGGCCCTACCTACGAAAAGAAGAACGACATGAAGATCGCTTATCAGTACCTCGTTCTTTACTACTACAAAAAGAAAGAAAAAGAGAACCTGAAAACCTACATGGACAAGCTGAGCGCCATAGATCCTAATGACGCACTGCTGAAGCAGGTACAGGATGCAGACAAACCTGCAGCTCCTAAAAAACCTGCCACCGGTAAATAACTCAAGGCACTGTTAATATTCCGAAAGCCCCGCAACTGCGGGGCTTTTTCCATTTCTATAGCTTACTTTTATAGCTCACTCTGTATCATGTATACCGTCTTTCAGAAGACATATCGTATCGTAGCACTCCTCTCGCTGCTTTTTGTTGCGGCATGCGGCCGGCGTGGCAACAGCAACAAAAAGACCGACCTCAACAGTATTGCCAACAACATTGCCCACAAGACCATGGCCGATGATTATCCCAAGATTCCGGGAGAAGACCTGCTGAACGACCTGGGCAGCAACCGCCTCTATGCCGAGCTGCAAAGCCGATACACACAGCAACTGATGGCGCTGAGTGCCGAGACCGGCCGGGACAAGGCAAAACTAATAGTGGTGATCATGAGTCCGGAAGTAGGTAAGTTTGCCAGCAATGCCAACACCTTTGGTATACCCTTCATATTGCAGCTGTGCAGCGGCCAGGGTATAGATTGCATAGATATCACCCCCGATCTCTCTGAATGGACCACCGTCAATTACCCCTCCCGCGCACCTATCAGTGGCAACTGGTCTCCGGCGGGCGCCGCTATGGCTGCCAAAATGCTGGAGAGCGCCATCACCAAGTACGAAGACTACCACAACCCCATAGCACACGATGCGGTTGCCCGCCCCGCAACCCTGGGCGACCTGCTGCAGCTGAAGGATAAAGAGGACGAAGAAGACGATAAAGAGGGCAAGGTAAAACCCGCCTTCCGTATGGCCATCAACAGTCAGGGGCTGCGCATGGATCATAAAGTATCTGCCTTCAAGACCCGCCAGCGCATACTGTTCCTCGGCGACTCCCGCATCCTCACACCCGATCTCGATGAGCAGCACTCCATTACCGCACTGCTGCAGCAAACTTTCCCTAACAAAGAGATCATCAATGCCGGCTGCAACAACTATACTATGGAAGATTATCTTTCTCTGTACATGCAAAAAGCACGCTACACCGACCCCGATGTAGTGATCGTTTGCACCAATGGCGGCGACCTGCTCGATGAATATTTCTCTCAGCGCAACCGCTACTCGCGTACCAACAAAGGGTACAAACCCACCATACTCGAAAAAAGATTCTACGACCAACTGGTAAAACCCAACTAAAACAATAACTCAATGGATACTTCCCTCGAAGAACTGAAATACCCTATAGGCCGCTACGAGCGCCCCGACCACTACACACCCGAACTGCTGCAGGAATGGATAGCCGTTCTGCGCGCACTACCATCGTGGATGGACGTATGTATAGAGAACCTCGATGCGGCACAGCTGCGGGTGCCCTACCGCGAAGGTGGCTGGAATACCCAGCAGGTGATCCATCACGTGGCAGACAGCCATACCAATGCCTATATACGCATCAGGCTGGCGCTCACAGAAGACAACCCTACCATAAAACCATATGACGAGAACGCATGGGCGCTGCTGCCCGATGTAGATACGGTGCCGGTAAATATAAGTGTCACCCTACTGCATGCACTGCACCGCCGCCTGGTGGCCCTTATGGAGACCCTCTCCCCTGCACAGTGGGAACGCACCTATTACCATCCTGAACACAAACGCAATTTCACCGTCTGGGAAATGGCCTCTCTCTATGCCTGGCACAGCCGCCAGCATACCGCCCATATTCAGCAGCTGCGCCTGCGCATGGGCTGGCAATAAGGCCATATATAAGACCAATTATAAAATACGGAGAAAAAACCTATTTTTGAAAATAGTTATTCAACATCCCCTTAATCTACGCTACAAATCAACCATTTATGCAATCCAATATGCAACACTTCCTTTTTCTGCATAGCGCACTCCGCTACTTCATACTCATATTCGCCCTTATGGTTGCTGTGCAAAGCCTGATTGGTATGATGGGTAAAAAAGAATTCAAGAAAGGCAACAAACAGGTAGCCCTCAGCCTGCTTATTTTCTGCGATCTGCAGCTTATACTGGGTGCATTGCTCTATTACTACAAGGTCATTGCTTCCGGCATGCTCAGTGCCGGCAATGTGATGAAAGATACCTATAGCCGCTTCTATGCAGTAGAGCACAGCGTAGCTATGATCTTAGGCATAGTGCTGGTACACGTTTGCTACAATGCAGCCAAGAAAAATATGGATGCCGACAGGAAGTTCAAAAAAATGTTCTGGTGCTCCTTCCTGGCGCTGGGTATGTTCACCGCTATGATACCATGGCAGGGCAAGCCGGTAGTAGGCCGCCCAAATATTCCACAAATGACCCCATAACAGCATGAGGCTGAAAACCATTGCGCAGCCGTTCTATGCGGCCTGGGTGCTTATTACCTTCATTGCAGGCCTGCTGGTGGTGTTGCCCTTTTATATGCTGCTCAGTGTGCGCAACAATGTGCGTGCGCGAAAGGCTATCAGTAAGTTACTAAAGGCATGGATGCGTGCCTGGTTCCTCATCATAGGTATGCCGGTCACCGTATCGGGACCCAAACCGCCGCAGGGCAGGTATGTGGTAGTAGCCAACCATATCTCTTATCTCGATCCGCTGGTGCTGTTCCCGGCATTGCCCAACTACTTCAGGCCGCTGGGCAAGCAGGAATTCTCCAAGGTGCCGCTGCTGGGCTACCTCTACCGGCAGATCACTATTATGGTGGAAAGAGGCGATGCCAAAAGCAGGGCACGCAGCATGCGCAATATGTGGCGGGTGTTGCAGCAGGAAGGGGATATTCTCATTTTTCCGGAGGGCACCTTCAACGAGACACCCCATCCGCTCAAAGATTTTCACAACGGGGCTTTCAGCCTGGCCATCAATACGCATACACCCATATTGCCGGTCATCTTCCCCGATACGGTGCACCGCTGGCACTATAGCGGCTGGTGGAAGTGGTGGCCCGGTCCCAACAGGGCTATCTACCTGCCTCCTGTTCCGGTCGACGGGCTCACTATGGACGACCTGCCGGCGCTCAAACAAAAACTATACGACATTATGTGGGCGGCACTCGCGCAGTACAACTATCCTTAGTGCAGTATCTTATAGCTGAGGTACAGTATGCTGAAGCAGGAAAGCACTACTATAAAGACTATGGTGACGGTATTGATCAGTTTCTCGGTTTTCATATTAGCTCACTATTGCTGGTTAGGCGCCCGGTTACACCCCACCTGTCACAATAATCAGGCCGAAATAAAGAAGAAAACACAAGATGCATTGTTAAAAAACCCCTTTCACACAGCTGCACAGACCATTTTAACAGCCCCCTTATACTTTCGCTCAAACAGTTTTAACAAATTTTCCATCTCACAGCTATTATATTTGCGCACTAATATTCATTTATGCAGCGTTTCCTTGCCATAATTGCCCTTATGTTCCTGTCTGCCACACAGCTTATGGCACAAGACGTAACTACTACAGATATTGCCCGCAAGCCCTCAAAACCATCGCGCGATTTTGTGATGTTGCAGTTTGGCTATACCAGCTGGACCGTAAGGCCCGATTCTGTAGACCCCAAGCCTTTTGCTTATACCTTCAATGGCTATCTCTGCTACGACTTCCCCATCAAAAAGACCAAAATGAGCTTTGCCGCCGGTCTGGGTATAGGCACCACTACCGTATATATGGATAAGCAGCAGCTTTCCCTGTCCGATACCGGTGTAAAAGGTGCAGATGCTACCTTCATCACAGATACCGCCAACTACAAAAAATACAAGTTCAACACTGCTTATCTGCAGGCTCCCTTCGAGCTGCGCTACTTTGCCAACACAGAGAACCGCAACAAGGGCTTCAAGGCTGCACTTGGCGTGCAGGTAGGTACCCTGCTGGGTGCACACACCAAGGCGCTGCGCTCTGTAGAAGGTGCCAACATCAAAGACAAGATGAACACCAAAAGATATATCTCTCCATGGAACTTTGCCGCTACAGCACGCATAGGCTGGGGCAACTTCTCGGTATACGGCTCTTACAACATCACTCCGGTATTCAAAGACAAGGCAGGTCCGCCTATCACCCCTATGACGGTGGGTATCTGCCTCACAGGACTTTAATACCACAACAGCTAAAAAGACTTTCGGGCTGCCTGTTTCAGGCGGCCCTTTTTTTATGCAGCAGCGGCACCAAATAAAAAAGGGTCTCTTGAAAGAAACCCTTTTATGGAAATCTGATTAAGGGCATTTCTGTAAGATCCTTAAATTTCCATCAAACACACACGCTGATCAGAAATGCAATAAGTATAGTTCAAAAACCATACCAGTTTTTGCCTTGCCGCCTGCTTTTAACTTTTTATACTATTCCACCCAACAGCTGCAATCTCCCTACTTTTCAGTCCCCTTTTACAACCCACCCCTTGTGCCCCCACAAAACCTCGTGCCCTTTGTGCCTTCCCCTTGTGCCCCTTGTGGTTAAAGTACTCCCCATGTATTCAATCCCCTTACACTCCCACCCCTTGTGCCCCCACAAAACCTCGTGCCCTTTGTGCCTTCCCCTTGTGCCCCTTGTGGTTAATCTACTCTCCACCCCTTGTGGTTAAAGTACTCCCCATGTATTCAGTCCCCTTACACTCCCACCCCTTTGTGCCCCTCGTGCCCCTTGTGGTTAATCTACTCTCCACCCCTTGTGGTTAAAGTAGTTAATCCCCCCTCCCGTGAAAATTGATTAATTTTGCACCATGTCAGGAAAAGCAATGCTCATCATTATGGATGGCTGGGGTCATGGTCAGGTACCATCGGCCGATGCCATCGCCAACGCCAATGTGCCATTCGTAAGGTCTTTATACGACCGCTACCCCAATACAGAACTCATTACCTGCGGCGAGGCCGTGGGCCTGCCCGAAGGGCAGATGGGCAACTCTGAAGTGGGCCACCTCAACATTGGCGCCGGCCGCATAGTGTATCAGGAACTGCAGCGCATCAATGTCGCCTTCCGCGATGGCGAGGCCGACCGTAGCCCTGTACTGGCAGCCGCCTTCGAAGCCGCAAAAAAACCCGGCTGCACCCTGCACTTCATGGGTCTCGTAAGCGATGGCGGCGTACATAGCCACATCAGCCATATCGAAGATCTCTGCACCCTGGCCCGCAAAGCCGGCGTGCCACAGGTAGCCGTTCATGCCTTTACCGATGGCCGCGACTGCGACCCCAAAAGCGGACTCGCATTTATGGAACGCCTGCAGCAGCACCTGCAGCAAACCAACTGCATGCTGGCATCTGTTACCGGCCGCTTCTATGCCATGGACCGCGACAAACGCTGGGAAAGAGTGAAGGTAGCCTACGATGCACTGGTGCATGGCACCGGCACGCACACTACAGATGCTATTGCCGCCATCAGCGCATCTTACGAACACCAGATCACCGACGAGTTCATTGCCCCCATTATTGTCTGCAACAGCAACGGCACCCCCAATGCAGTTATCAAAGACGGCGATGTGGTCATCTGTTTCAACTTCCGCACAGACCGCTGCCGCGAGATCACCATGGCACTCACCCAGCAGGCCTTCCACGAGCAGAATATGCACCCGCTGCAGCTGCACTATGTCACCATGACAGAGTATGACAAGAGCTACAACAACGTGCACGTCATCTTTGGCAACAAAGACCTTACCAATACCATGGGCGAGGTGCTGGAGCATAACGGCAAAACACAGATACGCATTGCCGAGACCGAGAAATACCCCCACGTTACCTTCTTCTTCTCCGGCGGCAGAGAGCAGCCCTTCGAGGGCGAAAGGCGCATCATGGCTCAGTCGCCCCGCGATGTAGCCACCTACGACCTGAAACCCGAAATGAGCGCACGAGAACTCACCGCATCTATTCTGCCCGAGATAGCCGCACAGAGTGCCGACTTCATTTGCCTCAACTTTGCCAATGCCGACATGGTGGGTCATACCGGCGTGTGGGATGCCGTAGTAAAAGCAGTAGAGACCGTAGACGAATGTGTGAGCCGTATAGTGCCCCTGGCGCTGGAAAACGGTTATGCCGTCTTCCTCACCGCAGACCATGGCAATGCCGACTACCTCATCAACGAAGACGGCACCCCCAATACAGCACACACCCTCAATCCCGTTCCGTTGTTCCTTATCTCCAACAACTATACCGGCACCCTGCGCCCCGGCAAGCTCGGCGATCTGGCACCAACCATACTCACCTACATGGGCATACCCGTTCCTGCCGACATGACCGGCAATATCCTCCTGTAGCATCACACACCCGCTGTATCCACAAAACACAGCCCGCTACATACAGTACGCTCAAAACACAGTACTTACCACATACACCAAGGGCACCCGAAGAGGGTGCCCTTGCTTATTATAGTTATAGAAAAATATACCATTCGCTCCTTTCAGCCGCCGTAGCTTTTTTAGCGCAGGAGGTCGCTCTCACCCTTCACACTCACTCCCACACTCAAACTCACCTTTCAGCCGCCGTAGCTTTTTTAGCGAAGGAGGCCGCTCTCTTTCCTACGAACCATGTCACCCTTTAGGGTCGGGGTCTGCTCTACTCGCTCTCACCCTTCACACTCCCCTCCGCTCTCCGCTCTCTTTCCCGCTCTCAAATTAAAACACTTCCTTCAGTTCTTCCAGGTGTTGCACCTCGTAGGTGGGTTTGTAGGCGTGTGGCACCTGCAGCGGATTGTAGTAGGCCGAGTCCCAGCCCGCATTTATGGCACCCATTATATCTATATCCACCGCATCACCTATCATTATACTGTCCTCTACCCTGGCACCTGCCGCCTGCAGCGCATATTCAAAAATATCTCGGTGCGGCTTCATGCTGTTGCTCTTCTCCGATGTGATCAGGTGATTGAAGTACCTGGCTATACCCGAGTATTGCAGCTTCAGTCGTTGCGTGGTCTCAAAGCCATTGGTTATAAGGTGCATATCATAGCGGTCCTTGCAGTGATCCAGCAGTTCTTTGGCATGCGGCACCAGCAGTGTTTGTGTGGGCAGTATCTCCAGGTAGGCCGTACTCAGTTCGTGTGCCAGAGAGGTGTCTGCTATCTTAAAGTCCAGCAGCATCAGCCACATACGCTTCCAGCGCAGTTCATCTCTTTTTATATAGCCATTGCGGTAGCGCGCCCACAACTTATCGTTGTGTATGTTGTAGCAGCGAAACAGCTCATCAAAATCAGTTATGCCCTTTTCAGCCAGTGCATACTCCTCATAGAGCGCCCGCATGGTAGCCTCAGAGTTTTTCTCAAAATCCCACAGAGTATGGTCCAGATCAAAGAAGAGATGTTTGTATTGTTTGCTCATAGTGTTGTGTATTGCGGGCTATAATAGCCTGGCAGGTAAAATTACAGCAAAAAATGTGCCCTGCCACCCCCGGCTTTTATTTACAGATGGTATGTAACACATCCGTAACAACCTGCCAACCAGACACACCACAACAAGCCATACAATTACTCCTTCACCAACTTCCCTACCCATACATCATTTACACGCACTATATACATACCCAGGGGTAAGTGTTGCACGTTTGCTTCCACACTCTTTTTGCCGCCAGTGGGGTGCAGCTCCAGAACCTGCTGCCCCATCGCATTGCTTATGCTTATGTGCGCTATAGCCACACCGGCATTTATGGTAAGAGTTTCTGTAGCAGGGTTGGGGTAAATGGTTGGGGTAGTTACTGTGTTTCCTGTTACTTCTGGTACAGCTACGGGCAGGCAATCAGGGTTAAGGGCAATTTTACGGATGCGAGCATTGCCTGCATCTGCTACATACAAGTTGCCACATGTATCGAATGCTAAACCTCGGGGATGGTTTAATTGGGCGGAAATGCAATTTCCGCCATCCCCACTCATACCCGGCAAAGCTGTTCCGGCTACAAGTGATATAATGCCGTTGTTGTCAATCTTTCTGATAATGTGATTATATTCTTCAGTAAAAAAGAGATTGCCATATGCATCAATTGCTATGTCAACTACTGCATAGAGTGCTGCTGACGATGCAGGGCCTCCATTGCCGGAGTATCCGTTAACACCTGTGCCTGCAACGTGAGTTATGATACCTGTAGTTAAATTGATCTTTCTTATTCGAGTTGTTTGAGAAATGTACAGGTTATTATGTTTGTCAATTCGTACACTCTCAAGTCCCTCTAGTTTTGCATTTGTTGCCTGACCACCATCGCCATCTGACCCGTTGATACCACTTCCTGCAATTGTTGAAATCAATCCATTTGTATCAATCTTACGAATTCTGAAATTCGCGGCATCTGCAAAAAACAGGTTGCCTGTTTTATCAAATTGAAGTGACCATGGCTGAGATAACATAGCACTTGTTGCGGCAGCTCCATCGCCACTAAAACCTGGTACCCCTGTACCTGCGAATGTAGAGATCAATCCTGTTGTAGGATTATATCTTCTTATTCTATTATTGTTTATGTCGCATATGTATATCAATCCTTTTTTATCAATCGCTATATCACCAGGAAGTGAAAGCTTTGCTGTAGTAGCGGGTATCCCATCTGAATTGTATCCAAAAAAGCCAGTTCCCGCAATTGTATTAATTTCACCTGAAACGGAAATTTTTCTTATTTTGTAATAACTTGAACCAAAATAATAATTACCTGTATCATCAAAAGTAATATAACCTACGAACCCAAGATTTGCATTCGTAGCGGGTGCGCCTTCTGCAGAACTTCCTCCGGTAGATGTACCTGCAACTGTTGTTATTGTCTGCCCCTTGCAAATGGCAGATAGCAGCAGCAGCATAATTGTCAGATTCTTTTTCATAAGTTTATTTTTGTTTGTCCTCATTCCCCCTTCACCATCTTCCCTGCATACAGGCCATTTACCATCACCACATATATACCCGCAGGCAGGTGCTGCACGTTTGTATTCACACTCTTTTTGCCGCCTGTGGAGTGTAGCTCCAGTACCTGCTGCCCCACGGCATTGCATATGCTTATGTTCGCTATAGCCTCACCTGCATTTATGGTTACTGTTGTTGTAGCCGGGTTGGGGTATATGGTTGGGGTAGTTACTGTGTTTCCTGTTACTTCTGGTACAGCTACGGTTATACAGTCGGGGTAAAGAGCAATTTTGCGTATACGCCTGTTTGCATCATCCGCAACATAAATATTACCACATTTGTCTATAGCTACTCCTTCCGGATTCCATAATTGTGCAGCAGTTGCGGCTCCCCCATCTCCACTAAATCCATCAATTCCAGTGCCTGCTAAAGAAGATACCCATCCAGATGTATCTATCTTTAAGACTCTTGAATTACCAACACCGTAATCTGCAACATATATGTTATTAAAGCGGTCGGAGGTCAGTGAATACGCAATAAACTGCGCAGCAGCAGCAGGGCCATCTCCTACATAAGGACCGGGAGTGCCATTCCCTGCAAATGAGGTAATAACACCTGTATGTATGTCTATCTTTCGTATGTAACCATTGCATCCAAGAAGCATATCCCCGTTCGCATCAATACACATTGATATTACTGCTATTTTTGCTGAAGTAGCTACCCCTCCATCTCCACTATTGCCCTCATATCCATTGCCTGCAATAGTAGTAATAATACCAGTTGTAGAAATTTTTCGAATCCAAACACCACTGTCATTGATGTATACATTCCCGTATGAATCGAGACAAGCATGTACAGGCAAAAGTGTAGCTACGGTAGCGAGCCCTCCGTCACCACTGTGTCCACCTAATCCATTACCAGCAATCGTGTGAATGATCCCTGTTACTGCATCAACTTTTCTAACCCTGTGATTATCCCGGTCTGGTATGAATATATTACCTACTGAATCAACAATAGCACAGGCCCATACTATTGCTGCAGCAGTAGCTGGGCCATTGTCTCCATAATACCCGAAAGTCCCATTTCCTGCAACAACTGTTATTATGCCGGAAGTGTCAATTTTCAGCACTTTAACTGCGCCTCCGTTTTGGGCAAAGTAATAGTTTCCGTTCCTATCAAAACTACCGCATGTTGCATATCCAATGCAAGCAGCTGTTGCCTGTCCATTATAGCCACTATCATGCCCAACACACCCATTTCCCGCAATAGTCGTTATTATCTGCCCCTTGCAAATGGCAGATAGCAGCAGCAGCAAAACAATAAAGTGGGTTCTCATAAGGTGGGTATTTTGTTTTGCTCAGGCTTTGAGCCCGCAGCATAGGCTTCTATAATATACAATAATAATGAAATAACACCACAAAACCAGCAAACTGCCATGCCTAATTCGCATAGTCGCCATTTGCCTGCTGTGAAAAAAGTCACTGTGGTAGCCAGTCTCTTACTGGCGTAGCCTCTTATTTCCACTCACCACAGATTGTGTAAACTACAACCCACCCCTTGTGCCCTTTTCAGTCCTGGTGCACCTTGTGTTTCCCCCTCGTGCCCCTTGTGGTTAAAGTAAAGCCCACCCATTGTGTCCACCTCAAACCCCGTGTCCTTAGTGTTTCCCCCTTGTGCCCTTTGTGGTTAATTTACAACCCACCTTTGTACCCCTTGTGGTTAAAGTAAAGCCCACCCTTGTGAACCTCGTGCCCTTTGTGGTTAATTTACTGCCCACCCCATTGTGTCCACCTCAAACCCTGTGCCCTTTGTGGTTCCCCCTTGTGCCCTTTGTGGTTAATATACAACCTACATTTGTACCCCTTAGTGGTTAAAGTAAAGCCCACCCTTGTGAACCTCGTGCCCTTTGTGGTTAATTTACAACCCACCCTTGTACCCCTTAGTGGTTATAGTAAAGCCCACATTTGTGTTTAAGTACTCCGCTCACCTCCCTCCAATAAACCATTATTCCCTACCTTCACACCACACAACACTTCCTTATAATATGTTTAGCAAAGGCACAGTGGTTATCCTGTTAGTGGTTATTATTCCTTCCTTTATCTCCAACTGCTATATGTACTGGAAGAACAGGAAGGAGGAGCAGCGACCACGCAAATACTTTTGGGGCATCGTTATCAACATCGTTCTGGGCATCCTCATCCTCCTTGCCAATTATTACAACCTCTGATCACGCCCTGCAAATTGTGCATATCTTTTCCCTGCCATACCTGCATTTTCCCTGTTTCAGGCACGCATTTTGTGGTTTGTAGCTGCCGGTGCCCCGGGGTTGCCGGCCACCATACTGCCCGCTGCCCGCCCGTGGGAGATTTTTGGGAGATTTTATATACCCCTCACCAATACAACTAACTGATTATGAACCCCAAAATGGCACAGATACCGTTTTTCATTTTTTTTGCCGCGCGGGAGGTTCGGGAACCGGAGGCACCACCATACCCGGCCGTACCCGCTGCCGGAACAGGGCAGCCCAACAAAACAGATAATATTCAATATATTGAAAATTAAAGCGATAATTTGATAATAACTATATAAAATCTCATTTTTTCGCATAAATTTGCCAACCCTAATAAAAACACTGAGTATAATATACAATACAAACCTACAATGGCTGTAATAACTACGATAAGGAATAAGTACGGTAAAATAGCAGGCGGCATCATCGCGGTGGCGCTCGTTGGCTTCATCATTTCTGATGCTACCAGTGGTTCTCTTGCCAACCTCTTCAATGGCAAAGACTCCAATGTCATGAAGATCAACGGGACTAAAATAGACCCCAAAGAATATACTGCCAGAGTGAAGGAATACGAGATACTCTATTCTATGTATAACAATGGCCGTCCGCTGGACGAAGCTACCCGTGCGCAGATGAACGAGCAGCTTATACAGCAGATGGTATATGAAGCAGCAGTAGGCGCAGAGTGCGACAAACTGGGCATTCAGGTATCAGAAGAAGAAAAGAAAGAACTCATATACGGTGGCAATGCCGATGCAATGGTGCAGCGCTTCTCTATAGCCGGCAACCCTATCTTCGCAGACCCGCAGTCGGGCAACTTCGATCCGGGAAGGGTAAAAGGCCTGGAGAAAGAACTGGCTGAAAGAGGCGATAAGATAGACCCCGATGGCAAAGTACGCGAGCAGTGGGCTGCCGTTATCAGCTATGTGCAGCGCACAGCAAGGGTCAGGAAGTATACCGCTATGTATACCAATGCGGCATACATGCCTAAGTACCAGATGAAGCGTATGATGGCCGAACAGAACGGCAATGCATCTATCAGGTATGTAAAGGTGCCTTTCTCTGCCATCTCTGATGCCGAAGTAAAAGTATCTGACGACGATATCAAAACTTACATGCAGAAGCATGCTGCACTTTATACCAATGACGAAGCTACACGCAGCATAGAGTATGTGTCTTTCGACATCGTACCATCTGCAGCAGATACCGCACGCGCACTCGCTTCGCTCGAAGAACTGAGGGCCGAATTCGGTACTACCAAAGACCTCGAAACATTTGTAAACGGCAAGAGCGATGTGATGAACGCTTACACAAAAGCATTCTACAACAAACGCACACTCAAATCCCGCTATGCCGATACCATCATGTCGCTGCCTGTAGGCCAGATCTATGGTCCTTACTACGAAACCGGTGGCTACAACCTTGTAAAAGTTACAGACAGGCAGTCGCTGCCAGACTCAGTGAAGCTGCGCCACATACTGGTGAAGACCAAGGAGCAGGGCAACGATGTGCGCACAGACTCTGCTGCTAGCATGAAGATAGACAGCGCTATCGCAGCTATCAAGGCAGGTGGCAAGTTCGACTCTGTAGTACGCATCTACACAGAAGACGATCCGAGCAAGGGCGGCGAATACACATTCACCCTTATGGACAGGCCAAACCTTTCAAAAGAATTTGCTGATTTCGCTTTCGAAGGCAAAGCCGGCGAATCTAAAAAGATCAAAGTATCAAACGATAACTACGCAGGTTACCACTATGTGGAAATACTGGAGCAGAAAGGTATAGGTTCAAGCAATCAGCTGGCACTCATTACCAAGAACCTGGTACCAAGCGACAGCACTGTGAATGCACTGTATGGTGTTGCCAACGAGTTTGCAGGTAAGAACACTACTGCCGACGCATTTGACGCAGCTGCAAAGAAAATGAAGCTCGACAAGCGCATGGGCGACAACGTAAAAGTGAGCAACTTCAACATTCAGGGCCTCGGCGCTGCACGCGAAGTGGTAAGGTGGATGTATGACCACAAAGTGGGTGATGTATCTCAGGTTTTCCAGCTCGGCGACGACCGCTATGTAGTAGCTAAAGTTATCTCTATCAACGAAAAAGGCCTCAAACAGCTGAACCCTACAGACCGTTCTATACTGGAGCAGAAAATAAGGGAAGAAAAGAAAACAGAACTGATAGCTAAGAAATTTGCAGGAAAGGCACTCGATGCTATTGCTGCAGAAACACAGCAGACAGTTGCGCAGGCAGATACCGTGATACTGGGTGGTTCTTATGTAGCCAACCTCGGTTACGAACCAAAGGTTATCGGTTATACCTTCAACAGTGCATTCCAGCCAAACACAGTTTCTCCGGGCATCAAAGGTCAGGGTGGTGTTTACTTCATCACTGTGCTGAACCGCGTTCAGAACCCGCTTCCTCCGGATGGCGGCATGATGGACCAGATCATCGGCCAGCAGCGCTACCAGCAGGAAAGGCAGATGGCAAACGCTATCGACCAGGGGCTGCAGCAGTCTGTAACAAGGAAAGCAAATGTGGAGTATTTCCCATCCAACTTCTAAGTACCAACCAACACTATATTCAAAAAGCCGTTCCAGTGGAACGGCTTTTTATTTTGTATAATTTCTATATGAAAGAGGTAGCTGTTATGCAAAATGTACTTAACTTTGTTTTCCCAACTATGAGTACTATGGTGCAACAGATAACAGAAGGAGTTAGCATAATGGTGGAAACCTTTTATCAGCCTTCACAGTCAAACCCGTTCCGCTCGGAGCACTTGTTTGCCTATCGCATTACCATAGAGAACCTCACCATTTACCCGGTAAAACTCATCAGCAGGCACTGGCACATAAAAGACAGCAACGGCACACACAGAGAGGTAGAAGGAGAAGGAGTAGTGGGTCAGCAACCGGTCATTCAGCCCGGCGATAGTTATCAGTACACATCAGGCGTCAACCTCAATACCGATATCGGTAAGATGTATGGCACCTACCTTATGGAAAACCTCTTCAACAAGAAGAAGCTCACCATTGCCATCCCCGAGTTCAGGCTGGTAGCACCTGCCAAGCTCAACTAAGCATTTGCATTCAGCTCCTGCATACGCAGCAGGTATTTGCCCAGTACATCAAATTCTATGTTCACCACGCTGCCGGCTTCCAGCTGCCCGAAATTGGTGTGTGTGTAGGTATAGGGTATGATGGTGACCGTACACTCATCGCGGCCCGTATTGAAGACCGTAAGGCTCACTCCGTTGATGCAGATAGAACCCTTCTCTATTATCAGTGAAGCATACTGTGCCGGAAACCTGAAGCGGAACAGCCAGCTGCCATCCAGCGTTTCTTTGGTTATGCAGGTAGCAGTAGCATCTACATGGCCCTGCACAAAATGCCCGTCCAGGCGGTCGCCCAGGCGCAGCGATCTTTCCATGTTCACAAGGTCGCCCACCTGCCAGTTGGCAAGGTTGGTTTTGGCCAGTGTTTCTGCCACAGCAGTTACCACATACCGGTTGCCTGTTATGCTCACCACCGTAAGGCAAACACCGTTGTGCGCCACACTCTGGTCCACCTTCAGTTCTGGTGTCAGCGAAGACTCCACTGTAAAGTTGATGTTAGACCCTTCGTGCGCAATGGCCGCTACGCGGGCAGTAGATTCTATGATACCTGTAAACATAAATGAGATTATTTTCTTCGGGCACGGCCCACATGTAGTGTAGAGCCGGTATCGCTTATTACCGTCAGCGAAATATAAATAAGCGAGGTGTCTACTTTGTCGCGCATCAGCGTGCCTGTAACGGTATCCTGCGTGCGGCAGAAGAACTGACCCGGGTGCAGTGTAAGCGAATCGCCTACAGTAGTGTCTGATGTTGCCAGATAAGCAGCCTGAGTAGAAAATGTGATCTGCTGACCACCGGTGCACATGCCGGCCACACTCACCTTCTTCTTGGCCACCTTGCTCACCGTAATGATCATAGAGTCGGCAGAAAGGAAAAGGTCAGACTGTGGGTCATAGACCGTATCATAGAGCTTGTAGGTGCCCTGAAAAAGATCTGATGCGTAGAAACAAACCGTGTTATCGGGCGTACCCGGAAAACCCCAGTTATAGTTCACCGCATCAGGATCGTTGCAATAAGGATTGTTTATCTGCGGGTTCTGCTGAGACACAGGATCCTGCCATTTCTTACAGGAAAAAACACCGGCTGTGAGCAACAGAAAAAACAGAAATGTGGCAAAAGAATATCGCATAACGTTTGTAACAGACTTCACGGCAATGCCGCTCCGATATACCTTAACGGATATTCTTCAAAATTATTCAAATTATGCCGTAAAAGGGCCAACTATTTTTCACGGCAGGGCAAAAGTAAGCCTGCAAGATCACTCTACAGGCTTGCCGGCAGACTGCCAGTCGGTAATGCCACCATCCAGGTTATACACCTCTGTAAAACCCATTTCTTCCAGCTTGCCCTGCGCCATAGCGCTGCGGCGACCAGATCGACAGTAAACCATTACCGGTTTCTTTTTGTCCAGCTTAGCTACCTCTGCAGCAAAAGCATCAGACTGCACATTGATGTTGAGCGAACCCTTTATGTGCCCTTCCTTATACTCCTCCGGCGACCGTACATCTACCAGCTGTGCGCCGGGCATAGCTGCCAGTTTCTTCTGAAAATCATCGGCAGATACGGTTGCTGTTATTACTGCTGCACCACCCGGTGCTGTTTTCTTTGTGTTCTGGCAAGATGCCATGTTGGCCATCAATACCAGTAAGAATAAAGAGATTATCCTGCTCATGCTACTGTAAGTTACTGTTTAGTTTTTGTTTTGTTGCTGCCGAGCTGGCTCCGCCTGCCACCGCACCTACAATGATGTATTTCATCCTATCAGACTATTCAATTGTTGTGTTGTTCTATTACCTGTTTCAACTGGTTGGCTGGTACCACACCCGACTGGCGCCACAGCATCTGTCCTTTTTTGAACAGCATGAGCGTGGGCACACCCGATATGTTGTATGCATTGGCCAGACCCGGATTACGGTCTACATCTATCTTCAAGATAGTGGCACTATCGCCTATAGAGTCCTTCAGTTGCTTCAGGATGGGAGCCATCATTTTGCATGGTCCGCACCATTCTGCAGAGAAGTCTACCAATACCGGCTTTTCGTCGCCTATTATTTCCGAAAATGATCTCGTTTGCATAGTGTTTATTTTATCTCTTCGTATTCTGTTATCTCTTCTGTGGTCTGCACCAGGGGCTTATCTGTTTTGGCATTGCCGGTATAGCAGCCCCCACTACCGCAGCAGCCTGTGTCGGTAACTGCCTGGTATATGAAGAAGGTGCTGAACAGGCCTGTTACCCAGTCGTGCGCCTGAAAACCTGTTATGAGCAGCATCGCACCTATCACCAGGCGCAGCACCCGCATCATATGCCAGTTCGTTAATAAACGTTGTTTCAACTCGCTCATTTTTCAAATTTTTTCAGGGCAAACCAACTGCCCGCGTTGTATACCTCAAAGCCGTTAGACTGAAGCATAGACTTTGCCGAACCGCTGCGCATACCCGATGCACAACAGGTAATAACGGGTTTGTCTTTTTTCAGGTTAGCCATCTGGCTGCCCAGGTTGGCCAGCGGAATGTTCACCGATCCTTTTATGTGACCACCTGCATATTCGCCGGGTGTACGCACATCTACAATGGTTGCACCTTTTTCTATGATGGCTCCCAGATCTACCGATGGGCCACCGCCTAATAACTTCTTCAGGAATCCTAACATCTCTTAGTTGTTTTTGTAGTAATTAACGTTTGTCCATGTACCACCGTTGATGCAGTCTATTCCATTCTGCTGCAGGAACATAGTTACCTGTCCGCTGCGACCGCCAGATGCACAGCAAAGTACTATGCCTTCCATCTTTTTGAATTCTGATAATCTTGCAGGCACATCACTCAGCGGTATGTTGATGCTTCCTGCCACATGTCCTCCAATGAACTCTCCGGGAGTCCTTACGTCAACGATCGTTGTTTTGTCCGACTTCAGTAATGCTGATAACTGATCCATTTGTTTCGTCTTTAATTGTTATGTTGTGTTTTGTTTTCTTTCTTAAAAATGCTGAATGCTGTCATACCCAGAAACGCTCCGTAGATGGTACTGATAGTGGGGCTGGAAGTAATAGGGCAACTGCCGGATGCACACCCCACATAAAACCAATAACTCCACCCGACAATTGCCCCGGCTATCATCCCGGCTATTTCCAATTTATATCTCGTCAATATTGTCTTCATTGTTGCTGCTTGTTATGATGACACAAAGGTGAAACAGTTTCATACCCCGGTCGGGAACATTTGTTGTATAAACGGCTTTTAGTTTTCTAAAAAAATGTTAAAGCCCGGCACACAATGGTTCTGCTTATTTTTCCCTTTTGCAGGTACTGATGCCGAATGGCAGGTAAAGTGGGCAGAAGCTGACAAGGCTGGTGAGTACAAAAACAACGGCGAGCACCATCAGTACTATTGCTGCAGTTCCGGCTATAACGCCTGTAAAATAAAGTCCGCCGAGGATGGCTGCGATGATAACACGACCGATGCGGTCTGCTGTACCCATGTTCTGTTTCATGTTCTGTTTTTTTATTGGTTCAGAACAAAGGTCGCATAAAGAAAAAAAGCGATAGGGAACAAATGTTCCTTAATCAGGAAAGCAGTTCTATGGTGTTGCGGCCCAGGCGCAGCATGTTCTTCTGCTCCATGGCGCGCAGCAGCCTGCTTATGGCCTCGCGGTGGGTGTGCAGCTCGTCGGCAATATTCTGGTGGGTAATGTATAATGCGGTGGTTCCTGCGGCCCTTGCACGCTCCTGCAGGTAGTGCAGCACCTGCTTGTCCATATTGCTGAATGCTATGAGATCTATTACCTCCAGCAGCTCTGCAAAACGCTGGCCATAGGTAGCATTGATAAAGGTCTTCCACTCCGGATACCTGAACCACTCATCTACCAGATTCACAGGTATCTGCAGTATCTCGGTATCTTCTTCTGCAATAGCCTTGATGCTACTTTTTTTGCGCCCCTGGCAGCAGTTGATAGCCATGGCGCAGGTCTGCCCCGGATAGAGGTGATACAGAAAAACCTCCTTGCCTTCCTCGTTCTGGCGCACTATGCGCAGCACGCCCTGCTGCACTATGGGTACAAACAAAATATCGTCGCCGGGAGCTATGAGCACATCGTCTCTTTCCACTCTTCTCACCCTTGCATAGCTCTTTATCTCGGCTAGCAGCTTCTCGTCGTTGAAGATCGTTTTATTCATAAGGCTTATGAAATAGGGGAATTGACAGATCAGTTATTCTGTGCCCGCAGCAACAGACGTGATATGAAATATATGTCTTCCTGTTTCAGTGAATGGTACATAGGCAGGCACAGTACGCGCTTGCTCACGCTTTCTGATACCGGCACTTCATACTTATCTACATAGTCGAGCGTAGAAAGGCTTGGATAGAAATATCGGCGCGGATAGATCCAGTTGGCATTGAGTGTTTCCATGCTCTTCAGCAATATCTCTTCACTTTCGAAAATTACAGGATAGTAAGAGTAATTCCACGCTGCGCCGGGGTGTATAACGGGGCGCTGCACCCTCAGCCCTGCCAATGCCTCGTCATAGATGCCGGCCTGCGTTTTGCGGGCCTGCAGCAGGAACGCTATGTGTTTGAGCACAGCCAGCCCCATGGCTGCATGAAACTCTGAATTCTTGCCATTGATGCCCACTGCTGCAAATGTTTCGGGGCCATTGTGACCGAAGTTGCGCAGGAAGGACATCTGTTTGATCAGTTCAGGATCGTTGGCAAAAACCGCCCCGCCCTCTGTACTGTGAAATATCTTGGTAGCATGAAAGCTGGAGGTAGACACATCGCCGTACTCAAATACGCTGCGACCGTTAACCGTTACACCAAAGGCATGAGCGGCATCGTATATTACCTTCAGGTTGCGCTTCTTTGCAATACGTTCGATCGCTTCCACATCGCAGGGATTGCCAAAGACGTGTGTAGCCAGTATGCCCGTAGTATGGACCGTTATGCGTTCTTCTATTTTAGCCGGGTCTATATTCAAAGTCAGCGGGTCTATGTCGGCAAACACAGGCTTGCATCCTTCCCATACTATACTGCTGGTAGTAGCCACATAGCTGAACGGGGTGGTAATGATCTCCCCCTTCAGCCCCAGTGCCTTTATGGCTATCTGTATAGCTACTGTACCGTTTGCCAGATACAGCATATGCTTTACCTGCAGATACTCTTTCAGCTTCAATTCCAGTTCATTCACCAGCGGACCATTGTTGGTAAGCCAGTTACGCTCCCAAATACCCTGCAGGTAATGTGCATACTCTTCGTATGGTGGCAGGAAAGGTTTTGTTACGTTGATCATATCTTGCTGACTATATATAGTATGGAGCGCGGGTGAATGCCGTGACGCTCAAAAACGTTACTTCCGAAATAATCTATACCCAGCTGGTCTACCTTGAAACCGGCTTTTTCCAGATTGCCCACAAAGCCTTTCTTAGAGTACATGCGCACATGGTCGTCCTGACCAAAGTACTTCCAGCGGTCAGCATCAGTGGTTATGCTGTCGTTCTCGTAGGTCTCTTCTATTGCATTGGTAATAGGCACCATGGCTATACCCCAGCCTCCCGGCTTCAGCACGCGGTGCAGCTCTTTCATTGCCTTTATATCGTCCTTTATATGCTCCAGCACATGCGAGCAGACAAACACATCGAAACGACCATCTTCATAGATGTTCATGTCTGTTATGTCCACTTTATCGTCGGCAGGGTTATAAAGATCGGCAGAGCGGTAGTTGAGGTAGGGCAGCTTTCTCAGATAGCCCGAGAGCAGAGAAGGGGCAATATCCAGCAGATTGTATTTGGCGCCTTCCGGAACATTGGCAAATTTCTTTTCTATATACAACGCATAGAGCCTGTCTCTGTCGTTGGCATAGCAGCGCGGACAGGAATAGCCAAACATATTCATGGTCTCAAAAGAGAACATGGGATATACCATCTGGTATTTGTCGGCCATTTCTATAAGCTTGTACTCTATGGTGTTGAACTGATTCACACCAGTCTTGCAGATAGGACAATAGTGTGCATCGCCCATATAATGCAGCTTATAAGGGTCTGATCTCATTTCCCTGAGAAAACTATGAACAGCCTTTTTTATTCTCAGTACGTTCTTATTCATTATATTCTATTTAAGAGAAAAAGGCAGCGTGGTGGGCCTCACGGCTCCTACCCACTTACCAAACCAGGCACCCTGCCGCTGCTCGTCTATCACCTCGAAAGTAAGCAGATCGTGTATCACATATTCTATGGCCGATGTGTCTTTGACGAAGTAAAGAGAAATGGTATACACATCGTCATTGAGCAGCTTGCCGGGTATAGAAAGTACACTGGTATGCATACCCTTGCCTATCACCGTAGGCTGTGTGGTTACGTTGAATACACAAACACCGGCGGTGGTATTGAGCACCAGACTCAGGTTCATGTTCACCTTCTCCACAGCATTGTAGAATTCAAATTTTATATCAAATTCAGTGTTTACATCTATGATGTTGCCATTCTCTGCATTGTGCGGTATTATCTCTGCAGATGTGAGGCGCAGCCTGTCGTTGCCGGGCATCTCATCTTCGTGCTCCCATTTGCGAACCAGGCAGTTCTTCACCTCGCGGTTCAGGTAGTTGTTGATGACCACATCTGTAGGGCCCACATCCTGCACCATGCCCGACTTCAGGTACATGGCACTACGGCACAAACTCTGTACTGCCTGCATGTTGTGGCTCACAAATATCACGGTACGGCCATGACTGGCCACATCGCCCATTTTGCCCAGACATTTTTTCTGAAACTCGGCATCACCCACCGCAAGCACCTCATCCACTATCAGTATCTCAGGCTCCAGATGTGCAGCCACGCCAAATGCCAGGCGCACATACATACCAGATGAATACCTTTTCACCGGCGTATCTATATAGAGTTCTATGCCCGAAAAATCGACGATCTCATCAAACTTGCGACTGATCTCTTTCTTGGTCATACCAAGAATAGTACCGTTCATATATATATTATCGCGGCCACTGAGCTCGGGATTGAAACCCGTACCCACTTCCAGCAATGAAGCTATTCTGCCTTTTATTTTTATCTGTCCGGTTGTTGGCCCGGTAACTCTTGAAAGGAGCTTGAGCAAGGTAGACTTGCCTGCACCGTTCTTGCCAATGATACCCAGGGTATCACCTCTGTGTATCTCGAAGTTCACATCTTTGAGGGCCCATGCATATTCGCTGGTAGCCTTGCGGGTACGGTCGTTTTCCATACCCACCTTCAGGAAGGGGTCTTCTTTTCCGCGTGCCAGTGCCCACCACCTTTTCAGGTCGTGACTCAGCATACCCGTGCCTATCTCTCCCAAACGGTATTGTTTGGAAAGGTTCTCGGCTTTTATGACTACATCCTTGCTCATCATTATACAGTATCTATGAATTTCTTTTCTACCCTGCTGAAGATAACTATGCCGATAAACAATGCCACTACCGTCCAGATGACGCTATAGCCCAGCCAGAAGTAACTGAATACACCCGAACCCTGACCCAGGAATGCATACTTGAACGCCTCGAACAGCGATGCCAGCGGATTGAGCCACAGCCACAGATGTATTGACGGGTCTTTGATAGACGATATAGGGAAAATGACCGGAGTAACGAACTGCAGTAACTGAATACCAAAGGCGATCAGGAAGTTCAGGTCGCGGTACTTGGTAGTGAGCGATGTGATGATGATACCAAAACCAAGGCTCATGAAGGCGATGACCAGCAATATAAGGGGGAAGAACACCATGTGCCAGTTTGGTGTAATGGCGTGTTTTACCCACAGGTAGTAGAACCAGATCAAGAAGAACAACACAAACTGAATAAGCAGCTTGATGATGCCCGAAATAACCTTTGACAATGGCAGGATGATCCTGGGGAAATATACTTTCCCAAAAACGGTAGCATTCTCAGAAAAGGTTTTAGAAGTGACCTTGAAGGTCTCTGCAAAATAGTTCCAAATGGTGAAGCTGCCGAGGTAAAAGAGTATCTGAGGTGCATTGCCTGTAGAGATCCTTGCTACCTGCCCGAAGATGAAGGCGTAGATCATAGCAGTGAGTATAGGCTGCAGCAAAAACCATATAGGACCAAGAATGGTCTGCTTGTATACGGTAATGATGTCCTTCTTCACAAACATGGTGAGCAGATCTCTGTACCTCCAGATCTCACGTAGGTTTATATCGAGGTAACCCCTATCTGCCGAAATCCTGATGTCCCAGTTTTCGCCATCATTACCTGCCTCATGATGTGGTATAGAATTTTCGGTTTGCACAATAATATATTTCTCCTCTTATTTTGTTTTAGACTTTTTCAGGAATGAACCGAAGCCCTTTTTCTTACTCTTTCTCACGTCTTCTACATAATATCCGTCTCCGTAACTGCCATAACTTCCGTAGCCGTATCCATAGCCATAGCCCGAACCATAGCCATAACCATAGCCGTAACCATAGCCATAACCATAACCCTCTTCGTAGCCATAACCATAAGCAAAGCCCCTGTTGGCTACTACGTCATTGAGTATTATGTTCAGTTTAGGTATCCTGCCACCATAGTACAGTTCGTTAGGTATACCCAGCTGCTGCTTGTAGGTATATCCCTGACGCACCACATACATAGCCGTATCGGCATACCTGTTCAGCAACTGCGCATCGGTTACCAGACCCACCGGCGATGTATCGACGATCACATAATCAAAATGCTCGCGCAGATAGGCAAATAGCTCTTCTGTACTCTTCATCAGTATCAATTCTGCCGGGTTTGGCGGAATGGGCCCTGATGGCAATATGAAAAGATTAGGGTCTATACCCGATGGTATCAGCACATCTTCGAAAGTGGCCTTACCAATAGAATAATTGGAGAAACCAACTTCGTTATTCAGCCCCAACATCTTAGAGATCTTGGGTTTGCGAAGATCGAGCTCCATTATCACAACCTTTTTGCCCGACATAGCCAGTGTTACCGACAGATTGATGGCTATGAACGACTTACCCTCACCACTCATACTGGAAGTAACCATAATGACCTTCTGGTCTTTCTGGGTGAGCAGATACTGCAGGTTGGTACGCAATGCCCTGAACTGCTCGGATATTATGGTCCTGCTGTTCTTGCTCACAGCTACACTTTCACCGCTACCGTTATTACCTATCTCACCAATGATCGGGATGGTTGTTGCTTTGAGTATATCGCCCTTGCTGATAATGCGGATATTGAGCGCCCTGCGGATAATGATGACCGCAAATGGCAGCAATGCACCCAGCAGGAAAGACATCAGAAGGATCCTTTTCTTATCGGGGGCTACTATACCATTTGTGAGTGCAGTATCTACAATGATACCATCTGCTACTGTTGATGATTTTTCTATTGCTGTTTCCTCTCTTTTCTTCAGCAGGAAGATGTACAATTCCTGTTTGATCTGCTGTTTACGGGAATATTCAAGTGCCAGACGTTCCACTTTAGGAATTGCCCTGATATCTGCTACACTCATTTTGAGCGACTGCTCTATCATCCTCACCTTCAGCTCTGTTTCTTTTTTAGAAGAGGCCAGTGCATTGGCAAGACTTTTCTTCACTTCATCTTTCTGCTTGCGCAGGGTGCGCACCGTAGGGTTGTCCCTGTTCATGGTCAGGTCGGCCCTGTCTATCTGTTCAGTAAGAAAGTTATACCTGGTAAGCAGTTCAGAGAGCCCTTTATTATCGAGTAGGGAAGCAGGCAGAGTAACCAGTTTGTCATCAACTTTCTGAATATAATCGCTGATGGTGCCTATAACACCCAGCTGCAGTTTTGCTTCTTCCAGTTTCACTTCCGTATTGGCCTTGGCACTCACCAGCAGACTGGCCTGTGTACCCATGTCGGCAATACCATTGTCCTGTTTGAACTTTTCAATATCACCCTCTACCTCAGACAATTCTTCGCCAAGATCTTTTTTACGATCATCGATAAACTTAATGGTACTATCGGCAATACGATTCCTGTCTTCCACATTCTTCCGCTGGTACACACTCATCAGAGTATTGATGATATCTACCGCACGCTCAGGTATGGTGTTCATCATACTTATCTGAATACAGGTAACCGCTTTGTTGGGCACTACATAATTTACCTGCCCCTGATAGTTGATAGCTGAATAAAGAACCGGTATATGATTGATAAAATATTCGAGATTGGAGCGGGAGAAAACCGGCGTTTTTTCTAATACTACCCTGCCTATTTCTTCCAGTGTAACGGTATCGCCCCATTTGGCGGTAATTTCTTTGTTCTTAAAATCTACAAGGCGGTATTCGTTATCGTTGAGAATGCGCACCTTGCAACTGAAATTACCATCGAAGGTATCCAGCTTCACCAATTCAAATGGTTTATTCTTGTAGAGTTCGGTCTTTTTGAAACGGCCTTCTGTAGTATAAGACATATTGAGCTTCAGCTCTTTCACGATCTCAGACATGGTAGCGCGGCTCCTCAGTATCTGTATCTCGTTGTCTATATTTATCTTGTTGTTGTTGATCTTAAGCGCCTTCAGCAGATCGTCGGAACCGGCGCTGCTTTTCTTTGAATCGTTGATGAGCAGCTGTGCCGATGCACTCCATATTGGTGTATAATACCTAAGGTATATATTACCGGCAATAAGAGAAATGATGATACTGCCCAACAGCCAAGGCCATATTGCCAATATGGTAGTGAGCAGCCACTTCAGATTGAAAGAATTGCCTCCCCCTTCTTCCTGCTTAGGCAATTTAGGACTGTCCGGCCTTTGATTCACGGTCTCATCCATAGCTGGTATATTATTGCCTTCCATTCGTTGTTTTGTTTACTTCTGAAATCCTATTTGATCACCTTGGTTATGAACAGCAATGATATGATACCGATCACACCACTACCATAGCTCAGATACCTCATGAAAGAGTTATCGCTGTTCTGTCTTTTATAATTGCTTGGCTCTACATATATGTAATCTCTCTGCCTCACGTAAAAGTAAGGGGATTTGAATATTTCTGTTTTGGTAATGTCCAGGCGAACAAAAGTAGTTTTGTCTCCTTCTGTCCTGGCCAGGAGTATATTGTCTCTTTTAGCCGTGGTGCTAAGGTCACCGGCAAGTGCAAGTACATCCAGTATTGTTGCTTTTTCGCTGGGAACAGTAACTACACCAGGCCGCAACACCTCGCCAAGTACCTTAACTTCGAAGTTGGCTATACGCACACGTACTGCAGGCTCTTTATAAAATACCTCAGCCTTTTGTTTGATAAGCTCGCGTGCCTCTGAAGTGGTAAGCCCTGCAACTTTTACAAAACCCAGCAGACCCAGCTCTATAAATCCGTTCTTATCAACCAGATATCCGCCAAGTGGGTTGGTAGATGGTATGCTCGATGGTTCTACAGGAGAGTTATTCTCATTCTGTACCAACGTCTGTATACTAACCGAAATGATATCGTTTGACTGAATGACCGGATCTGTGAAGCGAGCACCATTCTCTTCTACTATTACATTGCGCTCCAGACTGTCTTCCTTCAGGTTATTGAAATAAACATACTTTTTCGACGGAACACAGGAATGAAGCGACAGTAATATGATAAAAAGAAAAATAGGGCAAAAGACATTACTGCTTCGCCTCAGTGTTTGCTGCATTTCAGGAAATTTCATCAAAAATAGTTTAAAATAAGCTAAAAATGAAAATCACAGGCCTATTAAACCTACTAAAATAAGCAATATGAATAAAAGAGTTGATACTAAAGTCTGGCATCTACCGTAGAAGCGTCAAGACAACCTTTTACATCATATATTATACCGTTGGTTTTTACATGATCACGCCAATTCTCTGTCAGGAAATGACTATGGGCCACTGCCAGCACTATTGAATCATAAACTGCTCCTTCGGGAAGAGTGCTTATTATATGAATTCCATATTCGTGATGTACATCCTCGGGTTTTGCCCATGGGTCATATACACTAAGCTCTATATTATAGGTAGCCAGCTCATTGATGATGTCTACAACGCGTGTATTACGAACATCCGGACAATTTTCTTTGAAAGTGATACCTAATACCAGCAGTTTGGCACCCTTTACCGTTATATCTCTTTTTATCATCAGCTTCACTACTTCTGAAGCTATGTATTTGCCCATGCCATCGTTGAGGCGGCGACCTGCAAGTATGATCTCCGGATGGTAACCAACTTCCTGCGCCTTCTGTGCCAGATAGTAGGGGTCTACACCTATGCAGTGACCACCCACCAGCCCCGGCTTGAATGGCAAAAAGTTCCACTTTGTTGCCGATGCTTCCAGTACCTGATGTGTATCTATACCCAGGCGGTTGAATATCATGGCCAGTTCGTTCACAAAAGCAATGTTGATATCGCGCTGAGCGTTCTCTATCACCTTGGCGGCCTCTGCTACCTTGATGCTGGCAGCCTTGTGGGTACCTGCAGTGATCACAGAACGGTAAAGCTGATCTACTGTCTCAGCAGTTTCAGGAGTAGAACCCGATGTTATTTTTTTGATCTTGGCAACTGTATGCAACTTATCTCCCGGATTGATACGCTCCGGAGAGTATCCACAGAAAAAGTCCTGATTAAACACCATACCCGAGCATTTTTCCAATACCGGCACACACTCTTCTTCTGTTACACCCGGGTATACGGTAGATTCATATACTACTATATCGCCTTTTTTAAGCACCTTACCCACCGTTTCGCTGGCTTTGTAAAGCGGCGTCAGGTCGGGGCGATTATTCTTATCTACCGGAGTAGGTACAGTTACAATAAATACGTTACATGTAGCGAGGTCAGCTGGAGAGAAGGAGCAATAAAGTCCTTTTTCGCCTGCCTTTGCGGGGCCTGCAATTACTTGGCGCAGCTGCTGCTCTTCCAGTTCCAACGTAATGTCGATACCGTTTTTCAGCTCACCAATGCGTTTCTGGTTGATATCGAACCCTACTACGGCATAATGTTTAGCAAATTCTGCTGCCAGTGGCAACCCTACATAACCCAGACCTATTACCCCGATGCAAAGTGATGAATTTTCCATTCTGATATAATTATAACCTTCCCGTTCCGAAAACGGGACGTTTTCATGAGAATGGCGCAAAAATATACTTTCCTTTATTATAAGAGAAGGATATTGGTCACAATCTTGAATTTAAAAAAGGATAGCCTGTTATCTTATGGTAATCACGGGAACAAGCCATGGCCCTGAGCACAGATGTGTGCTTATCGTGGTGCGCATCGCTGCCGCAATAATCATACAGCCCCATAGAAAGCAGCTTCTCTGCGATCATTTTTATGTGCTGTCCGTAATAACCTGCAATAGATAACATGTTCAGCTGCAAAAGGCAGCCCCTGTCCTTCAGTTCCTGATACTTACTTATATCGCGGTGAAAGAACACATAGCGCTCGGGGTGAGCAATAATAGGTTTATAGCCCGCCGTCTGCAGCTTGAAGATGGACTGTGCCAGCATAGGTGGCTCATAAACCATAGAGAACTCTGCCAGCACCTCATTATTGTGAATGGTAAGCAGTGGCTCCTTATCTATCAGCTGCATCAGGTACTCATCTATGTAATACTCTGCAGCAGCCTTCAGCTGTATATCTATGTTGTTTTCTTTGCAAGCCTGCTGCACTTCGGCCAGCTTGCCGGTTATGATCTCTGAGGTATTGGGATAATAATCTATAAATACGTGCGGGGTAGTAATAATGGTCTTATAGCCCATATCTGCCATATTACGGAGCAGGTTCAGGCTGTCTTCCATAGTTTTGGCACCATCGTCTATACCGGGCAGAAAATGAGAGTGCATATCGGCACCCAGCATCCCCCAGTTGGCTGTTTCGGGTACAGGCAGGTTGTCATACGGAGACTCTTCTTTCTTTCCTCTGCCGAATAGTCTTGAAAACATGCCTTAAAGGTAAGGAAAATATCGACCCCGATAACACACCTCAGCCTGCTGCATCATATATCATTACAGGGTAGTACACCATACTGTTACTGCTTTTCTTACTTTTGCCACAACTTAATAAATTATGGAGTTACCAGACCATTTATCAATAAGCCAGCTGGCTGAATTTCACGGCAATACCCCCATCTCTGTTTCGGCTGCCGCCAACGGGCGTGTAGCACACAACAGGGCCTACCTCGACGGCATACTGAGCAAGGGCGACACCTACTACGGCATCAATACCGGCTTCGGGTCTTTGTGCAATGTCCGTATCAAGGACGATGAGCTGTCTCAGCTGCAGGAAAACCTCGTTTGCTCTCATGCCTGTGGCATGGGCGACGAAGTGCCGCATGATATAGTGCGCCTCATGCTGCTGCTGAAGGTGCACGGACTGGGCCACGGCTACAGCGGTGTGCGCGTGGAAATAGTGCAGCGCCTTGCCGATTTCTACAATCTGGGCATCACTCCGGTAGTTTATGAGCTGGGCTCTCTGGGCGCTTCCGGCGACCTGGCGCCGCTGGCACACCTCTGCCTGCCGCTTTTCGGCAAGGGAGAAGTGTATTACAAAGGTAGCCGCATGCAGGCTGTAGACGCACTGCAACAGGCAGGCCTGCAACCCATAACACTTGCTGCCAAAGAAGGACTGGCCCTGCTGAACGGCACCCAGTTCATGAGTTCTTACATAACATGGTCGCTCATGGCTTCGCGCCGCCTATCGGCCTGGGCCGATGTGATAGGCGCCCTATCTGCCGATGCCTTTATGGCAAAGGACGAGCCCTTCCGTCACCCCATTCACCGTGTGCGCCCCCATAAAGGACAGGTCGCTACTGCCGCCCGCATACTGGAACTGCTGCAGGGCAGCGAAATACAAAAATTGCACAAAGAGCAGGTACAGGATCCTTACTCCTTCAGATGCATGCCACAGGTGCATGGTGCTACTAAAGATGTGGTAGATACCGTAGCAGCCGTAGCAGAAACAGAGATCAACTCGGTTACAGACAACCCCATCGTGTTTCACGATGAGGACGCTATAATGAGCGGCGGCAACTTCCACGGCCAGCCGCTGGCACTCCATGCCGACTTCCTGGCTATAGCCATGGCAGAACTGGCCAATATTTCAGAAAGGCGCACCTACCTGCTCATCAGCGGGCAGCGCGGACTGCCACCATTCCTCACACCAAAGGCCGGCCTCAACAGCGGCTTCATGATAGCGCAGTATGCTGCCGCTGCCATAGTGAGCCAGAACAAACAATACTGCACTCCGGCATCTGTAGACAGCATCGTAAGCAGCAACGGACAGGAAGATCATGTGAGCATGGGCGCCAATGCGGCTACCAAGCTGCGCAAGGTGGTACTGAATGTGCAACGCGTACTGGCCATAGAGCTGCTTACCGCAGCCCAGGCGTTGGAACTGCGCAGACCGCACACCTCTTCTCCTGCGCTGGAAAAGATCTTTGCAGCGCTTCGCAAAACAGCACCGTTCATGAGTAGCGATGAGATACTGCACTACCGCATGACCGCAGCAGAAAAACTGCTGGACACACACCCTGAAGATTTGTTAGGACTATAGTTACTTTCGGAACTCACAATGGAACAGCAGACCAACTATATAGTATTTCAGTGCTACGGAAATGAGGGCGTGTTTCATGAATGCGCCTATGCATTGCTTTCTCTGTCGCGGCTCTATGGCGGCGGCGGGCCTGCAAACACTCAGATCTGTATCTATACCGATAACCCGGCATGGTTCAGTATGTTCCGCAATGCCGGACTCAACATCAGCTTCCGCACCATAGACAATGAAGTGCTGCACCGCTGGCGCGGCAACATAGACTTTGTGCACCGCGTGAAGATCGAAGTGCTGAGAGAATTCTCGGCATCGAAGAACGGCAACATTCTTTATGCCGACACTGATGTGGTCTTTACCCGCCCCATAGAACCTATGATGGCGGCCATAAATGCGGGCGAACTGTACATGCATGTAATGGAGGGCATTGTGAGCAGCAAAAGCAATCCATTGCTCACCAAACTAGATACCTACCTGCGCGACAACACCCCCATGAAGGTGAACGGCAGAGCCCTCTGGGACCTCGCCATGTGGAATGCAGGTGTACTGGGCTTCAGAACTCAGGACAGATACCTGCTGGAAGATGTACTCACCTTTACAGATACCGAATACCCCAAATTCAGCAAGCATATCGTAGAGCAATTTGCCTTCTCGGTCTTCTTCAGGCAGGCCGGCCCTATAAAAACAGCTGCACCCTACATTATGCACTACTGGAACCTGAAGGAGGTACGCCCCCTGCTGGTTTCTTTCTTCTCTTTCTTCAAGACCAAGAACTGGGAAGACCTCACCTACTACAGCAACCTCATACAGATGCCCGTGCTCATGCAGGAGAAAGTGAACTTCCTGCACAACCGCGACATAACCGACAAGCTGCTGAAGAAGAACTGGCAACCTGCAGACTGCGACTGGAAAGACCTCATGACCCAACTATAAAAAGAAAAACGTACCTTTCTGAACCCGATAAGTTTTACTAACATAAAGCCCTCTGTGGCATCATCACTATGGTTCTTTCCCGGCTGAAAGCGCTGAAAGCGCAGCACAAAAGCGGTTTTGCTGTTCTTGCCGACCCCGACAAGATAGCCCCCGCCGAAATGCAGCATCTGGCCCGCCTCTGCAACAATGCCGGCGTAGACTACCTCTTTGTGGGTGGCAGCCTGCTCATGGCGCACCAGATGGATCTGTGTATTCAACGTTTCAAGGCCGAGAGCGATATCCCCGTTGTGCTCTTCCCGGGCAGCCCGGCGCAGGTAACCCCCTATGCCGATGCACTCCTTTATCTGTCACTTATATCGGGCCGCAACCCCGAGCTGCTCATTGGTCAGCATGTGGCTTCGGCGCCGCAGGTAAAGGCCAGCGGACTGGAAGTGATCTCTACCGGCTACATCATTGTAGATGGTGGCGTACCTACCACGGTCTCCTACATGAGCAATACTACGCCCGTACCTGCCAATAAGCCCGAGATAGCCCTGTGCACCGCATGGGCAGGCGAGCTGCAGGGCAAACATGCCATATACCTCGATGCCGGCAGCGGCGCACGCCACCCGGTATCAGAAGAAATGATACACAAGGTGAGTGCCAACATAGCTGTGCCGCTTATAGTAGGCGGCGGCATCTGCACCCCCGAAAAGGTCTATAACAACTGCAAGGCCGGTGCCAATATAGTAGTGGTGGGCAACGCCATAGAAAGAGACCCCCTGCTCATTCGCGATATGGCGCAGGCCACAAAGGCGGTGGACAACTTCCAGAACGCATAAGCAATAGGTATAGTTTCCTAACTTTATACCTGTGCCTATTCTTCCTGCTGTTTTCTTCCTGCTGTTATTGCTGTTGCCACCTGCTGCCAGGGGGCAGTATATACCAGATTTAGCCGCACCAGCCTGCAAGGGGCATGCGGTATACTCTGCCGCCAGAACCACTGTGGCAGCTGCCGCAGAAGACGACTACGACATTCACCACCTCCTCCTAGATCTGCACATCAGCGACACTGCCGCTACCATAGCCGGCTCGGTCACTACCACTGCACGGGTCACGGCAACCAACATGGCGGCCTATGTCTTCGAGCTCGATGATATACTTACGGTAGATTCTGTACTCATAAACGGCACAACACTGCCGCTCTCCACCAACGGTCATATACGCACCGTGCAGCTGCCGCAGGCATTGCCGGCAGGTACTTCCTTCAGCGCACAGGTATGGTATCATGGCTACCCCAGGGCATACGGCAACCATGCCCCGGGCTTCAAGAACGACACCGAAACACATATCACCTTCACCCTGTCTGAACCCTACTTTGCCGATCTGTGGTGGCCCTGCAAACAGTCCCTGCGCGACAAGGCCGACTCTGCCGATATCCTCCTCACCGTACCGGCCGGCGTAAGGGCGGGCAGCAATGGCAGACTGGTCGCCATCACCCTGCCCGATACCCTGCACCACTGCTACAAATGGAAGACAGGTTACCCGATCGACTACTACCTCATATCACTGGCAGCAAGCCGCTACGACGAGTATAGCAGCTACATGCATTTCGATGGCAGCACCGACTCTATGCTGCTCATGAACTATGTGAGCCGCGACACCCCCAAAAGCATTGCCAACCTGCGCCCCTGGCTCGATTCCACAGAACAGGTCATCAACTATTTCTCAACACTCTGGGGCCGATACCCCTTCTGGAAGGAGAAGTACGGCCACTGCTACATACCCTCCTTTACCAACATGGAACACCAGACCATGACCAGCACCCGCTTCTCTGCCATGACCGTGCTGGTACACGAGCTGGCGCATCAGTGGTTCGGCGATCTGGTTACCTGCGGCAGCTGGAAGGATATATGGCTGAACGAGGGCTTTGCTACCTACGCTCAGTACCTGGGTTATGCCCGCTTCAACGGGCCTGCCGTGGCCGCCAACTATCTGCACAGCATACATGCCCATGTACTGTCAGAACCCGGTGGCAGTGTATATGTAACAGATACCGCCTACTGGCCCCGCATCTTCGATGGCAGACTATCCTACAACAAGGCGGCATCGGTGCTGCATATGCTGCGCCACACCATTGCCGGCGATACGCTGTTCTTTGGTATGCTGCGCACCTACCTGCAGGCACATGCACACGGCAACGCCACAACAGCCGAATTTGCTGCCCATGCTGCGACCTATACCGGCCTGGCGCTCGATACCTTTTTTAACCAATGGATCTATGGCGAAGGCTACCCCATCATTACCACCCGCTGGAACCAGCTGAACGATGTGTTCTTCCTGCAGCTGCAGCAGCAAACTACAGTGCCGGCAAGTGTGGCTGCATTCAGTATGCAGGTGCCCGTGCACCTCTACTCGCAGCAGGGCGACACCCTGATACAGGTGGCCATAAGCGGCAACAGGCTGGCATATACCATGCCCTGCCACCGCACTATAGACAGTATAGCCATAGACCCGCAGGCATGGCTGCTGCTGCAACAAAACGGCACACCCCTGCACGATACATTGCTGAACCTGCTGCCCGATGATGCTATTGCCTACCCCAACCCCGTGCAGGATATACTGTATATTGCCTACACAGCTATACCCGACGCAACCATAGCCCTCTATGATGCTGCCGGTAAATGTGTACTGAATAAAAACCTGAAATGGAATGCGGGCATTGCCGCTATAGATGTGTCTGCCCTGCCTGCCGGGTGCTATCTATACAAGATAGCGGGCAGTAACAAAAGCAGGGCCGTGGGGAAAATAGAAAAACACTGAGCCCCTGCCCCGCAAGGCATCAGACAGCAAAGCTGTCTCCGCAGCCGCAACTGCGACTGGCATTAGGATTGCTGAAGTGAAAACCCTTGCCATTGAGCCCGTCAGAAAAATCGAGGGTAGTATCGCAGAGATACAGAAAACTCTTCAGGTCGGTAACCACCTTCACCCCCTGGTCCACAAACTCCTGGTCGCGTGGCTGTGCTTCATTATCGAAATCGAGCTTGTAAGACAATCCGGAACAACCACCACCCACAACACTTACGCGCAGAAAGTAGTCATCGCCCAGATCAGCTTCCTGCTTCAGTTGGGTTACCTTTTCCTTCGCCTTATCACTTACGTAGATCATTTTCTTATTTTTAGCAGAAGGCAGTGGCAGAAAGCAGATCGCACGCCCTGCGTACCATCTGCTTTCTGCTGCTTACTTTCTTCTCTTATTTAATGTGCTTTCTTTTCTGCTACCAGTTCAGGCAGGCCGTTCTTCACCCTATAGTCGTTTATAGCCGCCTTTATAGCGTCTTCCGCCAGTACAGAGCAGTGTATCTTCACCGGGGGCAGGTTCAGCTCTTCTACTATATCCATATTGTCTATAGACAGTGCTTCGTCGATAGACTTTCCCTTCAGCCACTCTGTAGCCAGAGATGAAGAAGCGATCGCAGATCCGCAACCGAATGTTTTGAATTTAGCGTCGCTTATCAGGCCGCTCTGTTCGTCTACCTCTATCTGCAGGCGCATTACGTCGCCGCACTCAGGTGCACCTACCAGGCCGGTACCTACATTTACCTTTGCTTTATCTAGTGTGCCCACATTCTTAGGATTAGAATAATGGTCGATCACTTTTTCTGAATATGCCATGATTGTTGTTTGAAATATTAGTCTGTTACTTTGTTCATTATGGCATTGCCTGCGGCGCTGCCATGTTATTTTCTTTTCCCTGCACTACCCTTAGCAGCATTGCTTAGTGGTGTGCCCACTCTATGCTGTTCAGGTCTATACCCTCTTTATACATTTCCCAGAGCGGGCTCATTTCGCGCAGCTTCAGTACCGTGGTTTTTATTGCGTCTATGGTAAAGTCTATCTGCTCGTCGGTAGTGAACCTGCCCAGACCAAAGCGGAGCGAGCTGTGTGCCAGATCGTCGCCCAGGCCCAGTGCCTTCAGCACATAAGACGGCTCCAGAGAGGCCGATGTACAGGCCGATCCGCTGGACAGTGCTATGTTCTTGTTGAAGCCCATCATCAGGCCTTCGCCCTCTACATACTTGAAAGAGATATTGCTGGTGTGTGGCAGGCGATGCTCGCGGTTACCGTTCACATAAGCTTCTTCCAGTTCCAGCAGCGAGTTTTCCAGACGGTCGCGCATTGCCGACAGGCGTTTGGCTTCGCTTTCCATTTCGTGCATGGCTATTTCGCAGGCCTTGCCCAGACCCACTATGCCCGGTACATTCAGCGTGCCGCTGCGCATACCGCGCTCGTGGCCGCCGCCGTCCATCTGCGAGGTTACTTTTACCCTCGGGTTCTTCCTGCGCACATACAGCGCACCCACACCCTTCGGGCCGTAAATTTTATGCCCGGTGAATGCCATAAGATCTATGCCATCGGCATTTACATCTACCGGCACCTTACCTACCGCCTGCGTACCATCTGTAAAGAACAGTACACCATGCTTGCGGGCTATCTTGCTTATTTCGCGCATAGGCTGTATCACGCCTATCTCGTTATTGCCATACATGATGGCTATAAGTATTGTTTTGTCTGTAATAGCAGCTTCCAGCTTGGCCAGGTCCACAAGACCATCAGCCTCCACTTCCAGGTAGGTCACCTGTCCGCCCTGCTTTTCTATATGCTTGCAGGTATCCAGTACAGCCTTGTGCTCTGTGGTGCAGGTAATGATATGATTGCCCTTGGTGGCATACATTTCGAAGATACCCTTTATACCCAGGTTGTCGGCCTCTGTAGCACCCGATGTAAAGATGATCTCTTTAGGATCGGCACCTATCAGTTTCGCCACCTGTTCGCGGGCATAGTCTACCGCTTCTTCAGCCTCCCAGCCAAAGGAGTGATTGCGGCTTGCAGCATTACCGAATTTTTCAACAAAATAGGGCAGCATAGCCTCCAGCACACGGGGATCCATAGGCGTGGTGGCATTGTTGTCGAGATATATTGGCAGTTTTAGTTCCATATGTTATGTTCTCAATGGAGAATTTAAACAAAATTACGGCAAATTGATAACTTTACGGTTCCGGCAGGCCTTTGGGTTGCTTATGTAGCTATACGCAAAAACTATTACACTTATGTTAAAAATAGAACATCTGGGCATTGCAGTAAAAGATCTGGACATTTCGGTGCCGCTATACGAGCAATTGCTGAACACACCCTGCTATAAAAAAGAAGTGGTGGAAACAGAAGGCGTAAGCACTGCATTCTTCAGCACCGGCGACTCCAAGATAGAACTGCTGGAGGCCACCAACGACAACAGCCCCATTGCAAAATTCATAGCCAAAAAAGGCGAGGGGATTCACCACATAGCCTTTGAGGTAGAGAATATAGAGGCCGAAATGAAACGGCTTGCCGCCCTCGGCTTCGAGCTGCTGAACCAGACACCCAAGAACGGTGCCGACAATAAACTGGTCTGCTTTCTGCACCCCAAAAGCACCAATGGCGTGCTGGTAGAGCTGTGTCAGGAGAAAAAGTAGGGGTAACCAACCACACCGCCCATTGCATCGTCCGTTGCGTCGCACTCTTGTGCGGTTGGGGCAATGAGCAGCTAAATATCAAATTCCCCATGTTCGAGGTAGGTTGCACCTAGGGCATTGATGGTTGCCGGTTTCCTACCGGCAAAACAACTATACAAAAAAACAAGCAGAGCAATAATTAAAAAAAGCCTCAGCCCATGTCACCTTTCAGCCGCTGTAGCTTTTTCAGCGAAGGTGGCCTGAACCCTACCGGCAGGCAGGCTCTTTTTTCCCTTCGCTCTCGCTCTCTTTCCCGCTCTCACTTCAATTTCGGGGTCTTCTGCCCACAAACAATCAGTGTAATCCAATAATCAACTTAATCTGCGGTTCAGACAAAATCGCAACCACAAAATTGTGGATATCTTCTTCCGCCACATCGTCAATTTCAGCAGTTTCGGCATAGCATTTGCGGCAATAATTCAGTTGCATTATACGTGATTTAAACTCCCACTCAACCCATGTCAACCACTGTAAACAAAAGCCAGGACTAACAAAATGGCAGTAAATAAATATCAGGATTATCTAACCAAGGTGTAAACCTATTTCAGGACGATACAGGACGATACAGCCACAACGAAAATTGCACACGTGCGCAAAAAATGCGCAATTTTTGCGCAAAAAGTGAGCAAAGAATGAGCAAGAAATGGCAACAAAAACAGCACAATTGCATGATTATCAATACCAATGTGCGCAACAAAAAAATATTGCCCGAAAAATGAGCAAAACGGGAAGCGCTACCCTTGGCATACCCACCCATTGCACAGTATCTCTTATATTTACAGGCAGAAACAAACTGTAATAAATGAAACGTGTATCCATACTTATAGCCACACTGGCAGCCACCGCCACAATGGCTACTGCCCAGACCAACAAGGTGAAAATAGAGACCGAATACGGCAACATCATACTGATGCTCTATGACAACACCCCGCTAAACACCAATAATATGGTGAAGAATGCAAAAGAACATATATACGACAGCCTGCTCTTTCACCGCTGCATACCCCAGTTCATGATACAGGGTGGCGACCCCGAATCTAAAAGAGCAGCAGCCGGCGCCCACCTGGGCAATGGCGGACTGACCTATACCATTCCGGCAGAAATAAAAGACGATATCTACCACAAGCGTGGCGCCGTAGGCGTGGCCCGCGATGGCAACCCCGAAAAAGCAGGTTCTGCATCACAGTTCTACCTTGTATCGGGCAAGAAATTCACCGATGCCGAGCTCGATAACATCAGCAACCGCACAGGGCACAAGTTCACCCCGGAGCAGCGCGAGATGTATAAAACACAGGGCGGCACCCCCTTCCTCGATGGCAACTACACCGTTTTTGGCGAGGTCACCGAGGGTATGGATATAGTAGACAAAATAGCCGCAGAGCCCCGCGATGGCAGCGACCGCCCGAACAAAGACATAAGAATGTTGCATGTAACGGTCATGAAAGAGAAGAGATCCTTCTTCGCAAGGCTCTTTGGCCGCCACAGGCACAAATAAGCACCCGCCACCACCGCCTGCAGCAAGGCTATAGGCGGTGGTGTGCAAAAAGGGGTTTACTTTTGCAGTATGCAAACGAAGCTTTCGGTAAACATCAATAAAATAGCTACCCTGCGCAACAGCCGCGGCGGCAACCGGCCCGACGTGCTGAAAGCAGCCATAGACTGCCAGCGGTTTGGCGCAGACGGCATCACCGTGCATCCCCGCCCCGATGAGCGCCACATACGCTACAGCGATGTGCGGGAGATAGCCGAAATAATGACCACCGAATTCAACATAGAGGGCAACCCTAAGGAAGATAAATTTGTAAGGCTGGTAATGGAGGTGCGCCCCGCACAGGTCACCCTCGTCCCAGATGATATCGATCAGCTTACCTCCAATCATGGCTGGGATACCATAAAGGAACAACGCTACCTCAGAGATATCACAGAGCTGTTCAGCAAAGAAGGTATCAGGGTATCCATCTTCACAGATCCGGTAGCAAACATCATAGAGGCCGCCGCCGATACAGGTACAGACCGCATAGAACTCTATACCGAAGACTATGCCCGTCACTACCACAACAACAGAGAAACAGCCGTAGCCGCCTATACCCATGCCGCTGCCATTGCTACCCGCTGCGGACTGGGCATCAATGCCGGGCACGATCTGGATCTCGACAATCTGGGCTACTTCAGCAGAATAGTAACCGGGCTGCAGGAAGTATCTATAGGCCATGCACTCATAGCCGATGCACTCTACTATGGTCTGGAAAACACCATACAGATGTACCAGCGGGCACTGCATGATGCACACAGGTAAAGACTCAAATTATAACAACCAACTTCATGCGCGTATTCACTTCGGTATACATACTGATACTTGCCTATATCATAGCGGCACTGGTCTTCTGGGAAATGAGTCTGCAGCGGCAAAGCGGCCGCATCTTTGCGCAGGAAGTTACCACGCTGCGCAATCAGGTAGACAGTACCCGCCTGCCCAACATTTACCGGCACGAGATGTCCATGCTGAAACAAAAGCTGGACTCGCGCACCCGACAGTATGTAGCAGAGGGCGCTACCTTCCTTATAGTGATACTGATAGGAGCAGCAGTAGTATATGGCTCCTTCTCGCGAAGGATACTGGTATCGAAGCAGCAGAACAACTTTATGCTGGCAGTAACCCACGAGCTCAAATCGCCTATAGCCGCCATCAAACTGAATCTGCAGACACTGGAGAAGCACAAGCTGGACGAAGACAAGCGGAACAAACTCATAGACCGCTGCATCAAGGAATCGAACAGACTGAATGACCTGTGCAACAATCTGTTATTTGCCTCGCAGATAGAGGGTCGCCAGTACAAGCCCGCTATGGAACCCTTCAGCCTTTCGGAGATGATGGAAGAGGTAGTGGAGGACTTTGCCGGCCGCTATAACCGCCGCTTTATGGAAGAGGTGGAAGGCGGCTGCAGAGGCACCGGCGATGCAGCCATGCTGCGCATAGCCATCAACAACCTCATAGAAAATGCAGTAAAATATACACCCGAGAACAAGCCCATTACCATATCGCTGAAAGCCACCGACGAAGCTACTGCCGAGATATGCATTGCCGATGAAGGACCCGGCATACCGGAAAATGAAAAGAGCCGCATCTTCGATAAATTCTACCGCATAGGCAACGAAGAAAGCCGCAAAGCAAAGGGTACAGGCCTGGGACTATACCTCAGTAATAAGATAGTTGCCCAGCACGATGGCAACATCAGCATCCGCAACAATATGCCTTCAGGCTCTGTTTTTGTAGTGGAGCTGCCCCTTAATGCAAAGGCTTAATACCCGACAGTAAAACAACCACCCACTTCTGTCAAAGTTGCTTTACAGCCCGCACCGTAATTCAATAGGTATGTTGTCTGGCGAGGGCAGTACAGTTTGTTACACACCCTACAGGCAGGCACAAAAAAACGCGGCCTGTACACAAGTACAAGCCGCGCTATGGAATTGATCCTCTTTTATTCTTTTAGTGCTGCAGTATCAGTCGTGCCTGCTGCGTGCTGCCATCTGTGCCGGTAAACTGACACATGTACACACCCGCTGCAAGGTCTGATGAGAGCTGAACGCTGTTGGCGCCTGCCGTCATGCTATACTGACCGGTTACTTTGCCATCTATGGTGTAGATGCTCAGTTCGCCTGCCACACTTGTGCTGATCGTCAGTGTGCCGTTTGTCGGGTTAGGATAGATGCTGAACATGTTTGCAGTTGCCGCATTTGTTGCTGATCTGCCTGCAGGTGCGATAATTACATAGATGCCCCATATACCCGCACAACCTGTGCTGCTTGCAGTGAAGCTGATGGTCACAGATCCGGGACTCATTGCCGTAATAAGACCGGTTGTGCTTGTAACGCCAGCTATAGCTGCGCTGCTGCTGCTCCATGTACCACCGCTCACAGTTGATGTTGCGGTAAGTGTATCGCCTGCCGTCATAATAGATGGTGCACCTATTACCGGTACTACCTTCACCAGTATTGATTTCACCGAACTGCAACCACTGGCTGTAGTATAAGTGATGATGGTGCTGCCTGCTGCTACGCCGGTAACTACTCCGCCCGCAACTGTTGCGATGCCTGCATCAGCACTGCTCCATGAGCCTGTACCTGTTGCAGTGAACGTTACTGATGATCCTGCACATACACTTGTTGTACCTGTAATAGCCGGTGCTGCCGCATTCACACTTACTGTGCTGATGCTGCGGCAGCCTGTACCAAGGCTGTAAGTGATGTTGGCTGCGCCTGTGGCTGAACCGGTTACAACACCTGTGCTGCTGCCTACTACTGCTATTGCAGAACTGCTGCTGTTCCATGTACCGCCGCTTACACTGTTGCTCAGTGTGATAGTAGTGCCTGAACATACGCTGAAGCTGCCTGTGCTGCTTGTGTTTGCAGGAAGGGCGGTGTTAACCGTAACTACTGCTGTCCTTGAACAGCCTGCTGCGTTGGTGTAGGAGATAGTGGCATTGCCTGCCGCTGCGCCTGTTACCACACCTGCTGTGCTCACTGTAGCTGTTGTTACATCGCTGCTGCTCCATGTAAGGGCGGCAGGGCTTGATGCCAGTGTAGTGGTGTTGCCCACGCATATCGACAGATTGCCTGTGATAGCTGCAGGGGCTGCCTGTACGGTGATGCTGCCTGTGCGGCGACAACCCGTAGGCAAGGTATAAGTAACTGTTGCTGCGCCTGCTACAACGCCGTTCACCAGTCCGGTAGAACCGCCTATTGTGGCAACCGTGGCTGGGGTCATTGTCCATATACCACCAGCTGCTGTATCTGTGAGCGTTGTGGATGCGCCAACACATACTGATGTGCTGCCTGTGATAGGACCCGGAAGCGGATTGACCGATACTTCCTTCGTAGCATAACAGCTCGTAGCTGTGATCCTGTAAGTGATCGTTGCTGTGCCTGATGATACGCCCATTACAACACCTGTGGTTGCACCTACTGTGCCTACTGCTGTGTTGCTGCTGCTCCATGTGCCGCCTGCAGGGGTTGCTGCAAGGGTGGTAGTAGCGCCTGCACATACAGGGCTGGTGCCGCCGGTTGGGGTTGCAGGGTTGCTGTTCACTGTAACTACTACTGTTTTGTAGCAGCCTGATGGCAGTGTATAAGTGATGGTGGCTGTACCTGCTATGCTGCCTGATACTACACCGAAGCCTGCGCTGTCTGTTACTGATGCTGCTGATGAACTGCCGCTCCAGCTGCCGCCGCTAACCGGGTGACCCAGTATTGTGGTTGAACCTATACATACTCTGGCTGTACCGGTGATGGCTGCAGGGGTTGCAGTAACCGTAACAGGCAGTGTGCTGTAGCATGTAGCGTTAACACGGTAGCTGATAGTAGCCGTACCTGCTGCGATACCCGTAGCGATGCCTGTGGCGCTGCCTATGGTTACATATGATGCGCTGCTAACCCAGGTACCGCCGGTGCTGCCTATGCTGTAGGCTGCGCTGTTGCCTATACAGATCGGGTTAAGACCGCTGATAGTACCCGGTGATGCGTTCACGGTAACTACTGTTGTAGTAGCACAACCTGCTACGGTGTAGCTGATCGTTGCATTGCCAGCGCTCACACCACTGACTGTGGTGCTGGTGCCCGTTGCTGTGCCTGTAGTGGCTGCCGTAATGTCGCTGCTGCTCCATGTACCGCCGCCGGTAGTGCTGCTCAGTGTGGTAACTGAACCTGCACACAATGTAGCTGTGCCTGTGATGGCTGCAGGTACTGCAACTACTGATAGTACTCTGGTAGTGCGGCAACCTGTGCCCAGTGTGTAGGATATAAGTGAAGTGCCTGTTGCTATGCCGCTCACTACGCCTGTAGTACCATCTATTGTGGCTACTGCTGTGTTGCTGCTGCTCCAGGTGCCGCCTGTTGTGGTATCTGTGAGGGTGGTTGTACCGCCAACACATACACCTGTTGCGCCAAGGATAGCGGTAGGTGCTGCATTTACAGTTACCACCTGTGTGCGGCGGCAACCGTTTGATATGCTGTAACTGATCGTTGCGGTGCCTGCTGCATAGCCTGATACAAGACCGGTAGATGCATTAACAGGTGCTGTGCCTGAGGCCGAGCTGCTCCAGGTGCCGCCTGTAGGGCCGCTGGCAAGCGTACTAGTTGAACCAACGCACACTGATGCTGTACCGCTGATAGCCGTAGGCAGTGCCTTAACAGTGAATGAAGTGGTAACATAACATGATGCAGATACAAAGTAAGTGATCGTAGCAGTGCCTGCTGCAACACCTGCTACTGCACCGCTTGCTGCGTCTACTGTAGCCAGAGCTGTATTGCTGCTGAGCCATGTGCCGCCTGTAGTGCTATGGCTAAGTACTGATGTATCGCCGACACATGCGTTCAGCGTGCCAGTGATAGCACCTGATGCCGCGTTTACGGTAACTACTGTAATAGTATAACAGCCTGCGCCAGCTACCGTATAAGTGATATTGGCATTGCCTGCTGCAATACCTGTAACTACACCACTTGCAGAACCGACTGTTGCTGTAGCTGTACTGCTGCTGCTCCATGTGCCGCCTGTTGCTGCATTGCTCAGCGTTGTAGAGCCGCCTACACAAAGTGATGCGGTGCCTGTACTGGCACCGGGTGCCGCATTAACGGTTACCGTTACTACCCTGCGGCAGCCTGATGTAAGTGTGTAAGTGATATTGGCTGTGCCTGCGCTAACGCCTGTAACTACACCACCTGTAACTGTAGCTACTGCTACATCGCCGGTGCTCCATGCGCCACCTGCTGTTGCACAACTGAGGGTTGATGTACCTGATGGACATAATAAAAGTCCGCCTGTGATAGCTGCAGGTAATCCGCCGCCGTTTACCAGTTTAGTGGCTGCACAACCATATGCTATGGTGTAGCTGAGTGTAGCTGTACCTGCTGCCATGCCTGTGGCAAGACCGCTGGTTGCGTTTACCGATACTACGCCAGAGTTGCTGCTGCTCCATGTACCACCCACGGTATCATTGAGGTATGTAACCGTATCTGCAACACACAGGAACGATGGACCAGTAATAGCTGCAGGGGTTGGTGCTACTGTTTGTGTGCGTGTAACATAACAGCCTGATGGTAATGTCCATGTAATAGTAGTGGTACCAAGTGATACTGCTGCGCAGATACCGGTGCCGGTACCTATGGTTGCTACGCCCGTTGTGCTGCTGGTCCATGCACCTGCACTACCGTATGGCAGTACGTTCAGACCTGTGTTGGAACCCATACATGTTGTAGCAGGGCCGAAGATAGGGTTGGGTGAGTTGCCCGCAAGAACGGTAAGAGTCTGTATATAACCACCGCCAAGGTGGTAAGTAATTGTTGCCACACCCGGAGCTACTGCAGTAAGTATACCTGAAGTAGAACCGATGATAGCTGCACCAGTGTTGCTGCTGCTCCATGTACCGCCGCTGATAATGCTGCGCAGGGTATCAGGAACGTCGGCTGTACATAATGGCGGGTTGTAACCCATCAGACTGCCAGCCGATGGCAATACGGTTACCTCTGCTGTATCTGTTGCCGGACAGCCGTAGCTGTTGGTAGCAGTAAGTGTAGGTATGTATGTGCCACCAGATGCATATGCCTTAGACGGATTCATTGTAGTTGATGTGGTAGCATCACCAAAGTTCCATGAGTAAGATGCAAGTGTTGCATCTGATACCGTGAAGTTCACAGGAAGACCCGGTAATGTAGGATTTGGCGTGTATGAAGCTATAGTAATAGTTGGTACAGGGTTAATCGTAACATTGATCGTTGTTGTAGCAGTACCTCCTGCGCCGTCACTAACCTGAATAGTGAATGCGTCTGTACCAGAATATCCGCTTGCAGGGGTATATGTTTTACCTGTAGGGGTCACTGTTCCTCCGGTAGTTGTTGTGGTGCCGGAAAGGCTTAGTGTACCATGCGACGGACCTGAAGTTGCTGTCCATGTAAGCGTCTGGGCTGTATCTGCATCATTCACCTGCAAAAATGAATTGATAGCAACAGCGCTTGCGTTCTGACATACAGTCAGCGTTTGGGGACTACCGCCTGTAAATGTTGGCGCAGTATTTCCACTTGATACGGTAACAGCAACGGTAGCAGCAAATGTGCCGCAGCTGTTACTTACTAAATATGAAATAGTTGTTGTGCCGGCACTAACACCGGTTACAATGCCAGTGGTGCTGCCCACTGTGCCTACTGCAGTGTTAGTACTACTCCATATACCTCCGCTTACTGTATTGCTCAGTGTTGTTGTTGCGCCAACTGTCACAGTATTGGTACCTGTGACCGCAGGAACTGAAGCAGGAAGAACATTTAAAGTACGGAAAGCTCGGAAAGTACCACATCCGGTAACTGTATAGGTTATTCGAGTGGTACCTGTAGCGACACCCATTGCAATACCCGTTGCGGCTCCGATCGTACCTACAGCCGTTGCAGATGACGACCATGCACTATTGAACGGCCCACCTGTACCGGAAGTAGCTGAAGTAGATGTGAAAGTACCAGTACTACCCACACAAATTGAGGCAGGACCAGTTACTGTTCCGGTGTCGCTTAATGCATAAACTGTATTTACGATTGTAGCGGTCATAGAGCCACAACCATTTGTAACAGTATAAGATATTGTCGTTGTACCACTTGGAATAGAGCCCAAAACACCACCCATAGTACCTGTTGATGAATTAATAGTACCAACCGCGGTATTAGACGATACCCATGTACCACCGGCAGTACCTGTAGTGCCATGTCCAATGAATGCTGTGGCGCATACTGTCTGCAGACCGGTAATAGTACCAGGGTTTGCCAGATTAACTGTTACACCCTGTGTTGCAGTGCCGCAAGAATGTACATAGGATATCACTGCAGTACCTGCTGCAACTCCCGTTACAATACCTGTGCTTCCTACTGTAGCTACAGCTGCGTTGCTACTGCTCCACGTACCGCCTGACATTGACGCCGTAAGTGTAGTGGTTGCGCATAGTGTATTCACGCCCGTAATTGCTAATGCTGCAGGCTCGGTAATGGTGGCTGTAGTAGTAGCAGTTAATGATACTCCATCTGTAACAGTACAAGTATAGGTTCCTGCAGAAAGACCCGATGCAGTAGCGCCGGTGCCACCAGATGGTGCCCATGAATATGTATAAGGTGTAGTGCCACTGGAAGCCGTGACTGTGGCAGAGCCATCGCTACCACCATTACAGCTCACATTGGTTTGCGCTGTAACAGTTGCGGCAAGCGAACCGAAGACCGTGACATTCGTTGTAGCAACATATGTGCCGCAACTATTACTAATAAGGTATGATATTATTGTAGTACCAGACGTTATACCTGTTACTACTCCGCCTGTGCTTACTGTGCCAACTGCTGTGTTAGTACTGCTCCAAGCACCTCCGCTAACTGTATTACTCAGCGTAGTTGTGGAACCTGCAGTGACTGTATTGGTGCCTGTAGTAGCCGGGACTGAAGCGGGAAGAACATTTAATGTATGAAAAGTTCTAAAAGTACCACATCCTCTGACCGTATAGCTTATTCGTGTGGTACCTGCAGTGATCCCTGTTGCAATACCAGCTGTTGATCCGATCGTACCTACTGCAGTTGCAGATGACGACCATGTTCCGCTGAATGGAGCTCCGTAGGCGGATGTAGTAGAACTTGAAGTGAAAGTGGCCGTACTGCCCTCACAAACAGAACTTGGGCCAGTAATTACGCCCGGATCACTTAATGCATAAACAGTATTGACGATTGTAGCTGTCATAGAGCCACAACCATTTGTAACTGTATAGGATATAGTAGTAGTAGCAGCTGGCGTACCAGATGATACACCACCCAATGTACCAGTGGTACCAATAGTACCCACTGCTGTATTAGACGATACCCATGTACCACCCGCCGTGCCGGTAGTGCCATGTGCAATGAATGTAGTAGCACATAATGTCTGCAGACCGGTAATAGTACCCGGATTTGCCAGATTAACTGTTACACCCTGTGTTGCTGTAGCGCATGAATGCACATAGGATATAACTGCAGTTCCTGCTGCAACTCCCGTTACAATACCTGTGCTGCCAACCGTGGCTACAGCCGCATTGCTACTGCTCCATGTACCTCCAGACATTGAAGCTGTGAGCGTAGTAGTGGCACATAGTGTGTTTGTACCAGTTATGGCTAATGCTGCAGGTTCGGTAATAGTGGCTGTAACAGTAGTTGTTGCTGATACTCCATCTGTAACAGTGCACGTGTAGATCCCTGCTGTAAGACCTGATGCAGTTGCAGCTGTACCTCCTGACGGAGCCCATGAATAAGTATAAGGTGTAGTGCCTCCTGCGGCTGTTATTGTGGCCGAGCCATCGCTGCCTCCATTACAGCTCACATTGGTTTGTGCAGTAACTGATGCGGCTAGCGGTCCAAAGACCGTGACATTCGTTGTAGCTACAAAGGTGCCACAACTGTTGCTTACCAAGTAGGATATTGTAGTAGTACCTGCACTAATACCGGATACTATACCGGTACTACCCACGGTACCTACTGCTGCATTTGTACTACTCCATGTACCTCCGCTAACTGTGTTACTCAGCGTGGTTGTGGAACCTGCAGTGACTGTATTGGTACCTGTAGTAGCCGGGACTGAAGCAGGCAGCACATTTAATGTCCTGAATTGCCTGAAGTTTCCGCATCCGCTGGCAGTATAGGTTATTCTGGTGGTACCCACCGTCAAACCTGTAACAATCCCTGTGGATGAGTTGATAGAGCCAACTGCTGTAGCAGAAGAGCTCCAGGTATAACCGAATGGGCCTACGCCACTTGTGGCAGTAGTAGAGGTAGAGGTAAAGGTAACGGTATTGCCTACACAAACAGAGCTCGGACCAGTCACGGCGCCCGTATCACTTAATTTATATACTGTGTTATTAACCGTTGCAGTCATAGATCCGCACGAGTTTGTTACCGTATAGGATACTGTCGTTGTGCTGGCGGGACTGGAGCCCAGTACGCCTCCCATTGTACCTGTTGATGAATTAATAGTGCCAACTGCTGTATTAGACGATACCCAGGTACCACCGGCAGTGCCGGTAGTGCCATGTGCAATGAATGTAGTAGCACACATTGTCTGCAGACCGGTAATTGTACCCGGATTTGCCAGATTCACAGTTACCCCCCTTGTAGCAGTGGCACATGAATGCACATAGGAGATCACTGCTGTTCCTGCTGCAACGCCCGTTACAACGCCAGTGCTGCCAACCGTAGCTATAGCCGCATTGCTACTGCTCCATGTACCTCCAGACATTGAAGCTGAAAGCGTAGTGGTAGCACAAAGCGTATTGGTACCAGTAACCGTTAATGCTGCGGGTTGGGTTATAGTAGCTGTAACAGTAGCTGTAGCAGATGCTGCATCTGTTACAACACACGTATAGGTTCCGGCACTAAGACCAGTAGCTGTAGCGGCTGCACCTCCGGATGGCGACCATGAATAAGTATAACCTCCAGCACCTCCTGTTGCTGTTACCGTAGCTGCACCATCAGCGCCACCGTTGCAGCTGACATTGGTCAAAGAAGTAACTGTAAATGAAGTTATTGCCGGCAAGGGCGCGCGCGCATTAGCATCACCCCCTAATAACAGGAAAATAACAACTGTGTAAATACTTTGTAAGAGAATCCTCATAGTGTAAGATTGATTTAAGGTCAAATATAAATCGAATTATAATTTCTATAGGACAATAACGAAATATTTATTTTTAATTCACATAGACTGAATATATAAATGAATAATTTATATAAATATAAATTAACTTTAATGATAAAAGATGTAATATAGTGAATAATATATTAATATAATAATTTTTAGAAATTGTAGGTTTTTTATTATATATTAAATGAATAAGACCCATAGCCAATCTTTTATTAGCTACACTTACATTGATTATGGTCATTAATTCAAAAGAGAACGTGGCCCTAACTGCAGCGCAGCAAGGCGAATGAGGAATAAATGCACAGTCCGGTTGAAGCAGAGCAAACCAGTGCCTGTGAGAAAGGTTAAGAAAAGGCTGATCAATGGCGGAAAGCCCGAACGATCATAACTATGACAGCAAACAGAAACATGAACAGGGAGATCCTGTTCATACCATGCATAAACTTCAGATCGAGGCCCTTTGGCGCATTGGGATCGCGCGGGCGAAGGTAGAAGTAAGTGAGCACCTGTTTCCAAATACCGTCTTTCATAAAAAGGAGGTTGTTTTTGTGAAATTAGTGAATAAACACCAAAACACATTATTGACTAATGCTATGGAGGCATTGAGGATAGTTCTTCAGCAGGTATTCTACCATCTGCTGAATGGTCCATATGCCTTCATAATTGATCCTGGCAGGTATATCTGAGATCTTGTGATAGTCATCGTGGAGGCCTGTGGTAAAAGAAAAAGCAGTAATTCCTTTCTGCGCAAATGTTCTGCAATCGGTCTGAAGTGTCTTTCCCGGCTCATCGGTCATAATATGCCCCTTATGATAATTGAGCGTAGCCTGCATAGCTATTTCTGTGCGTGCAGGCAGTGAATATATAGTAACAAGCTTCAACTCTTTATCCATCCGACCCACCATATCGAAGTTGAGCACCAGACATACCGGCCTGAAGTGCGTGGCACAATAACTGCTGAATGCGGCAGATCCATACAAACCCACCTCGTGAGCAGCATAACCTACCAACAGGTAGTTATAGTTTTTCCGTCCCCATTTCTTATGCCGCTGAGCCAATGCGGTGAGCAGTGCCACCCCTGAAGCATTGTCATCGGCACCGGGATGAACGGCTACTTTACCAAAGCTGCGGGAGTGACTATCGCCCATGCCCAGATGATCGAAATGGGCACCTATTACTATAGTACTATCGGCATGATTGTCTATGAAGGCGAAACAATTGGTTCCTGTATGTAACTCCCCCGTATCGTTGATGCGGTAGGTAAACAGCTGCGTATCTACTTTTAGTCCTGCTGCTGCAAAGCGGGCAGCAACAAAAGCACCCGCCATTTGTTCGTAAGGGGTCCCTGCCATGCGGCCACGCATAGTATCGGCAGATAGCGCCTCTACTACCTGCCTGTAGCCCTTGCCGGTACGGCGGGCATTCTGTGCATTTGCAGTGACCGCTAATGCGCAGAGGAGGAACAATACTATGGCTTTATATTTCATTGCCGGATGTGCTACTGGGACAAAGGTATTGCCGGATATTGAGTTTAGGATACTACCGTGGTCATTTACGCATAAAAAACAGGCTGCCTCGTTGTGAGGCAGCCTGTTCGTGTATAAAATGAAAATACTTATTAGTTTTTCTGGCTTGCAGCTTCAGCCTGCATTCTCCTGGTCTTTTCTTCCCTTGAAGGGTTGATGCTTGCAGGATAGTTCTTGTTGAACTGCAGCGTAGTACCATCCCACCACATACCTTCAGCGCTGTGTTTCCTGTCGGCGTCGTTGAACATAACCTTAGAAAGGTTGGTGTTGAATGATGGTTTGGTAATGAACTCAGGTACCTTTTTGCTATCAACATCTGCCCTGTTACCAACAGCGATCCAGGAGATCTGTGCGTTAGAATGACCGTCGTTGAGTTCTTTTACAGTGAAACCTGTTTTGTCAACAGATACTATGTACACACCGTTGCACTGACCCATAGGAGTGATAGTAACAGCAGGTGCTTCGCCCAGCATTTTAGCATAGTTCGCATCGAAGCTGATCCTCACTTCGCCTTCAGACATCTGTGCAGTGCCTTTGTCGTAAGCTGTAGGATTAGGAGAAGTTGAAGCGTATGCTGGGATCACTTCGTCGCCTACATTCATAAGTTCTATGTTCTTGCCTGATGTGTACACATCGCCCATGTTGTAAGAAGCGAAGAGCTCGCCTGAATTGAGCTGGCCTATTACGTTACCTTTAGATACAGAACCTACCATACCAAAGAAACCACCACCTATACCGGCATCTTCTGCTGAAGGAGCAAAACCACTACCAGAAGCATAACCAGAAGAACCGTATACACCGTAGTTGACCGAACCACTGTTTTTGTAACCAAGAGCCCCCCAATACCACCCAGATACCTCAGCACCTATCGTGCCACCTGTACGTGTAAAGTCGTTGTAGTTGGTACCAGAGACACCAAATGTATAGAGATCACCCCAGAAATTGTGACCACCAACACCACTATTTATTCCACTAAGTCCATAATTTACGCCATCGTTTTGTGAGTTACGATCTCGTCTGCCATATAAGGTGTTCTGACCATCGCCTGTAGCAGTTAACTGTTGCCTGTTAACGTACATCTGATATATAGTACTTGGCGTTGCAGCACCAACAGAAAGTCCAGTACCATTGTCCTGTATCTGAGAGTTACCAATAGCAGTGCCGGCAGTTGTCCATTTTGTGAGATAGTTGAGTGTGCCTGTACCAAGAGAAGCCGTTGGTGTAGCCCAGGTATTATCGCCACGCAGGAAGGTAGTAGCAGAGGCAGTACCTGTAGCACTATGTTCTGCAATACCTACTGAACCTGCCGCCAGTGTAGGGTTAGGGTAAGTACCGGCAAGGCTACCACCAGCTGCACCTGTAGGTGCACCACCGCCTGCAGTTGCCCATGTACCATCGCCACGAAGGAAAGTAGTAGCAGAAGGCGTACCAGTTGCATTCATATCTGCAGGAAGTACACTACCTGTGAGGCTCAACTTAGAATAAGCGATAGCAGCTGTAGCGCTGATATCGGAGTTGGTAACAGTACCATCGAGTATCTTGGCAGATGTAACAGCACTGTTGGCTACCGTAGGGTTAGGGAACGTACCTGTGAGGTCGCCACCTGCAGCACCACCCGGTGTAGTACCGGAGATAGTGATGTTTGAAGCCGCTGTAACACGACCTTTAGCATCTACAGTATAAGCAGGCACCTGAGTGGCACTACCATAAGTACCGGCAGTAACACCAGAAGTAGCCAGAGCAGGGTTAGGATAGGTACCGGCAAGATCGCCACCTGCAGCACCTGTAGGAGCGCTGCTTGGTGTAGCCCAGGTATTATCGCCACGCAGGAAGGTAGTTCCTGAAGCGGTACCTGTAGCACTATGATCTGCTACCCCTACACTACCAGATAGGTTGAGTTTAGAATAAGCTATAGCCGCAGTATTGCTGATATCGGAGTTGGTAACAGTACCGTCGAGAATCTTAGCAGATGTAACAGCATTGTTAGCTACCGTAGGGTTAGGGAAAGTACCTGTGAGGTCGCCACCTGCTGCACCACCCGGTGTAGTACCTGTAATGGTAGTATTACCTGCAGCCGTTACACGACCTTTGGCATCTACTGTATATACAGGTACCTGAGTAGCACTACCGTATGTGCCGGCAGTAACGCCTGAAGCAGCCAATGCAGGGTTAGGGTATGTACCATCGAGATCGCCACCTGCAGTACCACCGGGAGTAACGCCGGTGATAGTAGTGTTACCTGCAGCCATTACACGACCTTTGGCATCTACTGTATAAACAGGTACCTGAGTGGCACTACCATATGTACCTGCAGTAACGCCAGAAGCAGCCAATGCAGGGTTAGGATATGTACCCGCAAGATCGCCACCTGCTGCGCCACCAGGCACATCAGAAGGAACGCTCCATGAACCATCTCCCCTGAGGAAAGACAGTGCAGAAGGAGTACCTGTTGCATTTATTTTAGGAACAGTTACGCTGTTATTAGCCAATTTGGAAGTAGTGATGCTGTTTGCAGCTACAGCCGGGTTAGGATATGTGCCTGAGAGATCGCCACCTGCAGCACCACCCGGTGTAACACCAGAGATAGTAGTGTTGCCTGCGCCTATCACCCTGCCTTTAGCATCAACAGTGAACATACCTACCTCTGTAGTGCTACCGTATGTACCGGCAGCAACACCTGTATTGGTAAGAGATGGGTTTGGCAAAGAACCGGTAAGGTCGCCGCCAACAGTAGCATAAGCATTGAGACTCTGCCAAACTGCGCCATCATAGAAATAGAACCCGGTGGTGCCATCTGTCTGATAGACAAGGAGGCCGGTTGCCGGACTGGAGATAAGCGTTCTTTGTGTTGCCGTCATTCTGGGTACAAGCACACCCTGTGAAGATGAGCTCAGATCCAACACAGCGCTGGGATGGGCCGGAGTACCTGAAGCGTTCATAGATACACCTTGTTGTGCCATTGTTCTTTCGGCTGTAAACAACGCTAAAGTTGAAGCAGCAAAGAATATAAAGCGATTCTTGATCATAATATAAAGTTTATGTCTTTAATATCTGTTTTAATTTGTTTGAAGTTACCTGCGATTGTTATCAGAGCGCTACTGCAATAGGGAAAGAGATACGTTCGTTGCCAGCTATGACACGAAGAATGTATGTGCCCTTAGCCACATCACCCATTTCCACTTTAGCATCCAGCTGACCGTCTTTTATTTCTTCGTCTTTTCTGTAAACGATCTGACCCAGCATATTTGTCAGTTCCAGGGTAACATTTCCCAGTGTGACATCCGCTATCATACCTTTTATCATGAATGTGCCGTTGTTAGGGTTGGGCATGATACCTAACCTACTCACCGTCATCACTTCATCAACACCGTTGCTTACATTCATCATAACCGCATTGAAAGAAGGCCATGAACAAATGCCACTACCTACTACCTGGCAGGCTACAGAATCTCTGTCGTTCAGGTTGCTGGTAACATATACCGCGTTGGTAGCACCCGCTATAATTACACCGTTCTTCACCCACTGGTAAGATGGTGTTGTACCACCACCTTCTACTACTGCTGTGAATCTTACCGTGTCGCCCCTGGTAATGAACCTGGATGGCGATGTAACAACAGTAACACGTGGGATATAGTTACTATCCACGATCATATCTGCTGCTGCTGCAGTAGTAGGAACTGTAGGACAAGGTGCACTTGATGTCAGCACTACTTTTACCGAATCGCCATCGACAGGCAGGTAAGAATAGCTGCTGCCGGTTGCAGTAACAGCTGTTCCGTTCACTGTCCAGCTATAGCCGGGAGTAGAGCCGCCATTCACCGGACTTGCCGTAAATGTTGTAAGGTTGCCTTCGCAGACATGGAAACCCGGATTTGCGCTGAGCGTTACAGCAGGAGTAACCAAAGGATTGATCACTACCTGTGCACTATCCTGCGGACCCCAGCAACCTGCAACAGAACGCGACCTGAAGAAATAGGTTCCGGAAACTGTTACCAGCGCAGTATCTGACAATGTGGTTGTAGAAGTACCGCCCGAAGTGGTGCCCTGAAAATAGATAGCACCTCCGCTACCGCCTGTAGACAACAAGGTAGCCTGCACACAGTGAGGACCGTCGCCTGATACGGTAACAGCAGCAGGGACACCGGTGAGATACAGATGGGTATCTGGTGTTTTCTGATTGTAAATACTGTTGGTAGTAGTGAAATGGCAACGATACCATGTGTTTGCAGTAACGTTCGCTGAATATGTAATGTTTGTAGCGCCCGGTATATTTGTCCAAACTGCACTATCTGCAGATGATTGCCATTGATAGCGCACAACACCTCCGGATACGTTGTGAGAGAAGTCTGATGTATAAGAAGGACAAGGACCGGTAAATAAAGTAGGACGGGTAACTAGTCCCTGCACATCGCCGGTAAGCACTCCGGTAACTATCATGTTTGCTGCTGGAGAATAGTCGGTACGCAGGTAGAGATTATTGTTGGCATCCAGACTACCTGCCATGATATTGGCAGTATTCTTTACAGAAATAAGTGAATTGAAACGAGAAGAGCCGGTATTGTTTATGGTAAGATTGTTTAATGTAGTGGTGCCTGTGCCTGAATAAGTTACACCACCCAACATATTAAAAGTTCCTGTTGTGTCTATATACACACCATCATTTACCAAGCTGCCACCACCCATTGAAACCTGTACAGATCCTGAAACTACCGTCATACCAGAACCTATGGTTATGTTATTTTGAGCGTATGAAGAATCTGATATATAAAATATAGCTATTGCCGAGACTAAAGCGGTAAATAAGGTACGTGTTTTCATATATTAACTATTGTCAACTTTAACAAAAATATTACAAGTTCTCTAGACTTGCAAATCATAAGCAGGGAAATTGCATTACCAGACAATTGTTGGCCTGAAAATAAATACAAATAAATCGATAGCAATATTACTTAAACTTAAAATTACAGACATTATTTTAACTATTGATAACTATTTATTGCTCTTTAATTGATCCACGGAACTAGACTATGAAGTGGGAACAACTTTTTTATTAATAATAAATTTATATACCAACTGCTTTATTTATTTGAAATCTACGCTACAAGTATCAAATACACTTACTGAAACGTGGTTTTAAGACAATGCACCTGTGCAGAAATGTGATTCGGGAAAGATTGTTTGTATTGTACTTTTTAACTTCCTTTTGGTGTCAATTGCAGTAAACACAGCTTATGTTTGCTGCATGATACGGATATATGGCATAAAGAATTGCGATACGATGCAAAAAGCGTTCAAGTGGCTGGACGCAAATAACGAAACCTATCATTTCCACAATTACAAAACAGAGGGCATAGACAAGGCCACCATAGACCAGTGGCTGAAGGTACTGCCACTGGAAAAGGTGATCAACAGCAAGGGCACTACCTACCGCAACCTGGAGGAAGCAGACAAAGAAGCACTGAAAAACAAAAAGAAAGCAATAGCTGTACTGATAGCTAACCCGTCTGTGATAAAAAGACCTATCTGGGATCTGGGCAATGATGTGTTTTTTGCCGGCTGGGATGAGCAGGCGCTGAGTGTATTGCTATCATAAAAAAACAGCCGGCAAGGATAAATCCCTACCGGCCGTCAATCAACATGAAAAATGAATGCTTTATTTAGCTACAGAGAACCTCACAGCGCGGGTTCTGTTGTTCATGTTCACAGACATGATGTAGGTACCTGAAGCAAGATCTGAAGTATTGAAATCGAAAGACTGAGTACCAGCTTTTACAGCAGTGTTAGCTACTTCTTTTACCATTTTACCGGTAATGTCCAGTATTACCACTTTCACTGTACATGCATTCTTAACGTCTACAGCAACAGTTGCGTTAGCGCTTGCAGGGTTAGGGAATACATTGATACCGCTAGTGATAATGTTCTCGAGGTTTGGTGTAACACCTGTTACAGGCACATAACAAGTAGTGTCATAGAAGGCGTTGTTAGGATCGAATTCGCACCAGCCTTTCATCCAGTTGTCAGCAGCAGTGTTTGTACCTGCAAATGCGCCTATGTAGTTTACTTTAGTGAAGTAAGCATCGCTTGCTTTGCTTGTAGAGAACTCAGGAGGAGCCAGTGGCACATTGTAATTCACACCACCACCTGTTGTATCATAGTTGATAGCAAGAAGCGGGTTGAAAGGACGTGTTGTTGAGTGCGGTGCAGAAGCATTGTAGCATATGTCTGATGTAGACAATGGCAACAGGCTTGGGTTAGCGAGGTTGAATGGGTTTGTAAGACGGACAGCTGAAGATGTGTTTTTGTAGAAGTTCTTATACACACCATTGAAGTAGAAAGACAATGGACCATTGAAAGGAGAGAATGGTGAGCCTGTTGTAGAGTCAGCGTTGGTGTTTGTAGGAGTAAGATTACGCGCACCATCTTTTACAAACACTGCTACTTTAGGAGTAGTGCTTGATGGGAATGTAGCTGAACCTGCAACGATGTTGTTGCGGAACTGCAATTCGTTAGAAGCAATGTTGGCAGTAGTAGAACCGAAAGAAGCAGAAGACTCATCTATGAGCAGGCCACATGGGAAGCCCATGACAACACTGTTGAGTACGCTAAGGCTGCTACCGCGACGCAGATGCACACCCGCAACGAACTGATCGTTATAAGCAGTAGAAGTAGGGCTCACCATTGGGCCTACGAAAGTTGCATTAGAAACGATAGCCCTTGTCATTTTTGCATTATCTACAGGAATACCTGAGTAAGTACCTGAAAGATAGCTATCGCTTTCTATAGCTTTAGAACCGCTCTGATCTGCAGCGTAAGGGTCTCTTACCGCAACAATGAACTGGAGTTTGCCAGAGTAGCCGTTGTCGCTGTCATAGTCATCATCCCAAGCGCCTATAGAAACGAGGTTCTTAGCGTTCACAGTACCACCGAAGAACTCGTAACCGTCATCGCCGCTGTAAGAAACCTGTATGTGATCTATCTGAGTACCGGCACCAACACCACAAAGCGTAAGACCATTTACTTCGTTGTTTGGAGAAAACGCTATACCACCGTACTCAATACGTACAAAGTGCATTTCACCGCTGTTGTCGTTTACATCAGTACCACCGTAAAATGAACGTGGACCACCTTCCACCTGAGCCTGACCTGCAGTCCAGTTTGCCGGTGCTTTACCGCAAAGTATCACACCACCCCAATCACCATAATCCCTGCTGCCAGCTTCCTGGTTTGATGTGAAAACTACCGGATTACCAGAAGTACCCATAGCCATGATCTTAGCACCACGCTCTATAACAAGTGCGCCTTTTGTGTCTTTATCGCCCCTGATAACAACTCCCGGATCGATAGTAAGTGTAGTACCTGCTGTAACATACACATAACCCTTCAGGAGATACTGCTGATCGCAGGTCCAACGGGTGTTAGTAGAAATACTGTCTTTCACTTCGACAGTAGTGTAGGCTGATACCTTGCTGATCGCAGCGAGGAAAAGGCCTGATAAAAGGAGAAATTTTTTCATGTCCTATTTGTTTTAAAATTTTCAACAAAATTATTACCGCTACATTACGGCATCGTTAAGGCCGGGTTAGCCTATTGTGATCAAAATCAAAATTTAATCTTAACACCAACGGTGAAGTACCTGCCTGGATAGTAGGTTCTGAAATCTTTATCGTCTTTGCTGCTGAACTTATTATCTCTGTTGGCATCTTTCATGAACCACATACGAGAATTGAGCAGGTTCTGTACACCTATATTGATACCATAGTGTTTGAGGAAAGATTTGGCCAGTGTGAAGTCGAGCGACTGGAACTGCATCTCACCGAGGCTTTCGCCACCTGCATCATCTGTACCGATTGCATACATCCTGGGGCCTGATACGTTGTAGAGCAAAGAGCCCTGAAGACCATTCTTTTCGCTCTGATAGAATACCCCCGCATTGATGATATATGGCGACTGTCCCTGCAATGGTGCATTGGTTATAGATCCATTCACTACAGTTGTATCTACCTGAAAACGACTCTTCGCCAATGTGAGGTTACCTACCAGTGTGAAATCGCTGAAGACCTCTGTACCCAGCCATTTGTCTATCTGTGTAAGGTTCTTTCTCAGATCGAGCTCCACACCATAACAATAAGCCTTGTCGGCATTGATGAAGGTAAATGTACGGTTGTCGCCAAAGCTGCTCGATGGCACCAATACTTTTTGGATCGGGTCTTTGAATGACTTGTAGAAACCACCTATCTGAATCATTTCTCCGGCAGATGGGTATAGCTCATAGCGCACATCCAGGTTCTGTATCTGTGCTACCTTCAAGGTGTCTCCCTGATTGTTCTTTTTGTTTCTGCTGGCTGTGGTAGGGAACATTGAGCCCTTGTATCCAGACAGCTCATCGAAGTCGTAATAGAATATAGGCGCCCACTCCCTGAACTCAGGCCTGTTCAGCGTTTTGCCATATGCCACGCGCAGCAGGTTCTTTTCATTCAGGTTGTAAGTGGCATTGACCGATGGCAGCAGGAACTTTGTACGTATTGATGGTTCTATAGTGTCGGTATTCACTACGGCCTTTATAGCCTGTGTATTGTCTTCATAACGTACGCCGCCCAATATGCTCACATGTTTTCCTGCAGGTACCTTCACAGACACAAAACCTGTTACTAGTGTATTGCTGCCATCATACTCGTCATACAGATTGGTGCTTTCGCCTATCTTGAATTTTTTGTCGCCATCCACATTAGAATCGGCAAAGATCTCGTTGATAGGCAGGTATTTGAGCGACTCTCCTACCTTACCCGACTTCACACCATAACCCAACTGCCTTATCTTGAACTTACGCGTCTTGTATTCTACATAGTCGCCTGCACTTACATCGAATGCAAAATGCTCGTTTACTTTTACTGTTTGTGTGAACTGATGGTTGAAGCTGTAAGCACGCTCTGTGAGCTTTGCATAGAACCTGCCACCATTTAGTATGTCTACACCTGTGGTGAGCTGAGCTTTATAAAAAGAGTCGCTCTGTGTAGGGTCTTTTACATACTTCATTACCCTTCTGTTGGGCTGGTTCTTTACCAGATCTGTCATACCCAGCGCCCATGTATATTTGCGGGTATCGGCCTTGTTCTTGTGTGTGCCGGTAAGCTGACCAGCGTAGCTTCTTCTGTTCTCATAAGCCATAGAGTACGCCTTCTCGTCCTTATCGGCAATATTGGCAGTATCGCGTATGGTCTTACGCAGTGTAATCGCTGTTGTGGCAACCTGATTATACAGGTTTTTGAATTCAATTTTGCTGTTGCCTACTGCAATGCCCAGATTCTCGAGTCCACCGGCAGCCACTGTATTGGCAGAGCGCTGGTCATCATAGTTATATACTTTGGCTATAGAGTCCCAGTCCTGACGCTGAGTGTGGTAATTCACAAAAGTGTTGGAATAAGAGCCGCCTATGGTGTTGCCTATTTTCACCTTGCCAAACTTAAACACATTTGACGCTGCCAGAGAAGCTCTCATATCCGGATTTGCCTTAGTGGAATTCACTACCCAGTCATTGCCAAAAGCCTTAGACCAAGCAGCAATGTTTGCTTTGTAATTCGGGTCTTTAGTACTTATAAAATCAGGTATTATGCCAGGTATGTTCCTGCTGCCATCGTCCTTGGCCATCCAGTCTGTTTTCGAGGGATTGTTGTAATTGAAATCGGTGCCTGTAGTACCCTCCCTGCGCGATGTTTGCAGACTGAAGGTGATCTTGTTTGTTTCGGGCAGAGAAGAGGTAAATACCTTCACCATGCCACCGGCAAAATCGCCAGGCAGTTCCGGCGATGGCGTCTTAAATATGAGTACACGGTCTATGAGACCGGCAGGAATCATATCGAACGAGAAAGCCCTTTTATCAGACTCACTGCTGGGAGTAGCCGCATCGTTGAGGAAAACGGTGTTGTAACGGTCGGGCAGACCACGAATAATGATAAAACGATCGTCCTGAATGGTAACGCCCGGAATGCGCTTCACCACATCAGCAGCGTTGCGATCCATGGTCTTTGTGATCTGAGCCGCGCTGGTGCCGCTTACTACGGTGCTGCTGGCCTTTATTTCATTGATCACCGCATTCTCGGTATAGGTGATACGTGCAGAGCGCACTTCACCACCCTTCAGCTCTGTAAGCTCGGGCATCATCTTCATATCCAGTACCACATCGGTACCGGCAGTAATGGTTATGGATTGTGTATATGTCTTGTAGGTGGCGTAGGTGAATACTACTTCGTAATTGCCATTGTTCATTCCGGCTATCTCATACTTTCCATCTATGTCTGTAACAGCACCTTTTGCCGTGCCCGTAACGGAGATCACTACACCTGTCAGTGGTCCATTGTTCTTAGAGTCAGTAACTGTGCCTTTTATAGTAGCAGCAAAAGCAAAATGGGAACACAGTAATAAGATAATAGCGGGTAAATATCTAAGCATCTGTTTTTTTGTGGCAAAATTAGTATTGCCACATTGAGCCAGTGTTACCGCCACATTACCAAATCATATCCAGCATGTTAAGGAATTATTAAGAGGGGATTAAAACTCGATCACTCATCACTGAAACCTATGCGCATGTGTGATCCATCGCAGAATGGTTTGTTGGCAGATGCACCACAGCGGCAAAATGCGGTAACCTTCCTTCTGCTAATCTCATTGCCATTACTATCTTTCACCTTCAGATTGCCGTAGACCATAAGCGGACCATTTTTCATCACTTCTACCGATGTATTCATTTCTGTTTGTGTACCTGCCTCTTCTTTTACAGCTGCAATCTCACAGCTCAATGCACCGGAAGGACACTGCGCCACCTGATCTATAATGGTCTGCAGCTCTGCGCCATTCATATCCACCCACTGCTTTTTGCGCGGGTTAAAAACCTCAACCAGGCCTTTCCAGCATTTGGCAGAATGGATGCACTGGTCGGGCTTCCAGATAATGGTCACATTGTCTTTTGCATATTTCTTTACTATCTGCTCCATGATGCGGATGTGTTTGTGCTACTACTAAATTACATTTTCTGATACAAGAACACCTATCAGAAACCAATGGTCATCGGCACCTCAAATAGTATCACATCACTGTTCTTTAGTGCTGTAATCTCCACATTTTCGGTTTCGCTGACACCCAGTGCATCACGTTTATTCAATTTCTGGTCATTTATCATCACACTGCCTTCTATGACCATAATATAGGCGCCATGCCCGGGTGTGTGCAACGTATGTGCCACACTAATACCTTGACCTAGTGTAGTCCGGTATATCCATGCATCCTGGTGTATCTTCAGGCCGTCATCCTCATTGTCCATTGGGGAAACCAACAATTGCAACTCATTTATTCTTCCTTCCTCTGTAAATGCCTTCTGGTCGTAGCGGGGAACCACATTGCGTTTGTTGGGAAATATCCATGTCTGGAATAGATTTACTTCTTTATGCGGATCGGGATTGAACTCGCTGTGGAAGACGCCTGAGCCAGCACTCATCACCTGCACCTCTCCAGGCAATATGTTTTGTTCATGCCCCATGCTGTCTTTGTGTGCCAGTTTGCCATCGAGTATTATGGTTATGATCTCCATATTCTCGTGCGGGTGCTTACCAAAGCCCATTCCCCCCTTCACTATATCATCGTTCAGTACCCTGAGGGCACCAAAATGTATCCGGGAGGGATCATACCAGCCTGCAAAGCTGAATGAGTGGTGTGCATTGAGCCAACCATGGTCGGCATGTCCGCGCTGATTGGCAGGGTGAAAAACTACTTTAGCCATGTTGTTGTTTATTTTTAAGTATAATAGATGTACATACATCTATACAAAACAGGTGCCTATTTTGTATTCCTGACAAAGTTGCAGAATTAAGTGCAAAAAGTAGCTATGGTAACTTGCCAATGATTACATACATCGCTATAAAGACAGAAAGACGGCACGAAGTTTGCGTATTGCAACTGAATAGCTTTTCTTTATCTTGCAGACAGCTGTATAAGCACACAAAAGCCTTTCATTCAACAAAACAACCTGCACTACATGGCACAAACCATTCTGGTCATAGACGACGAAAAAGCGATACGTAAGGCGCTCATTGAGATACTGAGCTTTGAAGGCTTCACTGTAGATGAGGCCGCAGATGGCGCCGAGGGTATAAAAAAAATAAAAGAAAACAACTACGACTGTATTCTCTGTGATGTGAAGATGCCTAAGATGGATGGCATGGAGGTGCTGCAACTGGCCAAACAAGACAAACCTGATGTGCCCTTCATAGTCATCTCTGGACATGGCAGTATAGAAACAGCTGTAGAAGCTGTAAAAAAAGGTGCTTACGACTACATTTCAAAGCCACCAGACCTGAACAGGCTACTGATAACAATACGGAATGCAATGGATAAAAAGTCGCTGGTAACAGAGACCAAGCAACTACGTAAGCGCATATCTCGCGGGTTTGAAATGATTGGCGCCAGCGAACCCATGATGCGCATACAAGAAACTATAGCCAAAGTAGCCCCAACCGACGCACGCGTGCTGATAACAGGCGAAAACGGAGTGGGCAAGGAATTGGTAGCCCGTCGCATACACGAGCTTAGCAACAGGTGCGCAGGACCTATTGTGGAAGTAAACTGTGCAGCCATACCTTCTGAACTGATAGAAAGTGAGCTGTTTGGCCATGAAAAAGGTTCTTTTACCTCAGCTATCAAGCAAAGAATTGGCAAATTTGAGCAGGCAAGCGGCGGCACCCTGTTTCTGGACGAGATAGGCGATATGCATCTGGATGCACAGGCAAAAATGTTGCGTGCGCTGCAGGAAGGCAAAATAACACGCGTAGGTGGGGAGAAAGAAATAAAAGTAGATGTACGTGTACTGGCAGCTACCAATAAGAATCTTATGGAAGAAGTGGAAGCCAAACGTTTCCGACTGGATCTATACCACAGGCTGAGTGTGATTCTGATACAGGTGCCTTCGCTAAATGCCCGCAGAGAAGATATACCGGCGCTCATAGCCCACTTTATGAAGGATATCAGCGAGGAATACAAACAGCCTCAGAAAGAAATAGAATCAGATGCTGTGATAGCACTGAAAGAACATAACTGGACAGGCAACATCAGGGAACTGAGGAATGTAGTGGAGCGTCTGATCATCTTATCAGACAAAACCATTACTAAAAAAGATGTAGAAATCTACATTCTACTCAGATAGATTAAAATATAAGAGTAAACGAACCGCCCGATATGGCGGTTTTTTTATGCCCGAGACTGAAGTTGGGTTATAAAAAAACCGCCGCAAATTGCTTTGCGGCGGCTATATAAAAATGCTGAGGATTAATGTGATTCTTCACCTGGTCTCAGTGGTGTAGTCTGAGGAATGAAGTCGTTACCATTGCCATCATCTTTGTAATCATATGCCCAACGATGAACTTCAGGTATATCACCTTCCCAGTTACCATGTCCAGGATTGATAGGTGTAGTCCACTCTAGTGTAGTAGCACCCCATGGGTTGAGCGTAGTAAGCTTGCGACCCCTGAAAATACTAACAATAAAGTTTAGTACAAACACCAACTGAGCCAGGAACACAACCAAGGCAACTATACTGATGAAACCATTGATACTCTGGAAATGTTTGAATGATTCCCATGCAGAAAAATCATAGTAACGACGCGGCATACCGGCAATACCTTCGTAGTGCATAGGCCAGAAAATCAGGTAAGCACCAATGAATGTAATGAAGAAGTGGATATATCCGAGTGTATTGTTCATAAAACGACCGAACATCTTAGGGAACCAGTGGTATACACCGGCAAACATACCAAAGAAGGCAGATACACCCATTACTATATGGAAGTGTGCTACAACGAAGTATGTATCGTGCAGGTGAATATCAAGTGCAGAGTTACCCAGGAATATACCAGTAAGACCACCTGAGATGAACAATGATACGAAACCAAGTGCAAACAACATAGGTGGGTTGAAACGAATGTTACCGCGCCAGATGGTAGTAAGCCAGTTGAACACTTTTACAGCTGATGGTACAGCTATGAGGAGCGTCAGGAGTACAAAGATAGAACCCAGGAACGGACTCATACCGGTTACGAACATATGGTGTGCCCATACAACGAAGGCAAGCACCGTGATACCAATCAGGGAAATCACCATAGCAAAGTAACCAAATATTGGTTTACGGCTATGCGTAGAAAGCACTTCAGAAGCCATACCCATACCCGGTAGCATGATGATGTACACCTCAGGATGACCCAGGAACCAGAACAAGTGCTGGTAAAGGATAGCAGAACCACCGATGTGTGGCAGGGCTTTACCACCAATGAAGATTTCAGACAGGTAGAAACTTGTTCCGAAGTTACGGTCGAATATGAGAAGTACTACACCTGAGAAAAGTACAGGGAATGAAAGTACGCCAAGTACTGCAGTGAACAGCAGTGCCCATATTGTTAGTGGAAGACGGGTCATGGTCATACCTTTTGTACGCATGTTCAATACTGTAGAGATATAGTTAAGACCACCCAACAGTGAGGAAACTACGAACAAAGACATACCCATTAGCCACAGATCCATACCAATACCTGAACCAAGAGATGCTTCTTTAAGCGCACTGAGTGGAGGATATGTTGTCCAACCACCAGATGCCGGACCTGTTTCTACGAACAGTGATGTAAACATTAAAACACTGGCCGCAAAGAAAAACCAGTAAGAAAGCATGTTCATGAATGGGGAAGCCATATCACGGGCACCTATCTGTAGTGGAATAAGAATGTTTGCGAACGTACCGCTCAAACCGGCAGTAAGTACGAAGAATACAAGAATGGTACCGTGCATGGTAACCAATGCGTAATAGAATTCAGGAGACAGTTTGCCACCTTTAGCCCATTCGCCGAGCAATTTCTCCATAATAGGGAAATTGGTATCAGGGAAACCGAGCTGGAAACGGAAAAGCACAGAGAAAAGCGCTCCTATGATAGCCCAGATAATACCCGTGATCAGGAACTGCTTACCAATGATCTTGTGATCCTGGCTGAAAATATATTTCCAGATAAAATGCTGTTCGTGATGCTCATGTCCGTGATGTCCCCCTGCGCTGTCGTGTGCATGCGCTGTATGAGCTACTTCAGTTATGATTCCTTCTTTATTCATTTTTGCACTTTTGAGGCTTGTCTAAAATTTTTTAGCCGATTATTTCATCGATATTTTCTTTTCACCTTCTACTTTAGGCGTTGCAGCGCTATCGGTAGCAGGAGCCGTTGCCGCAGGAGCAGCAGCCGGATTGCCACTAGCATAGTAAGTCTGCTGCTTAGCCATCCATTCGTCATACTGGGCCTGAGTCTCTACGATGATAGTACCACGCATTGCATAGTGACCTTTACCACAGAGCTGATCACAAGAAATCTCATAGACGAAATTCGGATTTTTAGTGATCTCCTTCATTTTTTCAGTAGTGATAGTAGGAGTGAGCCACAGTGTGGTAGTGATACCAGGAACGGCATCCATTTTCATACGGAAGTGTGGCAGACCAACGTCATGTATCACGTCACGGGAACCGATTATGAATTTAACTGGTTTACCTACTACAAGGTGAACCTCACCATTCTGAGCTACGATATCGTCGGCATTGTGCGGGTCGTTCCAATCGAGACCCAAAACGTTATTCGCGTCATTGATCTTACGGAAATCCCTTTTACCCAGTTCTTTGTCTTTACCAGGGTAGCGGATAAGCCAGTTGAATTGCTTTCCTACTATTTCTACTACAGTTGCTTCAGCAGGTGCTACAGAAGTAACATCGAACCAGTTACGGATACCGATAGCAACAAGTATAGCCATTGCGATAGCAGGTATAGTTGTCCATATAAGCTCCAACTTATTACTGTGAGCGAAGAAGTAGGTAGCCCTTGTCTCAGAAGCCTGATACCTGAAGCAGAACCAGAACAGGGTAGCCTGCGTGAGCAAGAATACGACACCCGTTACAGCAACAGTAACATTGAACATCTGGTCGTAACGTTCACCAGTTTTACATGCAGCTATAGGTAGCATCATGTCTTTAAAATACATGTGGCATTCCCATATGCCCCACATTCCGAGTACGAAAGTAGCGACGAGTATCAGTGCAAGCGCACGGTTTACCTGTCCGGTTACTTTCTTTTCTCCACGCAGCACTGCCGCGTATTCGCTCGCCTTACCTATCTGGTAGATGATGACAAAAACCAGAATGATCAATGATGTTATAATTAATCCCGACATGGTCGTTCAGCTTGTATTTACTTGTTAAATGTTTATTTCCTTTTCTACTTCAATACTTATTAAGCGATGTGTACCGCTGTTTCTTTGAGCAACAGATTGTTGTTAGGAACCAGTGAAGCTTTTGCAAGTGTACGAGATACAGTGAAAATCAGGATACCTGCAAAGCCCATAAAGATACCGATCTCATACCAGTTGATGTGCCAGTTGCCACCAAGTGGGCCAGGCATGATCATCTGGAAATAATCGAGCCAGTGACCGAAGATGATAACCAGAGCCATAAAGGTAACTGTGAAATAATTACGCTTGCTTGGACGAGCCATCAGGATGATAATAGGCATTGTGAAGTTGATGATGAAGTTAGCATAGAATATTACGCTGTAAGGTCCCTGCTGACGCATTTTGAAGTAAACTGTTTCTTCAGGAATGTTTGCATACCATATAAGCATGTACTGAGAGAACCACAGGTATGTCCAGAACACACTGAATGCGAACATGAATTTACCAAGGTCGTGCATATGCTCTGTAGTTACCAGACTAAGATTGCCCTGATTTTTAAGATAAACAACCCACAACATGATAAGAGAGATACCACTAACGAACGCACTTGCGAATGTGTACCAGCTGAATAGTGTAGAGAACCAATGTGCATCGATACTCATAACCCAGAACCAAGGTATCGTACTCATCTGAGTAAGTGCATATACCAGCAGGAATACGCCAGACATACGGAAAACTTTCCAGTAGATCTTAGTGTCGTTCTTAGGAGCACTTTCCTGAGCAATGGACATTGCGCGGAATTTGATACCGAAGTAAGACCACAGACCAACTGCTGCCAGTGTGAAACCTACGAACATACCTTTATTAAGGAACGCAGATTTACCTTTTATCAGGTGATCATTCTCGGCAGGAGTAACCCATGGGAAGATCGTATTTACACCATGTGAATCCTTGAAAGTGAATACAATAGCAAAAAGGATAACGGCAGCTATAGTGCCGAAAACCCATACATTGGCACCGATAGCTTCTGGTACGCGGCGGAAAGCCACGATCCAGCCACCCTGCGCCAGTGATACTGCAGCCTGAAGGAAGATGCTCACAGCAGTGATAAGTGTAAAAAATACACTATCATGAAGCAGCACTGTCCAGAAACGAGCCCTTTCGGTGTCTATATGGCTAGTGAGTAATGAAGCAATACCCCCTATAAGGGCAAGCACGCCAATAGCGATAAGCGCTATGCTGGTATTTCTCAATCGTGCGGGTATCTCAAAACGATCATTCATTGTTTGCAACTTTTATTAAAATTCGTTTTTGTTTCTTTTATCTGTTCTTAGTTCAAATTAGTGCGTAGCAGGTGCAGCAGTGGTAGTATCAGTTACTGCAGGAGCTGCTGCTGTTGCACCATAAGTGAACGCATCACCACCATTTTCAGACTGTACTTTCTTGATGTAAGCGATCACCATCCAGCGCTGTTTGATATCGAGCTGAGGAGCATAAGAGCCCATCATGTTCTTACCATACTTGATAGCTGCATACATCTGGCCAGATGGCATGTGCAGATATTTTGCGTCTTTCAGATTAGCCGGCATAGAAGCGAATTTTCCGCTGCTATACAAAGGACCCTGACCGTCCATGCCTGTACCATGACAAATAGCACAATAGATATTGAACAGACGCCTTCCTTCGTCCAGCTCATCTTCGTTAAAGCGAAGAGAAGTAGTGAGGGCTTTATAAGCGGTAGAGTCGCCATCTGCAAGATGATCCGGTAGCTGATGACCCCTGGCTATGGTTCCGACCACTGGTTTGCGGCTGGTAAGTCCATCCTCGAAGTTGGGGTTAGATGTATAAGCATCATATGCGCGTGAGTAGGTCATATCCGGCGCATATATGTGACCAGGGGTACGACGCAGTTCACCAGAGTCGCACGACATAAGGCCAACCGTCAACGCCAGGCTTGCTACCACTATGCTTTTGATCTTGTTCATAATTCAGTTGTATGTTGTAAGTCTGGGTGCTGAGTTGATCCCTCCCCGGAACCCTGACGATATTTATTTTAACTAACGAAAATTCTATTCACTTTTCAAAAAACTAGCCTGCATTCAGGGCTTCGTATTCTTCTTTCTGATCCCAACGGCCATACCACCAGCCATCTTCTGCAGTCTGCACTGATGTTTCAACGGCACCGGTAGCTTTCAGCAATTTCATCACTTCCGCTTCCGGTGTATGATCATTGAGTTCTATAGCCATTACAAACAGGTCATCGCTCTGGCGTGGGTGGAAAACGTGTTTCTTAACGCCCGGCATTATCTGGTTGAGGTAGCAGAAAGTAAGTGTCATACCTACCGCTGCGAACAGCACCGTCAACTCGAAAGTGATAGGCACCCAAGCTGGTAATGCGAAGTGAGGCTTACCGCCATATACTATCGGCCAATCTGAAGTGAATATCCACGAGATAAAGCCAACAGCTGTAGATGTACCGCAGATACCGTAGATAAAACCGGCAATGTGCAGGTCAGTTTCCTTGAGGCCCATTGCTGTATCAAGACCGTGTACAGCGAACGGTGTATATACATCATGCAGTTTATAGCCGCTTTTGCGCACTTTTTTTACTGCAGGAAACAATACCGCTTCATCATCATACGCTGCTACCGCAAATTTCTTTATAGCCATCTTATTTCAAAATTCAATAGTAAAGATTCAGTTTTATTATTTTCTTCTACCGTTCTATCCGCACATTTATTATTAGTGGTGAGCAAGTTCTGCATGCTCTTCATCGTGATGATGCGTCTGCTCTGCAACGAACTCTTCTGAGCTCTGCTCTTCATACTTCTGCATATCGCGTTTGTAGTTGTCGCCAGATGTTTTGAGTACGAATTTGATCTCGTGCACCGCTACTACTGGGAAGTACTTGGCGAAAAGGAAGTACAGGGTGAAGAACAGACCGAATGTACCAAGGTAGAAACCAACCTCCGGCCACTCAGGGCTGTAATAAGACCAGCTGCCTGGTATCCAATCGCGGTAAGTAGAGGTAGCGATGATCACGAAACGTTCGAACCACATACCAATGTTCACCACTATAGACATTACGAAAGTGAACGGGATATTACGACGGAGTTTCTTGATCCAGAAGAGCTGAGGAGAAACCACGTTACAGGTCATCATTGCCCAGTAGCTCCACCAGTAAGGACCTACGATACGCCATTTGAATGCTTCCATTTCGCCCCATGCCTGGCTGTACCAAGACATGAACAGCTCTGTAAGATAAGCCACACCTACTATAGAACCTGTAAGAACGATGATCTTGTTCATTGCCTCGAGGTGACCGATAGTAATATATGCTTCGAGTTTCAGGATCTTACGGGTGATAACCAGCAGGGTGTTCACCATCGCGAAACCAGAGAATACCGCACCAGCCACGAAGTATGGAGGGAAGATAGTAGTATGCCAACCTGGTATAACTGAAGTTGCGAAGTCAAAAGATACTATGGTATGCACTGAAAGTACCAGTGGAGTAGAAAGACCTGCAAGTACGAGTGCAAGTGCTTCCATACGCTGCCAGCCTTTCGCAGTACCTGTCCAGCCGAAAGATGCCAGACCATAAAGCCTTTTACGGAGTTTGGTTTTTGCCCTGTCGCGGATCAGCGCGAAGTCAGGCATAAGACCTGAGTACCAGAACAGCAATGATACTGTGAAGTAAGTAGAGATCGCGAATACGTCCCAAAGAAGCGGAGAGTCGAAGTTTGGCCAAAGCGGACCACGGCTGTTTGGCAGTGGCAGTACCCAGAAACCATCCCATACACGACCCATGTGCCATATCGGGAACTGGCCCGCACACATTACCGCGAAAATGGTCATCGCTTCCGCCGCACGGTTCACACCTGTACGCCATCCCTGACGGAACAGTAGCAGGATCGCCGAGATCAGTGTACCGGCGTGACCGATACCGATCCACCACACGAAGTTGGTGATATCCCAACCCCAACCGATGGTACGGTTCACACCCCAGGTACCAAGGCCCCAATATACGGACCAGCTCACTGAGAATATGCCGAAACACAGCAGTATTATTGAGAAGATAAAACCTATATACCACATACGTCCCGGCTTGCGCTCAATAGGACTGATGATGTCTTCCGACACCTGGTGGTAATCCTTGTTGCCATCAACTAGTGGTTCCCTTACAAACGATTCGTACTTAATATGCATAGCACGTAATTAGTATTTTTAAACATTTCCGCTGACCGATACTGCTATTGCAGTCACCTATCAACCTTTTAAACCTATTATCCTTTCAATTTGCGCACCCTTCCTTCTATCACTATTCCTGTACCTTCTATTATATGTGTTCGGTGTACATTCCGTCTTTCTTCTCATTACCGGCAATTACCTCGGCCGTGTTACGGATCCTTGACAGGTAGTTGATGTTTGGTAATGTGTGGATGTGCTCGAGCACATAGAATGTACGCTCAACCTGCTCTTCTTTACGCAGTTTGTGTATGCTGCTCTCTTTGTCGTTCACGTTACCGAATGTGATAGCGTCTGAAGGACAAGCCTGCTGACAAGCAGTCTTTACAGCACCATCTTTCAGCGGGTGGCCTTCTTTCTTAGCAGCCAGTTTGCCTTCCTGCAGACGCTGCACGCAGAATGAACATTTTTCCATCACGCCACGGCTACGAACTGTTACGTCAGGGTTCAGCACCATGCGTGTAAGATCGTCATTGATATCGTCGCGGCGGCCATCTTCAAACAGGTTGTCTTCGAAGCAGTCTGCACCGTTCCAATCCATCCAGTTGAAGTGACGTACTTTATAAGGACAGTTGTTTGCGCAATATTTAGTACCGATGCAACGGTTGTAAGCCATCTGGTTAAGACCTTCAGAGCTATGGTTGGTTGCAGATACCGGACATACGTTTTCGCAAGGAGCGTTATCGCAATGCTGGCACAGCATAGGCTGGAATACTGTCTGGATAGTATCAGAATCATCCGGCATACCGCTGTAATAACGATCGATACGGATCCAGTGCATTTCGTGGCCTCTCAGTACATGGTATTTGCCCACTACAGAAACGTTGTTCTCAGCCATACAACCCACTACGCAGGCACCGCAACCGGTACATGTGTTCAGATCGATAGACATACCCCACTTGATACCCTCGTTAGGGTGAACAGGATAGAGTGTACCGTTTGCACGGAAACCATCTTCCATTTCAGGTGTGGCAACTGCTTCGTGATGACCGCCATGTTCTTTTTCCCATGGCACACCAGCGTAGTGACCTATTTCTTCGCCACGCACTTTCTGGAGTGCGTGCGGGTCTGTTTTAAACTCATCCAGTGTGAATTCATGCAGCACAGGACGGTTCTCATAGCTGTTATGCGTCTGCGTAATAGCTACTTCGTATTTTTCTTCTGTCTTAGCAACGGTTACTGCTGAGTGATACTCAACGTTAACGCCGTTGAAGGCAGTGAATGGATATGCATTCTTACCACCTTTTGTGGCATCGCTGGCAGCAGCACGGCCTACGTTCTTATCGCGACCGAAACCTGTAGCAACCGCAACTACATCGTTGTGCATACCTGGCACAACTACTATTGGCAGACTGATGCTGTAACCGTTTGCACCTGTGATCTTAGCAACACGTTTGTGGTAATCGACCTCAGAGAAACCTGTAAGCTCAGCATTCAGTGTTTTTGCACGTTTAGGAGAGACACACAGGTAGTTATCCCATGTAGCCCTTGTGATAGGATCGGGCATTTCCAGCAGCCATGGGTTATTACTCCATGCACCACCATGACCGATACCTACTTTCTGGTAAACAACGATTTCTACACCGCTTTCAGGTTTTTTAGCCTGAATAGCTGCAATAGCACCGGCAACATTACCTACATAAGCAGCGCCACCGTTCGGCATTTCGCCGGCTGGTTCTATAACACCATCCTGCAGTGCCTGGTCAAAGTTAGCCTGACCGCTGAGGCGTGTAGTCCAGTAAAGTTTCCAGTAATCAGCGTAGGTCTGACCTGCGTCCATCCATGCCATCAGTGAATCCTGGAAAGCACGTGTTTTGAACAGAGGAGAGATACCTGGCTGCTGAAGGCTGTAGTAGTTGGCTTTTGGCTCAGCGTCACCCCAATTCTCCAGGAAGTTATGATCTGGTATAATGTATTTACATTTCTGTGCAGTTTCGTCGAGACGCTCTGCGAAAGACACCGTGAGTGCCACTTTTGCAAGGGCAGCAGTGAATTTTTTACCATCCAGATAGTCGTAAACAGGGTTTACGCCGTGCATCATTATTGCACCTACCTGACCAGCTTCCATAGCAGCGATCATGTCTGCCATATCTTTATCGATACCCTGTTTGTAGTTGCTGGTAGTATTCCAGTTCACAGTAGTACCGTTTGCACCAATTTTATCGTTGATGGCGTTGATAACGGTCTGAACGTTTACATCGTTGGTACCGCATACAACCATACCGTTTCCTTTTTTCAGGTCGGCAGCAGCTGCGCTCACCAGCTTGTTCAGCGCCGGGCTGGACAGTGATGGCTGAGTACCGTTTGCGACTGCATTGTAAAGTGCGGTAGCAACCATACCCATTTCAGAAGGACGGCATGTAGCACGCTCATCGGCAGCAGCACCGGAGATGGTGTGTATCGCTTCTACCTGATAGTGCTTGGAAAGTTTTGCATTTTTCGCGCTGATCTTGCGGCCTGCAGCATATCCTTTAGAGAATTCTACCGGAGACAACCAGGTGCCGAGGAAATCGGCATCGAGGCTCACAATTGTAGCAGCTTTGTCGAAATGGAATGTAGGCAATGTACGCTTGCCGTAGCATGCTTCATTGGCCTGCAGCATTCCTGAGTAAGATATCGCATCATACACCACATGTTTAACAGTAGGGTATTTTGCGAGGAACTGAGTAACTACTTCTTTAGTAGAAGGGCTCATCATAGAACCGGTAACGAGGTAACCCGTTTTGCCGGCAAGGCCTTCTTTCACTATACGATCAATGGCTTCGAAAGTAGCTTCTTTACCATCAGCCATCGGATGCCTGAGGCGAGCCTTATCGTAGAGGCCGAGTACAGATGCCTGTACCCTTGCAGATGTACCACCTTTAGTGATAGATGACATCTCATTACCTTCTACTTTTATCGGGCGACCTTCCCTTGTTTTGATAACGATAGCACAGTATTCACCACCATCTACAAATGTAGAAGCATAATAGTTGGGAACACCTGGTGTGATATCTTCAGGTTTGATAGCGTATGGTATTGCTTTACGTACCGGCATTTCGCAGCTCGATACGATAGTTGCAGCCAATGTGCTGAAACCCAGGAACTTCAGGAAGTCCCTGCGGGGTGTAGTAGACCCGAACACACTATCGCTCAAGTCGAATGGCAATTCTTCCTTAAACTCATTGTCTGCCACTTCAGTTTTGTTAGTGACATTGCTGAGATCCTGCAGGTCCGACCAATATTGTTTTTGACTCATATTGTAAGTTCATTTTTCAGTAGAAAGTACGCACCAGATAGCTTTTCAGTACTGATCTCCTTTCACTAAATTGTTTTTTATTCAAAAAACTTATTTCGTTCACTTTTTAAATTGCTGCCCCGAGAGGCAAGGCCGGTTCTAGTAGTGACATTTCTGACACTCCAGACCACCCAGATCGGCTTCGGTCACTTTCGTGCGTTTGCCTGATTTCAGTTCTTCATGGTATTTGGTGAAGATGCTGTAGTAGTTGTTGTTGGTGAACTGTACCTCTGTCTGACGGTGACAGTTGATACACCAGCCCATAGACAGTGGAGCGAATTGGAATACTTCGTCCATTTCTTCTATGTTGCCATGACACTGCTGGCACTGTACTTTACCCACTTTCACGTGCTGTGCGTGGTTGAAGTAAACGTGGTCTGGCAAGTTGTGTATCTTAACCCACTGTATAGGAGTAGCGAGGATGTTGCCATTCGCATCGCGGTTGTAATCTTTTTTAGCAGGATCCCAGCCGGCATACTTGTAAAGCAGCTGGATCTGTTCTGTACCGTTGATGGTCTTACCTTCAGCAGTTTTCAGCGGATGTTCTGCTTCGCCGGTATATTCTTTGATCTGTTTGTGACAGTTCATACATACGTTAGAAGAAGGAATCATAGCCTGACGGCTCTTCTCAGCACCTGCGTGACAGTAAAGACAGTTGATCTGGTTGATACCTGCGTGTACTTTATGCGAGTAGTAGAGTGGCTGCAGAGGCTGATAGTTCTGCTGACGACCTTCGTTCACTGCGCCGTTCACCAGCCAGTAACCTGCCAGTATGAACAGAATGATTGCAGTTACTGCGATCATCAGTTTGCTGCGATACAGCGGAATTTCTTTTTCGTTAGGGATGTCCTGCTTTTCATTAGCTGCACGACGCAGGCTGTTGTTAGCGCGCCACAGTATGATAACCAGCAGCAGCATAGACAATGTGATCACTGTATACAACCAGCCATTGCTCTCTGCAGTTTCCTGACCTGCAGCAGCACCAGCGCCTGCAGCAGGAGCAGCAGCCGGAGCTTTGTACTCGTTCGCATATTGCAGTATCGCATCTATTTCCTCGTTAGTGAGGTTAGGGAACGCAGTCATCTGCGTTTTGTTGTACTTGTTGTAGATATCAACAGCTGTTTTATCGCCGGCAGCGATCAAGGCAGCGGAGTTGTGTACCCACTTGTATCCCCATTCCTTATTCGGGAATGTCTTATCGATGTTCTGCAGTGCCGGCCCCGTAGATTCCTTGATAGGATTGTGGCACGACGCACAGTTAGACATGAATAGCGCCTTCCCGTCCGGGGCAGCTATAGCAGGAACGTTGCATAGGAGCAGTACTACAAAAAACGACAGTACGCTACGGAAGCATATTCTGAACATTGGCTTTATTGATTCTGGCACTGGAATAAATATTGAAAATTAACTTTCCTTTGTATAAAAGCGAGGCAAAACTACAACACAATCTGCAATAATAATACACATTTTTGAAAAAATGTTTTTCAATACTGGCGCGGGTTTCAGCCCCTTTTTTGTTATGAATTATTTTCTAATGTCATTTTTATGTCAGGAAAAATACCCCCAGCAATTCCACTTTTTTCTCTTCTCTTACTTTCGGGTTATTCACACCAATGCTAACAAATTGTAGTGTTTTATTCCCTTTTTTAGAAAAAATTTTCCCGAAACTACAAAAAAAGACAATTCCTCAAAAACGATTTTAGCTTTTTTCTGAGACCAAATCAGATACTACCTGTTCTGCCCCCATCTACCGGTATAGAGGTCCCGTTTACATATGCAGCTGCCGGCGATGCCAGAAAAGCTACTACAGCCGCAATTTCCTCGGGTTTGCCAAAGCGACCTGCAGGTATCTCTGCCATCATCTCATGTGCCACTTCTTCCTCACTTTTTCCCGTTTTGGCTGATTTATTGCCCAGAATAGTAGAAAGACGTTCTGTAGAAGTGGCGCCGGGCAGCACATTGTTCACCGTTATGCCGAAACGGCCCAGTTCATTGGCCATGGTCTTGGCCCATGATGCCACTGCACCGCGAATGGTGTTAGAAACGCCCAGTCCCGTCAGTGGTATCTTCACCGATGTGGATATGATATTGATGATGCGGCCATACCCTTCTGCCTTCATGCCCTCTGCTGCCAGCCCTGACAGTATATGATTGCAGATAAGGTGCTGATTGAAGGCATTCAGAAATTCGTCGGTGCGCGCCTGAGTTATGGGGCCTCCTGCGGGGCCTCCGGTATTGTTTACCAGTATATGCACCTTGTTACCAGCCACAAATGCGGCCACTGCAGTGCGTAGCCCTTCGGCATTGCTGTAATCTGCTACAACATAGGTGTGTTGCTGCCCCTTGCTGCTGTCCAGTGACTTTACCGCTTCTTTCAGCTTATCCTCATTGCGCGATACCAGTACACAACGTGCGCCCATTGCTGCCATGGCCTGCGCAGATGCCAGCCCTATGCCCTGTGTACTGCCGCCTATAAGCGCGGTCTTGCCTGTAAGATCTGTAGATAACATTTGCCAAAAATAGCGCACCGCCCTCACTTTTTGCATGCCGTTGCAAAAGTTTTGAGTACTGTTGCCGGACCGACCTAAAAAGAAAATGCCCCGCCGCACAGCAGGGCAATCTTCTTTGTTTACACAAAACACACTACTTCACATCATTATGACCTTAGGGTTTACAGGTCACTAACACACACTATATTTCTTTCTTCTGCTTACGGTCATTTTACCTCAACTCCTTATCCCATCTGCTTTACGTAGTCGCGTATTTTGCGCACATAATCGAAATAACCTCTTTCCATACGCACCCAGAAAATACTGAACACTACCAGGTTTATGCCCATCAGTACGTATATCTCTTGTCTTTCGCGGCCTACCACCCAAAGTATAGAAGAAGCAATGACCAGAAAGCCGCAGAACAGCATTATAAGCTGAGGGCCACCAAGATCCAGCTTCCTTATTTTGGAGGTGATCACCACTTCTGTGGCATTACCCTGTTCGCGTAGTTCCACATCGGTAATAGGCAATGTTTTGATGTCCTGTTCAGATTCTGCATGGGGTACTATCTTCAATTTTTGTCCGCGTTCATACACTTCGAAATCGAGATCGTGGATCTTTAAATGGTTACCAACAAGGCGACTTTTGAAATCTTCTTTGGATATCCGGGAGAGATACCTTTGTGTTCTTGTGAAAAACATGGCAGATGTTTTTAAGGGTGAACAATAAACAACATCAGTACGCTGATCAGACTTGCCGGAACCGGGAGTTTTTGTTTCTGCGCTGTATAGCTCCAGACCCTGTACCATCAAAGATCGCGTAAGGTCTGCATCTATGCAGCATGAAAAAGAACTGGCGGGCCGAATGTGTGTTAGCTGAACATCGTCCGTTACTTATATAGACGCATAAACTGTGCCAGAAGTTAGTTTTCAGAAAAAATTTTACAAACTTTTTTTACGGAAGCTGCTGCAGGTTTTTTACAGAGCCATGTTTTATCATCACAAATACTGACACCCACTTTTCCCTGCTATTGCTGTGCAGAAAAAAGCGGCTGCAACATGGTTGCAGCCGCTCGTAAATATTTTTGCTGTCGTTATCTTATCAGCGTCACATTGCCTTTGTACACCTGATCTATCTGTCCGGGTTTGGCCAATATCACAGAGTAGTTATATACACCCATATCTGCAGGTTCGCCTTTGTAAGTGCCATCCCAGCCTTGCGCATCGCCGGTTTTGTAGTCATACACTACTTCGCCCCAGCGGTTATAAACTTTGAAGTCTACAATGCGCTGGTATTTCAGCCCTCTCACCCTGAACAGATCATTCAGTCCGTCGCCATTGGGGGTAAAGGCTGTAGGTATGTGTTCATTCATACCCTGCTCTACTTCTATGGTCACAGTAGCAGAGTCGCGGCAGCCCCATTGGTTCATAGCATATACCTTGTAGGTTGTTGTAGAGTCCATTGGTTTTGCCGTAGGGTTGTTGATGTTGGGATTATTCAGCGTACCGTCGTTGGGTATCCAGGTATAGAGCAAAGGATCTGTACTCTGCTGTATAGCATTCAGCTGTATCTCTTCGCCATAGTTGATCTTAGAGTTACCCGGACTCAGTATTATTTTCACCGGAGGCGCAACAATAATTTTGATCTTATCGGTATCAGAGCAGCCTAGTCCGCTGGTCACACTCAACTGATAGTTGTAGGTGCCCGGCACCTGCGAGAAGAAGGCCGGAGAAAGTGTAGCACCACCAAACAGATAGGGATCTGCTGGCAGCCACTGGAAGGTGAATGGAGAGTCTTTGGGTGTTACCAGTACCTGCAGCGGCATAGGCATACCAAGACACACTATTGTATCGCTTGTCAGTATGTCTACCCTTGGGTTCTGTATGCTGAAAGATACAGAATGCTGTATGTCAGGACAGTTGGGGTATGATGCTGTAAGCGTGTATTTGCTGGTACCCGGAGGGGTGATGATCGGATCCATGATATCAGGATCTGACACACCAATGGTAGGGATCCATTTGTAACTGAATTCGGTATCGGCAAGAATCCTGATAGGGTAGCTGGACATGTGTTTGTAACAGATGCCTGTATCCAGATTGAAGATCTGGAAATCGTTGGGCAGCACATGCAGCAGAAAGCTGGTATCGCTGCTGCAACCCGGCACAGGCGCACTCACGGTTACTGTCTGTATCCTGTCTATACTGTCCAATGGTGTGAACACCGGATCGGCAATTACAGCACTGCTCAGGTAAGCGGTAGGCGTCCACGAATAGCTGTACGGAATACCCGTAGGGAAGGCCGTTACTCCCAGCTGGACACTAGTGCCCTGACAAGTGATCTGCACCGGTGGCCCTGCATTGAGTAGAGGCCGCTCGTACACCCTTATCTTCAACACATCTTTCGACGGCTGGCAACCGGCAGAGGGGTACACTCCGGATAGCGTATAAGTGGTAGTAACGGTAGGCGTAGCAATGGGATTGAGGACTGTGCTGCTCGATAGTGTTGCAGCCGGTGTCCAGGTATAGTTGAGCGATGAATCACCGCTTGCATTGATGCTTACATACTGACCCAGACATATAGCTGTGTCAGCAGTATTTATCTTCACGTAAAAAGAATCTATGATGGTCATTACAGCGCTATCCAGCACTACAGGCAGGCCTCCACATGTATAGGGAGCCAGTATCAGTATTTTCACTGTTTTAGGTCCTGTAGGGATAACAGGAAGACCTGTGATGAGTACTGTTTCGTCAGAATCTGAAGCTGGAATCACTACACTATCCGGTATGTAGGTATAGTCTGTACCATTTACCGCAGTGCCCGATATCACAAAACGAATGGTAAGCGGATTTATGAGGCTGCCACCACGTTTGAAGATGAACTTACCAGGCAAACAACCCCTTACACAGAACTGAGAACCACTGGCAGTATCGCCCGGATGCATACCCACCGGGTTCACGCTGAGAGAGGTAGAAGTGAGACTACCTGCTTTCAGAAACACTCCCGAATCGTACACACCATCTGCTATGTCCGACACACCCAGTTTCAGATGGTAGGTATCGCATGGGGTTACCGCAGCAATAGCGGTAAGTTTCTTAGTAATGCCGTTATAGGTTATTACGGTTCCTGCACTGTTGTTGGTGTAATAAATACAGAACGGAGAGCCGGGCCCCATGGCAGTACAGGTAGAAAGCGGATAACCCGGAGACGGGCCACAGTTGATACTATTGATACAAACCGGAATGGTAGTACCCGGCACCAGTGCTATATTGGTAGGCGTTGCAAAACCGGGACCGGATATGATGAAACCAAAAGGATCGTTGAACGGAGAGCAGGTGAAACCACCATACTCTTCAGAGCCAAAAACATAATCGAACTTCACCGTATCGCCTACCGGACGGAAATTGAATTCGAAGAAACAGGCGTTAAAACTGGTGCCGCCCGTAAGCGTACCCAGCCATGCTGCACCCGGCATACCGTTGTCCCACGAGGCAAATGCACTGCCCGGGCCATTGGCACCTGTACCTGCAGGGCCTGTACGCACCCTGCCCGACGACAGCACAACGCCGCTGTCAAATATCTCGGGGAAAGATGGCGTGACTATAAAAACACCTTTTGATGAGTCGTGACATGTGGCAGTAGCACCAAAACCTATAACACCGGGACCCAGCAACTTGTTCATAAGCGTAGTTGCAGTAACCCCACTGGCAGTAACCGTCATCTGTGCAGAAACCGTCCCCGCACTTCCCAGTACGACGATCAGCAAAAGCATCAATGGAAGGAGTGTTTTTTTCATGCTCAGTGTTTTTATTAACTTCAGGACAGGATGTAGCGGTATTTTGTAATCGAAAGGTAATACTAATTACAACAAATTTTTTTGACTATATCTCTATAAAGATCGTCTATATTGATAAACAGTTGATAAATAAGACAATATCATTCATATTAATTTTTTTGTAAAAGGAATTTGTTTTTACCTTTCGTCTTTACTTTGCAACTATGTTAACCAGAAATTTCAAGGTTCATTCCATACTTGGCGTAGCAGCTCTTTTGCTGCTTTCCTGTGGTGGCACCAAACATGGCAGGTCTGTAACTGTTATGCCGGGTACCTGGCAGGCTACACCCATAGAAATAAACGGAGATTGCACCGACTGGCCCTCGCCATACCCCAACTACGATGCAAAATCTATGGTAGCATACGCCACTTCCAATGATGGTGAAAATCTGTATATCACTATGCAAACCGGCGATCCGCTCACGCAGATCAAGATTCTGAAGCAGGGAATGACAGTTTCTGTAGATACCGGCGGCAAAAAAGAAACGCCTTTCAACATCAATTACCCCCTGCAAAACCAGGACGATCTTTCTGAGCTCTTTTCTCAGGGCGATGACCGTACCAACAAAGACGGCTCCAGGCAGCTGAGCCGCCAGTTCGAGCAGAAAATGAGGAAAAGTACCGAAAGCTGCAACCAGTTCTCTGTAGATGGGTTTGGCAAATGCAGTGGCGTTTATATGATATCGCAGACCATTTCCTGTGGAATCAGGGTCCATATCAGCATAGACGAATATAAACAATTGGTATGGGAAGCAGTCATTCCGTTCAAGGCACTCTATGGCCGCGACCAGATAAGTGCCTCTTTTTCTGGCAAACCCATTAGTGTTTGTTATGCTGTGAAGGGTTTTAAGAGCCCCACTGCCAAGGGCAATGCAGGCACTTCGCCTATGAGCAGCCCGGGTATGGGCTCTGGTGGGATGGGCTCCGGTGGCCGTATGAACAGTACGCCCATGGGCCCCGCAACTTCGGCTCCGGGTAACACCAACCCCATGCAGCGCCTGTATGAAAGCACTAAAACATGGAAACATTTTGGTATAGCAGTGAAGCCGTAAAAGCACTCAAAAAAGGATCACTCCCCTATTGTTAGCATGCGCTTGCAATTTCGCTGCATAACTGTAACTTTGTTGGTTCTATATTATATACACTCAATAAGCAGTAGGGACATTCCGGTATGAATTTATTATTGCAGGCGACCAATACGCCATTCAACTATTTCCCCATAGCGCTACAGGTTATCATAGCTGTAGGGTTTGTAATTGTAATGATGGGTGCCACCCATCTGCTGGGGCCCAAAAGGAGGACAAAGGATAAGCTTATCAACTTCGAGAGCGGTATCCCCTCTGTAGGCAATGCCCGCCAGCCAATGGGTATCAAATACTTCCTAGTAGCTATCCTGTTCGTTCTTTTCGATGTGGAGGTGATCTTCTTCTATCCTTATGCGGTCAATTTCCGTTATCTGGGCAAAGAGGGTTTCATGGAAGTAGTACTTTTTGTTGCGTTCTTCCTTTGCGGCTTCCTCTATATTGTTAAGAAAGGTGCATTGGACTGGGAAGATTAATAGCAGTTATAATAAAAATAGAGTTCTGTAAGTCAGTGAAAGAGAATTGATTTTTTGTTTTTACTTTAATCATCTAGTTTTTATAACATGGCAAGGCCTGTACAATACAATACAAACATTAAGATGGTGGAGATACCTGAAGGGTACTCCGGAGAAGGCTTTCACGCCACCTCATTCGATAAAGTAGTGGGCCTAGCCCGCGCCAACTCTCTTTGGCCATTGCCATTCGCTACCTCTTGCTGTGGTATCGAGTTCATGGCTACCATGGGTGCCAACTACGATCTTTCCCGCTTCGGGTCAGAGCGTATGGGCTTCACCCCACGCCAGTGCGATATGCTGCTCGTAGCAGGTACCATTTCCAAAAAAATGGCACCTATCCTGCGTCAGGTATACCTGCAGATGGCAGAACCACGCTGGGTTATCGCCATTGGCGCATGTGCCAGCAGTGGCGGTATATTCGACTCTTACTCTGTGCTGCAGGGCATAGATCAGGTAATACCGGTTGACGTTTATGTACCGGGGTGTCCGCCAAGGCCGGAAGGCATTATAGACGGCATCCTGAAGCTGCAGGATCTTGTGCACAACGAGAGCCTCAGGCGCAGGACCAGCCCTGTATATCAGGAATTGATGACCAGCTACGGTATACAATAAGCAAAGCAATACGGCATTGCCGGCAGATACAGATCATATTACATTGTCGCAGAGCGCACCGCTGTTTTTCAGCAACTCTCTGCAAACCATTGATAAGAACAATGACAAACGAAATACTGAAACAAAAACTCACAGATAAATTCGGCGAACAGCTTACCGATTGGGAAGAACAGTTCGGCATGCTCACCTTCAGAACGCCTGCCGAAATGAACCTGAAAGTGATGCAGTTCCTGTATGACGAGCTGGCCTTCAGATTCCTCACAGACCTTACCGGTGTGCATTACCCCGACAGGAAAGACGAGGAACTGTGCGTGGTATACCACCTCCACAGCCTCACTGCCAATGTAAGGCTGAGGTTCAAGGTGTATGTACCTGTAGCCAAACCGGACGTGTACACAGCTACCCGCCTTTTCTCTGCAGCAAACTGGATGGAACGTGAGACGTATGACTTCTTTGGTGTGAACTTCGTTGGGCACCCAAACCTCATCCGCATCCTGAACGTAGACGAAATGGACTACTTCCCTATGCGCAAGGAGTACAAAATGGAAGACCCTACCCGCAGAGACAAGGACGACGAGATGTTTGGCAGGGGATAGGACACAACAATTTGACAACAGAATATTATTAATAAATCTGGGTTAGTCCCAAAAGGGATTTCGGTTTATGGAAATACAACCACATCAGCAACATCATATAAAGCTCTCTGAAGAATCACTTCAGAAGCAGACCACGACCCTCAATCTGGGCCCTACGCACCCTGCCACGCATGGTGTGTTCCAGAATATCATGGAGATAGACGGCGAACGTGTTCTGGAAACCGTACCAACCATCGGCTACATTCACCGTGCCTTCGAAAAGATCGCTGAACGCAGGCCTTTTTACCAGATCACTACACTCACAGACCGCCTCAACTATTGCTCTGCCCCTATCAACAATATGGGCTGGCACATGACCATAGAAAAACTGCTGAAGCTGAAACTGCCCAAGCGTGTAGAGTATATGCGTGTCATGATCATGGAGCTGTCGCGTATTGCAGATCACCTGGTGTGCAACTCTATTATTGCGGTAGATACCGGCGCCCTTACGCCTTTTACGTACGTGTTCCAGTGGAGGGAAAAGATCTATGAACTGTTCGAGGAAGTGTGTGGCTCACGCCTCACTACCAACATAGGCAGGGTAGGTGGTTTCGAGCGCAATTTCACTCCGGCATTCTATAGTAAACTGAAGGATTTCATGGCTGAATTCCCGAAAGTGATGAAGGAATTCGAAACGCTGCTGAACCGTAACCGCATATTCATGGACCGTTGCATAGGCGCGGGCCCTATAAGTGCAGAACGTGCGCTCAACTATAGCTTCACCGGCCCCAACCTCAGGGCTGCAGGTGTAGACTACGATGTGCGCGTGGCTCAGCCTTATTCTTCCTACGAAGATTTCGATTTCAAGATACCTGTAGGCACCACCGGCGACGTTTACGACCGCTTCATGGTGCGCAATGGAGAGATCTGGGAAAGCATGAGCATCATAACTCAGGCCATAGAAAAAATAGAGAAAATAGAGAAAGAAGATCCTTCTCAGAAAGATATATACTACGCCAAAGAAGCCGACAGGTATCACGTTCCTGCCAAACAGGATGTTTATACCAAAATGGAGGCACTCATCTGGCATTTCAAAATGATAATGGGCGAAATTGATGCTCCTGCCGGAGAAGTTTATCACTCGGTAGAAGGTGGCAATGGCGAAGTAGGCTACTACCTCATCAGCGATGGTGGTCGCACTCCTTACCGTCTGCACTTCCGCAGGCCTTGCTTCATCTACTACCAGGCATACCCCGAAATTGTGGAGAATGGCCTGCTGAGCGATGCCGTGGTAACACTGAGCAGCCTTAATGTGATAGCAGGAGAACTGGACGCCTAACCGAATATTAATTGAAACGAATAAGCGAATAATAATGAGCATACGTTTTTCAGAAGAGAAAATGAACAAAGTGAGGGAGATCATCGCCCGCTACCCGGAAGGAAAGCAGAAGAGCGCACTGATACCCTTGCTGCACCTGGCACAGGAAGAATTTGGCGGATGGCTGGATGTGCCTGCCATGGACTATGTGGCAGAGATCCTCTGCATACTTCCTATTGAAGTATATGAGGTGGCTACGTTCTATACCATGTTCAATACAAAACCTGTAGGCAAATACCTGCTGGAGGTATGCCATACCGGCCCTTGTATGCTCAACGGAAGCGACGATATCATAGATTACATTAAGGAAAAGCTGGGAATAGGCCCGGGAGAAACTACTCCGGATGGTCTTTTCACACTGAAACCTGCAGAATGCCTGGGCGCATGCGGCTATGCCCCTATGATGCAGCTGGGTAAGCACTACAGGGAACACCTTACGAAAGAGAAAATAGATCAGTTGATAGCAGAGTGTAAAGGACAAGCCAATAACTAAGCTATGTCCTACGACCTCACACTCGATTTTCAGCTGTCTGCAGCTCCACATCGGGTCATGCAATTGCTCACTGACGCGGTGCTCATAAGAAAGTGGAGCGGTGGCGAGGCTATATTGGAAAATAAACCGGGTGGTGCGTTCTCCATGTTCGATGGATGGGTAACAGGCACAGTGCTGAAGACAGAACCGGAAGAACTGGCCTACACCTGGAAAACAACAGACTGGCCCGAAGGCACTACACCCTGTGAAGTGCACTACATGCTGAAAAAACTTGATGGTGGAACCAGACTGACCGTAACACAGACCGGCCTGCCAACAGAAGATGAAATGAAGAGTCACAAATCGGGTTGGACTGATTTTTTCTTCGACCCGATGGAAGACTATATAATGATATTTGAATAGAAGCAATGAGATTATTGATCATCATACTGTTCCTCTCGTTCTGCAGCCCTGCAATGGCGCAGCAGCCCGACTATGGAAGTCTGAGCCACGCAATTGCCGACTTCGACAAGGCGCTGGAGACCAGAGACAGTGTGGCCCTGAAATGGCTGCTTAGCGACAAAGTAAGCTACGGCCACTCTAACGGGTGGATCGAGAGCAAAAAAGAACTGATCGAAGATCTTTTCAACGGCAAGCTTATCTATACTAAAATAAGTGCCACTAAACCCGAGGTAAGATCTACGGGCAATACGGCATCGGCAAGAAGTATAGCAGACATAGATGCGGTAATGGATGGCAAGACAATGTCTTTCAAACTGAAGGTGCTGCAGGTATGGCTGTGGGAAAACGAACATTGGGTATTATTTGCACGGCAGAGTGTGCCAGTGCCAAAAGAAAAATAATTATCAACTCAGCATCAGCCGGCAGCACAGTTGCCGTTACTGACCACTGATCATTGAATTTGAAAAATGGCGATAAAACTTTTATTAGAAAACGACCACATAGAAGGTATCAGGTACTATGATACTTATCGTAAACACGGTGGGTACCGTGCTGCAGAAAAGGCGCTGAAAATGGCGCCTGCCGATATAGTGGAAGAGGTGAAGAAAAGCGGTCTCCGTGGCCGTGGTGGCGCAGGCTTCCCTACCGGTATGAAGTGGAGCTTCCTGGCCAAGCCCGAAGGTGTGCCACGCCATCTGGTGTGCAATGCCGACGAGTCTGAACCGGGTACGTTCAAAGACCGCTACCTGATGGAGTTTCACCCGCACCTGTTCATAGAGGGGCTGCTCATCAGCAGCTTCGCACTGGGCAGCAACGCTACTTATATATACATACGTGGCGAATATGCGTGGATTCCAGATATTCTGGAGCAGGCTATTGCCGAGGCCAAGAACAATGGCTGGCTGGGTAAAAACATTAAAGGAACCGGCTTCGACTGCGAAATATATGTGCAGCGCGGAGGTGGTGCTTACATATGCGGCGAAGAAACCGCACTCATAGAATCGCTGGAAGGCAAGCGTGGCAACCCGCGCATGAAGCCCCCGTTCCCTGCCATACAGGGTTTGTGGATGCGCCCTACAGTGGTGAACAACGTAGAAACTCTGGCGGCAGTAGTACCTATCATCAACATAGGTGGCGATGAGTATGCCAAAATAGGCGCCGGCAAATCTACCGGTACCAAGCTACTATCTGTTTGCGGCAACGTGAACAAGCCCGGTGTATATGAGATAGACATGACCTGTTCTGTAGAAGAATTCATCTATAGCGACGAATATTGCGGTGGTATACCAAAGGGTCGCCAGCTGAAGGCTTGTATACCCGGCGGTTCGTCAGTACCTATTGTACCGGCCAACCTGCTGCTGAAAACAGCCAAGGGAGAGACCCGCTACATGAACTACGAAAGCCTTTCTGACGGTGGTTTTGCTACCGGTACCATGATGGGTTCGGGTGGTTTCATAGTGCTCGACGACAGTCAGTGTATCGTTCGCCATACCATGACCCTGGCACGCTTCTACGCACACGAAAGCTGCGGACAGTGCAGCCCATGCCGAGAAGGTACCGGCTGGATGTACAAGATACTGAAGAACATAGAGTACGGAAAAGGCAAGATGAGCGACATAGATCTGCTTTGGGACATACAGCGCAAAATAGAGGGCAATACCATATGCCCGCTCGGCGACGCTGCTGCATGGCCTGTAGCCGCTGCTATCCGCCACTTCCGCGACGAGTTCGAATGGCATGTGAAAAATCCTGAAGAATCGCAGACACGCAACTATGGCCTGGCGCATTATGCCGACCCTATTCACGTACCTGCAAGCGCTTAACGGAGCAAGACGAAAGAAGAACAAATAATATTAAACAACAGGAACAGACCCCGGGTCTATACCTTTTTAATTTTTGACTTATATGTCAGAACAGACACCAAACTTTAAAGTAACCATTGACAATATCAGCATAGAGGTGCCAGCAGGTACCACCATACTGAATGCGGCGCGTATGATAGGTGGAGACGTAACCCCGCCCGCTATGTGTTACTACAGCAAGCTGAAGAACAGCGGTGGTAAATGCCGCACCTGCCTGGTAGAGGTAAGTAAGGGCTCTGAAAAAGACCCGCGCCCCATGCCAAAGCTGGTTGCCAGCTGCCGTACTACCGTTATGGATGGTATGGAAGTGAAGAACATCACCTCTGAGAAAGTGGTTGATGCCCGCAAAGGCGTTGTGGAGTTCCTCCTGCTCAATCATCCGCTCGACTGCCCTGTTTGCGACCAGGCCGGCGAATGTGATCTGCAGAACCTCAGCTACGAGCATGGTTCTGAGGCAACCCGCTACGAGTTCAAACGCCGTACGTTCGAGAAAGAAGACATTGGTCCGTTCATTTCGCTGCACATGAACCGTTGTATCATGTGTTTCCGTTGTGTATTTACAGCCGAACAGCTCACCGAAAAGAGGGAACATGGCATTCTGGATCGTGGCGACCACGCCCAGATCAGCACTTTGCTGGGCAAGGCACTCGATAACGAATTCATTGGCAACGTTATAGACGTTTGTCCGGTTGGTGCCCTCACCGACAAGACCTTCCGCTTCAAGAACCGCGTATGGTTCACCAAGCCGGTAGATGCCCATTGCAGCTGCACCAAGTGTAGTGGCAAGGTGCGCCTCTGGATGCGTGGCGAAGAAGTGTTCAGGGTAACTGCACGTAAAGACAAATGGGGAGAAGTAGAAGAATTTATCTGTAATGACTGTCGCTTCCACAAAAAATCGGCCAGCGACTGGGTTATAGAAGGTCCTTCTATGATTCCAAGCAGCAGTGTTATCTCTCAGGGTCACTATGCAGGCAACATAGGCACTACGGCAACTCCGATACTTATAGACAAAGTGATAGGCAAACAGCCTAAATTCACACTGGATATACATAATATCAGCGATGTAAACAGGCCGGAAATAGAATTGTCGAAGATTGAAGGCCCTGCCCACTCTGACGATTTCAAGGAGAATAAATAGCATTAATGAAATAGTTATGCTTCAATACCCGAAAGGGACAGAAGTTTACTACAATTTTTAACCAACTAAAATTACTTTTGCGCCACTATGCTGTTATTACAGATCGACACAGCGATGATACTCGAAAAGGTGATACTCATTTCAGTGATACTGATGGGGTCATTGGGCATCGCCATGTATGCTACCTGGGGCGAACGCAAGGTAGCCGCTATCATGCAGGACCGTATAGGTCCTAACCGCGCAGGCCCTATGGGGCTTTTGCAGCCTCTTGCCGACGGACTGAAGCTCTTCTTCAAAGAAGAGATCATTCCCGATTCGTCTACCAGGTTCATTTTCATATTGGGTCCCTGCCTGGCCATGCTCACAGCCCTTGTTACAAGCGCTGTAGTACCCTGGGGACCGGATGTGGTTACCGAAAGTGGCCGCACTATCTCTTTTCAGGTAGCAGATATCAATATCGGTATCCTCTTCGTGTTTGCAGCTGTGAGCCTTGGTGTTTACGGCATTATGCTGGGTGGCTGGGCTTCCAACAACAAATTTTCGCTGCTTAGTAGCATCCGTGCGGCTTCTCAGGCTATCTCTTACGAGCTGGCTATGGGGCTCAGCCTTATTGCGCTTCTTATGATGACCGGCTCTCTGAGCCTGCGCGACATAGTGCAACAGCAGCATGGCTTCTGGAACGATGGGTATTTTACCTGGAACTTCTTCAAGCAGCCGCTTGGTTTCATCATTTATCTTACCTGCACCTTTGCAGAGCTCAACCGTGCTCCGTTCGACCTTCCTGAGTGTGAAAGCGAACTGAACATGGGTTACCATCAGGAATATTCTTCTATGAAGCTCGGTTTCTACCTCTTCGCAGAATATATCAACCTGTTCATCAGCTCTGCTATCATGATCACCCTGTTCTTTGGCGGTTACAACTTCCCGTTCATGGATCAGGTGGCAGCTGCGGTAAACCCTCTTTTATTCAGCATCATATGCATACTGGTATTGGTTTCCAAGGCAGTAGCAATGGTATTGTTCTTTATGTTCGTTCGCTGGACCCTGCCTCGTTTCAGGTATGACCAGCTGATGAAACTGGGCTGGAAAACGCTTATACCACTGGCACTGGTAAACCTGCTTGCCACCGGTGTAGCTATTTTGTGGATCTTCAAAAGCCACTAAAGACCGGTTATATTATTAGTGAAATTCTTGAAAAAGAAAACAATGGAAAAACTGACAAATAGAGCCTTACAGATAGACCGCAGCCCGATGACGCTGTCGGAGCGCGCCTACCTGCCGGCTTTAGCGAAAGGACTGAGCATAACACTCGGTCACATATTCAAGAAAAAAGCCACAGTTAGCTATCCTGAGGTAAAACGCCCTTTCAGCCCCGTATTCCGTGGCCTGCATGTGCTGAACCGCGACGAGAACGGCGCTGAAAAATGTACTGCATGCGGTCTTTGCGCCCTTGCCTGCCCTGCCGAAGCCATAACCATGGAAGCTGCAGAACGCAAGCCGGGAGAAGAGCACCTGTATCGCGAGGAGAAATATGCTGCCAAGTACGAGATCAATATGCTGCGTTGCATTTTCTGCGGTTATTGCGAAGAGGCCTGCCCTAAAGATGCCGTTTATCTTTCAGAAACTGTAATGCCTACCAACTACGACAGGGCGGCATTCATCTATAAAAAAGAAGATCTGTTGATTCCTAACCCTAAAAACAAAGACAGTAAGTAAAATGAACATTTACGATATACTTTTCTGGGTGTTATCAGCAGCTGCCGTTGGTTGTGCGTTAGGGGTTATCCTCAGCCGCAACCCGGTAAACAGTGTACTGTTCCTCATCCTCACCTTCTTTGCTATTTCCGGTCATTACCTGCTCATGAATGCGCAGTTCCTGGCCATTGTGAACCTCATTGTTTATGCAGGCGCCATCATGGTACTGTTCCTGTTCGTTATCATGCTTATGAACCTCAATGCCGATGTAGAACCTCAGAAGGGGCTACTGGTGCAGATGGCGGGTGTCATATCGGGTGGTGTACTGTTCCTGGTGTTGCTGGCAGGTATCAAATCTGCTGTTCCTGTGGCTATAGAAAAGCAGTCTATCGATATTGGTCTTATCGCCAACCTCGGTAAAGTGCTCTTCAAAGATTATGTGTTACCGTTCGAGATCAGCAGTGTGCTGTTCCTGAGCTCTATGATAGGTGCCGTGGTGATAGGCAAGAAAGAAGATGCACCTGCTACAGAAGCATAAGCGCTGTAAAAAATTGAGTACTATTACTTTTTGAATTTTTACTTTTTTATTTTGATAAGATGCCGGTAAATTCAACACATTATCTGTTCCTGAGCCTGTTGTTATTCTCAATAGGTATCATGGGCACGCTTATGCGCCGCAATGCGATCATCATCTTCATGTGCATTGAGCTGATGCTCAATTCTGTGAACCTGCTGTTGGTTTCGTTCTCAAAAATGTTTGCAGATCCAAACGCGCAGCTGTTCGTGTTCTTCATTATGGTGGTTGCCGCAGCCGAGGTGGCTGTGGGGCTTGCTATCATAGTGATGATGTACCGCAAAGTGCACTCGGTTGATATAAATATTTTAAACAGATTAAAACACTAAAGTTTCCGCACCTGCGGGATTGGCAATATGGCTAACCTGGTTTATTTAGTACCGTTATTTCCGTTGATAGGCTTCCTTATCAATGGTATCTTCTGGAAGAAAATGCCCAAGTCGCTCGGCGGAGCTATAGGCACCACCGCAATACTTGCTTCTTTCATCATGTCGCTGCTTATCTTCTTCGAGGTTAAGAGCGCTGCTTTTCATGGCCCGGTCATCGTCACCTTGTTCGACTTCATCAGTTCGGGCAATCTGCACGTACCATTTGCCTTCCAGGTAGATGCGCTTTCGGCCCTGTTCCTGCTCATCATTACAGGTGTGGGTACCCTTATCCATATCTATTCTACCTCTTACATGCATCACGATGAGGGTATGGTGAAGTATTTCGCCTACCTCAACCTGTTCGTGTTCTCTATGTTGCTGCTGGTACTGGGTGCCAACTACCTCATTATGTTCATAGGCTGGGAAGGTGTGGGCCTCTGCTCTTACCTGCTTATCGGCTTCTGGTTCAAGAACCGCGACTATACCAATGCTGCGAAAAAAGCATTTGTTATGAACCGCATCGGCGATCTGGGCTTCCTTATCGGCATGCTGCTGGTCATCTTCAATTTCGGCACACTTTCTTATCAGGATTTCTTCGGCAGGATCAGCGATGCTGCTACCGTAGTTCCTGCTGCTACTTACAACTGGATCGCTCTTTGCTTCTTCATTGGCGCTACCGGTAAGAGTGCACAGATACCTCTGTATACCTGGCTGCCCGATGCCATGGCGGGTCCTACCCCTGTTTCGGCACTTATACATGCCGCAACCATGGTAACTGCCGGTATATATATGATAGCCCGTAGCGGTGCACTCTACAGCCTCACGCCTGCCATATTGCAGATCGTTGCAGTTGTGGGTATGATCACTGCCCTGCTTGCAGCAACTATCGCCATTCGTCAGTACGATATCAAAAAAGTACTCGCTTATTCTACTGTCAGCCAGCTGGGCTTCATGTTCCTGGCACTGGGTGTAGGCGCCTATACTACTGCCGTTTTCCACGTTATGACACACGCCTTCTTCAAAGCACTGTTATTCCTTGGTTCGGGTAGTGTCATTCATGCTATGGGCGGCGAGCAGGACATCCGCAAAATGGGTGGTCTTGGTAAGCACATGCGCATCACACAGGCTACGTTCTTCATCGGCTGTCTGGCTATATCAGGTATTCCGGGTCTTTCGGGCTTCTTCTCAAAAGACGAGATCCTGGCAAATGTGTTCGCACACAGCCCTGTACTGTATGTATTCGGCATACTTGCCGCTATGATGACTGCTTTCTATATGTTCCGTCTTTATGTGCTTACTTTCAATGGTAAGTTCCGCGGTACAGAAGAGCAGCACCATCACCTGCACGAAAGTCCTGCAGCCATGACACTGCCACTGGTAGCGCTGGCCATACTGTCTATAGTAGGCGGTTATGTAGGCTTACCATCGGTTATCAGTGAGCACAATGCGCTGGCTGCTTACCTGAGCCCAGTAGTTAAGAATTTCGGCACACACCATTTGTCTCATGCCACAGAGTGGGGACTTATGGGTCTTTCGGTTGCCGTTTCTGTTATCATGATCATTGTTGCCTATGTAGTTAACCGCAAACCCGACTTCCGCGAAAGCACCGGTATTGCCAAACTGCTTGAGAATAAATGGTATATTGACGAAATATACGATGCTGTTGTAGTGAAGCCACTGCAGGGTCTCTCATCCGTTCTCGACAAATTTGTAGAGAAGCAGGGTATAGACGGTATAGTGAATGGTGTGGGCAAGACTGTACGCTGGGGCGGAGATCGCCTGCGTCTGTTGCAGACCGGTCAGGTAGGTTTCTATATCTTCATGATGGTGCTGAGCATGGTCATGCTGTTCGTTATCAGTTTCTTCTGGATAGGATAATTGCTTTATCCCCGTCCGGAAACAGATGTAGCTAAGTAAAGTAAAAAGGTATTTTAGTTTAAAATAAGTCAGTACGAATTAACAATATGGTTCAACGCCCTGTTTTCAGCTAGCAATGGTTGTTTGCCGCTTATGCGGATGCAGGGGTTTTTGTTTTTTATATGATTTTGATATTACTTGTTCTCATTCCGCTGTTGTCAGGCATTATGTCCTTCGCCATAAAAGGCGACGGGGCCAAAACGCTGGGCGTTATCAGCTCCATGATCACCCTTGCGGTATCTGCGTATGTTAGTGGCACCAATTATACTCAGGGCCTCGAGTACTCGCACGACTGGATCCCTATGCTGGGCACCAAATTTACATTGGTAGCCGATGGTATGAGCAGTATGCTGTGCCTCCTTACCGGCATCGTTACCATGGTGGTTATGCTGTCGCAGGCCAATAAAGACGTAGAGAACCCGGGTGCATTCTATGGTCAGATGCTGCTGTCGCAGGCCGGCCTTATGGGTGTGTTCCTGGCTGCAGATGCACTGGTATTCTATGTGTTCTGGGAACTGGCGTTGATCCCTGTTTACTTCCTCTGCTCTCGCTGGGGTGGCGAAAAACGCATTGCAGTTACCTTCAAATTCTTCGTTTACACCTTCGTAGGTAGCCTTATGCTGCTTGCAGGTCTTATCTATCTTGCTCTGCAGACACCCGGACAGGCCAGTTATGCCTGGGCCGATATCGTTCGTGCCGGTTCTTCACTGGCTCCTGCACAGCAGCAGGGTCTGTTCTGGCTCATCTTCATTGCATTTGCCATCAAGATGCCGATATTCCCTTTCCACACCTGGCAGCCCGATGCGTATGAACAGTCACCAACCCCGGTTACTATCATCCTTAGTGCCCTTATGGTGAAGATGGGTCTGTTTGCAGTGCTGCGCTGGTTGCTGCCTGTATTACCTGCAGGTGTTGCCTACTGGTCTGGCACTGTAGTAGTGCTTTCTGTAATAGGCATCGTATACGCTTCTTTCATCGCCATCGTTCAGACCGATATCAAACGCCTGGTTGCCTATTCTTCTATTGCGCACATGGGTCTTATGAGTGCCGTAGCCTTTATGGGCAATGGTGTGGGTATGCACGGTATCATGGTGCAGATGTTCAACCACGGTATCAACATTACCGGTATGTGGCTTATAGTGAGCATGATAGAGAACCGCTGGGGTACCCGCGACATGAACCGCCTGGGCGGCATGGCTACCGTGGCTCCTCGCATGGCTATAGCGCTTGTCATCATTTCTTTTGCCAATATTGCGCTGCCACTTACCAACGGATTTATAGGTGAGTTCATGCTCTTCAACGGTCTTTTCACCGGCGATGGCAGTATGCCACACATACTCACCATGGTCTTTGCCGGTCTCGGTGTAATACTCGGTGCAGTTTACACGCTTAATATGGTGCAGAAAACAGCTTTCGGCAATGTGACAGAGATGATCGTGAAGAAAGACCTCAGCATCAACGAATATGCAGCTATTGCTATCATCATATCTATTATTTTATTCCTCGGTGTGTATCCAAAACCATTACTGGATCTCACTGCTGGCATGATAGGAACAGCGCAGTAAGTAAGTCAGGTACACAATATTTTGAAAATTTAACCAAAAAGATCTGTCTGTTTCACGCATTGCAGCGTTGGTAACAACAAAAAGTGCACAGGCAGCAGAACTTAAGAATATTTGAATTAGCGACATGAAAGCTATTATTGCTACAACAGTTTTTGGTATCATTATGATGTTCTCCGGCGTTATGCTGAAGGACAGGAAGAGCATTGCAGCTATTGCAGCCGTACTTTTTGCGGCATTGCTCGGCATAAACATCTGGGACCTCATGTCCACCTCGCCGGAAGCTACCGACAATCTTTTCTTCAATAAAATGCTGCGCATAGACCACTATTCGCTGTGGTTCAACACGGTGATGACCGGTGCTTCTCTGCTCTATGTGCTGCTTATGTCCAAAGAGATACAGCGTGTGGGTGCGCATGTTGCCGAGTATTTTGCCCTGCTGTTCTTCATCCTCTGCGGTCTGTACCTCCTTGCTACTTACAATAACCTGCTTATGATGTTCATAGGCATAGAGATCATGTCTATACCACAGTATATACTGGCAGGCAGCGACAAAAAGAACCTCAAAAGCAGTGAAGCCTCGCTCAAGTACTTCCTGATGGGCTCTTTCTCTACAGGCATACAGCTCATGGGTATAGCCCTGCTCTATGGTGCAGCCCGTAGCTTCAATATTACCGAGATAGCTGCAGTAATGCAGACAAATGCCCTCAATCCGCTGGCACTTGCAGGCATCATGTTCATCATCATTGCCCTGTCATTCAAGGTTTCTGCTGCCCCTATGCACATGTGGACACCAGACGTTTATGACGGCTCTCCTACACCATTTACCGCCTATATGGCCACTGTGGTAAAGGCAGGTGTGTTCTTTGCCTTCCTGCGCCTGTTCATGGTATCTTTCAGCACCATCAGCGAACATTGGACCATGGTAATTGCCATCATCACTGCAGCTACCCTGCTGGTGGGCAACGTTACCGCAGTCTTCCAGCAGAGCGTAAAACGTATGCTTGCCTACTCATCTATAGCACAGGCAGGCTTCATGCTGTTTGCTGTACTGGCTGTCAATAAATTTGCTTCAGAGGGAATCATCATCTATGCTATGGCATATACTGTGGCCACTATAGGTATCTTCTCTGTACTCGTAAAACTCAAAGACTTCACTTACGATGGCTTCAACGGTCTTGCCAAAAGCGAGCCGCTGCTTGCCTTCACTGCATCTATATTCCTGTTCTCTCTGGCAGGTATACCACTCACTGGCGGCTTCATGGCCAAGTACTATGTGCTGGTAGCAGTAGTGCAGCAAGGCCACCTGATGTGGCTGGTAATCTTTGCACTGCTTATGGCCGCTATCAGCGTATATTACTACTTCCGCGTCATCATGGCTATGTACTTCAAACCAGGCACACCAGAGATGAACTCACCCGTAACCGACGGCGACAAAGCACTGCTTATCGTTACCTGCATACTGGTTATCCTGCTTGGCGTAGCTCCCCAGCTATTCCTCAACAACATCTGATCTGCAATACCATAATAATATTCAGCAACAAGGCTCACCAACTGGTGAGCCTTGTTTTTTTTATTTGGGCCTGCATGTGGACTGTATTCATTTATCATGGGCTGTGTTTGCTACAGCACAAGTGTGGCACAATGCTAATTGTGCCACACTTGCAACGCTTCTTTGGTGTTTTTACATTTCTTCCTAAATTAGGGTATGGATTTTTGTTGCAAACAATGTATACCATATCTACAATAGGGGGAACAACCGTCAGACTATATTCCTCAAGGAGCGGAACTATATATATTTCCTGGAAAAAGTAAGAAAATACATTAGCCCACAATGCGATATACTTGCATGGGTGCTGATGCCCAATCACTTTCATTTTCTCATACATGCCAACGAGGCCACAACGCAAATGATAGGCACAACAATTAAACGTAGTGCATTAAGCGAAGGTTTCCGATTACTCCTGAGCTCCTATTCAAAAGGCATCAACAAGCAAGAAGGATTCTCTGGTAATCTTATCAAGCAAAACACCCGTTCTAAATGTGTTTACAATGCTGTTGAAGATACAGTCAATTACACAGGCACCTGCTTTACATACATTCACCAGAACCCGGTCAGGGCCGGGCTTGTTGACGAGATGGATAAATGGGAATATTCATCTTACAAAGACTACGCACGTCTAAGAAATGGCGACTTATGCAACCTGGAATTAGCCGCAAGATTAATGGACAGCTCCATTTTGCATACTAAAGCCACCAGAATAATAGGCGAAGATGGACTTAAAAATATTTGGTAGCATACGGATAAATAAAACACCACAATAATAGAGCATCGCAATAAAGGGAAAGAAGCCCGGCAAGTGTGGCACACCTCCAAAGGTGTCCCACACTTGTGCGTGGGCTAACAATCCGAGTCGAAATTAAATAAAGGAAAATATCAATTTGCGAACATATCGGTATTGTGTCTTTTCAAGAATATTCTATCTGGCAGGAACTTATCAGGTAAAATCATCTCTTATCCTTCATAATCAAGGAAGTTCTGCTGGATACTCATAGTAACCCGCTTACCTTTTAATTTCTTTGAAATCCTGACCTTATAAGTACATAAATAATAGAAAAGATGTTATAGATCTAACTTGCAGACATTTTCGCAGAATCCCTCCAAATATATTGTGGAATAGGTTCCTTCAACTCCCAAGTGATGCTCATTGGCTTTTCATTATAATGCTTTAAGTATTTTACATTGCCAAGAAAAACGTATCCCATAGTATTACCAAACTCGTCTTGATTTCGTTCTCTTACAAAAAGTAAAATATTCTTACCTGTCTCATTCTGCTTAATGTATGCTAGTCCCACTCCTGTATCTGACCTAGCAGAATTTTGAGATTGCCAATGAAATAGCTTTTCACTTATTGCGTAATCATCATAAAGAGTAGTTGGAGAGTACTCCTTTTCTGACTTTTCTAATGTAACAAATAGTATTTCAGTATTCTTATTGTAAATATTGATAACACCAGCCTGAGATACTTGTTTCTTTTGAAAGGTATGATAACCAAATGCCGCACATATTTGCTCTCTTGTATACCTTCCATAAACCTTTAATGGCATAGCATACTCCAATGAAATATCTTTCTCAATGAAATCTACTTTATCTATTAATATACTCAATACATCTACTATCTCACTAACCATTACTGCGTTCTGACCTATAGCCCTTATACTTTCATTAATAGACTCAAATCCTCCCATATCTTGCCAAACATCATAGTGCAGCATCAAACACATTGACTTCTCAATTTCATTAAATTGATCAAATTCAATATTAAAATTTCTATTCGCTAATGAAAGTATAAATGAAAAATAGGACAACGAATTAGACTGCAACCACTTTTTAGATATTGCTCTAGTGATTTCCGATTCAGTTATTGAAGAAAAATCGGATCTGACACCCGCATCAACACAAAGCCTATTCCAATTGTCCTTTTTGTATATCAACTGAACGGGAATTTGCAAATCGTCAGTGAAATTCTTGATAGTAAGCGGTTTGTCTATATTGTTCTTATAGCTGCGAATCTTTTCTAACAACTGTTTCCTCTGAGGGTTAATCGCATTCTTAATATTACTGAGGATGTACTCCTTTGCTTTTTTCTCTAATACAATAGAACAATTTAGAGGTAGATGAGGGAAATCATCTTCTACCTCCTTACTAGTAGTCGTGTTTGTCTTTCCTATAAGTGCTCTGAATTTCTTCTCAAAATCATACTCGGCTCTAGAATTACCCACAAAATCAAGTACTGTCAAACATTCCTTGCCATTTGCTTTTCTTAATCCTCTACCCAACTGTTGTAGGAATATGGTCAAGCTCTCTGTAGGCCTTAGGAACAATACAGTATCTACCTCTGGAATATCAACACCCTCATTAAAAATATCAACAACGAAAAGATAATTAACCTCACCAGACAGTAGTTTTAAACGGATATCCTCTCTCCTTGCACTGTTTTCACTAGTTAAATATTCAGCCTTCAACCCTGCTACTGTGAAACTTTCTGCCATGTACTTAGCATGTTCTTGAGATACACAAAAACCCAATGCCTTTACATCATTGATATCTGTCAAATACTTGTCCATATTTGACAATATCTCACTCAATCTCTGTTTGTTATTGATATAAAGATCTGTAAGTTCACTTTGTACATACTTACCTCGCTCCCATTTTGCTTTGGATAGATCTATACTATCTGAAATTCCAAAATACTGGAACGGGCACAATAATTCTCTATTTAGCGCTTCCGGTAATCTTATTTCAGCGGCAACAACATCACAGAAATCAGAAAGGATATTTTCATTGTCCATTCGTTCTGGCGTTGCAGTCAACCCCAAAAGTATTCTCGGCTTAAACTTATCAAGCACAGGCCTGTAACTTTTCGCTGCAATGTGATGCACTTCATCTATTACCACATAATCATAGTAATCTGAAGATAGTTGTATGCTTTGTAATTGATTGTTCAAACTTTGCACTGAAGCAAAAACAGCGTCATGCCTCGTAGGAACCAAGCCATCAACCCATAATTCTCCAAAATTACCATCCTTCAAAATGCCTCTGAATGTTGCCATTGCTTGCTCTAGGATTTCTTTCCTATGTGCAACAAACAATAGCCTTGCCCTAGGATTACTTTCTTTGAAACTTTTGTAATCAAACGCAGCAATTACTGTTTTTCCTGTTCCGGTAGCAGCAACAATTAAGTTCCGATATCTGTAGTGTATACTTCTTTCTGCTACTAATTTCTCCAGTATTTCTTTCTGATAATGAAATGGTGTAAGATCAAAAAAAGCAATTCTTTGCTCATTGCTACTAGATGCCCTTTGTTGTTGTAAGGAATACTTTAATTTTTGAACATCACGCTTGTCATCATAATATTCAAAACTATCATCCAACCAATAAGACTCGAATGTATCTTTAAACTTCTTTATTATATGACTAATTTCTTTTGTGGTAACCTTTAGGTTCCATTCCAGACCATTTGTGATTGCTGATCTGGAAAGATTTGAGGAGCCAATATAACCTGTATGAAAGCCTGTGTCTCTCAAAAAAAGGTAGGCTTTCGCGTGCAATCGCTCACTTTGAGTATTATATGAAACCTTAACTTCTGTATTCTTCAGATTAGATAGGTATTGTACTGCTTTCAAATCAGTAGCACCCATATAAGAAGATGTAATCACCTTCAACCTTCCCCCGTTATTTGTGAAATCTTCCAGATCTTTTTGGAAGACTCTTATCCCTCCATACTTTATAAATGAAACTAAAAAACAAATTTCATCTGCAGACCTAATCTCCTTTTTTAGTTCACTCTCTAGAGATATGTTTCTATTATTTCCACCTATAAATAATTCACTTTGTGTGAAACGAGTATAAGGTGTTATCTGATTTATATGGTTATCAAGGTCTACAAAATCATTATCTAATCTTGAGAAAATGGCGGTTAATACTTTACCTTGAATCTCTACTATATCATCATTAAAGTCAGTAGTTTTCAGTTCTTGATTCAAAAGATTAATTATCCTATTGGAAATCTCAATCTGCTTTTCAATTTTGTTTTCATCCTTTATCGTTGCTAATGCAACTTGAATTACATCGCTTAAATATTTACTAAGAAACCGAGCTGCCTCTTCTTTATCTAGTATGGTTTCCTTAATGTAATATTTATTAGTGTCGAAATCCTCGAGCTTTTTGGCTACTAGATTGTTGATCAGTTGTTCGTACAATCCTAATTTAAGCATACTTTGTTTTCATTAAATCGTGTAGTATAGGTATATCTGCAGGAGCCCAATCCAATTGCTCCAATTCTTTACTTATAAACCATCTTGCATCTTTGTGCTCCGATAATATTAGTTGACCTTCTTTAAACTGAGTCACAAAAGGAATCAGATTTATTGAAAAACTATCATAATCAAAAAAGGAATCATTCAACTTGTCTATTATGACCACATCAATATTCAATTCTTCCTTTAGTTCCCTCAAAATACAATCTTCAGCTGATTCGTTTTCCATCAATTTGCCTCCTGGAAACTCCCATTTCAAAGGAAGAGACATCTTCTCACTTCTCTGAGCGGCTAATATCTTGCCTTCATTCAAGATTATTGCACATGCAACATTTATATGCTTCTTTACTTCCATAAAAGAACCGATTGCGTATTGCTTTGCAAACTACTTCTTTTTACCATTCCATTAAATACTACTTATTATTTTCTACTCTTCTACCACTACAAACTCATAACCACAACTACTATTGAGGCAGGTATGTATTTCACTATACTCGTGAAATGAAGTGTACTCGGAAAACTTTGTTCTACTACCACAAAGGCCACAGGTTGTGGGCTGATCGGTAATTAAGTAAATATCTTTTGCTACTTCTGATAAAGTCATGATCAAAAATAGCCTACAAGATTGGGTTGTAATTTGCTTTAAAGTCACGGCACCGGGTCATACCCATGTCCGCCCCAGGGATGGCAGCGGCCGAAGCGTTTGATGGTGAGCCAGCCTCCCTTGAAGGGGCCATGCTTTTTTATGGCTTCCATACCATAGGCGCTACAGGTAGGTGTGTAGCGGCAGCGGGCACCCAGCAGCGGCGATATGGCCAGCTGATAAAAGCGGATGAGCGCGGTAAATAATATGGTAAGCAGCCTTTTCACAGTAGTGTGTTTATGCAGCGGGTAGGGCAATATCCGGATCCTTTGTTTCGGGCCTGGGGGTGAGGTTCTTTACCAGTCGGTCTATACCGGTGTTCACTGCCTGCAGCACCTGTGCATATTCGGGCAGTTCGTTGCCGGTAAATATCAGGAACACATGCAGCTGCATGCCGGGGGGCACGGCGGCTATTACCTGGTGCTTGCCATGGCGCCATGCCTCTACCAGCAATCTGCGCACCCGGTGGCGATGCACACTCTTCCTGAACCTTTTTTTGGGAACAGAAAAACCCGCCTGTAGCGGGCAAAAATGAGGGGCTGCGGCAGTTTGCTGCGGCACAGCCTCAGCAACTGGCTGGCTCCCGGTTACAGTCACATCAGTGCTTTCTGCCCCACCCGGCACAACGTCATTGATGGGCGAAAGCCGGTAAATGATACGTATGGGAAAAACAGAAAACGCTTTCCCTGAAAGGAAAAGCGTGTGAATATGCTGCTCTCGCTTGAGCCGCTCATATACTTTGAAAGTATGACGAATGGCGGAAATATTCAAAATAAATATTACTTCAGGCGACGCTCGTCAGACACAGTGAGCTTGTGACGACCTTTAGCACGGCGAGAAGCCAGTACTTTACGGCCATTAGCAGATTCCATACGCTTGCGGAATCCATGAACTGATTTGCGGCTGCGACGTGAAGGTTGATATGTACGTTTCATAACTTTTGTTTTTATTAGCCCTTTTGCAAGGGAGTGCAAATGTAGGGCAAATATCTGAAGTGAACAAATAATTTAACAGCAAAATTACTTTTCCCACAAATCCACAGTTCTCTCACAATCTGCATTGCCTCATTATTCCTTATACATGAACCATTTTACCAACTCCCTGTAGCTGGCTTTTTTGCCGTACATAAGTATGCCCACACGGTATATGCGGCCCGCCACCCAGGTGGTAAACACAAAACCAAGTACCAGCAGGAACATAGACAACGCCAGCTGCCATACCGGCACGCCGAACGGAATACGTATCATCATGGCTATAGGCGAGGTGAAGGGTATCATAGACAACCATACCGACAGGCTGCTATCGGGGTTGTTGATAATGAAACTCTGCGCCAGCGCAAACGTGAATATGAGCGGCAATGTTATGGGCAGCATGAACTGCTGGGTTTCTGTCTCATTATCTACTGCAGAACCCACTGCCGCAAATATGGCGCTATAGAGCAGGTAGCCAAACAGGAAGTAGAACAGAAAACAACTTACGGTATACACAATAGGTATATTCTCTATAGATTCCTTTATCACCTGCATGCTGCTATCCGGCGTTTGTACCTTTTGCATCTCTGCTTTGCTTACACCCGGCACAGACTGTACCTGCTCCATTTTGTGCTTTGCGTTGCCGGCAAGCATGGTGCCGCCCACTGCAGAAAGTGCTACAGATATCACTATCCAAAGCGCAAACTGGGTAAGACCCACCAGCCCTACGCCTATTATCTTGCCCAGCATCAGCTGGAAGGGACGAACAGAAGAGATAATAACCTCTACTATGCGGCTCACCTTCTCTTCTATAACCCCACGCATTACCTGTGTACCATAGATAAACAGGCACATGTAAATGAGGAATGCCGAGAGGAAACCTATAGCATAGGCGGTATAGGTCTGTGCGTCTTTTTCGCCATTAGCTGTTATCTGCTTGGCCTTTACTTCTATGCGCTTCTGTGCCTGTGCCAGCACTGCGGTATCTATGCCGGCCAGCCTCAGTCGTTGTGCCTCTGCTATGTTGCTCAGTCCGGTCTCTATAGCCTCTATGGTTGTGGCACTTGGTTTCTTATCGCTCAGCAGTTCCACCGGTTCTGATGATGATGCCGGCGGTATATGCAGTAACAGGCTGTAACCCTTGTCTGTAAAGGTGTTGCGGGCCGTAGCAATGTTGTCGTTGGTGTAGACAAAGGTGATGGAGTGCGTATTCTTCAGCTTGCCGGTAAATGTGCCCGACTCGTCTATCACCTGCACCTTTTTCTCGTCGCCAAGGTCATCTCCCTTCACGGCCAGGTAGCCTATTATCGCAAACATGCCTATGAACAGTACCGGCACCAGTATGGTGAGCACTATAAATGACTTTTTCTTTACCCTCGACAGGTATTCGCGCTGTATGATGAGCAATATCTTGTTCATTATTTAGCCTGTTTGTTTACGGTGCTGATAAATATTTCGTTCATAGTAGGTATTACCTCTTCAAAATGGGTAATGGTGGCCTGTGCCAGCATATAGCGCAGCACATCGTTGGAGGAAGCCCCCTCGTTTATGCGCAGGCGCAGGCGGTGGTGCATATCGTGGTGTTCATCGGCCAGTATACCGAAGGGGGCATCGGCGCCGGGTATTACCGGATTGCCTTCATATTCCAGTTCGTATGTGCCGTCTCTGAATGAATTCTTTATCTGGCGCACCTTTCCGTCCAGTATCTTATGGGATAGGTTCAGCAGGGCTATAGAATCGCAAAGCTCCTCTACAGACTCCATGCGGTGGGTAGAGAAGATAATGGTAGCACCCTTGCGATTCAGTTCCAGTATCTCGTTCTTTATGATCTCCGCATTCACCGGGTCAAAACCCGAGAAGGGTTCATCCAGTATCAGCAGGTCGGGCTCGTGCAGCACAGTAGCTACAAACTGGGCTTTCTGCTGCATCCCTTTCGATAGTTCTTCAATTTTCTTGTTCCACCAGGCTTGTATCTCCAGCTTCTCGAACCAGTATTTACTGCGACGAATGGCTTCCTGCCTGCTCATGCCCTTCAGCTGTGCCAGGTACAGTATCTGCTCGCCAATCTCCATCTTCTTGTACAGGCCGCGCTCTTCGGGCATATAGCCTATACGCTCCACATGGTGCCTGCCCAGGTGTTCTCCGTTTATGAGTATCTCTCCCGAATCGGGAGCCGTTATCTGGTTGATGATGCGGATGAGAGAGGTCTTGCCGGCTCCATTAGGCCCCAGCAGCCCGAAAACCTTGCCGGTCTCCACCTCTATGCTCACATCGCTGAGCGCCCGGTGACCGGCATATTGTTTTACAATGTTGCGAATGCTGATCATTGTGTGATTGGTTGCGGTTAATGATGTAAAGTAACTATAATTTTTTCATGTGGCTCCGGCAACTTACAAGAATTAACCTGGCCAATGATAACGAATTGTATATCAGTATCTGATAAAAGAATGCACCTGAAAACGACCCGCTAACTACAGTAATAATGCCTGTTGTGGTCTACATGTATATTAAATTGATGATAAAAATCCTTATTTTTACGGAACGTGGTGTATAGCCCTATCAATAGCCATACCACCAATTGTGAGGAATTTGATTGTGTGCAGCATTTTTTATTGGCAATAAGCGATACAATGAAACTAAAATTCTATTCTGCAATACTACTGGTATTGCTGCTTCTACAGGGTGGCAGGGCTGCTGCTCAGGTTACTGTTACCAGCAGCGATTCGCTCAGCTGCACCACTCCGTGCACAGTGCTTTCTGCACAACTTATAGGTGACGCTCCTACCAATACAGGTATCTCTATCGATGACGTCTATTCGGGTATTCTACCTATAGGGTTCCCATTCACTTACTATGGTGTTCCGTATACCAGTGTGGTAATAGGCCCAAATGGTACCGTTTGTTTCGATCTCACGCTTTCGGGTGCTTATGATCCATGGCCCATTACCGCGGCACTGCTGGGCAACCCCAGCAAATACAACAATATCTGTGGCCCGTGGTGCGATATTGACATTTCTATTCCCGGTGGTGGCACCATCACCTATTCGCTTACAGGTGTTGCCCCTTTCCGCAAGTATATCATTACTTTCTGCAACGACCACATGTATTCCTGCACTACGCAGATAACCAGTACGCAGATCATACTTTACGAAACTACCAACATCATTGAGTGCCATATAGCCACAAAGCCCGTTTGTGCCACCTGGAACAGCGGCAGGGCCATAATAGGTGTGCAGAATGCTACCGGCACCGCTGCCACTGTGGCTCCGGGCAGAGACTTCCCTTCGGTATTTACCTGCACCAATGAGGCCTGGCGCTTCACCCCCAATGCCACAGGCACATCCTACACCGTAGCATCTATAGGTTATGCGCCTATACCATACGCTTCTTCGCTCATCTACTGGTACAACGTAAATACGGGTGCTTACCTGGGTACCGGCCTCACACAAACAGTATGCCCTACCACCACCACTACCTATAAGGCTGGTGCGCTGGGTTGTGCCGATACTTCTTTTGGCTACTATACCGTTACTCCGGCTCCGGTGTTTACCATTACACTTACTTCCATCAACCCATCGAGGTGCAACCTGTGCGATGGCGCAATAACCGTCAGCGGCTTCACACCCGGCATGGCCGATACCATTAACTACGAATTGGGTGGCGTGCCACAGCCTCCGGTATATGCAACAGCATCTGCAGCAGGCACGGTTACTATTTCCGGTCTTTGTGCCGGCACTTATGGCAACTTCATAGGCCGTCAGGGCATCTGTGCTTCGCTGCCTGCGGGGCCGGTTACACTCACCGATCCGCCTATCAGCCTCACCGTCACTACTATTCCGCAATCGGTCTGTGGCGCCTGCGATGGCTCGCTTATCATAAACGGATTATACCCCAGTCATCCGTTCACCATCAATTATTCCTACAACGGGGTACCCCAACCACCAATTACCACCACATCCGATGCCACCGGGCGTATTACCCTCCCGCTACTTTGCGAAGGGGTATATAGTGGCATCACAGCAGGTTATGGCACCTGCCTTACGCCTGCAGCCGGTCCGTTCTCGCTCTTTGGCCCTGCACCTCCTGCAGGTAGCATTGTAGCATTTACAGACCCTACAGAGTGCGGCAAATGCAATGGCACCATCAGACTGAAACAATTCATACCATTCTCTGCAGACACGGTGCGCTACCTGTTCAACAGTGTGCCGCAACCACCTATTGTCACTACTGCCTTCGGCGATAGTACCATATTCCTGCCCGGACTCTGTGCAGGTGTTTACTCGGGCTTCTCTGTAAAGATCGGCAACTGTGTTACCAATGTATTAGGCTCTGTAACCCTTACAGATCCATCGCTCACCGCCAGCTTCGATACTACTTTCCGTCTGGGCTGCACCGGCGATACGGTGTTCTTCCATAACCACTCTACTACTGCCGGTCCTATATACTATGTATGGGACTTTGGGGATGGTGTTACCGATACCAGCACCAATCCGTATCATGTATATCAGGATGGCACCTATACGGTGCGTCTGCTGGCTACCAACCTTTATTGCTACGACAGCATGAAGCTCACATTCACCATAGGTCACCCTATCAATGCAGACTTCACGCTTACCCCGAAAATATTGTGCCAGCACGATGCGGTTACCTTTACCAATGCATCTACCGGTGCTACCAACTACAACTGGACATTCGGCAACGGGATCAATTCTACGCTCACCGACCCGGTGAATACATATCACATCACTGGCAAATACACCATCAGGCTCATTGCCGGCAACAACATACCATGCTACGATACCGCCTATGCTACCGTAGAGGTAGATACCATAAGCGGCATCAAAATAGATGTTACCGATTCTGTTTTCTGTGCGGGCAGGTATATAACCCTTACCGGCCTGTTCTCCGACAACGGCATCACCGGCTACTCATGGGCTTTCGGCGATGGCGACAGTATGCGTAATCAGAACCCTGTTTACCACTCCTTTGGTTCTGGTAGCGAATATATTGTTACCCTCAATGCTACATACCGTGCATGCCCGGGTATCTCCACCACCAAAAAGATCACTACTGTTTCCTGGCCCAACATATACATTGGCGACGACACCTCTATCTGCAAAGGCAGCGAAGTGCTGATACTTACCGATAAAAATAACTACGCCAATCCGGCTGCAACCTGGAAATGGAATACCGGCCAGACAGGCAAGTCTATAGAGGTAACTACACCGGGTGTGTACTATGTTACTGTCACCATCAACAATTGTGCTACCACAGACAGCATTATTGTAGATAACGACTGCTATGTAACCATTCCTAACATCTTCACGCCAAACGGTGACGGTATCAACGACTTCTTCTTCCCGCGTAGCCTGCTGAGCCGCGGCCTCACAGAGTTCAAGATGTATGTATACAACCGCTGGGGTCAGATCGTGTTCGAGTCATCTACGCTCCTCGGTTCAGGCTGGGATGGCAAGATGAACGGGCAGGAACAACCCGAAGGTGTGTATATCTATGTTATAGATGCTGCCTTCAAAGACGGACAAAAAGAGCACCACCAGGGCAATGTGACCCTGATGCGATAGCATGCATTTTGCAGCTGTGAGTAAGCACAGCAAACAGTAACTGCTGTGCTATAGACTGCAACTAAGCCCATATAAGTTAATGCCCTGCAGCACCAATGCTAAATGGCATAACTTCGCGTATTCCCTCTCTGCAGGGGATCATGCATATTATTCAAAGTAACCAATTATGGAACCCATTATCAATAAAGTAGCGGAAAGCGGCATCATTACCCTGGATCTGGCACACTACCTGCCTGCTCCTGTTGCGGTATTCGACCTGAAACCCTTTCTCTACATGGAAATGATACTGAAGGAAAAAGACTACCGTGCTGCGTTGCAAACACACGACTGGCAACAATATGCCGGACAACATGTTGCAGTGCACTGCAGTGTAGATGCCATAGTGCCTGTATGGGCCTATATGCTGGCTGCAAGCTATCTGCAACCCATTGCCACATCGGTTTATTACGGTACTGCCGAAGAACTTTCCAAATCACTGCTGCAGCAAAGCATCAATAATATTCCGCTGGATGAATATGAGGATAAGCGGGTGGTGATAAAGGGCTGCGGCGACACGCCCATACCCGATTCGGCCTACCTTGCCGTAACGGCGCACATGAGGCCGGTAGTAAAGTCGCTCATGTATGGCGAACCCTGCTCTACCGTGCCTATCTACAAGAAAAAAGGAAATTAACGTTCACCAATATTCTATTGCATAAATAAGGGATGCTGCTCACCACGCAGCATCCCTTATTGTTTACTATTGACAACCTATTTTGTAGCCATGCCGTTTGCCGACTCTGCAACAGCTACAAACAGCTGCAGCTGCATCACACTATTCAGCATAGATACGCAGGTATAGTTTTTGGCCAGGCTTTGCAGATCTGCACTCAGTACCGGCAAACCCGATGAAATGACCATATTACCCCCCTGTACCAGTGCATTGTAACTGCGCACCTCTTCGCGCAGTTTTACCAGCAGCTGCAGGCCCTCGCCCTCATTCACAAATTCATTGCCCAGCCACACATCATTCAGAAACAGCTCATCCTGCTCATAAGTAGCCGGTATTGTTGTTGCTCCCACAGACTTCATCAGTATCATTTTCTTCAGCTCATTACAGTTGCTCTGTATCTGTGCCGCTAAGGCCGCTGTGGCATGTACTGCCGGTGCTTTTTCTTTTTGCACCACTGCCAGCAACGTCTCGTTCTGCAAATAGGTTGCTGTGGCTACCTTATTTACCGGCGATGGCCTCAGCCTTACTATAGTGAACTGCAACCCTATTATGCCCACCAGAATGATGGACATGAGAATAGTATTGAGCTTGGTCTCCGGCCTGCGTATACCGGTAAAGAAATAGGCAGGAAGCAGCAGGAATGCCGCTGTGCCAATGGCGGTGAACAGCAACACATTGGCGCCCGGCCAGTGCATCACTATGAACAAAATAGCAAGAGAGAACATAATGCCCACCGCAATACCAATAGCTATCACAAACTTGTCGCTTGCTGTCTTCACCTCCCGCGACTTTAGTATGAAGAGCAGGGGCAGGAACAGCAAACTGAACGACCCTATACCAAGCGTAAGCAATATGCTGGCACCAGGCCAATACATGAACTTAAAGAACGAACCAAATATAAACGCGGCAACGGAGCATGCTCCGCTTATTATCAACGCCTTTTTCATTGCATAAAAGTTTTTAAAGGTTAACAAATCGATGGTCTCTTCTTCTATCTCTCGCAGGTTGCGCCGGTAAAAGCGTTGCACCGTTGCCCGATAGAAGTGCTCAAAGTCATCGCCCTCTTTGAGCTCCTGCTCTATTATGCAGCAAATATGATCCAGGAGGTTCAACTGCAGGTCCTCCATTTCAACGCCATTACGTCTAATGTCGTTGAGGATATATTCTATCTGCTCATCTGAGATGCAGTACATTCTTAAGCTGTTTTAGGTTGTATATCCAGCAATATTTTCATTGTTTCCACAAACTCGGCAAACTCGCTGATGCGCTCCTGAGAGCGGGTAGTGCCGGCAGGGCTCAGCCGGTAGTACTTGCGCACCCGCTTGCCCATATATTCCAGTTCGGTTGTTACCAGCCCTTCCTCTTCCAGTGCATGCAACGTGGGGTATAGTGCCCCCTCTGTGAGTTGGATCCGGTCTTTGGTCAGGTCTTTTACCCTCTGTGTTATTTCGTAGCCATACATTTTGTTGTTATCGGCCAGCAGCTTCAGCACTATGGTCTTCAGGGTGCCCTTTATCAGTTCAGAAGAAAATATCATTAGCTTATTTTATTTACCTAAGACAAAGATACATAAGAATCAAATGCATTACACAACTATGCAAAATATTTTTCCTTCCCGGGCAAAAAAAGGGGGCTGTGTCGCACTGCCCCCTTGTAAAACGGTATGTATAATAAAGTATTATTTGCTCTCCAGCCGCACCACCGGAATGATCATTTCCTCCAGAGATACGCCGCCATGCTGGAAGGTATTCTTGTAGTAATTCACAAAGTGGTTGTAGTTATTGGGATAGCATAGAAACACATCGCCCTTGGCAAATATGAAAGTAGAACTCACATTGGGCGATGGCAGCCCTGCCTGCTTTGGTTCACGGAATGCCATCACATCTTTTTGCTCGAACTGCAGATTGCGGCCATGCTTGTAGCGCAGATTGGAAGTAGTGGCGCGGTCGCCTACACACTTGCTCGGGGTCTTCACCCGCACACTGCCGTGGTCTGTGGTAAGCAAAACCTGTATACCCTTGTCGGCAATTTTCTTCAGGGCGCGGTGCAACGGCGAGTGTTCGAACCAGCTTACCACCAGCGAACGGTAAGAAACCTCATCGCCGGCAAGCTCTTTCAGTACTTCCATCTCTGTACGTGCATGCGACAGCATATCCACAAAGTTGTATACGATCACCGTAAGGTCATTGTTGAGGCAGTTGTGAATGCTGTCTTCCAGTGCCTTTGCATTATCGTTGTTGGTGATCTTGATGTACTGTGTCTTCAGCTTATCCAGGTTCAGATGCTTCAGCTGATTGCGCAGGAAGGTCTCCTCATAAAGGTTCTTACCACCATCTTCATCGTCGTTTTTCCACTCCAGCGGAAAATGCTTTTCGATATCTATCGGCAGCATACCTGCAAAGAGGGCATTGCGGCAGTATTGTGTGGCAGTAGGCAACAGACTATAATACAGATCCTCTTCCTGCACACGGAAAGACTCGCTGAGTATGGGCTGGAATGCTTTCCAGTGGTCCAGGCGCAAATTGTCTATCACTACCAGAAAGGTAGGTTTGCCCTGCTGCAGATGGGGTGCTATCTTTTTCTCAAATACCTTGTGCGAGAACAGTGGTGAGTTGCCCTTTGTATCCTTAATCCATTCAGAATAGTTCTTAGACACATACTTGAAGAATTCCGTATTGGCTTCAGTCTTCTGCGTCTGCAGCACCTCCATCATTTCTTCACTATCACTCTTGCCCATTTCCAGCTCCCAGTATACCAGACGCTTGTACAGCTCTTTCCACTCTTCGTGGTTGGGGTTGCTGCTCAGCGCCATGAACAGATTCCTGAAGTCCTGCTGATAGGCTATAGTGGTCTTCTCAGACACCAGTCGCTTCCCGTCCATTATCTTCTTCAGCGAGAGCAACACCTGATTGGGGTTTACCGGCTTTATTAGGTAATCGGTTATCTGAGAGCCCAGTGCATCTTCCATTATGTTCTCGGCCTCGTTTTTGGTGATCATTACCACAGGCAGAGAAGGGTATAGCTCCTTGATGCGCGAAAGCGTCTCCAGACCGGTAAGGCCTGGCATACTCTCATCCAGCAGCACCACGTCTACTATCTTTTCCTTCAGCAGTTCCAGTGCATCGTAGCCATTGCTGAGCGATGTGACCTGATAGCCCTTGTTGCGCAGAAAAAGCATCTGCGACTTCAATGATTCTATCTCATCATCTACCCATAAAATTTCGCCTTGTGTATTCATTCTGTGTGTTTGGTTTTTCCTTCCCTACGGAAGCAGTGAGTGTGCGGGCCTGCAGGTACTGTGCCGATAAAATTATTTACTAATCTCATTCGTAGTGTAATAAAGATACCAGTTTAACGCAACTTTGGCTGCATAGCTACCGGCCCTGCCTGCTATTTGGAATAACGTCATTAAGCCATTAGTATTGCACAACAAAACGTTAAACAACATGTCCGCCTCTCTAATAATAAGAAAAGCTACCCCTGCAGATTGCCCCCGAATGATGGAGCTGATACATGAACTGGCAGTTTATGAGCGCGCACCCGAAGAGGTTACTGTAGACCCGCAACACTTTGTGCAGAGCGGCTTTGGCCCCAACCCTGTTTGGTGGGCCTTTGTAGCCGAGGAAGATGGCTTGGTTCAGGGCTTTGCACTTTACTACATTCGCTACTCTACCTGGAAGGGGCAACGCATGTATCTGGAAGACATACTTGTAACTGAGCAGGCACGTGGCCGAAAACTAGGCGAAAAACTAATGAATGCTTTGATAGAAGAGGCAAAGGAACGCGGCTTCAATGGCATTACCTGGCAGGTGCTCGACTGGAACGAACCGGCCATCAACTTTTACAAAAAGTTCGATACTCAGTTTGACGGAACATGGGTGAATGTGAAGATGGAACTGTAACTATCCGCAAAGCGAAATGTATCAATAAGTGCTGATCAGCTCTTTATCCATATAGTTGGGGCAGCGATAGGTGGTAAAGTGCCACGACACGCTGAACATACACATCAGGTACTGATCCTTGGTACTGGAATTGCCACGCTGCTTGCCCTTGCGCCCCAGCGGATTCAGCGGGTTTAGCTCTACCGATCTGTCCTGCAGCGCCAGAGAAGGATTCTTGGGGTTTACAGAGAATTTGTCGGTTCCCACATAGGTGGTACTCACATCGTCCATATAATCGGTGAAAGTGAGCCTGTCTGCTATTTCCAATGTAAGGTTGATGCCGCCTACAACCCAGAACTTTGCACCCACACCTATGGGCACACAAGGACTGAAGTTAGTATACTTCCTTTCGTTGAAACCGGCATTCTGACCCTCTGTACCCAGCGGACGCAGATAGTACTTATTGCCGTTGTAGGTAGTGTAAGGATCGTAGAGAAAGCCGCCCAAACCCATGGTAAGGTAGGGAGTGAACCGGTGATAAGGATCTCCGGTCACAAAACGGAAAAAGTTGAACTCGGCCTGAAAAGAGGCTTCTATTATGTCTGTAGAAAAGTCCAGATTGCGCTGGCGCTGATATAGATCCTTATTCAGCTTATCGGAATAGCCAACTCTGGTATAGTAGCCACCCAGCTTCAGCGATATGTACTGATTGAGGTGCTTGCGGGCATACATACCATACGCCAGATCTATGGTCTTGAAGCCGTAACGGTCATTAAGGTCTCCGAAGTATTGTGAACCGCCTGTAGACAACCCTACCTCTGTAGAAGTGAAATAGGTTTGGGCGCGAACCTGCAGCACTGCTGTAAGCAAAACAACGACCAATAATATCTGGAACCTTAGACGCATTATAATTTTATACCTGTAAAATCCTGCTGAGGGTAACGGCTGATAACGGCAAAAATAACTTTTTATTGCGTCAGCCACCCATTAATTATCGGATGTGGCGCTGCAATAGATTCACGCTTATCTCAATTTCGCGCAGCAAATCATCCAGCACCTTATTCAAACCTGCATCCAGCGACAATACATCGAGCTCAGAGGCTACCTTGGCCAGTTTCTTGAGACCTATAGATGCCGCAGAGCCTGCCACCTTGTGCCCCAGCTGGTTCCAGTACTTCAGTTTACGGTTCACGTACATGCCACTGCGAATGAGGTAGGTGACACTTTTGAGCTCTTCTATTGCCAGCGACAGGAACTCCTGTACCGCATCCTCGTCAATTTTTTTGCCACATAGTTGTTTTTTCAGCCAGTCAATGTCGAACAGCAATAGCTCATCTTTCTGAATGATCGCATTACCATTCTTCCATTTATCCAGCATGTAGCGAATGGTCTCTTCTACAAATGGCTTGGAAATAAAGTCATCCATGCCTATTTCCAGACACTTTTCCTTTTCTCCTTTTATGTTGCCGGCCGTAAGTGCTATGATAGGCACCGTGATACCAAAGGTTTTTTTACGGATCACCTTTGTAGCCTCATGACCATTCATACCCGGCATCTGAATATCCATAAAAATGATATCCGGCAGGAACCTGTCAAACTCAGTTACAGCATCCAGTCCGTTCTCAACAGCTACTATATCTACTCCCGGCTCCACTTTTTTTATGATAGTGCGGGCAAGCAATATGTTCACCTTGTTATCATCGGCTATCATTATCTTCAACGGTCTTGCAGGAGCAGGCGGCATCTCTGCAGGCACATCAAAAACCGGATCCTGCACAGTGCGAGTAAAACCGGAGAGTACATCATACAATTCCTGCATTTTTACCGGCTTCAACAGCCTGTGCTGTATCATCAGTTCATTACAGGCCGTTATTATCTGCTCATCTTCCGATGAGCCATGCATCAGAATCACCTTTTGCCCTCGCACATCTCTGTTAGCGGCAGCCCGCATACGGCTCACTGTCTCCAATCCATTGAGGTAAGGCATCTGGTAATCCATCAGGATCACATCATAATCTGTAAAGCTTTCCAGTTGCTTCAATGCTTCAGGTCCGCTGTCCACCTCATCGGATGTTATGTGCTGCCGTTCCAGCAACCCCTTTATTATGCTGCGACTGGCCTTATTATCGTCTACTATAAGAAGGCGTGATACTTTACTGAGCTCAGTCCATTCTTCTGCCTCAGCGTGCTCTGCATCTGTTTCCAGATCGAAGTAGAAAACAGAACCCTGTCCCGGCACGCTCTCCAGCTTCAGGCCCGACTTCAGCAGTCGCAGCAGATTATTAGATATAGTGAGGCCAAGACCTGTACCACCAAATTTCTTGGAAGTTGAAATGTCTTGCTGAGAGAATGCGTCAAAGATCTTTTCCTGTTTCTCGAATTTGATACCAATGCCGGTATCTCTTATAGCAAAACGAATAACGGGCTTACCCGATGGCGCTAAGCCCATTTCCTTTACCGTCAGTTCCACTTCTCCGGCCTCGGTAAACTTCACTGCATTACCCAAAAGGTTCACCAGTATCTGCTTCAGTCGCACAGGATCGGTCCAAATGTATCTGTGCAGATCGGGAGATATATTCAGCAATACTTCCAGACCCTTTTTCTGAGCCTGATAGGTAATAATATCGCTAGACTGGTTTACCAGTTCTCGGACATTACACTTACTGATATCCAGATCCAGTTTGCCGGCCTCTATTTTAGAGAAATCAAGTATGTCGTTGATCACGCCCAGCAGAGAAATAGCAGACTGGTTTACTATTGAAAGATATTGTGTCTGGGTCTCTGTAGTTAATGTCTTGAGCAGCAGATCTGTGAACCCAATTATACCATTGAGCGGCGTTCGGATCTCATGGCTCATATTGGCTATAAATTCCGATTTGGCCGTATTGGCATTATCGGCATTGTACTTCGACATTTTCAGCTCCTGTCGCTGCAGGCAGACTTCTGTTATGTCCTGTGTATAGAGCATGATACCGCCTATGGTAGCATCTGCCAGTCGCCATGGTCTCACTTCCCATTTCAGGTACTGATCATGGTCCCACCCAGCCGGTCGCCACTTTTCTTCGGCCATTGCCACCACCTCGCCGGCAAGCGCGCGCTGGTGCACAGTCTTCCTCTCTTCGGTAAGATGAGGAAAAACATCATAATGAGAGACGCCAACAAGGTCTCTATCTCCCAGTTCATACTCTTCCAGCCATTTGTTGCTATATGCTACATAGTGCATCTGCTTGTCTAACATGGCTACTGCAGCGGGTGCATAGCGCACAAAAGAAGACAACAGCAATCGCTGATGAACCAACTCCAGCTCTGCCAGTTTCCTGGCCGTAATATCCTGCAGTGTGCCAAAGAGGCGCACACACTTTCCTTTATCAAAACCTGCTTTTATCTGCAGGCGCACCCATACATCATTGTCTGCAGCAGTGTTCAGCTGCAATTCCAGATCAGAAGGCTCTCCATGTCCCATGGCGTTTTCTATTGCCTTCAATACTTTGTGCCTGCTTTCTCCTTCTTTATAGAGCGCCACCGGCAGTTCCATACCCGGAATATAATCTTCCGGCAATCTGTGTATCTCTCTGGTTATAGGCGACCAGTATACTTCATTTTTCACATAATCTATTTCCCATCCACCCACCCGGGCCACCCTGTTGGTTTGCTCCAGCATTTCCTTCACTTTGTTGAACTGCATTTCCAGATCGTACTGATCTGTAATATCCAACGCATTGCCTATTACCTGTTTATTGCCATTTATGTCCTGAGAGAGTACATTATTGAACAACCATATACGCAGCGAACCATTCTTATGAACGGTCCTCATGATACCCTGAAAAGTTCCTCTTTTTACAATTTCTGCCAGATAGTTTTGTAAATTCTCTGTCAGCCACTCGGGTATTATGTCGAACAATGTTTTTCCGTCCAGCTCTTGCTTAGTATACCCTAGTGCATGAGCGCTGGCATTGTTTATGGTCACAAGTTTACCATTCAGGTCATGTATACACATCAACCCCTGAGATGATTCGAAGAAATCTCTGAAATACCTTTCGCTGAACTGTAATTGCAGTTCTTTCTCTCTTTCATTTGATATGTCCCGCGCAATACAAAACAGATTACCTGTTTCAAGTTCGGGTGTGGCCACCCATTCCAGAAACAGATAAATACCGTCTGCTCTCCTCACTCTGTTCACAAATTTCACAGTAGTGTGGCCAAGGGATAACTGTTCCAGTTCTGCAGCAGTACTTACTGCATCATCGGGATGAATGATATCGAGATATGTATTGTTTATAATGAAATCCTGTTCGTAGCCCAGTAACTGATAGAAGGCCGGATTTACCTTCCTGAAATAGCCATCCAGTCCGGCTATAGCAATAATATCATTAGAGAGCACAAACAATTGCTCAAAATGCTTCATTTCCTCCCTGCTGCGCCGCTCTGCAATAAGCGCAACCACCTCTTCAGCCAGCAGGCTCAGTGCTCTTTTCTGCTCTTCTGTAAGCTTGCGCGGCACTCTATCTATAACACATAGCGTACCCAGTGCATGTCCATTGCTGTCATGCAATGGATAGCCACCATAAAAACGGATATTAGGGTCGCCGGTAACAAGTGGGTTGTTGGCAAAGAGCGCATTTTGCTTCGCGTCTTCTACCTCGTATATTTCTTTGCCTTGAATGGCGAAATGACAAAATGCAATATCGCGCGGAGTCTCTTTTACATCGAGACCCGTTGCCGATTTGAACCACTGCCTGTCCTCATCTACCAGCGACACCAATGAAATGGGGGTGCCGCATATGATAGTTGCCAGTTGCGTGATCCGGTCAAAAACCTTTTCGGGAGAAGTATCAAGTATCTGGTAAGATCTTAATGCTCCCAGTCTTGCTGCTTCATTCAATGGTCCCATAATTCCGTGATATTAGTCCCTACCTTTCGGAGTCTGGTGGTATGGTGAAAAGGGGGAGTAGGTGGTGTTTATAGCATTTGTGTTTCCCTTGGACGCTTGTGTCTGTTATTACCGCAAACGGTCAACAGAGCGCACCAGCTTCTCATCTCTTCTGATACCGGCAATAGCCAGGATGAGGAACACAATGGACAAAACCGGCAGTACCGCTCCTATCCAATAGTTGCCTCCTGTAACCGGTGGTGTTTCTTTGGCAAGAGCCGACACCCTGAACAACATCATGGAAAGAAATGAAATAGCGGCAAGTATGCTTACGTAAGACATGCGCAGCTGCCTCTTTCGGTTGCCGAACATGAAAATGGAAATCAAGGGCAATGCTATCATGACCAGCGCTATAAGCAGCGACGGATAATGATCTGCCACACGCAGCAGCTTGTAATCTGTTATCTCTCCTATCTTCACTTCTGCCCTGTACAGGTCGAAGAAGAACACACCGGCTCCCAGCAGTGCGGCCAGCAGTAACCAGATAGATTGTTTGCGTTGTATCATTTTAGTGGTATAGTTTGAGGTCTGTTCTTAAAAGTATTATCAGTTGATCATATCGCCACCAAAGTAATGCTGCAGTGCAGCAGGTATGCGAATACCGTCTGCTGTCTGGTTGTTCTCCAGCAGGCACGCTATAATGCGGGGCAATGCCAGAGAGCTGCCATTCAGGGTGTGTACCAGCTGCGTTTTGCCATTGGCATCGCGGTGACGTATCTTCATTCTGTTGGCCTGGAATGACTCGAAGTTAGAAACTGAGCTTACCTCCAGCCAGCGTTCCTGAGCAGCGCTGTACACCTCAAAGTCGTAAGTGATAGCAGAAGTGAAACTCATATCGCCGCCGCAAAGACGCAGTATACGATATGGCAACTCCAGCGATTGCAGCAATCCTTCCACATGCGCTACCATGCCTTCCAATACATCATAGCTGGTGGCGGAGTCTACCAGCTGCACTATCTCCACTTTGTCGAACTGGTGTACCCTGTTGAGGCCACGCACATCTTTTCCATAAGAACCGGCCTCGCGGCGGAAACAGGGAGAGTAGGCAGTAAGTTTTGCAGGCATTTCATTTTCCTGCAGTATCACATCGCGGAAGATGTTGGTAAGCGGCACTTCCGAAGTAGGTATCAGATAGAAGCCGTCTGCAGTAATGTGGTACATCTGTCCTTCTTTATCTGGCAGCTGACCGGTACCATATGCCGATTCTTCATTGACCATGAATGGCGGGCAATACTCGGTATAACCTGCGGCAATGTTGTAGTTGAGGAAATACTGTATGAGCGCACGCTGCAAACGAGCACCCTTGCCCATGAACACCGGAAAACCGCTGCCGGTAAGCTTGTTGCCCAGCGCCAGGTCCATGAGTTTATACTTGTCCATCAGGTCCCAGTGCGGATGCTTCTGTTCTGTGAGCTGAGGCATAGTGCCGCCGGAGCGCACTACTTCATTCTCTTCGGGTGTTTTGCCAAATGGCACACTGCTGTGCGGCAGGTTGGGCAGGCGCACCATATCATCGTGCTGTTCCTGTTCCAGTGCTGCCAGTGTAGCAGATACTTCTTTTATCTTTTCTTTATGCTGTGCTACTTCTGCCTTCAGATTTTCGGCCTGCTCTTTCTCGCCCTTAGCCATGTGCTGACCAATGAGTTTGGAAGCACTATTTACCGACGCGGCAAGGTTATCGTGCTCTACCTGCAGCTGACGCCTGCGCTCATCTGCCTCTATGATCTTGTCTACCAGCTCCGTTTCCTTAAAGTTCTTTTTGGCCAGTCCTTGCAGTATCAGGTCTTTGTTCTGCCTGAATATATGTATGGGTAACATAAGTCTATATATTAAGGGCACAAAGATACGCTAATACGGCAAGAATAGAAGCCCATTTACGCCATAGGCACAGGAATGCAGGGCTTTCCGGACAGCTATTTTTACCTTATCTCAGGAATGGTAATTCCGGTGATCTTTCGATAGAGGTCAATGGCATACAGGTCTGTCATACCGGCTATGAAATCGACCAGCGACTGCAGGTCTTCATATATCCTGTTTTTATCTCCTGTAAGCGGGAACTGGGACGATACCAGCTTCAGTATCTTGCCCGACCGCGACAGATCGGGGTGCAAAGCCGCATGTACAAACTCGCGCAGCAGCCCGCCAATTACATTGTACCCGGCAATCTCTATCTCAGCAACAGCCCGGTAATTGTATATGTACTTTACCGAGAATGTATTGATCCTTTCTATCAGTTCGTGTGCTGCAGGTGGCAGGCATTTCAGCAGGTCTTTCTCCAGTGTGCCTTCCAGCAGGGCCTTTTCCTGCTCCATGAACACATCTGCCAGTTTCTCGGTCATCAGCCCTATCCAGTTGGCGCGTACATACTGCACTTTCTGATTGGTATCGTTTATAGATGTCAGTTTCTGCTCTATGTAGCCACGGCTTTTGTATTTATCGGTCTCGTTGTCGAAGAAGGGCAGGAACAGGTCCATAAAGGTATCTGTGCTGATGAGGTGCAGCCTGTGTGCATCTTCCAGATCTATGACCCTGTAGCAGATATCGTCTGCGGCCTCGGTAAGGTACACAAACGGATGGCGGGCATAAACACTGTTATATCCATCCTTGCGCAGAATACCCAGCTTATGGGCTATCTTCTCATAGGTTACCAGCTCCGAATCGAAGAAACCCGATTTCTTGGTGGCTATGAGTCCTGTCTTTTTATTGAAGCCCTCTGCCGATGAACAGGGGTATTTTACCAGAGAGGCAAGTGTGGTATAGGTGAGCCTGTAGCCTCCCTGCATCGGTTCGTTGAAGTTGTGGGTAAGGGTGCGCAATGCATTGGAGTTGCCTTCGAACAGCTCGAAGTCCATACGCTGGTTCAAGGTAAGGGCATCATGAATCCGGCTGCGGTCATCGCCCTGCAGTTCTGTAAAGAAGGTGCGTATGGCATCTTCGCCCGAATGACCGAATGGAGGATTACCTATATCGTGCCCCAGACAGGCCGACGCGATTACATATGCCAGCTCATGCCTGTAAAACTCTGTGAAGTTCTCATCTGCGCCAACTGCATTGTCGGCTATCCTCTCGCCTACAGCTTTACCCAAAGAACGGCCTACAGAGGCTACTTCCAGGCTATGTGTGAGCCTGTTGTGCACAAAAATGGCACCCGGCAGCGGAAATACCTGTGTTTTGTTCTGCAACCTGCGGAAGGCAGATGAGAATATGATACGGTCGTAGTCGCGGATAAAAGAGTTGCGTACTATATCGGGATTTGCAGAGGCCCGCTCCGATCCTCCTGTGCGTTGCGTAGTATAAAGCGACTGCCAGTTCATGGTGTAAATATATAAAAGGTATGGCCACGACCATACCTTTTATACTGCGCTATAGCTATTGGTTATTCTTTGTCTTCTTTTTTGCACTGCTCCACAAAGTAGACAGTCTTGTCTTTGCCCCAGTGCGGATTGGTTATATCCTTGTTCTGCGCCTGCTCTTTGTCGAACAATCCCTGTGCTTTTTCGAAGTAAGGCATAGCTGCCTTTTTGCCGCCGCCAAACTGCTTGGGCGTGAAGAATTTGCTAACACCCTGCAGGTAATACATGCGCGGATTGTCGGCATTTGCTTCTTTGGCGCTTTCCAGGTTCTGACTGAACAACTGGCCATATTTCTGCCAGCGATTCATGGGGTCTATGCCCATGCGTGCATTGGCTATCATAGCAGCCAGTACATAGGTCTCGTCATTTTCTTTCTTCAGTATGGCCACTGCGTCTTCTTTCTCTTTTTCAGCCTCATCCAGGTATGCTTCGCGCTTGGCTGCATCTTTCTCCATATAAGAAAGCTGCGTTTTGCTGTAAGACACATAGTAGTGGCTGGCCCACTCGTTATCCCACTTCTTGGCTATAAGGGCCAGTTTGTTGGCCTGTTCTACTTTCACTGTCATATCCATAGTGGTATCGAAAGCGAGGAAAGTCTTTTCCAGTACAGGTTTCATATCCTGTGCCTGAGTGGTGAAGGCAGCAATAGCAAGGGCTGCGGTAAAAATGGAACTTTTCATTTGTCTGTTTTTTATGTTTAGGATGATGATTATAATTCGTCTTTGCTGAACTCTGACAGCGACATATTGACACCAAGGAATATGGTACGATAGATGGCTGGCTGTATCGGGGTTTTGGTATAGCCACCTGTGCCATCGGAGCTGTAGCGATACCCGAATACGTTCTTGTAGTTGGTAACATTGTCTACACTGAGGTAGAATACGGTGAACCACTTACCAAAACTATGCAGATAGGCTACAGTGGTAGAAAGGCTATGGTAATTGGGCGTGGTCTCATTGAGGAATTTTTCATTGTTTGCCTGATAAGCAGGATAGTTAAAGTATGGGCGACCGGTGGCAAAACTGTAGGTAGCACTTACATTGGTCTTTATCTTGTCTATCCAGTATTTGCCCACCAGATTCACGTTGTGTTTGGCAATGAATGTAGGCATTGCTGATGTAGGGTAGTTAAGGAACTGCCTCCTGGTATCTATGAAGCTATATGATATCCAGTAGTCGGTATTCTTGAAAGTCTTTTTATCACGCCAGAAGAGTTCCAGCCCCTGCGCATAACCCTTGCCGCCATTGGTCACCACAGTAGATGGCGATATGTATCTGTAAGTGTTGGGGTCGTAGTTCAGACCTGTTTCCAGTACCAGACTGTCGTATTTTTTGTAATAGCCCTCCAGACGCAGCGTGCGGTTGTCATGGCTCCACTGCCAGTTGGCTATGAAGTGGGTTGCCACCTGCATATCGGGTCTGTGGCCTGCTATCAGGTAAGCATTGGCCGCTTCCTGATAAAAAATGCCGCCTGCCAGTGATGCCTGACTGTGTACACCTGTCTTCAGTGCCATAGAAAGGCGGGGTGCTATTTTGTTTGTATTGAGCAGGTTACTATGCTCGTAGCGCAGCCCCGGCTTTATGGCAAACCTGTTCACAGGCGTCCATTCCATTTCGGCATAACCACCGGCTATGAGCTCATCGAACTGCTGCCTGCCGGTATCGTTGCTGCGTTTCAGCCCGAAGCTCTGTACATCTGTACCCAGCATCAGGTTCATACGGCTATTGAAATACTTCTTGCCCTCCACCCGAAACTGCCTGCGGTATTCGTACTGTTTGTACATTAATTGTCCGAATTCGAAATCGGTATTGTTTTGGCTTACGGATGCTGCAGTATACAGCATGTATTTGTGCTTAAAGAGCTGCTTGTAGGAAGCACTGCCGTAATAGTTGTGGTCTTTCGTTAAGAAGTTGACCGTGCTGCCGCCCGACGGAAACGGGTTGGGAATAGTAACACCTGTAGCATTGTGCTGTGTATTCACCGCTACCTTCAGTATACCATCTTTATTGGGCTTCCACATATAGCGGGCGTTTCCGCTGCCCCCCTGCGGCACTTTGTAGAAGTTGAAGTTGCTCTGCACCAACTTATAGAAAGGGGTAAGATTGGTGTAACCACCACCACCTTCTAAACTGCTGTTCTTCCATTTCTTTACACCCGATGCATTTACACCGGAAAAATTGGCACCCAGATTGATGTTGCTTTTATCCGGCAGATCTGTAGTGTTGAGTTCCAGCACACCAGACAATGCCTGACCATAACGGGCACTGTAGCCACCACTGCTGAAAGCCACTCCCTGATACTGGAATGCACCGAAACGGCTGCGGGTGGCCACCCCGGGCGCTCCATTGAAGAAGGCATTCTGTACCACCATCTCATCAACTATTACAGCGGCCTCGCTGGCATCACCACCGCGCACAAACAGTCCGTTATCGGGGCCTGTCTGCTGTGTACCCGGCAGCATCTGCATCGCTTTTACCACATCGGCACCAGAGCCTGCTGTGGTCACAATATCCAGCGGCTTCAGTACTGTCTTGCCCTTATCGTTATTAGCATCAAAAGAACCGGCAGTAATAACTACCACATCCAGATCCTTGGGGGCATTCTCCTTCAGGGTTATTACAATGCCGCTGATGTCTGCTGTGATATTGAGCGGCTGACCAGCAGTAGCATGGCTTATCTCAGATGCCACAATGGTTTGCTGGCCTGCTTCTGTGGTAGTGAACCTGAACACCCCTGTACTGTCTGTAGTGCCACCATCAATGGTGTTCTCCAGGTACACATTGGCACCCTTTACCGGTTTCTTCTTGTCGTTGAGTACGGTACCGCTGATCTTGTATTGTGCTTGAGCGGCAAAACCCTGCAACAGCGAAACCAGTAAAAGCATTAGTATAGTGTAATGGCGTGTCTTCATGCAAAATGTGTGTTGTGGTGCAAAAGTAATATCGATAATCAGGTCGGTGAAATGTATATCGGCTAAAAATGAGTGTATGTCGGTGAACAGATGAAATATGACGGTGAATCAGTTGCCCGCCTATGTAACACACCGAAGGCCCCCGCCAAAACAGCAGGGGCCTTCGGTAAATAATGTAAGGGCTATTACTGGCCGCTTATGTATTCGTTCAGTTCGGTGCGGCTGGCATCGAAGCTGAAGATGTTGCCTATTTTGAAGTAGTTGCCACGGTCTGTGCAGCGATCGTATGCATACTTGGCAAACTCCAGTTTGTTATCCTCGAAAGAGAACAGCTTGCAGATAGCAGTGATCTGGTCTGTGTTCATGCAGTTTGAGGTGAGTATGGTCTTCGCTGTAGACAGCTTGGTCTCGTCGAAGCTGGCTTTAGTGATGGTCTCTTTTGCCGCCCTGAAACCGTTAGGATCCATAGCTGTTCTGCAGCCACCGCTCCTTGTAGGTGGGGGAGGGGGTGGTGGCGTGTTGTTGTTATAACCGCCATTATTGCCATAGCCGTTATTGTTGCCGTAGTTACCACCGCCGTTACCGTAGCCCATATCTGTAGAGGTAGTAGTGGTTGTGGTACGGGTTGTAGTAGTGGTACCGCCGCCCATTGTAGGGTCGCTGATATTCACATTCATATTGATACCACCGGCACCCACGCTGATAGATGCACCACCACCGGCAGGCATACCATTTGTCTGGGTAACTGTGGTTTGGGTAACCGTACCGCCACCCATCATAGACGCAGGAGGAGGAGGCGCCGGCTGGCCGTAGTGCATTACATACACATCTGCAGGTGGCATATAGTTGGGCACCACCGGTGTAGCAGAGAAGTAGCGCATCTTCAGTTCGCCATCTTTATTGGTTTTTATCTTATAGGTAACGTCAGCAAAGGCGTTAGTTCCGGGATCTACCACAGGCATATTCTTAGATATTTCCGGTTTCTTAGGATCTTCGAACAGGATCTTTACCGCATACTGAGGCTGTGTCAGTCCGTCTATGCGCACATTGGTCATAGGTACATTGTTCTGTTTCTGACCATTCAGTATCAGGTAGAACCTGTAGCCGTCTTCAGAGAAAATGGTGAGGCTGCTCTGTGCAAATGACAGAAACGGGCAGAGTGCCAGTACAGCGATCATTAAGTTTTTCAACTTCATATATATCAGTTTGTTTGCGAAAATACTACTTTATTCAGCACTCCATATGAAACTCTTCTATATAGTATTCAAAATAATGCCTGCAGTACTGTAGTACAAAAATAGAGCCGCTGTGTGCAAATGCCGTTAATTCTTGTTGCGTAAACGTGTAAAATGGTTGCGACCCGACCGATTTTTGTGTTTTAGCGCCCTACTTATGTTACTTTTATCATCAGAAGCTACAAAAGTGGGCCAGTTCGAGATATATACTTTCATTATCTGTATGACAGCATTGCTGGCATATGTGAACTACCGTTTTGTACGTTTATCGCCTACTATTGGCATTATGGCCCTGTCGCTGGGGTTCTCTCTGGTGCTAATAGGGCTGCAGGGGGTCTTCCCCGAATCTTACCGTTCGCTTACACTGGTCATCGGGTCTATAAATTTCCACACCCTGCTGATGAAGGGTATGCTGGGGTTCCTGCTTTTTGCCGGGGCCATACATATAGATGCCGGCAACCTGAAGAAGGAGCGACTGCCTATCATAGCCCTGGCATCTGTAAGTACCCTGCTGTCTACGGGCATAGTGGGTACCTTGCTTTACTATCTGTTTCATGCCTTTGGTACCGATATTGCCCTTATGTATTGCCTGCTGTTTGCGGCACTTATCTCTCCTACAGATCCTATAGCGGTATTATCTATATTGAAGAAGGCCGGTTTGCCCAAATCGCTGGAGCTGAAGATAGCCGGAGAATCGCTGTTCAACGATGGGGTAGCGGTGGTCATTTTCGTTACGCTGCTCTCTGTGGCTCAGACCGGAGCCGACCATCTGGTACTGAAAGATGTGGTACTGCTTTTTGGTATACAGGCCGGTGGCGGATTGCTGCTGGGCTCTCTGCTGGGTTATGCCAGTTACAGGGCTGTGCGCAGCATAGACAAGTACGAAGTAGAAGTAATGATATCTATTGCCACGGTAATGGGCGGCAGCCTGCTGGCAGAACAGCTGGGCGTATCGGGGCCACTGGCGATGGTAGCTGCAGGTATCGTGTTTGGCAACAAGGGCCTGGAAACGGGAGTTTCTGACCTGTCGCGCGACTACCTCGTGAAGTTCTGGGATCTGATAGATGAGCTGCTTAATGCTTCTTTGTTCATGCTGATAGGTTTTGAAATGCTGGTGATAAAGTATGACAATGCGTTGCTGATGGTGGGTGGCATTACCGTAATGCTGGTGCTGCTGGCAAGATGGGTATCGGTGGCATTGCCGGTGCTGTTCATCAAACGGATCATACCTTTCGAGCGGCATGCAGTGACCATTCTTACCTGGGGCGGGCTGCGTGGCGGGCTGTCTGTGGCACTTGCCCTATCGCTGCCGGAAGCTATGCACCGCGATCAGTTTGTAGCTATGACCTATATGGTGGTGGTGTTCTCCATACTGGTGCAGGGGCTTACTATTGGCGGGCTTTACAAGAAATTGCACAACCGCGAAACGGGAAATTCTCCTGCAGGAAAATAATAATGAGTAAACGGGATTTTTGCCAAAAAAGAATTGATAATCAATGTATTGCGGCAGGTGCGCTGTTGCAAAATCTCCCACTTTTCTCCCACTCATTTCAATAACGTCGCTACCTTCGGGGCTTGGGTGGTGTGGGGCATTTTTCTATGATCATGTCACCCCATCGGGGCTAAACAATGAAAACGAACCGGAAAAGTGAGGGCAACAATGGGCAGAAAATCTCCCACTTTTCTCCCACTCATTTCCCGCTATCGGGTTAGAACTTAGGACAAACCATTTTCTTGGCCATACCCTTGTCGTAGAAATCGCCGGAAATAAAGAGGGTCATTTCGAAGCCACCCTGCATTTTGCTGGCGTCTTTCAGGGTAGAGGTATTGACATCGTAGCTTACGCCTACGGCCATGCTGTTGTATTTAACACGTACCACCGGTATAATGGCATCGGCAAGGCGATAAAAAGCACCACCAGATAGTACAAAAGACTTGTTCTCTCCGGTAACACGTGTCCAGCTGGCAAGGCCACCTGCCATGATCTCTTTGTAGGTACCCTGTACGGCGCCGTTGGCCTGGAACTGCGCCAGTATGTCTTCGGTAAGATTGACACCAAATGCGGTATTTACATTAAAACGCATGTTTTGTGTGAGATCGGGCACATTGAAGTAATTGAACTTTGGCTGCGTGAAGTGATAACCCGACACACCTATCACGAAAGTGGCGTTGTCGTTGATGCTGGTATTGTAGTTGATACCGGCACCGAGATCCCAGAAACTGAATTTATTGGTAGGGATATTCTCCAGCGATGGCAAGGTTGGGTCGAAACGGCCACCCTGAAACTGGTTGTTGAATGTAGCCTTTGCGGGGTCGAAGCTGTACTGAATGTGACCACCGGTGAACCCTACAGAAAGATAAGAGTTATGGTCTACGTTCATACACTTATTATAGTTTACTGCGGGGTATATGCCCGTGATACGCTGATCCACACTACCGGCCTTATCGGTAAAACCAAGCACACCGAAGCTGAAGAAGTCGTTGGACATTTCGCTGAGCTGGAACCTGCTTTCGCCGCTTACGAGTTTGGTTTCGTAGGGATGGCTGATCGTGCTCCACTGATTGCGGTAATAAACGCCTACTTTATAGTCGCTGGCAAAAACACCGGTGAGGGCAGGATTGCGCAGGATAGAGGTCTCGTAAAACTGAGAAAAGTGAATATCGGCCTGTGCGTGCACTGCTACAGGCAGGCACAGAATAGCAAACAAAGCGTAATATATACTGCTGACAGCGCGGGTTTTTATAGTAGTGATCATAGCAGACCTTTTAGAATTAGCTGAAGTTTTCATTTACCTTATTATCGTCACATCTCCTTTTATGTTCACATTTTCGCCGGTATAGCATAGTGCTTCCAGTATATATACATAAACATCCGGCCTTGGGGTTGCTCCTTTGAAGGTTCCATCCCAGCCGTTCTCTGCATCGTTGAGGTTTATGTCCGAGCGTTCAAAAACAAGTTCTCCCCAACGGTTGTAGATGCGGAATGTTTTGATGGTCTTAAGGCCCATGCCACGCGGATAGAAGATATCATTTTCTCCGTCGCCGTTTGGTGTAAAGGTATTGGGTATGAAGACCTGGCCATTGTCGCAATAAAGCATAATGGTAACCGAGTCCGATGCCCTGCAACCATGATCTGACAGTACGTCCACATAATAAGTGGTCATAACGCTCATGCTGGCTACCGGATTGGAGCAGGTAGTGCAGCTGAGGGTCTCATTTGGCGACCACAGATAAGAAGAAATGTTGGTTCCCGTAGCATTGAGCTGGGCAGAAGAACCTGCAACCAGTCGCTGGTTGGGACCCGCATCTACCACAGGCAATGGATAAATGAACACAGTAACCTCCTGTGTATCTGCTATACAGCCGGCCAGTTTTGCAATGACCTTGTAAATGGTTGTATAGGTAGGAGACGCAATAGGATTGTAGACCGTATTATCGTTGAGGCCGGTTGACGGCAACCACAGATAGGTAGTGCCACCCGTATCGAACAGCTGCACGGAAACACCCTGACACACAGCGGTATCGCCCCATGCATTGCTGATGGTGTGTGTGCGGAGTCTTACCGTAACTGTAGCCGTATCTATACACCCACGGGTATCTTTACCTGTTACGGTATAGGTAGTCTCTACGGGCGGCGATGCCAGCGTAGGGTTGCAGGCAGTGCAGCTCAGCGATACCGGAGGATCCCAGGTATAGGTAGCGGCTCCATAGCCGAAAAGCGTTGCAGGGTCGCCCACACAAACAACGGTATCGGGACTGGCCGTAACAACAGGAGGCGGATCTACAACTATGTTCTTAGATATAGTGCCGGTACAGCCCCAGCCATTGGTAACCTTGAGTATGACTGGGTAGGTGCCCGGAGTGTTGATGGTATAAGAAGGAGATGCGATGGTGCTGGTATTGCCATCGTATGTCCACTCCCATGCAGTGATTGGAGACCAGAGCGTAGTGGAAGAATCGATGAAATTGAACGGCAACCCGATACAAACCGGATAAGGATCTGTACCGAAGTTTGTTGTAACACCATCTACATATATAGTATCTATACCTATGCTTGATGTCTGACAACCTGTATTGTCGCTGAGGATAAGCTTGGGCACGTAAGCACCCGGAGTGGTGTATATGTGAGAAATAGTATCGGAGAATGTAGCTGTGCTGGTAACCCCATCGGAGAAGTCCCAGGTAATGAACGGCACATTGCTGAGTGTGGCATTGAAATTCACTGTGAGCGGCGCACAACCCTGTTTCGGGGTATAGCTGAATGCACCTGCATAACCAAATATGTTGACCGGTTTTGTAACGGTATCCCTGCAGCCATAACTATTGATAGCAATGAGCCTTACGTTGTACAGACCCGAAGTGATGTACATATTGGTAGGCGAGAGGAAGAATGAAGAAGAGCCATCGCCCAGATCCCAGGTATAGCCGGTAGCGCCGGTACTGAGATTGGTGAAAATGACATAGAGCGGCGGACAAACCGACACCGAATCACTCATCTTGAAATTGGCATCGGGCCTGGTAATATTGATATATGCCGCATAGGTAGTGTCACCGGTACAGCCATGCGTATCTGTGATGGTGAGCTTGACATTGAAGGCGCCCGTAGTAGAATAGATATGCGAAGGCGTCATAGAAGTAGACGTACCACCATCGCCAAAGTCCCACACGGCACTAACAGCACCCGAGCTTGCCGCTATAGTAAAAGACACAGGATCGCCTATACAAGGGTGCACATTGCTGGCAGAGAATGCCACCGTTGGTTTATAGACGGTGACACTATGCACGGCAGAGTCTACACAGCCAAGATTGTCGGTTACCCGATGCCAGATATTGAAAGTGCCCCCGGATGTATATGTATGTGTTGCAGGGTTGCCCGTACCGGTACCACCATCGCCAAAGCGCCAGTTGTGGCTGGTGAGGGTAGTGCCCGAAACAGGGGTACTGGCATCGTTGAATGTAACAAAAAGCGGCGCACAGCCGGTAGCCGGCGTAGTAGTGAAATCTACGTGCGGAGAACCAACATGTATATAATTGGTTCGGGTAAGTGTATCGTAGCAGCCATTGATATTGCGAATGACCAGACTAACCCAGTGGTAACCCGTATCTGTGAGTGCAGAGAAAGAACGGGTATATACAAAGGAGGTGGCACCCGGCACAGGAGGCAGCGTCCACGAATCTACGTACCAGTAATAATTGGTTACATAACCCGGACTGGAAGTTGTGGAGGTAAATGTGACGGACTGCCCCCGACAGATACCTGTGGCAGAAGCCGTGAAATTGGGGACAGGCCCGGATAGCACTAACACCCGCCGTGCCGTATCGCGGCAACCACTGGCAATATTATAAGTTGCCAACGTGACGGTATAGACACCCGTAGCAGGATAGTCGTGAATGAGATTGCCTACGGTAGATGTGGCACCATCGCCAAACATCCACAGGTGCGTATCATCGCCCATGGAACTATCATAGAACTTGACCCGCGTGCGGGGAGCACAATAGATACTATCGCCGATGATAGCTTTAGGAGAATCTATTATTATATAATTGGAAATAGAATAGGGAACACCCGGACAACCACGCCAGTAGGGAGTAACGGTGACGGTAAATGTACCCGGCACCGAATATACGTGCGAGACCGAAAGCGGGGGATTTGTGGTATCGTAAACGATAGTACCGCCATCACCAAATTCCCAATGATACTCATCTACCGGGCCAACCACTACTGTTGGCTGAAACACAACCGGCGTATGCGAACTATAACAGATATGGCGGGGCGATGCTGTGAAAATTGCCTGTGGCGGTGCACCTACCCACACTCGTACTGTATCTATAACAGGGCAACCATTGGCGGTAACTGCTGTAACTGTTGCTGTGTATATGCCAATGGCAGTATATGTATGCGTTGGTGTAGGTGATGTGCTTGGAGCAGAACCATCTCCAAAATCCCAGGACCAGGTGCCCAGCGAGAACGGATAAGGGAGCCAGCCCGGAGGTGGCACATCATAGAATGCAGCGCCGGTACCTGTAACCGTAAGCGGCACACAACCATGATCTGGTGTGAGATTGGCCCTGAAGTCGAGGTTATAAATGGTATCGAGGCGGGTAATGGTATCCTTACAGCCATAAACCGGATCGATAACGATCATTTTCACGGTCTTAATGCCATTGGTACCATATGTATAAGAAACAGGACTACCTGTTGCGGTAGCACCCCCTTCAAATATCCAGCTGTAGATAGTGCCGGGCAGAGAAGAGGACCCTGTGTAAGTAAGTGTGACCGGCGCGGGACAAGGGTTTGGCGGCGCTATGGTGAAAGATGCCGTAGGGCCTGCACGCACAACTATGGTGCGGGATATGGTATGGGTACAGGAACCAGTAGTGATGGTAAGTGTTACGGTATAAGTGCCCGGACCACTATAGGCATGAGTGCCGTGAATAGCAGTACTGGTACCACCATCCCCAAAGTTCCAGCTGCAGGAAGTGAATGTGGTGCTGGTGTTGGTGAAAGTAGCGGTAGAGAAAGTACAAATGGTATCGGGACCGGTGAAAGAAGCTATGAGGTTGGTGATAATAACAGATGACGTAGTACTGTCTACACAACCATTGGCATCTGTAACAATCAGTTTAACAGGAAATGTACCCACAGTAGGATAGGTAACAGATGGCGAAGGACCTGTGCCGGTGCCATAGGGACCAAAAGACCAGCTATAGGTGAGCGGTGGCGCAGAACCCGAACTAGCGGTAGAGAAGCTGACCGCTACCGGCGGATTGCACCCTGTGAAGGGAGAAATGAGCGAAGCTATTGGCGGTACAGAAACGTGAATATGTGCTGACTTGACCAATGAAGCCTGGCAACCCATGGCATTGGTAGCAAAGAGCGTTACCGTATAGTTGCCGGGAGTAGTATAAGTATGTGTGACCGGAGAGCCTGTGGAAATACCTCCATCGCCCCAGTTCCAGGTGCAGGTAACGGTACCGGGTACCCCACCCATAGTAGTACTGGTAAAGGTTATGGGTGTGCCCGGACATACTGTGGAATCTGTTTCTATGAAACTGACAACCGGCGGCGGATATACTGTAATGGTGACCGTAGATGTGCTGGTAGTACCGTCATTGGTAGCAACAAGCGTTACCAGATGGGTGCCGGGAGTAGTGAAGTATACAGATGGATTGGTAAGTGTAGAAGAACCGAAAGTGCCGAAAGTCCACGAAAAGGTGGAACCGCCCATGGGAGTGGTAGTATTGGTGAAATTGACCAGCAGAGGTGCACAACCCGATATGGTACTGGCAGTGAACCCTGCAGTAAGCGCCCTGGCAGACTGAGCAATGAACAGGGGCATAAGTAACAACAATACAAACCGGTATACTCTCATTTTGGTATTAATTTCTTGAAATATATTAGGGTCGGGTATTAAAGATAATAATTTAATGTTAAAAAAGACGGCAAAAAACAGCAAAACGTTGGGATAGACGAATAAAAGGGGGTGCCTTAGACTGAACCAGAATATTAAGACATATGCTGATGGGAACGTACTAAAAAAACAGGACCGGCACATGGCCGGTCCTGAGAAAGAATGATAAATAATAATCTGTTGATCTTGTTGTACTTATCTCAACAAATCTTATTTGGTGTTTTTTGCTTTGAAGGAGTTGATGGCATTGCGGGTGAAGTCGCTGAGTACCAGCTGACCGCTGATGGCAGCACGCTCTGAAAGGAGCACATCCCAGTTCTCGGTACCGTGCCACAGCACTTTTTTCAGCTGTGCCATAGCCTCGGGACTGCTGTGTGCCAGCCTTTCTGCCAGACTGTTCACTGCATCATCGAGCTCGTGAATGGTTTTGTGCATCTCGGAATAGAGGCCGTGGCGTTTTGCCCACTCTGCCGAGCGCCAGCCTGTAGCATCTATAGCCAGCTGCGACAAACCCGAAACACCTACTTTGCGCTCTACTGCAGGGCCTACCACAAACGGGCCGATGCCTACTGCAAGCTCGCTGAGCTTGATAGAAGACGCCTCTGTAGCAATGGCATAATCTGTAGCAGCTATAAGCCCTACACCGCCACCTACAGCCTTGCCCTGCACACGACCTATTATAAGTTTATGACATTTGCGCATTGCATTGATAACCAGCGCAAAGCCGCTGAAGAATTTCTTTCCTTCGGCCTCGTTGGAAATAGACATAAGCTCATCGAAAGAAGCACCGGCACAGAAAGCACCTTCGCCCGCACTACGCAAGATGATGACCTTGACACGGTTGTCGATACCTATATCGTTGATGGTCTTGGCCAGATCGTTGAGTATGGCTGATGGCAGCGAATTGCTGGATGGATGGAAGAACTCGATATTAGCTATTCCATGTTCGATGGTGTGATTAACGTAACCTTCTGTGTGACGCATATACTTTGTATTTGAGAAAAGAGGAGTAACAAATATCTGAAGGACGAACCGATGCGGTTAACTACAGCAGGCTCCTGATCCAAAAATATAAATAAATAACTAAAAAAGCCCGACATACCACAAACATTACAGTTGTATTACATTGTAAATATGTGTGGCTGCGTGCGGCTATACAGCCATTTCTTTCACATCGGCAGCTATAGTGAGGCGACCAGCGGTCTTGGCAATGATCTCCTCTACCGTTACACCCGGAGCATACTCTATACACACAAAACCATCGGGCGTTACATCAAACACACCGAGGTCTGTAACTATCTTCTTTACACAGCCCACACCGGTAAGCGGCAGGGAGCAGCGGGGCAGCAGCTTGCTTTCGCCCTTGGGGTTGGTGTGCTGCATGGCCACAATAATGTTTTTGGCGGCAGCCACCAGATCCATGGCACCACCCATACCTTTCACCATTTTGTTGGGTATCTTCCAGTTGGCTATATCGCCATTGTCTGCTACTTCCATAGCACCCAGCACAGTAAGATCCACCTTTCCGGCACGGATCATACCAAAACTCATGGCACTATCGAAAAACACAGAACCCGGCAGTGTAGTGATGGTTTGCTTGCCGGCATTGATCAGATCCGGGTCTTCTTCTCCTTCGAACGGGAAGGGGCCCATGCCCAGCAACCCATTCTCGCTCTGCAGGATCACATTAACGCCCTCCGGAATATAATTGGCTACCAATGTAGGTATGCCGATACCCAGATTGACGTAAAAACCGTCTTTCAGTTCTTTTGCGATCCTTGCAGCAATCTGCTCTTTATTTAAACCCATAGTATTAATGGAAAAAATGTTATGAAATGAAATCTTTAGGCGGCAGGGCATAAACCCTATGAACTACTATCTCTTCCTTACGGTGCGCTGCTCTATTCTTTTTTCGTAGTTGGTACCCTGGAAGATGCGGTGCACATATATACCGGGAACATGAATGTAATTCGGATCGAGCTCGCCGGGCTGTACCAGTTCTTCTACCTCGGCAATGGTGATCTTACCCGCCATAGCCATCATGGGGTTGAAGTTGCGGGCGGTATCTTTGAATATAAGGTTGCCCAGGGTATCGCCTTTCCATGCCTTTACAATGGCATAGTCCGAATCGAAAGCATATTCCATGAGGTATTGTTTACCATTGAACTCGCGCACTTCCTTGCCCTCGGCCACCTCGGTACCCACTCCTGCCAGCAGGAATACTGCAGGCATGCCATAACCACTGGCCATGCAACGAGTGGCAAGGGTACCCTGCGGAATCAACTCTACTTCCAGCTCGCCGCTAAGCAACTGACGCTCGAATTCGGCATTTTCGCCCACATAAGAAGAGATCATCTTCTTTACCTGCCTGCTTTGCAGCAACAGACCAATTCCGTAATCGTCTACACCGGCATTGTTGGAAATACAGGTAAGATCTTTGACCCCTTTCTTTACAAGTGCAGCGATACAGTTTTCCGGAATACCGCAAAGCCCGAAACCTCCCAGCATAATTGTTGCACCAGAGGGAATATCCTGAATGGCCACATCGGCGCCGGCTACTACTTTATTCATTGATAATTATTTGAGTGCGAAATTAGCGGATAAGTTTGATAAGTGCGAAAAGCGGGGTGCACTACCTGCGTATAAAGATCTTCACACCCACATCTATAATGCGATAGAGCTCTTCTATGTCCTTGTTCTTCATGGCTATGCAGCCATCGGTCCACCCTACCCCCATGTCTATCATTTCGTCGCCGCCCTTCCATATGCCATGTATGCCCACATCTCCGCCTATCTCTGCGTTGGCAGGTATGGCTCCTTTCTTCTTCAGCAGCTCGAAGCGGGCACGGGAAGAATCGTTGGGATAGTCGAGGTGTATGAACTTATCGTAGCGGGTACTGGGGTGTTTCTCCAGTACCGAGAACTTACCTTCGGGCGTGCATCTGTCGCCCTTCATCATCTTATTCTCTTTGGGTTTGGGGCCAAAGACCACTTTGTAGGAGCGGATCTTCTTTTTTCTATAATAGACATCGAGCAGAAAACGCGACTTGCTGACGACGACCATGAGTGAATCGCGATTGAGGGTATCGGGGTTGATAGGTGCATTGAGCCCCTGAAACGGCCTGATGATGCGGGTTTCGGTGACACGGGCACCGGACTGTGTGTACTGTATGGTGCGCACTATATTACCTGCGGCATCTTTGTGCTCTTCGATCACCTTCAGATCGCGGGGAGCATTCTCGGTGTTTTGCTGTGCAAACGCAGGCATAGCCATACTAACAGCCCAGAAAATACATAACAATAAACTGTGCCGTAAATAGAGCAGGGGTATTGCAACAGACATGTTCTATTCCTGAATGAGCTGCTTATACTCTTCGTAAGAGATCATTTTATAATCCTTGGGTATCCTGAAAACGGCAGCATCTACCGGGCAGGCCTCCATCTTCTGCGCATTGAACTTCATATTGCCGCTGGGCTCGTTGTAGTAAAAGCTGAGCGGGAAGTAGGGCGCATCGGGAAAACGATTGAAAGTGACGGTCTGTGCCGGGCGCCACTCTTTTGTGTACTGGATCTCTGTGGCAGACTTATCGGCATAGATGACCTGCGCCTTGTATGCGGCATAGCCGGCCATCTTCTGGTTGGTAGCGGTTTCTCCGGCCAGTCTGAAACCCTTGTAGCGTTGCTGTTTCTGCAGCAGCTCTGCCATACTGAGCTCTATGGCATATTTAGTGCCGTTGCGGTTTTGCAATGTGTAGACCGTGTTATTGGCACAGTTGAGGAGCGTGATGTCGACATAGCCATTATCGAGCCTGAGTTCTTTTTTTATCTCGGCATCTTTTATGGTGAAAATATACAGTCCTGAAACAGTGGTATTGTCGGGGGAGGTGAGTTGCACTCTGTAAACGACCTCGCCCTCGGTAAACGTGCGCTGAGCGGTGGAAGAAAAGCCCGCCAACAAAAGGCAGCACACAAGTAAAAAGATGTTACCCGTTCTCATAATGTTATAGCAAAAATGCGCAGGAAAGATATGAAGTTCTGCTAACCGGATACAAATTACCAATTATATAACAATAATGACGAGTTTGATATGAATTTATTTATCGGAGCACATTTTAAAAGCCGTAAATTCGTTGCCATACAAAGAGCAACCCATGAATCGTTTGAGAAAGAACATGAGCGCCCGCGGATTTCTGGCAGGTGCATTGCTTACCGGCACTGCATTTTTCTTTATTCGCGCCACTACTACCGATCCGTATTTTGAAATATCGAAGAACCTCGACATATACAGTAATCTGTTCAAGGAACTGAATTCGTTTTACGTGGACCCTATAGAGCCAGGCAAACTGGTGAAAACCGGCGTAGATGCCATGTTGCAGGAACTGGATCCGTATACCAACTTCATAACTGAGGCTGACATAGAAGAATATGAATTCATGACCACTGGCAAGTATGGCGGCATAGGCGCCAACATGCAGCGCAAGGGAGATGAAATATACATAGCAGATGTTTATGAGAACAGTCCGGCGCATATAGCCGGCCTGCACCCCGGCGATATGGTAGAGTCTATTGACGACCAGCCATTGAAGGGCAAAAGTGTGGAAGACCTGGGCTCTCTGCTGAAGGGATCGCCGGGCACACAGCTGAAAATGAGGGTGAAGGATGCCTACACACAAACAGTGACCGAGAAGCAGATAACGCGCGGAGAGATAGAGATATCGAGCGTGCCGTATGCAGGCCTGGTGGGTCCGCAGAACAATATTGCCTATGTGCGCCTTACACAGTTCACACAGTCTTGCGGAGCACAGGTAAGAGATGCCTTTGATAGTCTGAAGAAAGTGCAGCCCACACTGAAAGGACTGGTGCTGGACCTGCGTAATAATCCGGGTGGACTGCTGGATGAAGCGGTGAATACCTGCAATATATTTCTGGATAAAGGCCAGCCGGTGGTGAGCACCCGCTACAAAATTCCGGAGATGGATAAAGAATACAAGACCATGCTGCCTGCATGGGACAAAACACTGCCGCTAACGGTGCTGGTGAATAAATCGTCGGCATCGGCATCTGAGATAGTAGCCGGTACGATACAAGATCTGGATAGGGGGGTGATCATAGGAGAACGCTCTTATGGCAAGGGACTGGTACAAGTAACAAGGCCACTGGGCTTCAAATCTCATCTGAAACTAACGGTAGCCCGCTACTATACCCCCAGCGGCCGTTGCATACAGGCGCTTGACTATACGCACCGCAATGCAGATGGCAGCGTGAATACATTTGCCGACTCGCTGAGGAAGACCTTTAAAACAAAGGCAGGCAGAACTGTGCTGAGTGGCGGCGGCGTATCGCCGGACCTTGCAGTGAAAGACGACCCGATGAGCCTGGTAGCCGCTACGCTCTACTCTAAGAACTACATATTCGACTATGCTACAGAATTTGCTGCCAAGCACTCTTCTATTCCAGACCCTACCAAATTCTCGCTTACAGAGGCAGAGTTCGGGCAGTTTACCAAATGGGTAGAGAACAAAGACTTCTCTTACAAAACTGAAACCGAAACTGAACTGGATTCGCTGAAGAGCATTGCGGTAAAAGAGAAATATTACGAGAGCGCAAAGGCAGAGTTTGAAGCGCTGAAGAGCAAACTATCTCATGATAAAAAGCAGGATCTACTGAAACACAAAGATCAGGTACGCCATGTGCTGGAAAGCGAAATAGCATCGCGCTACTACTACACACGCGGACGTATGGCGCAGACCATGCAATACGATAAAGAGTTGGAGAAGGCAATAGCCATCATCAATGCACCTGCTGAATATAGCAGCTTGCTGAAACCGGGGAAGTAACAGAAACCACTGCAGGAAAATAGCTGCTTACATGAGTAAGATGCCAAGCGATCCCAGCACCACAACAACCAATACAAAGGCCACTAATATATAAGTGGTAGTATCGGAATCGCTGATTCTTTTTGTCGCGTATTTGATATTCATCTACACAAATCTAACCAGCATTTTCTGCATTTCAAAGAATTTACCTGATAATTAATAAGTTATGCGCAGTTTTATATTCTTATTTTAAGAAGTAAGATTGTTTGAAATTCGTCATGTTGTGGATGTGCAGGTTCGTATTAGTGCGCAGTTACGCATAAAGAAATAACAACATTCGAATAGCCTCTTAGCCGCGCAAAAGATCTGCCGCTGAAATGTACAGGAGGGCATAACATCCACACTGCCTGAAAAACAAGCAGCATGGATGAAAAACATTAAGCCAACATTGACAACAGCGTGTGCAATAGTGTAGGTTTTACGGGGGCTGTTCTGCGTTTCCGTTTCGGGGTATTAGCGTGTCTGAAGAAAGTGAGCAGCATATCGTGTTTTTGCTGACGGCGTGTGCGGCTGTTGGCAGCCGGTGTATAATAGATACCGGCGGGCTGTGTATCTGTGGAGAGCTGCAATTCCGAATAGTCGTGTATCATATCTTTAGTTTGTTTTAGTTGTTTAGCGTTCAGGCGGCTTTACCTGTTTCTATATAGAAAAGCTCTTCCTGTACTACCTGCAGTCCCAGTGCTACCAGTACCGGTGCCACCTGCGGTGAGTGGCGGTCGGCCAGTAAGCGGGCTTTTGCGGGTTCTTCTGTGGTGCGCACATATTCCGGCAGTTTGTCTTTGAGCGCGGCCAGTATTGCATTCCAGTTACTGCCTTTCTGCAACCTGAGCGATGGTGTGCCCAGCCTGAAGCCGGCTATACCGTGCTGTGCGCCTATGCTGCGGCGTTTGGCAAAAAGCTGTTCTTTATTGCCGGTGCAGTAGGTCCTGGCTATACCGAAGGCGATCTGTTTTCCCTGCGAGAGGCAAAGGAGCTCATCTTCATAGCGGCTCAGCACTTCATTTACTTCCTCCTGTATCATTCTGCCTATCTCGGCCTCCCGGCCCTCTGCCGCTGCATATCGCTGCATGGCCTCTTCAAATTGCGCCGGTGTAACGGCGGTAGTGGTCTTTCTGTTCTTAGTGGTCTTCATAGGGTTTGGTTTATGTTGTTGTTGGTTATGCGGCCAGGCTACTCATTTTGCGCAAGAGGTTGTCTACTATCAGCACTGCATATTTGTCGTGGCGTATATCCAGCATGTTCCAGAGCTGGTAAAAGGCTACTGCCTCGGGGCCTGCCAGTATGAGTGTGTAATTGTCCTGCTCTCGCTGCAGCATTTCTTCCAGCCGGCTGCGCAGATCCATCATGTACTCGTGCAGCAGCTGGCGGTGGTCGTTGTCGGGTTTGAACTCATCGAGCATTTCGCCGCATATCTCGCAGAGGGCTTCTACCCGCTGATAGCTTACCCGCAGTCTTATGCCTCTTTTCTTAGCCATGTGGTCACTGATTTTAGGGCGGTGTTGTATTTTTTCAGGAATTGAGCATCCTGCATATAGATGAGGTTGTATGCACGCGACAGGCCGTTGATCACGGAGCTGTGATCCTGTCCGCCGAAGTAGGCAGCGATCTGGTGCAGGGTGAGTGCGGGGAAATGCTGCCTGAGGAACAGGCTGGCAATGAAGCGGAGCTCCACAATGTTGCGCACACGCGACTTCATGCGGTAGCACTCCGGGCTCATATCGAGCGCAAGGGCTATGACATGCAGCATGCGCTGCGGTGTGTTATTCACCACCTCTGTAGGGTATTGCAATACGGCAATACTCATACCTGTCTTTTCCTGAACCAGAATGGCGGTGGCAGCGGCCTGCTTTTTGGCGGGGCGGGCAATGGTTGCCGGTGTAGTGGCGGTAGTTGCTGATGCGTAATACATATAGTTTGGTATTTGAGGATCTTTAAAAGGAATATTGTTGTTTGTTTTATGCTGCTATACTTTGTTGCGTGTGTGCTACTATGAGGCTGGTAGCGGTGTGCAGGTTGTTGTTGCTGCTCTGTGTTATATAGTCGATCACATCCTCATCGTGCAGGCCATTGGCGCGGCAAACGGTAGCCACATCGGCCGGAGAAAGGCTGCTGAGCGAGATGAAGCGGCGGCCTATGATCTTGTATATATCGCTGTAGCCGGCTTTTTTGAGGCGAACACCCTCTATGATGCGCATCCTCAGACTTTCGTCGCCCATAATGATGACACCCGCATTTCCGGCAAGGCTGTTGGCAAGCAGTACTACCAGCAGCAGCACCCGGTCCTTCAGTTTGTGTGCATCGTCTATGACCAGTACCGGCTGATCCATATCTTTTATTGTGCCGAGCAGTTGCTGCAGCATGCCGGTAGTGGCAGCTTCGGGACTTTTGCCGGCAGCGGCCAGCAACGCCTGCAGGAAAGACCTGCGGTTGTGTGCCTCTTTACCAGCTACATATACTACGTTCTCGTGCTGGCGGGTATAGTGCAGGGCGGTGAATGTTTTGCCCAGGCCATGGCTCATGGCTATGCCGTAGGTCATGGCATAATGCTGTGCATCGGCAAAGAGAATGCGGAGCAGCAAATGAGCGCTGGTATCGGCAGCCTGCCACTCGCCGCAGTAGAAACCCACCTGGCGGGCTACATGATGCCAGAGCCGGTCGCTGAGCAGTTCCCAGTTATGATTGCTGATAAGCGATATGGTAGATAAGCTGATATCGCTGAGTGTTGCAGCGGCATCGGCCGGCGTGTTGTAGTTTTCCATGTAGCGAACCAGTGCTTCCCTTATTTGTCTTTTTTGTTCGTGTGTCATATTGATCTGTTTTTATAGTTCGGATAGTGTTCAGGGGTATTTGTTGTGTGATAAATGACCAAAATTTTGTCCGGCATACATGAACCACATTATTCATACTTCCTTACCGACACCCTACAAGACAAATTTTTTGGCACAAATGATCATTGATTAGTATTTTTGATAGCCTTTTGCTATCGATCATGACACAAAGGTATTCCAATATTTTTGACAAATCCAAATTTTCTGGAAAAAAATTCCTATTTTTGCCTCATGTACTTAGCGAACAACTTAAAATATCTCAGAAAAAAATCCGGCAAAACGCAGGATGGGCTTAGCGCTGAGGTGAATATAGGCCGCACCACCATAGCGAACTACGAAGCGGGTATCAGCGAACCAAACGTGGAGACCCTACGCCACTTTGCCAAGTATTTTGGCGTTACCCTGGATGATCTTTTGTCAAAGAATCTGGAACAGCAGAAAGCAGGCGAAGACCAGGCCGACGAAAAAGATCTGATGCTGAGGGGTGCATTTGCCCGCAAAGAGCCTGCAGGATATAGTGCCATTCCCCGTATCATTACCGTAGACAACAGCGGCAACGACAATATTATCTATGTGCCGGTAAAAGCCCGCGCCGGGTATCTGCTGGGTTATGGCGATGCCGAGTTCATGGAATCGCTGCCTACCTTCAGGCTGCCGGGACTGAGCAATTCCACCTACAGGATGTTTGAAGTGGAAGGACCCTCTATGGCACCCAATGTGCTGAACGGCGACCGCATAATAGGCGAATGGGTAGACAAGCTGGAAGACATACGCGACAACCGCGTATATGTGGTAGTGCACAAGGGCGGTGTGGCTGTGAAACGACTGGTGAACAGGCTGAAGGAACGCGGTAAGATATACCTGAAATCGGACACGATAGCGCACAGGCATGAGTTCCCTACCCTGGAAATAGACCCAGAAGACATAAAAGAAGTGTGGTATGGCCGCATGAAAATAAGCAGCGACTTCAGCGAACCTGCAGAAGTGTACCACCGCCTGGCCGATCTGGAAATGGATGTGATGGAAATGAAAAGAAGGATCGAGAAATAAAGGGCCTGCAGGAAGAGAAATCGGGTATAAAAGATATTTTTGCTGTACTAACAGGTTTCACGGTCATGAGCATTGCCAAAGAATTCTTTAACGGACGCACACTTATCAGCTCTCTCATCTTCTCGCTGCCGGTGAGCATGCTGTTCATGTGGCGGTTCACCAGTCTGCGCCATATACCTTTTATGAGCGCAGACGCATGGAAGATCTATGCGGTATTTGTGACCGTCAACTTTGTGCTCTTTCTGTTCGTTTTCTTTATTCTTTTCTGGCTGAGCAGGCGGAAACAGCACGACTAAGGCCGGAAAGCCGTTGAGGGCACCGGCCCGGTGAGCCTGATACCCAGACCCGGCCGGCCACTTATCTTCATGATCCCGTTTTCGTACACCAATCCTTCAGCCAGGTCTTCCTTCAGCAGCAGCGGGCCATCTGCATCCACCTCGTCGAGCAGGGGCAGCATATGTGCTATGGCGGCGGCACCCACGGTACTCTCATTCATAGAGCCCATCATCACCTTCAGCCCCAGCGTGCGGGCTTCCTTTATCATGCGCATGGCAGGCGTAATGCCGCCACACTTGGTCAGTTTTATATTGATGCCATGAAACCCCTCTGCGCACAACTTCACCTCATCTTCGGTGCGGCAACTCTCATCGGCAAACAAGGGTATAGGCGATAGTGTCTTAAGGTCTTTCATTTCTTCGCGGGCGGCGCGGGGCAACGGCTGCTCTACCAGAGTCACCCCCAGCTGGTGCAGCTCCGGCAGCAGGGTACGTGCCTCTTCAAAGGTCCAGCCCTCATTGGCATCTACCCTGAACGGCGAAGCAGTAACCGCCCTCAGAGCACGTATAGCATCCAGATCATGCGATCCGCCGCATTTTATCTTATATACCGGCCATGGGTGCGCCTTTACTTTGGCTACCATCTGCTCTGTGGTATCCATGCCTATGGTATAGTCGGTAAGCGGCACAGCACACCAGGTAATACCCAGCAACTGGTGCAGCGGCTGGCGGCGCATTTGTGCAAAAAGATCCCAACCGGCAATATCCAACGCGGCAGTGAGGAAGTGCTGCCCGGGTATGAGGTGGTGCAGAAAGTGCCAGAAACGGGGCGGATCAGTGAGGGCATAGCGCTCTATCATTCCCCGCTTCTCTTCCAGCAACTGCATCATTCCTTCCACCGTCACATCGTAATAAGTAATGGCCGGCGCCTCGCCATGGCCGCGCATATTGCCCAGCCCCAGCGAGGTGATGAGTGTAGGCTGGTGGGTCTTGGTACCCTTGGCAATGGTGAACGGATATTCGAAGGGGAGGTTGAAAGAATAATATTTTAATTGCAGCATCCCATAAAATTGCGACTATTTTTGCGACTGGAAAAAGTTTTCTGATGCCGAAGGTTCCGTTTTGGGTGTTTATAGTGATCGCAGTTATCTACTTCACGGCAGTGCGGGTAGATACGATGGATGTGGATGCATCTCAATATGCGGAGATAAGCCGCGAGATGATGGTGCGCGGAGACCTGCTGCATGTCTATGACCGTGGCATAGATTATCTGGACAAACCACCCCTGCTGTTCTGGCTGAGTGCCACCAGTATGAAGGTGTTCGGTATCAATAATTTCGGGTATAAGTTTCCCTCACTGCTGTTTGCCCTGCTGGCCATCTATGCCACCTACAGGCTGGGCAAGCGCCTCTATGACGAGCAAACAGGGCGAATGGCAGCACTGGTGCTGGCCAGTTGTCAGGGCATGTTCCTGTGGACGAATGATGTGCGCTGCGATACCCTGCTGATGAGCTGCGTAATAACGGCCCTCTGGCTGATACAGGAATGGGTGGCCACCAGGCGCATCTGGTACCTGCTTGGCGGTGCGGCAGCAATAGCCCTGGGCATGATGACCAAGGGTCCTATAGCCCTTATAGTGCCGGTGCTGTGCTTTGGTACAGACTGGCTGCTGAAGCGGCAATGGAAGAATTTCTTCAGCGTTGCCTTTCTACCAGCCCTGCTGGTCATAGCCATTATGCTGGTTCCTATGAGCATTGGTTTGTACCAGCAGTTTGATATGCACCCCGAAAAACTGGTGAACGGCTCTACCCATGTGTCGGGTCTGCGGTTCTTTTACTGGTCGCAGAGCTTTGGTCGCATTACCGGCGAAAGCCCCTGGAGCAATGGTGCCAAAATGGACTTCCTTATGCTGAATATGCTGTGGTCTTTCCTTCCCTGGATCTTCCTGTTCCTCACAGCAATCATCATCAACAGCGTGGTTCTGGTGCGCCAGCGTTTCAGGCTGCAACCCCACCAGGAATGGGTGACCATGGGCGGTTTTGTGCTGGCCTATGTGGCACTGGGTTCATCGGCCTATCAGCTACCGCACTACATATTCGTTGCCTTCCCGCTGGCAGCCATCATTACTGCCCGGCTGATACATGATATGCTGGATGGCCGCTATGCCCGCTTACTGAAGATAATGGCACCCGCCCATGTGGTGATCATGTGCCTGCTGATGGGAGCACTACTGCTGCTGATAGCCTATGTGTTTGACGGCGGCCCGATGGTGATAGCACTATGGGCGGCAGGACTGGCGCTGTGGCTCTACCTGGCTTTCAGCAAAAAGGTGGCAGGCAAGCTGCTGTGGCTGCCTGCAGCAGGCATCATTATAGTGAACCTGTTCCTTACCAACTTCTTTTACTACAATCTGCTGGGCTACCAGGTGGGCTCGCTTACAGGCAGGTATATACGCACACACCACATAGTGCCTGCAAATGTGTGTGTGTACCGGGTAGACGACCCTATAAACGCCATACAGTTCTACGCCAATGGCAGCATCAAAAGCATAGACACGCTTACAGACATAGCCGGCCGCCAATATATGCTGACCATGCCCGAACACCTGCCGCAGATACAGCAGATGGGCATAATATATGAAGTGGAACAAGAAGGTGTATTCTACAAAGTAAGCGAACTGACCCCCGACTTTCTGAACCCGGCCAACCGCAGCAAGGCGGTGAAACACTACTGCCTGCTGAAGCTGAAAGGCTAAGCTACAAACGCTCCTCGGCCCCCAGACCGAAGAGCGCATAGTCGTACACTGCCGGATCGGAGGGCTTCATTTCCCTGAGCCGCTCTGTGAGCACCAGGGCATTCTTCCAGTCGGCCTTATCGGTAGGTATGAGCTGCAAACGGGCGGCTACACGCGCCACATGTACATCCAGCGGACAAATGAGCTGACTGCTTTTGATCTTTTTCCAGAGGCCGAAATCTACCCCTGACTTGTCTTTGCGTACCATCCAGCGCAGGTACATATTGATGCGCTTGCAGGCCGAATTGCGCTCTGGTGTAGCCACATGTTTCCGGGTACGTTCGGGATGCTCTATAGAGAAGAAGTAGTTATGAAAATAAATGAGCGCCTGTGCTACTGTATCTTCTGTGTACCGGGCGGTTGGTACAAAGGCATCTTCCAACGAATCTGATGATGCATAGTGATGCTGCAGCAAGGCAATGAAATAGAGCAGATCTGTAGCATTGAAGGTACGATGCACAAAATGAACAAACGGTTTCAGGTCTGTATCGCGGTGGTTGCGTATGAAATCGTAGGGCGCATTGTCCATCAGCTGCATAAGGCGGTTACAACTATTGATGATGGTTGTTCTGTTGCCCCATGCCAGCGTAGCCGCAAAGAAGCCAGCTATCTCTATGTCCTGCATGCGGGTATATGCGTGCGGCACCACTATAGGGTCTTTTGCTATAAAGGCAGGCTGATTGTAGAGCCGGGCCTTGGTATCGAGCAGTTGTTGCAGGTGCGCGGTGCTGTGCATTGGTGCAAAAGTAGCAATAAGCCCGCTACAATAGCGTTGGCTATTATTTGCGCTTCGCAAAGCGGTCGTCGGTGAGGGTAAGCAGAAACTGCTCCAGGTCTTCTTTTTCAGTAGCGGTGAGGCCAAGGGGCTTTGCCAGCAAGGTATCCATATTTGCCGGTTGGGGGACTACCTTGTAGGGGTCATCGTAGTATTCTATTACCTCCTTCAGGGTTCGGAACATGCCATTATGCATGTAGGGTGCGGTAGCTCCCACATTGCGCAACCCCGGCACCCTGAACTTACCCAGGTCTTCTTTGTTATGGCTGATGGTGTAGCGGCCTTCGTCCTTTAACGTACGGCCATCGTAGAGGCCAATATTGCGAAACTCATCGCCGGTGAAATCGGGCGAGAAGTGACATTCAAAACATTTTGCCTTCGGCCCCATGAACACCTCCCTGCCCCTGATAGCTGCAGCAGAAATGGCTTTCTCGTCATCGTTCATGTATCTATCGAAGGGCGTTTTGGATGTTTCCAGTGTACGTTCGAAGGCGGCAATGGCGGCAGCCAGATTTTCGGCATTGGGCTCTTTGCCAAATACCTTGCGGAAGTATTTTAAATAGCTGCTGCTGGCATTCAGCCGGCTTACCGCAGTAGCAAATGGCAGAGACATCTCATTGCTGTCCTCTACCGGAAAGTGTACCTGATCTTCGAGCGAGGCTGCCCTGCCATCGTAAAACAGGTAAGGCCTGTCTGAAAGGTTGGCGCAGGAAGGCGCATTCCTTTTACCCAGGCGGCCACCAACGCCCTTGCTGAAAGCAACCGTATCTGCAAAAGCAAAAGCAGGAATGTGGCAGGAGGCGCAACTCAAAGAGCGGTCTGCAGACAGCATAGGCTCGAAGAAGAGCATCTCTCCCAGCTGTTCTTTGGTGGCTGGCGCTCCTCTGAAAGAAAGAACACTACCCGAAGAAGGGATAAAACGGTATGCACTGCAGAGCCCTACTGCAGCAATTACCATAATACGCATCCACACCTTTTTCATGGCGCAAAGGTAATGTGCAGGTATTTACTCTGTATCATGACATTGATCAGCAGTATATAGCTGTGGCAGAAATTTTGTTTGCCGCGACTCCCAACCTTTTGTGTTATTACGTCGTCTTCTATTAATGCAAGGTTAATGGAATGCCAAAACCAAGCTAAAAATATTTGGTGGAATCGATTTTTTTAACTTTTTTGCACTCATATTCATCATTAAATCATCTCTTATAGCATAGACAACTACTTTACCAATTTACGGCCGATGACGTGATCGTTACATTACGTTAAACCAAGTAGAAGTTATGCTGTTCAACAACTTTTCCGATGCAGAGCTGGTTCTTGCTTATCAGCAAGGACAGGAGCAAGCCCTTTCTGTACTTATTACCCGTCACAAAGATGCGGTGTACACCTCTTTGTACATGCTGGTAAAAGACAAGTATCTGGCTGAAGATCTCTTTCAGGATACCTTCCTGAAAATAATAAAGACCATTAAAGAAGGCCGATACAGCGAGCAGGGCAAATTCCTGCCATGGGCTGTGCGTGTTGCCAGGAACCTGTGTATGGACTACTTCAGGCGCACCCGTCTGCAGATAGCTGTTACCCTGCCCGACGGACAGGACATATCTGCACTGATGGGCACTGCAGAACTTGCCTCTGAAGGCATAGAGCGCAGGCAGGTACATGAAAGTGTACGCAAGCTGGTAGAGGGTTTGCCGGAAGAGCAGCGCGAAGTGATAGTGCTGCGTGTGTATGCCGATCTCAGCTTTAAGGAAATATCCGAACTGACCGGCGTAAGCATCAATACAGCACTGGGCCGCATGCGATATGCACTAATTAACATGCGTAAATTAATAGCGGACAAACAGTTAGTTTTGCGTTAATTTATTTTGTTATTTTGCATTATGTCAGATCTACACCGCTTCTTCTACCCGGAGGCCATGACCGCAAAAGGTGTTGTAACGCTTGAGTCCGATACTGCAAAACATATTTGGCAGGTATTGCGTATGGACGAAGGAGACCGTATCATGCTTACCGATGGTAAGGGTACCATTGCGAATGGTGAGATACAGTTTGCCGAAAGGCATAAGTGCAACGTAAGAATACTGGATACCACCTTTGAAGAAAGGCAGGGAAACCAGTTGCACCTTTGTGTAGCCTTCACCAAAAACAATGCCCGCAACGAATGGCTGCTTGAAAAAGCTACCGAACTCGGCGTAGGCTCTATTACACCTATTTCTTCTTCCCGTTTCCAGAAAACACATATCCGTCACGACAGATGGGAGAAGATATTGCAGTCGGCAATACTGCAGTCTCAGCAAAGCTATCTGCCCGAACTGACACAGCTGATGCCGCTGGCTACTGCGCTGAACAAATTCAGCAGCGTGCCGCAAAAGCTGATCGCACATTGCTATCCCGACTCGCCTAAACACACACTGACCGAAATGTTAAAAGGATCGGCAGATGCGGTGATATTGATAGGCCCTGAGGGAGATTTCTCGCAGGATGAAGTAGATTTGTGTGTAAGCAACGGTTATGCGCCGGTGACACTGGGTACACAAAGGTTGCGTACCGAAACTGCCGCCATGAGTGTAGCTGCTTACTACAATCTGATCTCCTGATGCGTATCAAAAACTTATTCTTCCCCTTCCTGCTTCTGTTGTCGGCAACCGGCAATGCACAGAGCATGAAGATGGGTTTGCTTGTATATAATGGCGGTGGCGACTGGTATGCCAACCCTACCTCTCTGAAGAACCTGGCTGCATTCTGTAATGAACAGTTGCACACCAGCTTCGATCTGAAAGAGGCACAGGTGGAAATTGGCAGCCCCGACCTTTTCAACTATCCTTTCATTCATATGACAGGCCACGGCCGCTGGGCTGTGAGCGATGCAGAAGCAAAGAATCTGCGCAAATACCTGGAAAGCGGCGGGTTCCTGCATATTGATGATAACTACGGCATGGACCCCTATGTGCGCCCGGCGCTCAAAAAGGTCTTCCCCGAGCTGGATCTGGTGGAACTTCCTTTTTCTTATCCGGTCTATCATCAGAAATTCAACTTCAATAACGGACTACCCAAAATACACGAACACGACGAAAAACCACCCAAGGGCTATGGCCTGATCTACAAAGGCAGGCTGGTGTGTTTTTACAGTTACGACACCGATCTGGGTGATGGCTGGGAAGACACCGATGTGCACCACGACTCGCCTGAAAAAAGACTTTCAGCTTTGCAAATGGGTGCCAATATGATACAATATATCTTCACCGTAAACGGCGATAACGGCAAAGAACAAAGCAAGAAATAACGAAACAATTGTACTATAAAAGAGAAAGGCGACCCACATGGATCGCCTTTCTCTTTTATAACCGAATCAAGGTTTATTTCACCAGTGTCACATCGCCCTTTATGTGCACATCTTCGCCGGTATAGCAGACCCCTTCAATCACGTAAACATATACATCAGGACGCGGATTGTCTCCTTTATGAGAGCCGTCCCAACCATTAGCGGCGTCGTTGAGGCCAATATCCTCGCGCTCGAACATCATTTCGCCCCAGCGGTTATATACCCTGAAGGACTTGATGGTCTTGATACCCATGCCACGCGGATAGAAGATATCGTTCTGGCCATCTCCGTTTGGTGTGAATACATTCGGCAGGAACAACATGCTGTTATCGCAGTAGAGCAGTATCCTTACAGAGTCTGAATTGCGGCAGCCCTTATCGGAAGCTACGTCTATGTAATACGTAGTGTTCATGGTCATGCTGGCCACCGGCCCCAGACACTCGGTGCAACTCAGGGTTTCGCCCGGCCACCATTTGTAAGTAGCAATATCTGTACCCGTGGCCTGCAGCTGCGCTATAGAACCCGCCACCAATCGCTGATCGGGGCCGGCATCTACTTTGGGCAGCGGCCATATCGTAAGTGTCACAGTATTGGTATCCGGTATACAACTACCCAGGCGGGCAATAACCATGTATATGGTAGTATATGGCGGTGTGGCCAACGGATTATAGATCGTATTACTATTGAGACCTGTAGGTGGCAACCACAGATAAGAAGTACCACCGGTATCGAACAACTGCACCGTTACGCCTTCACATACTGCTGTGTCGCCCCATGCCTTACTGATGGTATGTGTACGCAGACCTACTGTTACCGTTGCAGAGTCTACACAACCATTGGCATCGGTGCCGGTAACGGTATAGGTAGTTGGTACTGCAGGCGTGGCCAGGGTAGGGTTGCAGGTAAGACAGGTAAGAGTGCCCGGAGGCGACCATGTATAGGTAGATGCACCATAACCCACAAGCGTTGCAGGGTCTGTAAGACAAACTACCGTATCGTGGCTGGAAGTTACATCAGGCGGCGGATTAACGATCATGGTACTGCCCAATACGCCAAAACAACCCCAGCCATCTGTCACCTTCAATGTGATAGGATAAGTGCCCGGTGTGTTGATAGTGTATGACGGAGCAGAGAGTGTGCTGGTATTGCCGTCGTAGGTCCATTCCCATGTCCTTATGGTATCCCAATAGCTGGTAGAGGAATCTATGAACGTAAACGGAATACCGATACATACCGGACTCGGCGATGTAAACATTTTAGGGTATACCGCATTTACCTTGATGGTGTCGAGACCGGTGCTTGAGGTCTGGCAGCCGGTATTGTCGCTCAGGATCAGCTTGGGTACATAGGCACCCGGCGTGGTATAAATATGTACTGCGGTGTCGGTATAAGAAACGGTAGAGGTAACCCCGTCAGAGAAGTCCCACGTAATAAAGGGCACATTGCTGAGGGTTGCAGAGAAATGAACTGCTAGCGGTGCACAACCTTGTATGGGCGCATAAGTGAAGGCACCCGCATAACCGAATATATTGACCGGATGTGTAACGGTATCCTTACAGCCATAGGCGCTCGTAACAATGAGCCTTACCGGGAACAGACCCGAGGTTATGTACATATTGCTGGGAGATGCCACCAAAGAGGTGCCACCATCGCCGAAGGCCCAATCGTAGGTAGCTGCACCGGTACTGGTATTAATGAAATTGACAAACAATGGTGGACACACAGAAACGGAATCGCTCATATGGAATGCAGCCACCGGCTGTGCTACAATGATCAATCCGGGCATGATGAGTATGTCTGAGCAGCCATGCGAATCATAAACGGTCAGCTTCACCGTATAGGTACCCGCAGCGGTATAGGCATGGATCGGAGTAAGGATGTTGGAAGTATCCCCGTCGCCGAAGTCCCAATGCGAATAGACGATGCCCCCTGTAGAGGTGCTGGTAAATGTGACCGGCGAGAACTTACACGGATGCGTATTGCTGGCAGTGAATGCGGCCGTAGGATCATAGGCCGTAATGTAGGCCAGTCTGAAAATAGTGTCCTTACAACCTATGTTATCAACAACTATCTCTTTCACATCATAAGTGCCCGCAGCAGTATAGGTATGCACGGTAATAGGTGTAGTGACCGTAGAGGTACCGCCATCGCCAAATGTCCATTCGTAACTGGCGAGCGATGTGCCTGCAGCAGCACCGCTTCCATCTGTAAAGATCACATTGAGCGGCACACAACCCGATGTGGGCAGCGCCGTGAAATTGGGTACGGGCTTGCCTACTACCACATAATTCGTTCGCATGAAGGTATCGAGGCAGCCAAGGCCGTCTACAATAATAAGCCGTATGGTATGCCGCCCGGTTGACGATAAGAATCTATAGCCAAAAACATCTCCAAAAGTAGTAGTTGCAGGTACCAAGGCCGTTGTAGGGTACGGATTCCAGACACTCCAGGAATAGTCTACTGCAGAACCAAATGTAAACGTGTTGAAGAATGTGACCGAATCGTATTTGCAAACGGTAGTATCATCGGCCACAAAGCTGAATACGGGAGGTCTCAGATCTATTATTTGCGTGCTGGTGTCGCGGCAGCCGCTATTGGCATTGTAAGTGGCCAGCGTAACCGTATACACTGCGATTGCCGGATAATCGTGTAATGGATTATCTGCGGTAGAGGTAAAGCCGTCGCCAAACATCCAGAGATGTGTATCGTCTCCCAATGAGCTGTCGCCGAACTGTACCCTCGTTCGCGGGGTACATAACGACTTATATGCAATAATGGATTTGGGGGAATCTATGGTAATGTAATCCGTAATGTAATAAGTGGCTCCCGGGCACCCGTTGTAGTAAGGGGTTACACTAACTGTAAAAACACCTGGTAAGGTATACACATGAGATACCCCCGCAGGAGTAGCCGATGTGTCGCTGATCGTTACGCCGTCATCGCCAAACTCCCACACATACCTGTCTACCGGGCCGGTAACAATGACCGGCGTGAAAGTTATGGGTGTGTGCGAACCGTAGCATACATGCCTTGGGGTTGCGGTAAAAGTAACAGCAGGCGGTGCACCTACCTGTATATAAATACTATCTGATACCGGACAGCCATTGGCAGTTACCGCATGTACCACCACCCTATACGTACCTACTGCAGTGAACACATGTGAAGGGGTGGGGCCGGAACCTGCAGGAGAGCCATCTCCAAAGTTCCAGGTAAAAGAAGTAATCGGGAAGGGATAAGGTGTAGAGCCCGGACCCGGAACAGTGGTAAATGCCGATGTGCTGAATGAAACAGAAAGCGGTCTGCAGCCAGACATAGGGCCCGCATTTACACGAAAAAGAATATTGCGTACCAACAAGGTCTGCGTTACCGTATCGCGGCAACCGGTAGACGGATCTATTGCAACCATGGTGATGGTCTTAACACCATTGGTAGTATAGGTATTGGAAACAGGGTTGCCGGTGCCGCTGCCCGGACCAAATGACCATATATAAGAAGTGCCTGCAGGGCCGGTAGCCGTAAAGTTCACAAGAGATGGCGCCGGACAGGGATCAGCAGGGTTTGCAGTAAATGTGGCTGCAGGACCGGTAACTATATGCACCACATGCGATATGACCTTGGTACAAGGTGGATTACTGATAGTAAGTGTTACCGTATAGGTACCCGGTGCAGAATAGGCATGAAAACCATTGAGCAATGTGGTATTAGGGCTCCCATCGCCATAGTCCCAGGTGCGGGTGGTATGCGGCGAGCTGGTATTGGGAAATGTAATATTGGAATAGAGACAGGCCGTATCGGGATAGGTGAATTCGGCACGAATGGTATCTACGATCACCGGACCCAGCACTACGGTGTCTTTACAGCCGTTGGCATCTGTAACTACAAGAGATGGACTATAAGTACCAACCGATGTATACATATGCGACACCGGAGAACCAGAACCGGTACCAAAATCGCCAAATGCCCATGCGCAGGTAAGCGGCGCTACACCCGAACTGGAACTGGTAAATGTAACAGAGCCCGGCGGGTTGCAGATGGCAAACGGCGACCAGGTGAAATTGGCAACGGGTGGATTATAAATGTGTATGTAAGAGGTTTTTACCAGAGAGGCCACACAGCCTGTGGCATTGGTCACAAACAGGGTAACGGTATAGTAACCGGGTGTACAATAGACATGAGAAGGTGTAGCACCGGTGCCCGTTGGCGAACCATCGCCCCAGTTCCAGGAGTAGGTCATGGGGCCGGGAACACTGCCCGTACTGGTGCTGGTGAAATTGATAGGGGTGCATGGGCAAACAGCCGTATCATCGGCATCGAAACTTACTACCGGCGGCGGATAAACGGTAATTGCCACCGTATATGTGCTCACTGCAGCTCCATTGGTAGCAGTAAGTGTTACTACATGTGTACCCGGAGTAGTGAAACTGGAAGAAGGATCTGATAATGTGGACGAGCTGGACGGCCCGAAATTCCACACATAAGAAGTGCCGGTGGCAGGTGTTGTGGTATTATGAAAGCTCACCAAAAGAGGTGCGCAGCCCGAGGTAGGGGTGGCGGTGAACCCTGCGGTAAGTGCCATTGCCGACTGAACCAGCAGCAAAGACAGGCACAGCAACAGGAAGCGCCGGGCTATAGTTAAGGTAGAATTGATCATAATTCAGAAAGGTCTCCATTGCTTTGGGCAAAGGACCAGTGTTAAAAAGACGCTAAAAAATAACAATACGTTGGAATTTAATACGTTTTTCTTTCATTTTTTGGTTAAATAATTGGCTTAGGGTAATATACAGCAATGTGTTATTCTTACTTTATCAGGGTCACATCGCCCTTGGCCATCACCGGTTTCCCGGTGCTGCACACAGCCTCAATCACATACACATATACATCTGGTCTCATTTCTTCGCCCTGATACATGCCATCCCAGGCATAGGTATCGTCATTGACAGGGAAATCTTTTCTTTCAAAAAGCATTTCTCCCCAGCGGTTATAGATCCTGAAGGTCTTGATATGGCTGATACCCGAACCCCTCGGATAGAAAAGATCGTTCTTTCCATCGGCATTGGGGGTAAAGACATTGGGCAGGAACACCTGTCGGCCATCGCAGAACAGATAGATGTTTACCGAATCTGATGCACGGCAACCCTGGGCAGAAGTAACGTTCACTACAAAGGTTGTTGACTCCAGCGCCACCACCTCGGGATTGGCACAATTGTAGCAGTTGAGCCCCTTTGATGGTGTCCACTGATAGCTGGAAATATTCCTGCCTGTTGCCAGCAGCTGCACCATAGTACCTGCCAGCACCTCCTGATCAATGCCTGCATCTACAGTAGGCATCGGGAAAACATCTATATGCACATAATGCGTATCAGGTATGCAACTACCCAGCTGAGCCACCACCGTATAGGTGATACTGGATGCAGGGAATGCAGTAGGATTGCTGACGGTATTGCTGCTGAGACCACCGGCAGGGATCCACAGGTATTTGTGTGCACCCGTATCGAATATCGGCACAGAGCCACCAGAGCATATTGATGTGTCGCCACCGGCAGAGCTGGTGGTGTGTGTGCGGAGCCCTACAAAAGTGGTTGCCGTGTCCTTGCAGCCATACTCATCGGTACCTACTACCGTGAAGGTAGATGGCACAACCGGAGTAGCCGGTGCCGGATTGCAGGTAGCGCAGCCCACCGTACCCGTCGGGCCTGTCCATAAATAGGTCTGAGCACCGAAACCCTTCAGCGACGCTGCATCGGTAACACATACCACCGTATCGGGGCTGGTAGTTACCGTTGGTGGCGGATATACCTCAATATCGTCTGTAAGTGTAGCTGTGCAGCCCCATGCATTGGAAACCGTAAGCGTAACCGGATACTTGCCCGGTATGTTCACCGCAGGGTATACCGGAGATGGCAGACTGCTTGTATCTCCGGCAAAGGTCCAGAACCAGCTGGTAGGTGCATTCCAGTAAAAAGATGTAGAGTCTACCAGATTGAAGGGCAATCCGATACAAGCAGAAGGCCACACATCAAACTTAGCAGTCAGCTGATCGACCTTGATGGTAAACGGACCCACACTGGAGTTCTGGCAACCGGTATTGTCGCTGAGAATGAGTTTGGGCACATAGGCCCCCGGAAGGGTATATACATGCGAAGCCGTGTCTACTGCAGAAAGTGCGCTGGTACTGCCGTCGCCAAAATCCCAGATGATGTGCGGCACATTACTTATAGCAGCACTGAAATGTACCAGATGCGGCACACAACCTGTAAGCGGGGTGTATGTAAGCGACCCCGAATAACCATACAGGTTCAGGTGCCCCTCTGCGGTATCTGTGCAGCCCCAGCTATTGGTAACAATAAGGCGAACCGGGTATAATGCCGGGGTTAGGTACATATTGGTAGGACTTACCAATGAAGATATATTGCCATCGCCGAACTTCCAGTCGTTGAGAATGCCACCTGTGCTGGTATTGTTAAAAGACACCAATAACGGCGCACATATAGAAAATGTATCGCTCATGGTAAATGAGGCATCGGGCTTGGCAACATTTATATAGCCCGTTTGCGTCATGGTATCTGAGCAGCCATGTATGTCTGTAACAACCAGCTTCACCGTGAAACTACCCGTAGTAGTGTAAATGTGAGTGGGCGAAGTGCCGGTAGAGGTGCCACCGTCGCCAAACATCCAGAAAGAACTTGCAAATCCTATGGACGTGTTGCTGAAATTGATCGGGTCATTGATACAAGGATGTACGTTTGATGCCGTAAACGCAGCAGTTGGTCTGTATACTGTAATGGTTCTCGGGCCTGCAGAGTCAACACATCCTATTATATCAGACATGCGTTCTTTGACCAGATACACCCCCGATGCAGTATATATATGTGAGGTGACCGGCGTTCCCAGTAATGCGGTACTACCGTCTCCGAAATCCCACAGGAAGCTGTTGAGCGTGGCCCCCGGCACATCTGTAGAGGTGTCGGTGAAGGTGACAGAAAGTGGCCAGCACCCGGTAGGGGGAACGGCCATAAAGCCCGGTCGGGGATCACCCACTATTACATAATTGACCTTAGTAACCGACTCCCAGCACCCTTGTGCAGTATATGCTGTCAGCGTTACTGTGTATACCCCGCCCACCGTAAAGGTATCTGTCATCGTAAGCCCCTTCCAGTATGGCTTATGTAAACCATTCACATACCATCTTACCGTATCTGGCGGTCCTCCCGGAAAAACACCGGTGAAGCGCACAGTATCTCCTACACACACTGCCGTATCGTGCCCGTAAAAATCGATGGGCAGGTGCCCCATTGTAATGATGGAATAGGCAGTGTCGCGGCAACCACTGGTAGCATTATAAGTAGCAAGTGTCACCGTATAGGTGCCTATAGCAGAATAGGTATGTATGGGATCGTCTACGGTAGAGGTAGCCCCGTCGCCAAACATCCACAGATGGGTATCATCTCCCAGCGATCTGTCGTAGAACTGTATTGTGGTTGGCGCATAACAGACAGTAGAATGACTGATAATAGCTTTCGGCGAATCTACTGTGATAACTGTACTTATAGTAACAGGCGCACCCGGGCAACCATTGAAATATGGTGTAACCGTAGCTGTGAAAAAGCCCGGCAAAGGATAGGTATATACCAGTACCGGCGTAGATGTAGCTGCGAAACCTCCGCCCAGCATCCACTCATACCTGGTAACAGGGCCTGAAATTACCGTAGCGGTAAATGTTACCGGACGACCATAACATACATGAGTAGGTGAAACGGAGAAAGTAACAACAGGCGGTGCACCTACCCTTATCATCATAGTATCAGCTACTATACAACCATTAGATGTAGTGCCGGTAACGGTGGCAATATATACCCCTACTGCTGTATATATATGTGTGGGTGCAGTGCCTGAACCCGGAGCAGAACCATCGCCATAGTTCCAGATATAGGAAGTAACGGGATATGGATACGGATACGGACCGCTGGTGGTATCGGGCCAGCGGGTGGTAAATGAAGAGTTGAAATTGACCGTCAGCGGCACACAACCTTCTATAGGATATGCCCACGCCAGGAAGTCAATATTATATATGGTGTCTTTTTTTACAAAGGTATCTATACAGCCGGCCGGGCTGGTCACTATCATTTTGGTGATCTTAATGCCGTTGCTGGTATACGTGTGTGACCCGGTTGCACCTGCACCGGTAGAACCCCCTTCATACAACCAGCTCACTGTGCTGCCTGCCGGCACCGATGAGGTATAAGTAATAGTAGTTGGGGCAGGGCAGGGGAATGCCGGAGCAATGGTAAAATCGGCAACTGCTGCCGGAAGAATAGTAATGGTATGTGTGACCACAGAGGTACATGGGCCGCTGCCTATAGTTAATGTTACCGTATAGGTACCTGCTGCAAGATAGGTGTGATTGCCATTATAGGAAGTATCCGCAAAACTGCCGTCTCCATAATTCCAGGTGCGGCTGGCATGAGGTCCGCTGGTATTTGGGAAAGAGACCGGAGTGCGCATACAAGCCGTGGTAGGGCAGGTAAAAGCAGTAGTAAGGCTACCCACATATATATAAGCGGGACGAATAATACTATCCTTACAACCAAAACCATCTGTCACCACCAGCTTCACGGTATAGCTACCCGGAGTAGTGTACGTATTAGATGGTGTAGCCAGTGTGGATGGCGGACCAAAACCGAAATTCCACTGATAACTGAGCGGCAACGCACCCGTTGAAAAATTGAAAAAATTGACCGTTCCGGGAGGGCTGCATATGTTTACCGGACTACCACTGAAAGAGGCAGTGGGTCGGTTGTATACCTCTATATAAGACACCTTGGTATATGAACGCTGGCAGCCCTGCGAATTGGTAACAAGCAAGGTAACATTGTAGAAGCCCGGTGTGTTGTATACGTGACTGGGCGTGGCTGTTGTGGCTGTTCCACCATCGCCGAAGTTCCACATATAAGTGAGCGGACCTGCCACACCACCCACACTGGTACTGGTAAAGTTTACCGGAGCGCCGGGACAAACAGTAGTATCGCTGGCAAAGAAACTCACTGTAGGCAACGGATAAACAGTAATGACCATTGTCTTGATACTGGAAGCAGTACCATTAAAAGCAGTAAGTGTAACTGTATAAGTGCCAACTGTAATATAACTGGTAGAAGGATTGGTGCTGGGTGTAAGTGGGGTACCATTGCCGAGGTTCCAAGAATAACTGGTGGCGCCAACAGAAGTATTGGTGAAATGCACTACAAGCGGCGTACAGCCTGAGCTATAATCTACCGTAAAATTGGCGGTGACTGCCCGGGCTGCAAAACCCGATAATATTAAAATAAGTAAAGAGTATAGGTATCTCATTGGTACACTTTTCATGTAGATAAATAGGGCTTACCTATAAAATTATATAATAATTTCTGAATAAATTAACATATGACCAGAACAGGCATCATATATTTATTATTGTTCGCAGTAATTATTAATTAAGAATTAAATAAACACTATCTACCTTCTGCTATCCCAACATATGCTCTATGTCTTCCTTTTTCAACATGATGAATGTTTTGCGACCATCGGGCGTAAGTTCGGGCTGAGAGCAGGCGAATAATTCATCTATGAGTGCTTCCTGTCCTTCGGGCTGGGTTACTGCCTGTATATTATTGGCCAACCGGCGCGCCATACCAGCCAACAGCATATCTGTGCGGCGGCTCACTGCATCCGGAGATTCATGTTTCAGCTGTTCCACTACTTCATCCAGCACGTTCTTCTCTTCGCCTGCAGGCAGGCCGGGAGGAATGCCCTGCACCACAAAGGTATATTTGCCGAAAGGAGATATATCGAAACCCATACGCACCAGATCGGGCAGGGCTTCCTGCAGCAAAATGGCATCCTGCGGGGCCAGCTCGTATGATGCAGGGAACAATACCCGCTGCGAAGAGGTGCTTTCATTGTTCCACTCGCGCAGCAACCTTTCGTAGCAGATGCGCTCCTGTGCCCTGCGCACATGTATCATCATCATGCCCGATTTTACCGTTGCCGCCAGTATAGAACCCTGCACCAGCATCATACTGCCTTTTCCCTTACCCTCGTTCTGCGAGCCGCTGAGCAAGGAACCCTGCACATGCTGCTCCTGTGGCGCAGGTATGGTATTGGCTGCAGAACCTGCAATATTGGCTGCTGCCGGGGTGTTGGCTATTTCATACAGTTCTTTCCAGTGTTTCAGACTGTCGTTGCGCTCTATGGCGTGCGCCTGACCCTTATCACTGAATGTATTAAAAAGATATCCTTTCTGTGTTTCCTCTCGTTGCTTGTCGGTAAACGGCATGCGTACAGCCGATAGTTGCTGTATCTCTGCATTGAGGGTAAAGTCGAGCGATGGTGCAATATTGTAGCGCGCCAGAGAGTGCTTTACGGCAGCCATAAGGTAGGAATACATAAGGCGGTCGTCCTCAAACTTCACTTCCTGCTTGGTGGGGTGCACATTCACATCCACCCTTGCCGGATCTACCTCAAGAAACAACACATAGAACGGAAATGAATCTTTCTCTATCAGCCCCTCATAGGCCTGTACTACCGCATGATTGAGGTAGGCGTTGCGAATGAACCTGCCGTTGATGAAAAAGAACTGCATGCCGCGGGTGCGGGTGCTGGCCTGTGGCTTGCCCACAAAACCGTTTATCTTCAGCACATCGGTCTCCTGCTCCACAGGCACCAGATTTTTCTCATAGGTATTGCCCAGTAAAGACACAATACGTGCCTTCAGATTATCGCTTTCCAGCCTGTATTGCTCGGTGCCATTGTTCCACAGCCTGAAGGCAATGGAAGGATGTGCCAGCGCCACACGGGTAAACTCATCGAGTATGTTCCTGAATTCGGTAGTGGCACTCTTCAGGAAGTTGCGGCGGGCAGGTACGTTGTAAAACAGGTTCTTCACCATGATGGTAGTGCCCGGATTGATGGCGCAGGGCTCCTGCAGCTTCACCTCGGTACCTTCTATTACTATCCGTGTGCCTGTTTCTGTAGCAGCCTGGCGGGTCTTCATCTCTACCTGTGCCACGGCCGCTATAGAGGCCAGCGCCTCGCCACGGAAACCCATGGTGCGTATCTTGAAGAGGTCTTCTATGCTTTTGATCTTGGATGTGGCATGGCGCTCAAAACTCATACGTGCATCGGTAGGGCTCATACCCTTGCCGTTGTCGGTAACCTGAATGAGCTCCTTGCCGGCGTCTTTTATGACCAGCTGTATCTCTGTGGCTCCGGCATCTATGGCATTCTCCAGCAGCTCTTTTACCGCAGAGGACGGCCTTTGTACCACCTCTCCTGCAGCTATCTGGTTTGCTATATGCTCTGATAATAATTGTATTACGTCTGCCACCCCGATCTTGATTTTGTGCAAAGGTAATAGGTAAACACATAGCTGTGACATTGCTGCCGGCCGAAAGCAGTAACTGTTTGGGGATAGTTTACCGCTCATTAACTTCAGCCGTAGCAGCAGCCATCACGCTCAGCTAACAATAAATTATCATAAAGTATACCCACAATCCATAATTTTGCCCACCGATCTAAAGCATTCAACTTGAACACACAGGAATTTATAGAAGCCGCACTGAAAGAAGACGTAGGAACCGGAGATTATTCTACCCTGTCCTGCATACCGGCAACCGCCCAGGGCAAGGCCATTCTGAAGATAAAGGAAAACGGCATTCTGGCCGGTGCAGCTATGGCGCAGGCCATATTCTACTACCTGGAGCCGGAAGCCACTTTTACCCTCTACAAAAAAGATGGCGATGAAGTGACGGTGGGCGAACTGGCTTTTGAAGTGAGTGCAAGTGTGCATACCATACTGAAAGCAGAGCGCCTGGCGCTGAACTGCATGCAGCGCATGAGTGGTGTAGCCACCCTCACCCGCCGGTATGTGGACGCTATTAAAGAATTCAGGTCAGAGATACTGGATACCCGCAAGACCACGCCCCTCTTCCGCATGCAGGAAAAAGAGGCCGTGCGCATAGGCGGCGGTTGTAACCACCGCATGGGACTATACGATATGGTGATGCTGAAAGACAACCATATAGACTTTTGCGGCGGCATAGAAAAAGCAATAGAAACCACCAACGAGTACCTGCGTACCAACAACCTGGATCTGAGAATAGAGGTAGAGACCCGCAGTATAGATGATGTGAAAAGAGTACTGGCCACCGGCAATGTGCACCGCATAATGCTGGATAACTACACGCCCGAACAACTGGCAGTAGCAGTGGAACTGATAGCTGGCAAATACGAAACAGAAGCATCGGGCGGCATCACTATTGAGAACATAAGGGAGTATGCCCGCACCGGAGTAGACTATATTTCTGTAGGGGCTATCACGCACCATGCTGTGAGCATGGACCTTAGCCTGAAAGCACAACTTTCATGAGTCTGAAACATATAGTATTCGTAGTAAACCCAAGATCGGGCACAGAAAGGCAGAAAGAAATAAGCCTTGCTATTTCTTCCCATCTGGATACTACTGTATATACCTATGAGATACTGGCCACGCAATATGCGGGTCATGGTGCCGAACTGGCACAAAAAGCAGCTGCAGCAGGCGCACATGCCGTAATAGCGGTGGGCGGAGATGGCTCTGTGAATGAAATAGCCCGCGGACTGGAAGGCACCAGAACAGCTCTGGGCATCATACCCAAGGGATCGGGCAATGGTATAGCCAGGACACTGGGCATTCCGCTGGAAACAGAGGAGGCCGTGAAAGTCATCAGCAAGGGCAACACCATGCTCATGGATATAGGCCACGCCAACGACCGGCTGTTTGTAAGCAATGCCGGAGTAGCCTTTGATGCCCTCATCTCTAAAAAGTTTGCCACCAGCAATAAGCGGGGATTCTTTGTGTATAGCTGGCTGGTAGCGAAGTACCTCTGGCTCTATTCGTCCAGAGAATATACTATAACCATAGACGGCAAAGAGCTGCATGAACGTGCCTTTATGGTGAATGTGGCCAATGGCAAACACTTTGGGTACAGCTTTCGCATAGCACCCATGGCATCCTGCACAGACGGGCTGCTGGAGCTTATCGTCATCAATAAGTTTCCCAAGATCATGGGCGGCATCATAGCCATGCGTGCCATGCTGGGCAACATCACCTCCAGCCGCTACGTGCAGCACTTTACAGGCCGCAGGATCACTATAGCTCACCCGCAACTGAAGCTGATGCAGGTAGATGGCGATGCCCTTCCCTGCACCAACACCATAACTTTTAGTGTAGAGAAACAGGCACAGCAAATTATTATTCCCTGATGCGTATCATTGCAGTGATGTTGCGATCTTTCTCGCTTTCATTTATTGCATTGTTGCTGCTATGCTGCCTGCCGGGCTGCAAACACAAAACCCATGTGGTGAACCGTGGTTTTTACTACTGGAAGACCACCTATGCACCTACCGCCTATGAGCAGCACACGCTGCAGCAACTTAAGGTGCAAACCATGTACATCCGCCTGTTTGATGTGGATATGAACCAGGCCATCAGGCAGCCCTACCCGGTTGCTGCTGTGCGCCTTCCTGCCGCTATGGACAAGGCTTTCCGGTATGTACCCGTCATCTTCATTACGCAGCGCACCCTCAAACTGCTGGACAAGGATAACATACCCCAGACAGCTGCCCGGATCAACAATCTTGCCTATGCCCTATGCACCGCTGCAGGCATAACTCCTGCAGAACTGCAAATAGATTGCGACTGGACCGCAGGAACACGGCAAACCTATTTCAGCCTGCTTACTGCTCTGCGCAAACAGGATTTTTTTGCAGGCAAAACCCTGTCGTGTACCATACGTATGCACCAGATAAAATATACAGGCAGCAGCGGTATACCACCTGCCGACAAAGGCTTGCTGATGTGCTACAACATGGGCAATATGAAAAAGCCCGGCGAGCATAATTCTATTCTGGAAACCGCTACTGCAAAACAATATCTCTCCGGTATAGGCAGCTACCCGCTGCCGCTGGATATTGCACTACCCATATTCTCGTGGAGCCTGTTGTTTCACGGGCAGGAATTTGGCAGCATTCTGCGCGATGTGCCTGCCGCCCTGCTGGTGCAAAACCCCTTGTTCCGCAAGCGCAGTGCCAATATTTACGAGTGCCGCCGGGATACGATCTGGCAAGGGCATCTGCTGCGAACACACGATGTGATACGTGTGGAAGAGAGTGACCCCGAAACGCAGGAAGAGATAGCCGCATATACTGCTGCAAGAATAAAAAACGACAGTCTGAATGTTATATTCTTTTCCTGCGATAGCATAACTTTATCTAAATATCCTTTACATGAATTGGAAACGGTTTATCACCATTATCAGTAGTGTGGCAATACTTGCAGGCGGCGTAAAGCTAGTAGTAGCCTGTGCCGGAGACGACCCTGATATTTGGGATGCCCCTACTTATTTCTTCAACAGCATCAATAACAAACCGGCATTCACTCCGTTTTACTATACTAATATTGCTACCTTCTACACCAATGCCTATGAGTTCGACAGCGCACTGTTCGGCTATCATCCGGCAGATGAGAACATACGAACCTGGAAAGAACGCTCTGACAAAAACATAGACGACAGCGACATCAGCAACTTCCTCTATAGTTACTCAGTAAAAGATGTGGAACACATTTACGATAACATACGCAAAGACTATACCCTGACCGTACCAAAAAATGTGGCACAGAACAAGTTTACCCGCTGGCTCATACACAACAACAAACACGAACAGGCACTATATCTGGTTTTTGCCAAACAATGCGAACCCTACACTAAACCCAAAGAAAGCTACTGGGACGACAAAAAGAACGAACTGGCCTATGTGAACAGAGACTCTGCAGCTATGCAGGAACTGGTACATGAGGGTATCAAACGATTCTCTGATACGAAAGATGAAGATCTGAAGATGCGCTATGCCTACCAGACCATACGCATGGCGTTCTACAGTGGCGAAAACCCGCAAACGCTTATGCTTTGCAACGATATGCTACCGGCTGGCAGCAAACACTATCTCTACTACCGCTGCATGGCTATAAAGGCAGGTGTATTGTTCAGGACCAACAAACAGAATGAGGCCGCCTATTTATACAGCCTTGTCTTTGATAGCAGCGATGAGCAAAAGACCAATGCCATGCTGAGCTTCAACCGGGCATGCAAGGGCAATGCAACAAATGTGATACAGTATTGCAAAAGCGACCATGAACGCGCTGTGGTTTACCTGATGACCGGCATGTTTGAAGGGGGCAATACCTACGGCAGCGATGGCAGCGCCACAGACTCTGCTGCTGTTGCCGCAGCAACCGGACTGCCCAAGACAAACAAAGCTATAAAGGCCGCCTATGCCTACGACCCAAAAGTGGCCGGACTGGATGTGATGATGACCAGAAGCATCAACAGCATAGAGGAAGAACAGCTGAATGAGTTCAACAACGCCAATCGCAAAAGCAATGCCGGAATGAATGAACTGAACCAGTTTGCACAAAAGGTGGCAGAAGAAAACAAGAACGGCAACAAGGCTTTCTGGCTGCTGGCTTCTTCTTACCTGTATCTGCTGGATGGCAATATGACGGGCTGCAAAACAATGCTGGATAAGGCGCAGGCAACTGCCATGACGGATATAGAAAAGAAAGAACACTACATCATTACCACCCTCTATACCATTGGCAAAAACAGATCGCTGAATGCACAGGCCGAAAGCGAACTGCTGCCCATGCTGCAGCAGCTGGAAACTGCTGCACAGAATGATAAGCGCTACAAAGTGTTCTTTGGCAATATCATGAACAACATACTCAGGAACATTTATTTGCAGCAGAAGGATGTGAACAAGGCACTGCTTTGTTTCTCTAAGCACCATGTAACCTGGTCTGGCGAAACAGGAGTATCTTATTATGGCACAGGGTTGGGTAGCGATATGGGCAATACACTGGATGCAATGACGCAGGAAGAGCTGCACAAACTGGCCACCTACCCGCAAAGAAGCACCAATACACCCTACGAAAAATGGCTGTCGGGAAACTCTGTATATACCGGAAACAGCATGAACGACCTGGAAGGCACCCGGCTGATAGCTACCATGGATTTCGGCAAGGCAATAGAATTACTGAAAAATATTCCACAGCCCGAACTGGACAATACTTTACTGCCCGATATGTTTGTGAGCCATATTACCGAAGAAAGCAAGTGGAACAAGTCGGACAGTGGCATGCGCTACAACAAGCTCACCTTTGCCCTGCGCATGAAGGAACTGCAGGACAAGCTGGCGAAAGACCCTGCCGATGGTCGTTCGGCATACCAGTACGCCAATGGCCTGTATAGCATGAGTGCCTACGGCAAGGGCGTGCTGGCCAGCTGCGATTATATGTCCACTTCCGATTACAGAAAGTACTACCTATGTAATGCGCGTAAAAAACTACCTGCCGCCAAGGCAGAGATATATGCCGTACAGACACCGGAACGCTACTACATGCAAGCATACAACAACAGTACCGACCCGGAGGTAAAAGCCCGTTGTCTGTTCATGGCCGCCAAATGCTGGCAAAAGAACTGCCCGGTAGTAAACGAAGAAGAATACTTCTCTGGCGATGAAAGCGCTTATTACAAGAATTCGATGAAGAATCCGTATTTCAAACAATTGAAAAGCGGCTTCTCCCGTACCATATTCTACAGAAAAGCAAAAAGCACCTGTTCTTATCTGCAGGACTATGCAGATACCCACAAGTAAGCTCTGGCAAAGCGGTCTTTACACAGGTATGGAACAACAGCAGAGAACCTGCTGTATCAAATACTATTTGATCTTAAGAAGCAATGGATGACTTTATGAAAACTCGCCGGTGAGATCATATATCTTCTGAATATCTTTCAGCACCTCTGTAAAGTTGATACGCAGATCTTTCAGTACACCCGTATTCAGATCGAAGACCCAACCGTGCACTGTCGGGTATCTGTTCTTTACATAACTCTTCTGCACCACCGCCGTCTTTATCACGTTTATTGCCTGCTCCTGCACATTCAGTTCCACGAGGCGGTTATAGCGCTCATGTTCCTCCTGTATCCCATCCAGCGCTGCCTGATGCAGTCGGTATACATCCCTTATGTTGCGCAGCCAAGGGTTCAGTATGCCCATGTCTTTAGGCATCATTGCTGCTTTTACCCCCCCGCAGTTATAGTGACCGCAAACTATTATATGTTTCACATTCAGGTGCGCCACTGCATAGTTGATCACTGACATCACATTCAAATCTACGCTGGCCACAATATTGGCCACATTCCGGTGCACAAAAACTTCGCCCGGTTCCAGTCCCATGATCTCATTGGCAGGTACACGACTGTCAGAACAACCTATATACAGGAATTCGGGGGTCTGGTCCTGTGATAGTTTCTCAAAGAAGTCGGCATCTTTTTCTTTCATAGATGCGATCCACTTCTTATTGTTCTCGAACAGTTGCTCGTATGCTGTCATATGATCCGGTTTACTTACAATATTATGCAAATATACTCCCGGTGCTAATAATCATTTCGCAAACAGACTATATAGGTTATTTTTACAGCCTCAAAATCATAGACTACATGAAATTAGTAACATTCTCCGATAATGGTCGTGAGCAACTGGGTATCCTGGTGAACGATAAGATCTACGCTACAACAGCCGTAAATGCTGCACTTCCTGCCACAATGAGCGATATGCTGCAGAACTGGGAAAAACACATTGATGCCATGAAGGCCACGGACAATGACCTAAAGAACGGCAAGACAGTTGCAGACGGCATAGCCTTTGCAGGTGCTGCAATTCTGGCTCCTGTACCCCGCCCTACTTCCTGCCGCGATGGTTATGCCTTCCGCCAGCACGTTGCTGCTGCGCGCCGCAACCGCAAGGTGGATATGATAGCCGAGTTCGACCAGTATCCTATCTTCTATTTTACCAATCACAATGCTATTCAGGGTCCCGGCGCTATTCCCTGCATGCCCGATCACTTCAAAAAGCTCGATTTCGAACTGGAAGCAGCGATAGTGGTTTGCAAGAAAGGCCGCAACATAAAGGCTGCAGAAGCTGATAACTACATAGGCGGATACATGATCATGAACGACATGAGCGCGCGTACCCTGCAAATGGAAGAAATGCTGCTGAACCTGGGCCCTGCGAAGGGTAAGGATTTCAGTACCGTTATAGGCCCTATGCTGGTAACACCCGATGAACTGGAACCTTATAAAGTAGCACCAAGACCCAACCACACCGGCAATAACTACAACCTGAAAATGGTTTGTAAGGTAAATGGCATTCAGGTGAGCGAAGGTAATATGGGCGACATGGACTGGACGTTTGCTGAGATCCTGGAACGCTGCGCTTACGGGGTGGACATACTGCCCGGCGATGTAATAGGTAGCGGAACTGTGGGAACCGGCTGTTTTCTGGAACTGAACGGAACCGGTAAACTGAACGATCCGAACTATAAAGAACAGTGGTTAATGGATGGCGACGTAGTGGAAATGGAAATTGATGGTCTGGGTCATCTCTCCAATACTATTGTTGCTGAAAAAACAGACTGGAGCATTCTCGCTGAGAAAAAAACTGTTTAGTACTTATTTCATCATGTCATATTCATTAGCCGGGTCCGTCCAGTTCTGAGCGATCATTGACGAACGGTTCATGGCTATTGCTATGGCATCTTTTGCTATCTCATTATCTGGGGCTGTAAACGCATGGTCGTTTCCGGCAATAAGTATCACAGGCATATTGCGTATTGCGGTCAGCATGGCTGCGGCACGTATTGCCTGCGATATTGCCCTTTCGTATTCGGCAGCAGGCATCAATTCTTTCCTGCTCACCCCGGCTGCAATCACAACATTATTAGTTGCGGTTTTTCTTTTATTTATTTTTGCCCTGTTTGCTACCAGGTACTTCATAGCTGGCTTGTAATTTACTGCAATGCTTTTCCCAGATACCGGAATAGCACTGAATTGTTTCGCAACTGCCCTTACAGGTACTCTTGGAATAGCCTCCAGCCTTTTATTGTTTTTCCATTTTGCGGAAAGTATAGATTTCCTGCTGAGTTTTGCTGCAATTCCACTTTTCGGAATTTCCAACCCGCCAAACAGGTAAGTCATTGTTGCCGCATTAGTTACTTTACGCGCTTGTACATTGGCTGCAAATGAGAAAACACCTACCGCTTTCTTAGCAGCACTTTTGCGTGTAGCTATAGCAGTATATATAACCGCTTGTTTACGAACAGGTACTGCAATAACAGGCACCTTCATTGTAGCCGCATATATATGTGGCTGATGTGCCTTCTTAGCTACAGTTATTGGCACCAGCATTTGCACCGGCCTAGTGTGTACTGCCAGTTGGGTTGTAGTATTGATTGGATTCCATTTTACGGAAGGCGCTTTCTGCATTGTAGCCGGCCTTCTAAAATATGGAATATTGATTGGCGCCCTGCTATTATTCCGAATATTGGAAACAACTGCCGGAATTACCGCTTTATCTGCCGCCGGCGGATGACCTGCCTTGCTGTTTACAATTACCGGAATACCGGAAATATGCGCTGTCATGTGTATGAGTGCTTTTGCATCCAAAGCTGATAAGAACAGCAAAACAATAAGAATACGGCTGAATATATTGTTTTTCATGGTTGTAATATTTTGAAAATGAATGTGGTTGAATTGGTTGAATGATGACCTTTACTATTATTTACTCCTGCTCCATTCAGGAGCGGTTCAGTATCCGGCACTTTATCTCTCTGCTCCTTCCATAGGCTCAACATTTATTGGTGTTGAATAATAATTGCACCCAAATAGTTCGTTAAGACTTATTCACTACCTGTACTATCTTATTATCATTCTTATCAGTGGTATTCCTTCTGATATACTATCTTACTATGGTGTATTACACATCCGAAAAATGAGAATAATCCTTCACCTTTCTTCTGCGGAATAAGTATGATACAAACGATGTGCCAAAACAACAAATCATTAACTATCAACAACTTACACAACAGCCAATCGCTCACGCATTCCGTATTACGGACAATTTTTCCGAACTGTACACAAAGTGCCTTACTGCAGCACATTACTGCAGCAGTAATTAGCTGCTTTGTTGTATGACAGATGGTACATTGCCCTTATCTTTACGGTCTGAATAATGCAGTGCGCTTTTTTTGCGCCTTCACCACTTCAAGTTATTTTCAATATGAACAGAATTGTAGGAGTTATAGGTTCGGGAGCCATGGGCGCAGGCATAGCGCAGGTGGCAGCTACGGCCGGCCACAAGGTGGTACTTTACGACAATAATGCCGCTGCTCTGGAAAAAGCAAGAACCAACCTCTCTGCCACTTTGCAGAAACTGGAAGAGAAGGGTAAGCTTGCTTCGGCTGCAGAATTGCTGGGTCGATTCACGTTCGCTACAGAGATCAGCTCTTTTGCAGGTTGCGGCCTTATCATCGAAGCGATTGTAGAAAAACTGGATATTAAGAAGGCCGTGTTTGCCGAAGTGGAGCAAGTGGTGAGCGACGACTGTGTGCTTGCCAGCAATACTTCTTCCTTGTCTATTACCTCTATAGCTGCTGCCTGCCGCATCCCATCCAGGGTCATGGGGCTGCACTTCTTCAATCCGGCACCGCTTATGGCGCTGGTAGAGGTGATACCTGCCATACAAACGACCGCAAATCTGGTGCCCATGGCTACCACCCTCATGAAAAACTGGGGCAAAACCCCCGTTATAGCCAAAGACACCCCCGGCTTCATAGTGAACCGTGTGGCGCGCCCGTTTTATGGAGAGGCCATACGTATATATGAAGAAGGCATTGCCGATATAGCTACCATTGACTGGGCAATGACTGAGGTGGGTGGCTTCAAAATGGGTCCTTTCACACTTACCGACTATATAGGCCACGATGTGAACTATGTAGTTACAGAAACCGTTTTCCAGTCCTTTTTCTACGATCCCCGTTATAAACCATCTTTCTCGCAAAAAAGATTATTGGAGGCCGGATGGCTTGGTCGCAAAACAGGCAGGGGCTTTTATGACTATGCGCCCGGCGCTCCGGTTACGGAACCCGAAAAAGACCTCGAACTGGCAAAATATATTACAGAGCGTATAGTGGCCATGCTCATCAACGAGGCGGTAGACGCGCTGCACCTGGGGGTTGCCAGTGCCGCAGATCTGGAAACTGCCATGACCCGCGGAGTCAATTATCCGAAGGGGCTACTGGCCTGGTGCGATGAATGGACCGCCGCAAAATGCCTGGCAATTCTTGACGGTCTGTACCGCAATTATCACGAGGACAGATACCGTGCCAGCGCATTATTACGCAAACAAGTTATGGAAAATAAAAATTTTGTTTAATTTTCGGAGATGAAACGAATACTTCTGGCTCTTTTACTGTCACTTTCAGCGTTTGAGGGCTATACCCAGAAGAATAATATAGTAGGTGTTTTTGCTGGTGGCGGCATCGCTTCTACCAACAATTACGACGTTGCTCTATCGGGTGGTTTAGACATTGCGAAAGGCCTTAACCTGCGTTCTTTTGTAGGTGTAGAGCTGTTCTATCAGCAATTCTCACTTCTGTATGATAACGAAATAAACTCCAACAGGCACGCTACCGGCTCTGAGGGAGAGATCATCATGCATAAGTCTGCCTACGCATTCGTTGCACCAAAATTCAGGTTTTGTTTGGGCCGCAGGCAGAACAACCATTTTTACATGAGTGCCGGCATAGGCATGAACATGGGTGGTTATGACTCGCTGCGCAGATTCAGTACTATTTCTACACCATCTGGCATGGTTCGCTATGACTCCACTATAGATAAGTCCAAAAATATCAGCAGCATGGTATTGCGTATAGGTGTGGGTGCTACCCAATATCTGTATATGGGCAGGCACTGGCGCTTCTCCTTCACAGAAGATTTTGGTTTCCTGCCGGGCAGCCTCACCAAAACCAGCAATTTCGAAGACGTTACCCGCACAGCATACAGCGTGGGCAAGCTGAACCCATCCTATGTTTCCATCAGGATAGGTATTGCACATACCAAACTCCCATAGTTTCTATAGCAGCACCATAGCTTATGAAAAGATATTTCCTGCTGGCATTGCTCTGTTGTTGCAGTATTTACAGCATGGGGCAGGGTATGTTTGGTTTTCAGGCAGGCCCGGGCTTCAGCACAGGCGGCTATGGCTCCAAAAAAACTTTATCGGTAGAGGGCTATTACCTGCACAAGATCATTCCGGGTCTGTATGCCGGCGGCTCTATGTATCTGCAGCGCTACAATCTGCACAGCAATGTGTTCTCGGGCGCCAATATCGCGTATAATGATGTGATCAGCGTATCTCAGAAAAGCTCTTATCTCTTCTTCTCTCCCAAGGTCGATTATGGCTTTGGTGTGCGCAAATACATTCACATACATGCCATGTTCGGCGTAGGCGTGCTGATGGGCGGTAAGCAATTCACAGATACCTATGCCCCATTCTGGACACCACCCGGTGGCACACCCTATGGGGCAGACACGGTAGCGGTAAACACCAGCTACAATATAGCGCACTCAGTTACCCGTTTTGGTTTTGGCCTTACCGAGCGCATACCCACCCGCGGCTACTGGAACATCACCCTCTCTCAGGATTTTGGCAGCATGTCAGGTGGCCTCAGCAAGGGCCCATACCCGTTCACCCCATCCTATTTCTGCTTCACCGTTGGCGTAATGCATAAATATCCATTGGTTTTTGTAGCGTATTAATGAAGGGTTTTGTCCTGTTTCCTCAGGTGCAGCCTATTTTTACTGCTGCTTTTTGGGTTTCTAATTACTACTTTCTACTTTTGTTCACCCGCACAACCTTTTAAATGAGCACTTTATCTATTGTTATACCGGCCTATAATGAAGGGCCCACCATTCACCGTATCCTGGATAAGGTGAAGGATGTAGTGCTGCTGAACAACATGCAGAAAGAGGTCATTATAGTTAATGACTGCTCTCGCGATCATACCGAAGAGTCTATACTGGCCTACAAGGCAGCTAACCCTGATTTGCCTATCTCTTATTACAAACATGAGATCAACCAGGGTAAGGGCGCCGCATTACATACCGGCATAGCCAAGGCTACCGGCGACTATGTGGTAATACAGGATGCCGATCTGGAATATGACCCCGAAGAATATAATGTGCTGCTGAAACCAATGGTGAACGGCTTTGCAGATGTGGTCTATGGATCACGCTTCATGGGGGGCAAGCCCCACCGCATCCTGTTCTTCTGGCATTCTATAGGTAACAGATGGCTCACTACCGCCTCCAATGTGTTCACCAACCTGAACCTGACCGATATGGAAACCTGCTACAAGGTATTCCGGAGAGATATTATTCAGGGCATCAGGCTGGAAGAAAAACGTTTCGGCTTTGAACCCGAGGTTACTGCCAAGATCTCGCGCATTCCCAAGATCCGCATTTATGAGGTAGGTATCTCCTATTATGGCCGCACCTATGAAGAAGGCAAAAAAATAGGCATGAAAGATGCTTTCAGAGCCCTGTACTGCATCATTAAATACAACATATTCAAGTAACCCCTATCCCTTTCTTTTTGACCCCTCAAAGCAATGGATTTTTTTATTAGTCAGAAAACTTTTTTTGAAGATAAAACCCATATCTTTGCGCAAAATTTGGAATCGGTAATGAGTTTCAAACGTCTCTTTCCCTTATTGATCGTGGCTTTCGGGCTGTTGGGCTTCTCTAATTCTTCTTTCGCACAGGAAGTAGAAAATCATGAAACAGCCCATGTCGCGGGTGCTTCAGGTGGCCACGAAGAAAAAAAAGGTATAAATATTACAGAACTGGTCTTCGGCCACGTTTCAGACTCTCACGAATGGCATCTATTCAGCCTCGAGGGTGAGAACGGTCACGAGAAAGAGATAGCTCTGCCTCTTCCTGTTATCGTTTACAGGCCAGGCAAAGGTCTATCTGTTTTCTCTTACAGCAAGTTCCACGGTGGATGGTACCTCGATGCAAACGGCAACCACATCAGCAATACTACCTACGATGGTCTTTATATAGAAAAGAACATGAAGGAAAAGATCAAAACAGAGGATGGCTCTAAAGTATATGACTTTTCTATCACCAAGAATGTATTGTCTATGTTGTTCAGCGTAGTTATCATCTTTTGGTTGATGATATCTGCTGCTAAAAAATATAAAAAGGGACTTGTTGCTGCTCCTAAGGGTTTCCAAAACGCATTGGAAATAGCAATTATATTTATACGTGACGAGGTAGCTAAACCTAATCTTGGCAAGAAATATCCTAAGTACATGCCCATGCTGCTTACGGTTTTCTTCTTCATTTGGGTAAATAACCTTTTAGGTTTGCTACCAGGTGGTGCTAACTTTACTGGCAATATTGCTGTTACTCTTTGTTTATCACTGGTGTCTTTTCTTGTGTTGTTGGTTCGTGCAAATGGCCATTTTTGGGGTCACCTGCTCAACCCTCCGGGTGTGCCAACGGGTATTAAGTTTCTCTTGGTTCCAATCGAGATCATATCATTGTTTATCAAGCCGGTAGCATTGACCATTCGTCTTTTTGCCAACATGCTGGCGGGCCATATTGTTATATTGTGTGTTGTATCTATGATTTTTATATTCAGCGCCATGAGTAAGGCTGCCGGTATAGGCTTTGTACCTGTATCACTTGCCTTTTCGGTCTTTATGTTCATGCTGGAATTGCTGGTTGCTGCTATACAGGCGTTCATATTTACAAACCTTACAGCGGTGTTTATAGGTCAGGCGATAGAAGAAGTTCATCATGACGATAACCACGCAGCTGCACATTAAAAAGCAAAAGATTCGTTGCCGAATTCTGGTTTGGCAGTGAATAGAAGATATATTTACAATTGAAATCCTTCGGGATAGTAATTAAAGAGTGTTTTTTAATCAAAAACCATAATAACATGTCAGTTTTAATGAACACAATTATGTTAGCCGGCGACATGGCTAAAGCAGGTGGCGCTGTAGGCGCAGGCATCGCTGCACTAGGTGCAGGTGTTGGTATCGGCCAGATCGGTAAAGGTGCGGTAGAGTCTATCGCACGTCAGCCAGAAGCAGCAGGTGACATCCGTGCAAACATGATCCTGACTGCTGCCTTCGTAGAAGGTGTGGCACTGTTTGCGGTAATCGCAGGCATCCTCGCTATCTTCGTATAGTAGTCCGGCAACGACTGTATAACTGCATCCAACGCATAGGGCAGAGGATGCAGTTATTTTAAAATCAGAAAACTTTAATAAATAAAACGGCGGCTTTGCACTGACTTTGTGCGCCTGTTAATTTTTTTAACCATTTAACTCAATAAAAAAATGGATCTGCTGACCCCGGAACTCGGTTTATTCTTCTGGACACTTATAGCGTTTATAGCTGTATTCCTTATCCTTCGTAAATTTGCGTGGGGGCCAATTCTGAGCTCACTTGGCGAACGCGAAAAAGGTATCGCTGATTCTATCGCTACTGCACAGCGCGTAAAAGCTGAAATGAGCGAACTGAAAGCTGAGAACGAAAAACTGATGGTACAGGCTCGCGAAGAGCGTACCATTATGCTCAAAGAAGCTAAAGAACTGAAAGATCGTATCATCAACGAAGCTAAAGAACAGGCTAAGAATGATGCAAACAAGATCATCGCAGACGCACAGGTACAGATCACACAGCAGAAGAACGCTGCTATGACCGAAGTGAGGAACGAGATCGGTAACCTAGCCATAGAAGTAGCAGGTAAAATACTGCGTCAGGAACTGAGCTCATCAAAAGGCCAGGATGCTTACGCACAGCTGCTTTCTGAAGGTATCAAATTGAATTAATCCGGCTGCTGCAAGGTTTACTTTGCTTCAGTAATAGTCAAATAACAAACAATGCAAAATCCCCGTCTTGCGTCGCGCTATGCGAAATCGATACTGGACCTGGCTGTAGAAAGAAACAGCCTCGATGCCGTGCTCAACGATATGCGTACGCTTAACCAGGTATGTGCTATCAGTCCTGAGTTTAGACAGATGCTGGAAAGCCCGGTAGTAAAGGGTGATAAGAAATTATCTATCCTTTTTGCTGTACTGCAAAGCCAGAGTCTGAACGAAATGACCAATGGTTTCATCAAACTGCTGGTAAACAAAGGCCGCGAACAGAATCTGCCGGAAATATCAGCAGCTTTCATAGATCAGTACAACATTCTGAAACGCATCAAAACGGTGAAGCTGACCACTGCTGCTCCGGTAAATGATGAGGTGAAGAACAATATAGTAGCCAAGGTGGCAAGCTTTATGCCTGAAGATACCATGAATCTGGAAACTGCTGTGGACGCAGACCTGATCGGTGGTTTTGTACTGGAAGTTGGTGACAAACTGTTTGACGCCAGCGTGAGAAAAAAACTGAGTGATGTAAGGTCTAAGATCATTGACCATACTTACGAAACCAAGATGTAATTCAAACATATACCTCGGGCAGAACAGGTGTAAACACAGGTCCCGGAAAAGGCAAAATTTTTATAAATAACTGACATTTAAACTTTTGAATCTATAGTATATGGTTAGTATCAAACCGGATGAAATATCGGCGATCTTACGCCAGCAACTGGCCCAGGTAGACGGCGGCGCCAGCCTTGAAGAAGTAGGTACCGTATTGCAGATAGGCGACGGTATTGCCCGTGTGTATGGCCTCACAGGCGTACGCCAGGGTGAACTTGTTGAGTTTGCTAATGGTGTTAAAGCCATCGCCCTTAACCTCGAAGAGGATAACGTGGGCGTGGTACTTATGGGTGAGTACATAGGCATTCGCGAAGGCGATAAAGTGCGTCGTACCAACAAGATCGCTTCTATCAAAGTAGGTGATGGCATGGCAGGTCGCGTGGTAAACACACTTGGTGAGCCAATAGACGGTAAAGGCCCTCTGAGCGGAGAACTTTATGAAATGCCACTGGAGCGTAAAGCACCGGGCGTTATCTTCCGTGAGCCGGTAAAAGAACCACTGCAGACTGGTATCAAAGCGATCGATGCAATGATCCCTGTAGGTCGTGGACAGCGTGAGTTGGTTATCGGTGACCGCCAGACTGGTAAAACTGCTATCTGTATAGATACTATCATCAATCAGAAAGAATTCTACGCAGCAGGCAAGCCTGTTTACTGTATCTATGTGGCTATCGGCCAGAAAGCATCTACAGTAGCCGGTGTAATGAAGACGCTGGAAGACAACGGTGCTATGGCATATACAACCATAGTTGCGGCTTCTGCATCAGATCCTGCACCACTTCAGTTCTACGCACCATTCGCAGGTGCAGCTATCGGGGAGTTCTTCCGCGATACCGGCCGTCCTGCGCTTGTAATATATGATGACCTTTCTAAACAGGCTGTGGCTTACCGTGAGGTGTCACTGCTGCTTCGTCGCCCTCCGGGTCGTGAGGCATATCCTGGAGACGTGTTCTACCTGCATAGCCGCTTGCTGGAACGTGCTGCAAAAGTTATCGGTAACGATGACGTTGCAAGCAAGATGAACGATCTTCCTGAAAGCATCAAACATCTGGTGAAAGGTGGTGGTTCTCTTACCGCTCTTCCAATCATCGAAACTCAGGCTGGTGACGTTTCTGCATACATCCCAACGAACGTGATCTCGATCACCGACGGTCAGATATTCCTCGAGTCAAACCTGTTCAACGCCGGTATCCGCCCTGCGATCAACGTTGGTATCTCGGTAAGCCGCGTAGGTGGTAACGCCCAGATCAAATCAATGAAGAAAGTAGCAGGTACCCTCAAGCTTGACCAGGCACTCTACCGAGAAATGGAAGCCTTCTCTAAATTCGGTGGTGACCTCGATGCTGCTACTAAAAACATCATCGATAAAGGTAGCCGTAACGTGGAGATCCTGAAACAGGCTCAGTTCAACCCTTATTCAGTAGAAAAGCAGGTTGCTATCATCTATCTGGGTACAAACAACCTGATCCGCGAAGTTCCGGTTAAGAACATACGTGCATTCGAAGAACTGTTCCTCCAGCAGATGGAAATGAAACATTCTGATGTACTGAAAGAATTCAAAAAAGGCAATCTGCCTGAAGACGGTATCGCCAAACTGGTGAAACTGGCTCAGGAACTGATTCCACAGTTCAAGAAATAAAAACACTTGATATACATACAAAAGCCCCCTGCAAACACAGGGGGCTTTTGTATTTCAATACGTTATACAAAGTGCAGGTAGTATTGCCTCGCATAAAAGAGGCAAGGAATATAGCCGCTGCGCTATGTAAACCTGCCATAAATCCTTACTTTTACAACCCTAATACATCTCAATGAGTACTGAAAGGAAACGCCCGGTGCGCGTGCTGGTAGCAAAAGTGGGCCTAGATGGCCATGACCGCGGCGCAAAAGTTATAGCCACTTCTCTGCGCGACGCAGGTATGGAAGTAATTTATACCGGTCTGAGACAAACACCGGAAATGGTTGTGAACACAGCCCTGCAGGAAGATGTGGACGCCTTGGGTATCAGCATACTGAGCGGCGCACACATGACCGTATTTCCCAGGGTGATGCACCTGATGAAAGAAAAAGGAATGAACAATGTACTGCTCACGGGTGGTGGCATCATTCCCGATGCAGATATGAAAGAATTGCAGGCTTTAGGCGTGGGCTATCTGTTCCCTCCCGGCACCAATACTGCCGATATCGCCGCCTACATCAACAACTGGGTACTGGAACACCGCAAAGAACTTTTATAACACAGCAAACTCATACAGCAATGTACGCAACTATACTTACGGAACTGGAAAATGGTACGCTCATCATCACCATCAACCGTCCTGATAAAATGAACGCCCTGAACAAGGACGTGATAGAAGATCTGGGCAAGGCGCTAGATGAAGTGTATACGAACAATGACATCAGATCGGCCATCATTACAGGTTCCGGCGAAAAAGCATTTGTAGCCGGTGCAGACATCAGCGAATTTATATCACTGGGTGCAGAAGACGGCTCGGCACTGGCCACCAAGGGTCGTGTACTGGTGTTCGATAAGGTTGAAAATTGCCCAAAACCTATAATAGCAGCAGTGAACGGCTTTTCGCTGGGCGGAGGCTGCGAGCTGGCTATGGCCTGTCATTTCAGGGTGGCAGCAACCAATGCCAAATTTGGCCAGCCTGAGGTGAATCTGGGCCTTATTCCGGGCTATGGCGGCACACAGCGCCTTACCCGCCTTATAGGCAAAGGAAGGGCCATGGAAATGCTGATGACAGCAGATATGGTGGGCGCAGACGAGGCCAAAGCTATGGGGCTGGTAAACCATGTTGTGGCCGGTGCAGATCTGCTACCAAAGGCAAAAGAAATATTACAGAAAATACATACTAAATCTCCGATGGCTGTTTCCAGCATCATAGCCTGTGTAAATGAGTGCGCCGATGGCGACCACCATGGCTTCGATAAGGAAATAAAGCGTTTCGGAGCATGTTTCGCCACTGAGGATATGAAAGAAGGCACAGCAGCATTTCTGGAAAAAAGAAAACCTGTGTTTAAAGGAAAATAATTTATATCTTCAACCTTTAAAATTATCTATAAATGCAGGCTAAGGTTATCCGTATCTTATCGGTATTAAGTGTTTCGGCAGTTATGAACCTCTCCGCGGTAGCACAGACATTCAGGCCGTCACGTGTATATGTAGAACCAGATGGCTGGTCCATCGGTACCAACATAGGATTGACCGATATGTGGGGAGATGTTGGCACAAAAGGTCAGGTAGACCACTATACCAACAGCAAATACTTCGATAAGGTTGCCTTTATGGGCGGCATGTTCGGCCGTTATTCATTCCACCCTAGCTTTGCTGTTCGCCTTATGCTCAACTTCGGCAGCTTCTACGCAACCGATGAGTGGAACTATGATGGCGTAAAAGGTAAGAACCTGATAGAAGGTAAAGACTATGTGCAGCGCTACCTGCGTGCACAGAATGCAAAAGCGATCATTCTGGAAAGCTCTGCATTGCTCGAGTACACACCTAGAAGATTTAACGTAAAAGGAAAAGCATACAAACGCAGGCAGCCCTATATTGGTGCAGGTCTGGCTATATTCCATTACACACCATACAGCACTATCGCCAATACGCCAACTTATGTAAAGACCTACGACCTGTCGCTGGAAGGCCAGGGTTGGGAAGGAACTTATCCTAAGAAAAGCTCACGCTGGCAGCCAAGTGTGCCGCTTGCTGTAGGTTACCGCTGGGATCTGGGCGACCACCTGAATCTGGGTATAGAATATATGTACCGTATGACCTTCTTCGATTATCTGGATGGTGTGAGCGGTAAATATGTAAGTGCATTTGAGTTCAACCAGAATATGGGTCCTAATGAAGCTAAAACAGCTATACAGGTGGCCGATAAGTCTGCTTATTACAATAATGCGCTGCCCAACAAAGCAGGTACGCTGAGGGGCAATCCGGGCAATAACGACTCTTATTCTACACTCACCATCACGTTCTCTTATAAGGTGCCTTCAAGGAACCGTATATGGTGGCAGATGAAGCAGTTCTAAGACCGGTACTGTTCTACTAAAATTTTATTGCAGCAATGTGCTTATATGCGTGCTCTCCAGGGTATTTCGGGAGCATTGCTTATATGGCCAAGGTATCGTGACAATACAAACAGAAAATCAGACAATCTGTTCAGGTATTGCAGCACTATAGGTGGTATTTCTTCCTGCTGTTCCTGCATAGCCACACATATACGCTCTGCACGCCTGCACACACACCTGGCCACATGGCAGGTCGATGAGGCCAGATTGCCACCCGGCAATATAAAGGATCTCATTTCAGGCAATTCTTCGTTCATGCTGTCTATGCGCTGCTCCAGCCATACCACATCCTCATCATGAAGGTCGGGCAGTTTCATTTTTACTTCCTTCCCCGGGTCTGTAGCCAATACCGAGCCTACTGTAAACAGTCTGTCCTGTATCTCGCGCAGCCACTCAGTTACAGTAGCGTTGGCTGCCATGTCATTCACCATGCCTATGTAAGAATTCAATTCATCTACAGTGCCATAGCTTTCTATGCGAATGTGACTCTTGGGCACACGTACACCACCTATCAGGCTGGTGCCTCCCTTATCTCCGGTTTTTGTGTATATCCTGAACAAAGTATTGTAGTTTGAAGGTATTCCGTATTGTAGATCTAAATAGCTTGTGCTTTCTTTCTGATGTCTGTTTCTACCACACCATCGCGTATCCTTATCACCCTTTGGGTATAGTTGGCTATATCCTCTTCGTGTGTTACCAGCACCACGGTATTACCGTTGCTGTGTATCTGGCCAAACAGCTCCATGATCTCTACAGAGGTTTTGGTATCCAGATTACCGGTTGGCTCATCGGCCAGCAATATAGACGGATTGTTGATAAGCGCCCTGGCAATAGCCACACGCTGGCTCTGTCCGCCCGATAGTTCGTTGGGTTTGTGGTGCGCCCTGTCGGCAAGACCCACCTTATCCAGCATGGCGCGGGCTCTTTCCTCCCGTTCCTTGCGGTTGGCACCGGCATATATAAGTGGCAGTGCCACATTCTCCCATGCGGTGAGGCGGGGCAGCAGATTGAACTGCTGAAAAACGAAACCTATTTCCACATTGCGCACATCAGCAAGCTGGTCATCGCCCATATTGCTCACGTTTTTGCCATTGAGTATATATTCGCCACCGGTTGGAGTATCGAGGCAACCCAGTATGTTCATAAGCGTAGACTTACCCGATCCCGAAGGGCCCATAAGTGCCACATACTCATTCTCCATAATGAGCAGCGATATGCCTTTCAGTATAGGCAGCTCCTGCTTTCCCAGATAATAACTCTTCCGTATATCATTCAGCCTGATAACTTCTTTCATCGCGCACGGAACATTATCTCCGCTCAATTTCAAAAATACGTATAATTTCACCCTTTGTATGATTTGCTTTCCAAATTGTAAGATCAATCTTGGCCTGTTCGTCACAGGCAAGCGCACCGATGGTTACCACAACCTCGAGACCGTATTCTATCCGCTTACCTCGCCTGCTGCAGGCGCACACCCTGTCGGCGACCGCTATACCTCTGTGCTGAATGATGTGCTGGAAATAGTACCAGCAACGAGCGAACCACAACTGCATCTCTCGGGGCTGGCCGTGCAGGGAAACCTGGCAGACAATCTGGTATGGAAGGCATACAGCCTGCTCAGGGAACAGCACCCGGACAAAGTACCGGCACTGGATATATTCCTGCACAAGGCCATACCCATGGGTGCCGGGCTGGGTGGCGGTTCGGCAAATGGTGCCTGGATGCTGCGATTGCTCAATGATTATTGCCAGCTCGGTCTTTCTCAGGAAACTATGGCTGCCTATGCGCTGCAACTGGGGTCCGACTGTCCGTTCTTTATCTACAACACGCCGCAGTTTGCAGCCGGCAGGGGAGAGCTCATGACTCCTGTTCCGCTACAACTATCAGACTACGAGATACGTGTGGTATGCCCGGGCCTGCATGTTTCTACCCGCGATGCGTTTGCACAGATAGTGCCACGCCCTGCCCCGTTCAATCTGCGCGATATTGCATCTCTCCCGGTTACTGAGTGGAAAGACCATATACACAACGACTTCGAAACCACTGTTTTCCGGGTGCATCCGCAACTGGCCGAAATAAAAGAGTGGCTATATGCACAGGGCGCCGTCTATGCCTCTATGAGTGGCACAGGATCTGCTGTTTACGGCATCTTCAATAAATAACGATAAATTATATTCCGCCAAAACTACCTTTTCTAGCCCACTTTTGGCGAGATAATAATCATTAATGCAAAAAACAGAAAGGAAATATCAGCTTATTTTGCCCCAATGCGATTGCTTGCCTTGCTGCGTGAGCGCATTACGTAGTGGCTGGTTATGAGCCATGGTAAGCTTGGGGTCCTGGGTCAGCAATTCCTGTGCGGCTATACGTGTTTCTTCCAGTATACCACTGTCCTGCACTATATCTGCCAGCTTGAACTTGATAAGACCACTCTGACGGGTGCCGTACATATCTCCGGGGCCGCGCATGGCCAGGTCTTCTTCTGCTATCTTGAAACCATCTGTGGTAGATACCATTATCTGCAGGCGTTTATAACTCTCTTCAGATACTTTACTGCCCGCCAGCAGTATACAGTAAGACTGCTCTGCGCCGCGGCCTACCCTACCCCTCAGCTGGTGCATCTGCGACAGCCCGAAACGTTCTGCACTCTCTATCAGCATCACCGATGCATTGGGTACATTCACACCCACTTCTATCACTGTTGTTGCCACCAGTACGTTGGCATCTCCCTTCACAAAACGCTGCATATTGCGCTCCCGCTCGCCTGACTCCTGTCGGCCATGCACCATGGCTATACGGTACTTGCTTTCGTCAAACCATATTTTCACTTGCTCATAACCCGCCATCAGGCTTTCATAATCCAGCTTCTCCGACTCGTCTATGAGCGGATATACTATATAGGCCTGCCTGCCCTTGTCTACCTCTTTCCGCAGGAACTCCATCACCTTTGCCCGCTGACCGTCTCTGGCCATAATGGTCTTTATGGGTTGCCTGCCCGGTGGCAGCTCATCTATCACAGACACATCCAGATCGCCATACATGGTCATGGCCAGTGTGCGCGGTATAGGTGTTGCCGTCATTACCAGTATATGGGGCGGCATTTCGTTCTTAGACCATAGCCTGGCTCGCTGCCCTACACCAAAGCGGTGCTGCTCATCTATCACGGCCATACCCAGGTTCTGAAACTGCACATTGTCTTCCAGCAAGGCATGTGTGCCTACCACTATGCGCAACGTACCGGCTGCCAGCTGTTCCAGTATCTCGCGGCGCACCTTGCCCTTCACATTGCCGGTAAGCAGGCGCACATCTATACCCATTTGCTGCAACAACCCCGATATGCTGAAGAAGTGCTGCTGCGCCAGTATCTCTGTAGGAGCCATGATGCAGGCCTGAAAACCATTGTCCAGGGCCAGCAGCATAGACATCAGTGCTACTATGGTCTTGCCGCTGCCCACATCGCCCTGCAGCAGCCTGTTCATCTGCTTGCCGGTACCTGTATCCTGCCGTATCTCCTTCAGCACCCGTTTCTGGGCATTGGTAAGGGAGAAAGGCAGGTGATTATTGAAAAAGTCTATAAAATTCTCTCCAACCTTGCTGAAATGCCAGCCACGCTGTGCAGTATGCTGCAACCGCAGCCTGCCTATCATCAGCTGAGATATAAAAAGCTCTTCCCACTTCATGCGGTGGCGGGCCACCATTTCATGTTCCTCCGTATCCGGAAAGTGGAGCCAGCTGAGTGCCTGAAAACGGCTGCAAAGCCTGTATTGGTTACGAATATCAGCGGGTAATATCTCCACCACATCGCCGGGCTGCACCTTTTCAAAAAGTGCCTGGGTCAGTTTGGCAAAAGAACGATTGGTAATGCCCTTTATGCGCAGCTTCTCTGTAGTAGGGTATACCGGTTGCCTGCCGGGTATAGAGGTCTCTGCATTCAGCAACTCTGTTTCGGGATGCGCTATGTTCACCACTCCGTTGAAGTAGTTCAGCTTTCCATACACTATGTATCTCGACTGCTCTTTCAGCGTTTTCTTCATCCACTGCGCCCCCTGAAACCACAATAGTTCTATCCTGCCGGTCTCGTCATAGAGCGTGGCTATCAGCCGCTTCTTCCTACCTTCTCCTTCCTCTACCAGATTCACGAGCGTGCCCACTATCTGCACATACTCTGTCTTGGGATCTATGAACCCTATCCTTGTTACCTGAGACCTGTCGGCATAACGGTAAGGATAGTGATACAACAGATCCTCAAATGTGCTGATCTCCAGTTCTGTGCGCAACAATTCTCCCCGCTGCGGACCTACACCCTTCAGGAATTCTATTGGCGACTCTAATATGGATTGTGTGTTGCTGATGCTACAAAAATAATAGATTAAGAATAGCGGCACATAAAACCTTCCCTGCCATACATGAAAAGAGCCCCTGCAGGCAGGAGCTCTTTTACGTATTGTTCCGGAACTGTTACGGATACTTCACGCCAGGGTATTTGTTGGCGTCGGTAAGCGGCACAGTAGCGCGGTAGAAGGAGTTGATGGTTGTGAGCACGTAGTTGGCTACAAGCGCATTGCCCCTTGGTGTCATGTGTATGGCATCCAGAGAGAAAGCACCACCTGAAATATAATCTGTAGTGTACTTGATACCGTTGTAAGCAAGACCTGCAGAAACAGACTTCATGAAAGCGTTCATGTCTACATAGGCCAGGTTGCGGCGGATACACTGCTGCTTGATGTTGCTATTGTATTTGTCAACCATCTGACGGATGTTCTGCAACTCATCAGTTGTCAGTACATATTCCCTTGGTATTGGTTTCACACTACCCCAGCCTGCGCAGATAATAGAATCGCGTGGAATAGTAAGCAGGATGAGCTCGCCTGGAACAGACTGTCTGATCTTGTCGTCATTATCCCTTACTACAAACTGGTTCTTACCTTCCTGGAATACGATATCATATCCTTTGGCAGCATAGATCGCATGCAGCGTATCTGCCTGACCCTGGCGGGTGATAGTAAGACCGTTTGAAGGAACAGCATTGAAGAATGGTAATGCAGTGATGTCCGGAATGTTGAGCAGCGCACCTGCAGCAGATGTGCTCGATACTGCGGTAACAATGCTGTCATAGTTGTCAGCAAATACCATGAATGGAGTAATGTCTGTTGTATTGTATTTGCCGCCTACAGGAGTTGCAGTACCTGTACCGTTGCCCTGACCACCAGACAGTGCATAACCCAGCACATCGTTTGCGCCCAGCCACACTGTGAAGAAGGTTGGATGAAGATTGAACACACGTGAGTACAACTCATCCATCGGACGTTTTGCAGGAGCATAGTAGAACCTTGCTGCCAGTTTATTGTCGTTGGCATAACCGCTTACAGTATAGTCTGCAACGCGGATGAATGGTACAGAGATATTGTTGATCTGACCATTGTTGATGTTGCTGCTAAACAACCAGCTGCCGTTAGAGTCCAGCGGCAATGTGCTGTGCTTAGCGCCCAGCGAAGTAGTACCGTCGCAGTTATACAATGTACCCAGTATCAGTTTTGAAGTTGGGTAGCCGTTATCGCCGGTAACCAGCGGCTGAATGAACTGACCGGTAGCGCCTGTATTTTTGATAGTAGAGAACTGCTCAAACAAACGCTGCGAATACGAGTTCAGCTGACCTGAAACCGTAAGGCTGCTATCGGCATAACCTGCCGAGAAAGAAGAGCCTACATCCATGTAGTTGGCGAAATTCACATTTCCGGAAGTTGGCGGAGTTGTAACATTCGCACTGGGCTTACAAGCCGAAAACATCAGGGCTAGTGCGCCAATGGTATATAACTTTTTCATTTTTCCCTTTTTATTCAATTATTAGAAACTATAGTAAAGGCCGATAGCTGGTACTGCTGCTGCAGATTTGTATACGCCGTTGAAACCGCCATATACATACTCGCCATTACGCTTCACAGAATTCATTCCCTCGAAAGCACCCATGATAGTGAGGCCTGGCAGTGGTTTCACAGTGATACCACATGACAGCACTATACGATCTGCATCAGGAAGATCCGGAGATACGAAATCGTTGGTTACCGGTGTAGGATCATATGCACCACCACACATCAGCGCTACTACCCTGCTTACCTTGTAATGCAAACCAAACCTTGGTGTGAATGTGTTGCGGTAATGCCTTGGCGCGCGAACGTTGTTGAGAGAAGAAGTTGTTTGTTTGAAATCTATACGCAGCGAATCATAAGAGTTCCAGCCGGTATAATTGAAATCGAGCTGCAGGGTCACATCGCCCAGGCGCCAGCCCATAGCCGCTGTTGCCACCTGTGGCATTGGCAGCCTCGAGTCGAACGTAGTGTTCGGGAATGCTTTTCTCAGAGAGGTTGGTACTGTGAATTTAGCAGAACCGCCGTTCACATCCATATTCACCTGAGAGCGGTAAGTAAGACCGAACTGCAGATTGTCGCGCAGCTTGAACTGTGCACCTGCATTGAAGCCTACACCTGTTGCATTGCCGCGCAGATGTGCCTGTCCGTCGTCCAGACCCGGACCTTGCTGACCATGCACCGGCAGCGCCTGTGTCATGTCGAAAGTTCCTGTTCCGAAAACGAAACCTGCACCTACCGACAGCCACTCTGTAGCACGGTAGCTCACTGTAGGCTGGAAGAATACTGTTTTAAGATCTATAGACTGAACCATGTAGCGGCCCAGCCAGTTGTCGTTCCATTTCATGCCGGTGCCGAACGGGGTATAGATACCCAGGCCCAAACCAACCCTGCTGTCTTCGTGCACTGGTCCACCTATGTAAAGGTTGAACGGCGTGAAGGTCTGGCTTACTGTCTGCTCGTTGGCAGATACTACACCAGAGTTATCGCGGTTGCCAAATGCAGTAGTAGGCATCAGCATTGCTGCGCTGCCATATACCTGTATGCCTTTGAGGCGGGAAAGACCTCCCGGATTGTAAAATATTGTTGAAGCATCCCATGGCCAGGCAGCACCTGATCCGCCCATTGCCATTTGCCTCAACCCCTGCAGGTTGAGTTGGTAACCGCCACCAAAAGTTGTCATTGCTGACAATAACAATGATGCCGTAATTACGTGTTTCTTCATAATTGGTCTGTTAAAAATTCAATGAATCCTTCGTCAGGTTTTCAATAATCGGGTATTAAGGTATAGTGAAATAACTATAAAAACAAATACCTGCCATAAAAACCTCCGCAAATATAAGTGTTACAGAACGAGGATAAAAGCATCTGCACCCCTTATGTATAAGTTTTTTTCTGTCGGAAAGCCTATCACATACAACTATTCCGACATGTATCTGCCGTAGTTTTTACATGGTTATCCCTATTGTGGCCACACTTACCCGCACACCCGGCACCTTCAAAAGCGCCAGCACGCAGGCTTCAATGGTGGCTCCCGTGGTCAATACATCGTCAACTATCAGTATGTGTTTGCCGGTTATTGCCTGTTTATCTGCCACCTCAAAGGCGCCTTCCATGTTGGCGGCACGCTCTGCACGGCTTTTCCTGGTCTGACTTTCGGTCTGCCGCACCCGTTGCAGTACTGTTTCCGGTGCCGGCAACCCCAGTTTGCTGCCCATGGCCGCTGCAAGCAGCTGGCTCTGGTTATAACCTCTTGCTGCTTGTTTGTCGGGGTGCAGAGGCACAGCTATTATAGCATCAATGGTTTTTATCCAGTCTGTAGCGGCAAGATTTGCGGCAAAACGGCTGCCCAGATAGGCGCCTATCTCTTTTTTGCCCTTGTATTTCAGTCCGTGCAGCAGGTGCTGCAGCAGCCCTTCCTCGGTAAATGTGGCATAAGAGGTGGCGTGAACAAACGGAAACCGGCCTGCAAGTCGCAGGGAGGTATCATTGTCTGTTACGGTGTGGTATCCTGTTTCGGGCATTTCTGCCGCACAGCTCAGGCACAATACCTGTTCGGTATCCAGCAAAGGGCGGTTGCACCCCTCGCACAGGCTGGGGTAGAAAAGATGCATGATTCCCCGCTTCAGTTCCGCAATCGTTAAAAAACCCATGTACAAGGAAATATTAACCTGTTACCTCATTCTTCCCAAAACCCTTACTTCGGCTGCTTCAGGAAAAAGGTCACCCCATTCTCTTCCAGTATCATCTCTCCGTCCTGGCAGCGCAGCACCTTCAGCGTTCGGGGTCTGTTGCCCTCGCATACCAGCGACTGTCCGCCACCCAGTTCCTTTATGTACCACGATGGATTATTGTCGGCATCGGTGCCGCTGAATACAAATCCCTGCTTCCCGTCGGAGGATGGTCCGGTAATAAATACAGATCTTATATTGTCAGACTGGTTCAGTGTTCCGGGCCCTTCGGTCTTGCGCTTGTATACCGACCACCGGCCTATCATCATATCTATGCTTGTAACCGGCCGGGTAGAATCTTCTTTTTTGATCACTATAATGGCAGCAGTATCAGACTTGTCTACCCCGAAGTGGAAAATGCCGTTTGCATTCATCAGCACCATCCTCTCCGGCCTGCGGGCCAGCACTTTATAGCGCACCGAGCCCAGGTCCAGTATGCTGTCCTCGCTTATCTGGTATATACCCTCATACACAAAGCCATTGCGGCGATGAAAAGAAAAAGAATCCTTGGGTTGAAACGCCATATACAGCGTATCTGTAAAAGACTGCACAGTACTGTCCGGCAGCATCCGCACGGTTTCTATCCACCGTCCGGGCACTATCAGTTTTTTCTTCTTATCAATACAGAAAGCCACCACCGGCAACAGCAGTAGCAACAGAATGATTATTTTTGATCTATGCATTGTTACAAATGTAAGAAAAGCAGCTAATAGCCTTGTATTATGTCCTCACAACTCCATATAACGCTCATACAACCCGATATAGTATGGGAAGATAAAGCAGCCAACCTTGGCCACTACGAAAACATGCTGGCCACCATCAGCGGGCCACGCCATGTGGTGGTGCTGCCGGAGATGTTCAGCACCGGCTTCAGCATGGCTCCGGAGCGCCTGGCAGAGCCCATGAGCGGCAGCTCTGTGCTATGGATGAAGGCAATGGCAAAACAACACCGCTGCATTCTTACGGGCAGCCTAATTATAGAGGAAGAAGGCAACTATTACAACCGCATGCTATGGGTGCAGCCCGATGGTCATATCATTCATTACGACAAACGGCACCTTTTTGGCTACGCCAATGAAGACCAGCACTATACCGGCGGCGAGACCCGTGTCATTGCTCAGGTAAATGGCTGGCGTATCAATCTTATGGTGTGCTACGACCTGCGCTTCCCGGTATGGGCGCGCAACCGCGATGCCGAATATGATGTGCTGCTCTATGTGGCCAACTGGCCCGAAGCACGCAGTCTGGCATGGCGTACTCTGCTGCAGGCACGTGCCATAGAAAATCAGAGTTTTACTGTGGGGGTGAACAGGGTAGGGGCTGATGCAAAGGGGAATAACTATAGCGGCGACAGCAGCGTATTTGGCCCGCTGGGCGAAACCATCTGGCAACATTCCCATACCGAGGCCATACACACCATAACGCTGGAAAAAGAAACCCTCACTGCCGTACGCGAAAAACTACCTTTCCTGAAGGATGCAGATAAATTCATGCTGCTGTAATAGAACCTATGTATAAGATCATTTACAAACCCTATGCTTTTCTGCTGCTGTTACTGGCTACAATTACAGCATGCCATGAGGGCAAGCCCGAAAAAGAACTGATACGCGATGCCTGTAATAAATACATCAACGCGGTATCAGGCAACCTGGGTACAGAAAGCGTGAAGTATATCGACTCCAATACGGTGAACTATTATGCGCAAATGATACCCCTCATCCTGAAGGCCGATAGCAGCACCGTTGCCCGGCTAAGGATGGATCAGAGAATGCTGGTACTGGTCATAAGGCAAACAATGCCGGTAGAGAAAATTAAAAAGCTGAACGGCGCTTCTCTTTTCGAATACCTGGTGCAGATAGGTATGTGCGAGTCGGGCAAGGGTCTGGACAAATACTACTTCGATATTCATGTAGACAAAAAGAACCATGGCTACATTCAGCTGGTAGACAGCAACAATGTGCGGGGAGTGGTACTGCAGTTCAATAAAGAATACGACCAGTGGAAAATAGACATCCCGGCCATCGCCGCACTCATCACCAACAGCATGTGGCGAAACCTCGTTGAGGAGTCGGGCAAAACTGAAAAGGAATTCGTGGAGCAGGTAGTGGAACTCAGCACCAACATACCGCTGGCCGATAGCACCTGGCATGCCTTAGAGCAGTAGCGTTATGCTGCTACTTCACCTTTATGGTATACACAGTACTGCCTATAGCTGTTTCTCCGGCATTGTCTGTAACGATCACTTTGAATCTGATGGTCTTGCCGGAAGCACTGTTCATGATAGTGCCCCGCACTATACCTGCACTGGCATCAACCAGCAGCCCTGCCGCTGTGAGGTCTGCACTGCCTGCATAGCTGGCATCCAGCGACCAGGAGTAGGGAGGGGTGCCCCCCGTTACATAGAGCGATGCTCCATAGGGCTTATTGGCCACACCCTCTACCAGCGTGAAGGGTGAACCCAGCTGCTGCAACACGGCCAGCGGTCCGGGTGTATAACCGGTAATGACCAGATCTACTGAACCGGTAGCAGTAGAAGACCCATCGCTTACTTTTACCTTGAATGTTTTCTTACCCACAGAAAGACCCGTGCCGGAATTGCCGGGCCTTATCACCACACCGGTAAGGGAGGTGATACTGACTCCCGATGGTGGGGTAGGGCTGCTCTCTAAAGACCAGGTATAACTATGCAACGGACTGCCTCCATCGGCCATCAGCTGCTGCGGATTGAAATTGACATATCCCGAATTGTCTATGTTGGCAGAGATCGTCTGGTTTTGTCCTGTAGGACTCGTCAGCACCCTCAACTCACTGCCGGCATTTGATGCCGAACTGTTGTCCGATTTTTTGCACGCCGCACCCAGCATACTTGCTGCCAGAAACAGATACCCCAATACACGCTTGCTCATAAGATACATTTGCTACAAAGGTACCTGCATGCACTTCTCCCCTTGCTGATTGCCATCAACGCTATCAGTGATACTCATCAGCCAAAGAAGATACTACTCCCTGCCCAGTCCTGCCTTATATACATTCAGGCATCTGTCTCGGGCCATATCATGGGCCACTATGGGCTTTACATAGGTCAGCTGATCGTATTCGGGCACCCATTGCCTGATGTACGCCAGCTGCGGATCGAACTTCTGTGTCTGCAACGTAGGGTTAAAGACCCTGAAGTAGGGTGCCGCATCGCAACCGCAGCCTGCCGCCCACTGCCAGTTGCCGTTATTGGCAGATAGCTCATAGTCAAGCAGCTTTTCGGCAAAATAGGCCTCGCCCTTGCGCCAGTCTATCAGCAAATCTTTGGTAAGGAAGCTGGCCACTATCATACGCACCCTGTTGTGCATAAAACCGGTTTCATTCAGCTCGCGCATACCGGCATCTACAATAGGGTAGCCTGTCTGGCCGGCACACCACCGTTCAAACTCTTTTTCATCATTGCGCCACACTATGTTGTCATACTCTTTTTTAAAGGCACCGTTCACCACATAAGGAAAGTGCCAGAGAATAGTCATGAAGAACTCCCGCCATATCAGCTCACTCAGAAAAACAGGGTTCAGCGCCAGCGCCTGTGCCGCCAGTTTGCGCACACTTACCGTGCCAAACCTCAGATGTATACCCATGCGGGTGGTACCGTGTATGGCTGGTATATCGCGGGTCTTGTCATAATTGGCCGCTATGGTCTCATTCAGCACAGGTGCATCCACCCCATGCGGTGCAGGCTCAAAACCTATATCCTGCAGCGTGGGTAGCTTGATGGGTGCGCACTTATAAAAATTGCCATTGTAGCGCTCCACAGGGTAGGGCTTAAGGTAAAAACCGGTCAGCCTTTCCTTCCATTTTCTGCTGTAGGGGGTATATACAGTATAGGGGGTGCCGTTGTCCTTCATCACCTCGTCCTTCTCAAATATCACCTGATCCTTGTAGGTGTGCAGTGCCGTGCCACCTGCCTGCAGCTGCTGCGCAATCTGTGCTTCGCGTTGCAGTGCATAGGGTTCGTAATCGCGGTTGGTATAAACGGCGGCTACAGTATATTCTTCCGTTAGCTTGCCGAAAACGGCTGCAGGGGTGCTGCAGAAAACCTGCAGGCTGCTGCCCAGTTGCACCAGTTGCTGCTGCAGGGTGGTTAGCGCATCGTGTATGAACTGTACCCGCTTATCCTTTTTGTTGGTCAGGTCGTTCAGTATATTGGTATCAAATATGAATATGGGAATTACCGGCAGACCCGCCTTCAGCGCATGGTACAGACCGGCATTATCGTCAAGCCTCAGGTCGCGGCGAAACCAGAAAACAGAAACAGGGGATGATTGCATGTGGTAAAGCTATGCAAGATTTTGTTTAGTAACTTTTAACAAAACCAAACATAGCTTTGGTTCGTTTATCTTTACATAATATCACTGCTTTATGCGTAATTTGAATCTGATAACAGCCATTGTGTTCCTCCTGCTTTTTGTGCAGTGCAGCAACGCGCAAAACAAACAAGGTATGACAACGAACAGCAACAATCCGTACTACTCGCGTACCGACACTATGCACCTGACGGTACCCGATAGCGAGTGGAGAAAGATACTCTCTGCGGGCGTCTATAACATTGCCCGGCAAAAGGGCACCGAATATGCCTTCAGCGGCAAATACTGGAAAACAGATGTGAAGGGTATGTATTACTGTGCCGTTTGCGGCAATCCGCTATTCCGATCTGGTGCCAAGTTTGCCAGTTCCTGCGGCTGGCCCAGCTTCTACGAAACCATCCGCCCCAACAGCGTATTGTATATACCAGACGACTCTCATGGCATGGATCGCATAGAGGTGCAGTGCGGCAGGTGCGAATCTCACCTTGGCCATATTTTCGACGACGGACCGCCACCTACAGGCAAACGCTTCTGTATGAATTCGGCAGTGCTGGAATTTGAACCGGAAAATAGTAAGTAACTGAACGCAGGAAGCCATCCGAAAAGGGGCTTCCTGTTTTCTTTTTATGCAGCAGTGCTACTACCAGTAGCCGCCATTATGGCCACGTGGCTTTGCACCATGTGCATGCCAGAAATGATAGCGGGATTTAGCCTTTACGTATTTATTGCTCTTATAGACCTTACCCCTGTATATGGTGCGTCCGCATCCTGAGGCAAATATCAGTACGGCCAATGCAACTATTAAAGTAATTCTGTTTTTCATACTTATTGCTATGCAAAATACTTTATTATTTAATATTCAGGTAGTGTAGTGCCTGTTTTTCTTTTAGTTTCCTGCTGTTTTCCATTCCTGCTTCAGCAGCCCGGTCACTACCATATCTTCGGTCATACCATTGCGCAGCACACTTTGCCTTATTATTCCCTCCAGCCTGAAGCCAAGTCTTTGAGCCACGGCTGCACTGCGTTTGTTGGCCGGTACATAATGTATCTCCAGCTTGTTGAGCCCCGCCACCGAGAAAAGATGATCTATGAACCCTTTCAGCGACCGGCCTATGATGCCCTTGCCTTCATATTCTTTACACAGCCAGTAGCCTATCTGTGCCCTGCGTGTATCATGAGACCAGTCGTGCATGCCCAGCCCGCCTATTATAGTGCCGTTATAAAATATACCCATCACTAGGGCTTCCTGCACATGTATCTGGTGATGCGACCGCTGAATGAACTCCAGCGAATGCTCGGGGCGGGTAGTAGCCGCCACCCATGCCAGCCACGGCCCCAGGTGCCTGCGGGAATTATTGATAGCCGCATACAGATCGTTGAAGTCATCGATCTCGTAAGTGCGCAGCAACAATTGGTCGTCAATAATGATCATAGCCGGGTTACAACAGCATTAAATGTCCTTATTACCATACATCTTTTCCCATAGCAGCGGTATGCGCTTTATCCATGCCAGCTCTTTCATCTTGGCGCGCGCCTCACCTACCGGAGATCCGAAGTAAGACTTGCCACCCTCTATGCTTGCCGGCACACCGCTCTGCGCCATCACCACTGCACCCTTGCCTACGGTCAGGTCTTTGCTCACGCCCACCTGTCCCCACAATATCACTTCGTCTTCTATGATGGCCTTGCCGCCTATGCCCACCTGTGCCGCAAACAGGCAGTTCCTGCCTATTACCGCACCGTGGCCTATGTGTATATGATTATCCAACTTGGTACCTGCACCTATAATAGTATCGCCGCTCACACCCTTGTCTACAGTGGTGCCTGCACCTATTTCCACACCATCCTCTATGATCACCCTGCCGCAACTCTCCATTTTGTCATACTGCAGCTCGCGGTCCTTCCTGCGTTTGAAGTAAAAGGCATCGGCACCTATCACACAACCGGCATGAATGATCACATTATCGCCTATCACCGTATGGTCATAGATGGTCACATTCGGGTGTATCAGACAATCCTTGCCTATGCGCACGTTGTTGCCCACAAATACACCCGGTTGCAGGTGTGTGCCTTCGCCTATCACTGCCGTATCGCTTACCATTTTGTGGGCAGGCTCAAACGGTCGGAAGTGTTTAACCAGCTTCACATAGGCGCTGAAGGGATCTGCCGTCACCAGCAGGGTCTTGCCAGCAGGGCATTCCACCTCTTTGTTGATGATGATGATGGTTGCTGCCGATTGCAGGCAGGCGTTGTAATATTTCTCGAAGTCCACAAAAGAAATGTCTCCTGCAGTCACCTTATGTATCTCATTGATACCTGTAGCCTGCTGTGTGGCATTTCCCACCAGCTTAGCCCCTGTAAAATCGGCTACCCATTGCACGGGTACCGCCTGTTCAAACTTCATATCAGTGATTTAAAAACAAAAATACAATTCTAAAAAGGTTTCAAGACCGCTTATCCCTCGTGCGGGCAGGCAATAGTTACTTCACCTGCTGCATATCCACCAACCGCTTGTATATACCGTTGGTCTCCAACAGATTGTAGTGTGTGCCGCGCTCCACTATGCGTCCTTTCTCCAGCACTATTATCTCATCGGCATGCTGCACGGTAGACAGCCTGTGGGCTATCACTATACAGGTGCGGTTTTTCATCAGGGTATTAATGGCATCCTGCACAATACGTTCGCTTTCTGTATCCAGCGACGAGGTAGCCTCATCCAGTATCAGTATCGGCGGGTTCTTCAGTACGGCACGGGCTATGGTGATGCGCTGACGCTCACCGCCGCTCAGCCTTGCACCCCTGTCGCCGGCAAAGGTCTGGTAACCTTCCGCCTTTTGCTTTATAAAGTTATCGGCATGGGCTATCCGGGCTGCTTCTTCTACTTTCTCCTGTGTGGCGCCACCGGTACCCAGGGTTATGTTGTTATATAACGTATCGTTGAATAGGATCGGATCCTGACTCACCACGCCTATCAGCCTGCGCAGTTCATCTATCTTGCAGTGTTTTATGTTCACTCCGTCTATAAGTATCTCTCCGCCGGTCACATCATGAAACCTCGGGATAAGATCTACAAGTGTAGACTTGCCTGCACCCGATGCGCCTACCAGTGCTATGGTCTTGCCTTTTTCTATGGTCAGGTCTATGCCCTCCAGTATCTTGCGGCTGCCATAAGAGAACTGCACATTCCTCAGGGTTATATTATGTTCGAAAGAGGGTAGCTGCTTAGCGTCCGGTATCTCTGTAATAGCATTTTCCACACCCAGCAGCTGCTCTATCCGATCCAGCGCAGCAGTGCCTTTCTGCACATTAGAGAAAGCCGATGACAGATTTTTGAAAGGGGCGATGATCATCCAGAACATACCAATGTAGGTAATGAATGCAGGGCCCGAAAAACCGGTACCCGAGAATACGATACGGCCACCAAACCACAGTATCACACTGGCAACAATGATACCCATGGTCTCAGACAGCGGCGAGGCAAGCTCTCTGCGGGCAGCTATATGGTTGCGGGTACGAAACAACAGATTGTTCAGCTTCATGAAGCGCAGCTTCTGGTGGGTCTCTGCACCAAATGCCTTTAGCACCCTCATGCCAACCAGCGACTCATCTATCACCTCCATTATGGCCCCCAAGTGCTCCTGCGCCTCGTTCGACGATTTGCGCAGCGACTTGCTGATGCGGCCTATGATAAGCCCCGCCACCGGCAGGAAGAACAGCAGGAATAATGTAAGCTGATAGTTGGTAATGACCATCACCGTTATGTAGATGATAATAGTAAGCGGCTCACGGATGAACACCTCCAGCACACTCATTATAGACAACTCCACCTCATTGATGTCATTGGTCATGCGCGATATCAGATCGCCCTTGCGCTCTTCTGTAAAGAAACCTATGGGCAGCGACAGTGTTTTGGCAAACAGGTCGTTGCGCAACCGGCGCAGCACCGCATTGCGCAGCGGGTTCAGAATATAAATGGCAATATACAGGAACAGGTTCTTCAGTATAGTGAAGATGACCAATGCCACACACACATAGGCGAGGGCGGTCATCTTGTCCTGTTGCAATATGATGTTGTTGATATAAGCAGTTACCTGCTGTTGAATACCCAGTCCCGAGCCCGGCTTCACATTGGGTACACTGGCATTAAAAAGCACCTGCAGCACAGGCCCTATCATGATGATGGTGAGCAACCCGAACAGGATACCCAACAGATTGGCCGCAAAATAGAGCGCTATCTTTCCCTTATACTCGGAGAGATACTTTAAAAGCCTTGATATTTTTTTCATGTATACTGCGGCAAAATTACACTTAATCCCTATTGCTGACTGTTAGAATTATTGTATTTCGTAGATCGGCCATACGATCTCATAACTGAAAATAGGACTATTTGTTGGGTGGCGTTACTTATTTGACTCTAATAGTCTTCCTTAATACTGATGTTAAAGTCCTATTCCTCTTTCCTGTACTTTTTATCTGGATCTCTGCTGGTGTGGTGTATGGAAGAGATATGAATCAGCTCTCTGTCCGGGAAATATTCGTAAACTATGGCAAAGGGGAATCTTTTGATCTTTATTTGTCTATACCGACCATGCACAAAACCATATTGATTGGGATGTGCACATATTTTTTCAACTTGCTTATCTATAGCACTAATGAACCTTTCACCCAATCCTGGTAATTCAGCCTCATACCATACATATGCATTTATGTACTCTTTCAGTGCTTCTTCATGCAACTTATATACTACTGCCATTATCAGGCTTTCTGTTTTACTTGTTCTCTAGCCATCCGTTTTGCCTCTTCCAGTGAATATGTTTTGGCTGAACCATCAAGAAAAGAATTTGTTCTGCGATCCAGTTCTTTTATAAAAGATTCGCTCCATTCCTCTGCCTCCATTATATCATCCTCTACCATCGTATAAATGGCCTTTACCTTTTTTAGGTCTCCGGTTTTGCAAAATTCAGCCAAACGTTCCCTTATTTTTGTTTCTGTCATAACAGAAGTGTTTGTACAAATTTAGCCAATATTATTTACAGATTCCGGGTACATTATCGTTAATACAATTCAAAAAATTAGCCCCCTCAGGCAACCTTTCCCCATGCATCTGCATATATTACTGTAAGCAAACACATTACCTTTATTTTATCGTCTCACCCTCTCACCCGAGATCATTTTCACCAACGACTTCAAACAGGTATTCCCGAAGCTAACCTTAAAGGTTTTCTTAATCCTACTCCGCATTGATCACCGACAACCATATCTTCTTAAAGTAATCCTTGGCTTTTTTACTGAAGGGGATGTGGTTGTCCATATCATTGCCGCCCATATTCAGCTGATACTTCATAAATGAAGAGTTCGACATACCCCATTTGAACAGGAAGGTCTTGCTGCCGTTATTGCGCTTCACCCTGCTGGTGGTCTTAGACATAAAGTGGTACGCCCTGGCCTTAGAAACACCCCTGAAAGTGCGCACCCCATAGTGCCATAACTTCATCATAAAGTCCGGATCGGAATACATGCCCGGGCTGAACTCTACACTGAGGCCACCTACCGCACACCAAAGCTGGCGGGGCAGCACCATAGGATACCAGTTGGCACCCTGCCAGTCGGGGAAGGGTATTTTATCAAACTCACTCAGTAGCCGGGCCTCGTCAAAGTCGTGCTGGTCTGCGCCAAAGTTATAGGGAGCTATCACACAGGGGTTGCGGGTCACATCGCGCTCTATCAGCGTACCAGATACACACCATTTTATACCCTGCTGCTTTTGCACCTCTTCATACAGGTACTTATCCCATCCTGGACAGAAGTAGTTATCATCATCAGAAAGTACCAGATAGTCGCAGGTAGCCAGCGAAGAGGGCAGGTTGAAACCATAACATACGCCTACATTGCCTTCAGAGTGGGTATGCAATATGTTATTCGCCTTTATCCATTCCAGTGTGCCATCCGTTCCTTCATTCACATGTACTATTACCTCATGCCTGTATACCGAGTTTTTGCTGATGCTGCCCAGCGTTATTTTCAGTATCTCCAGATTATTCCAGGAGGGTATCAGTATACTAAACAAAAGGCCCTTTTCGTTTATATTGTTCATTTAACAAATTGCTTTTTTTACCGTTCGCAAAAGTCATAAATTTGCAGCACTCAAAAAATAATATAATCATTTTTTCATGAATAAATCAGCGCCAGCTAACGACCTCCCGCTCATGGCAACCGGAGACGGTATAGTTTTGTTTCACCCGCATATGCCCCGCAATGCTAAAAAATACGTTTGCGATGTGCTGGATACCCGCTGGATCGGTCAGGGCCCGAGGGTAGAACAATTCGAACGTGAGTTCGAACAACAATTTGGCGGCGACTGTACTTCTCTGGCTGTTGGTTCTGGTACAGATGCACTGCACCTTGCCTATCTGCTGGCCGATGTGAAGGAAGACGACGAAGTAATTGCGCCTGTATTTACCTGCACTGCTACAAATATCCCCTTCCTGTACATGGGCGCCAAAATTAAGTTTGCCGATGTAGAGAAAGAAACCCTCAATATTGACACAGACCACGTTCGCTCCCTCATTACCCCCAAAACAAAGGCCATTGTTTGTGTACACTATGGCGGCTTGCCCTGCAATATGGACGAACTGCACCAGATGGGCCGCGAGCATGGCATACAGATAGTGGAAGATGCCGCACATGCACTCGGCGCCACCTACAAGGGCAAAAAAGTCGGCGAAATGTCAGACTTCACCATGTTCTCGTTTCAGGCTATAAAGCACATCACCACTGCCGATGGCGGTATGCTGATGATAAAGAACAAGGAACTGGTAGAAAAAGCAAAACGCCTGCGCTGGTTTGGTATAGACCGGTCGGCCAAACAAATGGGCGTATGGGAAAACAACATCACAGAGATAGGCTATAAATACCAGATGAACGATATGGCAGCAGCCATGGGCATTGCCGCGCTCGAAGAGTTTGAAGAAACACTGGCGCTGCGCAAACGCCTGCTGAAACGCTACTTCGATAATCTGGCAGGTTTCAGCGGCATAAAATGTGTGGGCGATGGCTATACCGACCGCGAACATGCCGCATGGATGATGACCGTAATGGTAGAGAAAAGAGCCGATTTCCAGCAATACCTGCGCAACCACCGCATAGAAAGCGGACAGGTACATTACCGCAACGATAAGTATTCCATCTTCGGAGGCAAAAAAGAAGGAGCCTTCCCAAACATGGACAACATAGAAAACAACTACCTGGTGTTGCCTCTGCACACCAAAATGAACGAGGCCGATGTAGACTACATCTGCGATAAAATAAAGATGGGCTGGTAACAGCCCTTTTTTATTGACCCTATGTCATTGAATATTTCCCTTGTACCCTTTGTGGTTAAGCAATAGCTAATCACATCTCTTTATATCCACTACCCTCACCTGCAGGCGGGTGTTGCCGTTATATTCGTTCTCTTCTATGTTGTAGAGCATATCGAATGGACCGCTTTTCACAATTTCTATCTTCTCACCCAGCCCGAAACCGATACCATCTACTATGGCTCCGTTGCGCTGGTGCGCTACTATGCGCAGGTGCTGCTCCTTCACCATAGATGAAGAACCCTGATAGTCATACATGCGGCGGGTAAGGAATACAGGCTTCATATTGGCAGGGCCAAATGGCTCAAACTGCCTGATGATGTTGAAGAAGCTGGGTTTCACCAGTGTCAGTGGTATCTCGGCATCTATCTCTATTTCCGGCACCTGCTGTTCTGCTGTTATGGTTGCAGACACTATCGTTTCAAACTTGTCTATGAATTCCCCCACCCTTGTTTCGTCAAGGGTCATACCTGCAGCAAAGAAGTGGCCGCCATAGTTTTCCAGTATATCGCGACACTCGTGTATGGCCTCGTAAATATTAAAACCCGCTACCGATCTTGCCGATCCCGTAGCCTTGCCGTTGGCCGATGTGAGCACTATGGTAGGACGGTAGTAATGGTCTATGAGCCTCGATGCTACTATACCCACCACACCCTTGTGCCAGTGCGACCGGAACAACACCGTAGATTTCTTCAGCCTTTCGTCCTTGTGGTCGTTTAGTATGCCCAGCGCCTCTTCGGTTATGCTTTTGTCTATCTCCTTCCTGTCGTCATTGTCAGAGTGCAGCGCGGCAGCCAGAGCCGGGATCTTCTCGGGATCTGTTTCTATAAAGAACTCTACCGCTTTTTTGGCATCGTCCATCCGGCCTGCTGCATTTACGCGCGGCCCTATCACAAATACCAGATCAGATATAGAGAGCGACTTCTGCACACCGCCCAGCTCCTTCAGCGTGGCTATGGCCAGGCATGGCGACTCGTTGATCTGCTTCACCCCATAGTGGGCCAGTATTCTGTTCTCTCCGTCTATAGGCACTATATCGGCAGCAATACTTGTGGCCACCAGATCCAGGTACTTATATACGTTTTCCATGGGCTGCTTCCAGTGTTTGGCAAGCGCCGATACCAGCTTGAAACCGATACCGCAACCGCTCAGCTCCTTAAACGGATACGTACAGTCTTTCTGCTTGGGATTCAGTATGGCATATGCCGGCGGCAGTACCGAATCCGGAAGGTGGTGATCGCAAACGATAACATCTATACCCAGCGAGTGAGCATAGGTGATCATTTCCATAGACTTGATACCGCAGTCCAGCGTTATCATCAGCGTATAGCCATTGCGGTGCGCATGTTCTATACCCTGCTTTGATATGCCGTAGCCCTCGCGATACCTGTGCGGTATGTAGTAAGAAAGTTCTCCTTCGTAATTACTTTTCAGAAAGCTATATACCAGCGATACGGCCGTGGTACCATCCACATCATAGTCGCCATATACCAGTATACGTTCATGCCATTCTATGGCTTCACTTATACGCTCCACTGCCTTCTTCATTCCCTTCATCAGAAAGGGGTCGTGCAGGTGCGTCAGCTCCGGTCTGAAGAACAGCCGGGCACTTTCATAATCTTTGATGCCACGCACAGCCAGCAGCCTGCACAGTGCGGGTTGCACCTGCAGGGCATTATACAGTCCGTTCACTACGGTCTCATCGGCCGGCTTTATGGTCCATCTCTTATCCGGCTTCATTCCCAAAATCCAGTTGTTGCACCTCCCCGTGATATGCCGTTATCCATTGTTCCAGCATCGCGCAGAAACCCTCGTTCTCAATATTCACAAAATAATCGCCCTGCTTCATTATCTGCTCCATCAGCCTGTCTTGTGCCTGTATGCACTGTATGGCAGTATTGTAGGGTATGTGGCTGAAAGACACCATCTCATATACCGGTATAAAACGGTCCGGAAAGCGCTTGCCCATATCTTTTTCTATTTTCTTACGCTCCAGGAACATCGGGTCGGCTACCTTATCCCTCATCTCTGTGAAGTTGGCCAGCGCCAGTGCCGCTACTGCGTCTCCGTTTGGTTTCCTTTTGCGTCCGTATTCTTTCAGTATCGTTGCCCAGTCTTCGCCATGCTCATCCAGCAGCGAGGCCAGCACCGTACAGTCTTCAAAGCCTGCATTCATACCCTGACCATAGAACGGTACAATGGCATGTGCCGCATCGCCTATTATCGCGCTCTTGTCTTTGTAATGCCACGGGAATATATGCGTGGTTATGAGCGATGAGGTAGGATTGGTGAAGAAGTCTTCTATCAGTCCCGGCATCAGTGGCTTCGCATCTGCAAACTGTGTATCAAACAAATGATGCACATCTGCTTCTGTCTTCAGTTTATCGAACGCCACTTCTCCTTCAAACGGCATGAACATGGTACAGGTGAAAGTGCCATCCGTATTGGGCAGCGCTATCATCATATACTTGCCACGCGGCCATATGTGCAGCGCTGTCTTTTCCATTACCCACTCACCATTATCACCCGGCAGTATGGCCAGTTCCTTGTAGCCATATTCCAGATAGCTCTGCGAGCTGCTCACCCTGTCCATGTGCGAGTAGCTGCCGCGCAGTGCAGAGAAGGCGCCATCAGCGCCAAACAGCAGATCGGCATGTACGGTCTTCTCTTCGCCGTTATATTCAAAACGCAATGTGTTATTAGGCACATCCACGTGTTTGCATTTATGTTCAAAATGGATCTTTACACCATGGCTTTCGGCAAGGGTCATCAGTTTCCTGTTCAGCTCACCACGGCTCACCGAATAGATAGCATCATTGTTCTTGCTATAGGGCTGAAATGCGGTCTGCCCGTCGGACTGATGCAGATACCTGCCATACATTGGTATGGCCAGCGGTTCCATCTCTGCTCTCAGTCCGGCAAGGTCCAGGGCTTTCCAGCCTCGGGCACTCATAGCCAGATTGATCGAACGGCCTGCCGACATAGCTGCTTTGCGCATATCCGGGCGGCGTTCATATACAGATACTTCATACCCCTTTTTCCTCAGGATGATCGATAGCAGGGAGCCTACCAGCCCTGCGCCTAGAATAGTAACGTTGCGTGACATATTATTAATGGGTAAAAATATAAAAAAAACAGGGGCTGTGGCGCAAAAGACGGAATATGCGGTATATATCTCCTGTCTATATACAGGCAATGTACACAATGCTGCGCAATATGCCGCATACATTACCCCAACAACTCATTTCACATAGCTATACGTGCAGTAGATCATGGGGTTCAGAAAGTAGCCTCCCATTCTGGCTGCAGCCGCATCATCATAGTAGATCCACTCTTTTGCAAATGGTTTGCGGCTATAGGTCTTAGACGGCTTGCCATAACTGCTCGTCAGTCCGGGCACTTGTCCGTTATAGCCGGTCACATCGGGGTGTTTCTCTGTTGCCAGCAGCTGTGCCGTATTGCCAAATCCTGCTATCCACTCTACCGATACGAATAGCCCTTTGTTCACAGGTATGCGCAGTGCAGCCACGTCGGCACGCACCCAGCTGTTGCCCTTTGTTGCCTGCACCACCACACTGCTATCGGTAAGTTCTCTTCCCGGCAGCGTATCCCACTCATACACATGTATCCTGAATTTCGTTTTCCAGTCGCCCTCGTCGGTTATGTAAACAAACACCTCTTTCAGCACACCATCATGTGTGGTATCTGCCGGCAGCAATATCGCTGTCTCAGATCCGTAGTAGCGGTAGCAGTGTCCGTCGGGGTGCAGTTGTTTTCTGCTTTTGCCCAGCGTACCTGTTGCCGTCTTTCCTTTGCGGCCGGTTATAGCCACTTCTCTCAGCGAGGTGGTCTGGCTGCGCAGCTCCACAATTATAGAGTCTGCAGGCAGGGTAGTTACCGCCAGTTCTTTCTTTTCATAACCCAGACAAAAGAAGAGCAAGGTCTGCATCTCTGCCACATTGCCGGTAAAGTAGAATACACCATTTTCATCGCAATACACCCCCTGGTTGCGGTCTTTTATTTCTACCACCGCAAACGGTATCCCGTTGCGGTTCTTGTCCACAACACGGCCCGCAAAAACCCTGCTCTGCGCCTGTGCGGCAACACTTACCAGCAACGTTATGAATAGAATAAATAACCTCATGTTTTTCTGAAATGGGATAATGTGCCTGACGGCGGATAGTGGTATTACAATATACCCTGCACCTTCATATCGCTCAGTCGCTGGCGGGCGGCCTGCACATAAGTACTGCCCGGATAGTCTATTACCAGTTGTTCGTACAGTTTCTTGGCTTCCTGCGGCTGATGCAGTTCTTCGTCATAGATCTCTGCCATCTTATAAACCGCATCGTCGCCCAGCACATCCTTACCATATTTCTCTGCTACCTCTTTCAGGTAAGTGAGCGCCTTTGTAAAGTCGCGGTGTTTTATCGCCAGCCGTGCATGCATCATCACTATATCATCTGCCAGCGGATGCTTGGGCGCTGCGGTCACTATGCTGTCTATGAGCTGCTCTGCTTCCTTGTCTTTGTTCTGAAACATCAGCAGACCTGCGGTAGCAAAGCGTTGCAGCGGAGCAGTATTGCTGTCTTCTACGTTTTCGGTTATCAGTACAGACAGGTCTATTGCGTCATTGGATATCAGGTTCGAGGTGCCCGACTTCAGTATGCCCAACAGCTTCTGTGCCAGATCAAAGTCACCCCTGTAAAAGGCAAGGCGCGCATTCCTGAAACGCGCATCCTCTGCCGTCACATCCTGTTTGTATTCTTTCTCTACCTGGCTATAGGTCAGCGAGGCATCCCACACCTTACCTGTCAGCAGGTAGTAGTCGCCCAGCTGCAGCTTGAAGAGACCCATCATATTTCTGCGGGTATCGGGCTCGGCTACAGACCGCTGCAGCACCTCTATGGCTTTTTTTACATTGTTGTCATACAGCGCCAGCAGCTCGGCATAGTCTGCTGCTGTCTTTTGCGTATAGTGTTTCGGAAACTCCACCAGGAAACTATCGTAGAGCGCGGCCAGTGCCGTTACATCTTCCGGTTTGCGGTTGTTATCCAGCTCCAGTCTATTGAGGGCTGCGGACATTTTTTCGCTTCTTGCCAGTATGTAGTAGGGTACATCCCTGCCTTTTGCTATAATATCATCAAATGCTTTTGCGCCGGTTTCAAACTGGCGGGCGGCTACAGCAGTGCGGGCAAAATCCATCACACGCCTCCCGCCTTCCTGGTTGCGTTCGTCTATGGCCTCTATCTGCATCAGGGCTCCGTCCCAGTCGTCTTTTTGTGTATATACCCAGGTCAGTATCTCGGCATAGTAACTGTTGGCCGGCTCCAGATTTATCTTTTTCACCAGCGCCTTCTGCACCAATTGCAACTTCTTCTGGTCGGCGCCCAGCATCTCCAGCAGCATTTCCTTGGCCTGGTCTGCGGTCATGAACACACTGGGGCCTCCACGCAGCAGCGCATCCAGTGCTTTTTCCATATTGCCGGTCTTGTTATACAGCAGCGCCAAGGGCCTGCCATACATCGGCGGATTGCCCAGCAGCTGCAAGGCCCGCTCATAGGTAAGTATGGCATAGTCATCGCGGCCGGCATCTGTAAATGTCTTGGCTATGTTCGAGGTAAATATATCGTCGCCATTCAGCATACCCAGTACACTGTCATACTGCACCTTTGCTTTGTCGGGCTTACCCACCTTGTCATATACCTGGCCCAGCTCCATGTTTATCTCCGGGCTGCGCATATTCTTCGGGTAAAGAGATGCTTTCTTTTCCACCAGCTTTTCGGCCTGCTTGCTTTTGCCGGCCAGCAACAGTGTATTCAGGTAGTCGGCATAGACCGAATCGGGAGCGGTCTTATATATTTCGGCAAAGATGCCTATAGCCTCATCATATTTCTTTTCAGCCGCATATCTGCGGGCTGTGGCAGCATCTGTCTGGGCTGTAGCAGTGCCACCTGCTGCCAGCAGCAGCAGGCCCACCAATGCTTGTTTCACTATCTTCAGGGTACACGCCATACAGTAATCCCAAATGTAGGATTTATTATCATTTAAGGTTCTTATAGAAATTATAATTGTATCTGCTTTCTTATCTGTTCATGCGGCGAATAACGCGCCTAATCACCGCATAATATGCGGTGATTAGCAAAATGAGCCATTCATTTCGCCTTCAGCACAAAATGCTGCTTCACTTTAAACTGGGTTCTGGAAAAGATGAGCCCTATACCATACATATCTATGCTCATCATCACCCCGGGATAGGCACAAATGGTCTGCCACTGTTGGGTGGCTGCAGCATTCCGGTGAATACCGGGCACCACTAACATCCCGTTTTCCTGCAACAGTGGCCATAGCTGTAGTAGCGGCACCGCCGGGCTGCAGGGTAGCGCCGGGAGCACCAGCACATCGTAGCGACCGGTGGTGCCATCCGCGGGCAACTGCAGCATAGTGCTGTAGCCATAAAAAGAGGCTATCCTTTGCAACAGGGGGGCATATGGGGTTCCGGGCAGTGGGTCTATGACCGCAGGCGGCAATGAAGGCCTGCCCTGTATCACATCTTCCACCAATGCATATACAAACGGCGAATGGGTGCCATGGCGGCCCATGGCATGCCACTTATATTTCAGGTATTCGGTAAAAGGATGCAGGTTCATGAAGCGGAATAGCCGTGGTTTAGATCTCTACACGCTCATACGTCTCAAACGTATAGTCGAATTGATGCTTCTCATCTGCAAGGTGCTGTTCCTGCACTTTCAGCGTCCAGTGGGTATGGTCTATAGCGGGGAAGAACGTATCTGCGCCGGCTATCTTAGCATGTACCCTGGTTATGTACATGCGGTCCACCATTCCGGCCGCCTGCCTGAATATTTCACCACCACCCAGCACCATGGCCTCTTCAGCGCCCTGTGCTTCGGCATATTTCACCGCTTCTTCCAGCGTGTGCAGCAGCACCACGCCCTCAGGCAGTTCGGGCTTGCTGCCACGGGTCAGCACTATGTTCAGCCTGCCCGGCAAAGGCTTGCCCAGCGATTCGTAGGTCTTTCTGCCCATGATCACCGGCTTGCCCAGCGTCGTTCTTTTGAAGAATTTCAGATCTTCAGGCAGATGCCAGGGCAGGGTGTTGTTCACACCTATGGCGTTGTTCTCGTCGGCGGCTACTATCAGTGATAATATCATTATTCCCAAAATTACTCAGTAAACACCACAAAATCACATGATACCCATCACCACATATCCGGCCACACATCACAAAACCTGCTGACCTATCAGCTGTTTAACCCTAAAACCCTACCTTGCATTTATGTTTGCCGACATCATCCTTCCGCTCAATCTGCCTCAGGTACTTACTTATGGAGTGCCTATAGAAATGCAGGACCATCTGCGTGCAGGTATGAGGGTAGAAGTGACCCTGGGCAAAAACAAACAATATGCCAGTATTGTGGAGCGGCTGCACAACGAAAAGCCGCTTACTTATCAGGTAAAGCCTGTGCGCAACATCATAGATGAAGAACCTGTAGTTACCGAAAAACAACTGCAGTTCTGGCGGTGGATAGCCGGCTACTACATGGCATCGCCCGGAGAGGTGATGCAGGCCGCACTACCTGCCCACCTGAAACTGATGGGAGAGACCCGGCTGGAGTGGGTGGGCGACGATGGCATAACCTACGAATGGAGCGATGAGACCTACAAGGCAGCAGAATCGCTGCGCCTGCGCAAGGAGATCACCATCAGCGAACTCCGCACACTTACCGGCCCCAATCATTTTGCGGCAGCACTCAATGAGCTGCTGGAAAAAGAGGCCATCATCATCAACGATACGCTGGAGACCGCCTACAAGCCGCGCAGAGAAAAGGTAGTGACCCTATCTGCACGTTATAATGAGGAACCTGAGCTTATCGCCCTCTTCGATCAGTTATCTAAAGCACCACGGCAGTTGCAGCTGCTCATGGCCTATACCGAGCAGCGCATGAAGCATGGCGTAGTACGCCAGCAAGACCTGCTCGAGAGGGCTTCGGCCACATCGGCACAGCTAAAGGCAATGGCCGACAAGGGCATTTTCATCATATCAGAGCAGCAGGTAGACCGACTGCCCTATACCGGAACCGAAGATGTAAGGGAGATCTCCTTTACTACGGCGCAGCAAACCGCCTATACCGAACTGGACAAAGGCCTGCAGGAAAAGAAAGTGGCGCTGCTACACGGCGTTACCGGCAGCGGCAAGACCCTGCTCTATATTCAGAAGATCCGGGAATGTCTGGCACAGGGCCGGCAGGCCATTCTGCTGCTACCCGAAATTGGGCTCACCACGCAGCTGGTAAGCAGGCTCAATGCCTACTTTGGCGAGGAGCTGGGTGTGTACCATTCTCACTTCAGCAACAACGAGCGGGTAGAGATCTGGGAAAAGGTACGCAAGGGCACCTACAAGGTAGTGGCTGGGCCGCGCTCTGCACTATGGCTGCCTTATTCCGATGTGGGCCTCATCATAGCAGATGAGGAGCACGACAGCTCTTACAAACAGAAAGATCCCGCACCCCGCTTTCATGCGCGCGATGCGGCTATATATATGGCAGCTATGTACGATGCCCGGGTGATACTGGGATCTGCAACCCCATCTGTAGAAACACTCTATAATGTGCAGCAGGGCAAGTATGCCTATGCGGCACTGAAAGACCGCTACATGGGGGTGAAGATGCCGGAGATAACCATTATCGATGCCCGCTCGCTGAACAATATCCGCAACAGCGACGCCAAACTGCTTACCCCCGAACTGCAACAGGCCATACAGGAAACCCTGCAGGACAAGCGGCAGGCCATCCTCTTCCAGAACAGAAGGGGTTATGCGCCCTTCCAGATGTGTACTACCTGCGGCTGGTCGCCCAGGTGCAAGAACTGCGATGTGTCGCTTACTTTTCACAAAAGCACCGACAAACTGCACTGTCACTATTGCGGGTACAAGTCTCCTGTATTGCTTGCCTGCCCGGCATGTGGCACCAACAGCCTCACCAGCAAAAGCTTCGGTACACAAAAGATCGAAGAAGAAGTGCAGCAGCTGTTTCCGGGTGCGCGGGTAGCCCGCATGGATGTAGACAGCATGAAGGGGCGGCACAGCATATCAGAGCTGCTCAGCAAGCTGGAGAAACGAAAGGTGGATATTCTCACCGGCACCCAGATGGTGGTAAAGGGGCTTGACCTCGAAGCAGTGGCACTGGTAGGTATTGTCAGTGCCGATAGCCTGCTCACCTTCCCCGACTTCCGCGTGAACGAACGGGCCTTCCAGCTCATGGAGCAGGTAAGTGGCCGTGCCGGTCGTGCCGATGGATTGGGGCGGGTATTTATTCAGGCGTTCAATCTGCAACACCCCGTACTGCAATGGGTCAAGAACCATGATGTACAGGGTTTCTATCGGTACGAGATCAAGTACCGCGAACATTTTTTCTATCCGCCGTTCAGCCGCATCATCAGGGTCATATTCCGCCATGCCGATGAAGACCGTGCCATTGCAGCAGCACAGCTCATGGCCGATGCGCTGGCAACCGTTACCGGCATTATGGTACAGGGGCCTGGGCCTGCAGTAGTGCCCAGGGTACGCAATCAGTATATCAGAGAGATCTGGATTAAATGCCCGCGCGATCAGCGACTCATAGATTCGGTCAAATCTTTCCTCAAGGCGCAGCGGCTGCACATCGTGGGCCTGCGTGGCAATACCAATGTGCAGGTGGTCTTTGATGTAGACCCCATGTAAAAAAAGAACAGCCGGTAGTAACCGGCTGCTCGTGTATTCATTAGTTTCTTATTGTTCCTTTAGTGACGGTACCATCCGCGGTGTCCGTGCGGGCGTGGTCCGTAACGCTTATTACCCCACAACGACCTGCGCTGCCAGATACTTTTCTTAGCACCATAGTGCTTGCTGGTTCTGGTCGGCATCCCTTTTTTACTGAAAGAGGGTGGCGAAGCATATCGCATACGGCAACCTGTTGCTGTAAACAACACTATGCCTAAAAATGCGAACAGTAGGAGTAATTTTCTTTTCATCAGCATTACGTTTCGTAAGGGGACTAAAGATATAAAAGTATTTCTTTAAAATAAAAGCCCCGTTGCTCAGGAACCCGGCAATACCCCTTATTCTTCAGTTTTCTTCTTCTTTGCTGTTTTTTTAGCAGGTTTTTCCTCAGCGCCTTCAGCAGCTTCTTCGGTTGTTTCTGCTTTTTTCTTCTTGGCAGCAGCTTTTTTAGGTTTTTCAGCCTCATCTTCTGCAACCGGTGCTTCATCAGCAGCTACTTCTTCTTTTGCTTCTTCTTCAGCTTCAAAGTTCAGCAGGCCGTTTGCGTTCAGGATCTCGTACCATTTGAGCATCTTTTTCATGTCGCTCACATATACGCGCTCTTCGTCAAACTCAGGGAAGATGTTCTTGAAATAAGCTTTTACCGCCTTGGCATCGCCGGCGTTTACAGCAGATGGCGGATTAGAACTTTCGTTCTCGCTCATCTTCTGGAACACTACCTGCAGGCGCACGTTATCGCCTATAGTATATACTTCAATACTTTCAAGCGGCGTCACATTGTGCTGACGCGCCGAAATGAATTTTGTCGTTTTATCAAAAACGCTGCGCACTATAGCGCCATCGCTTTTGGTGGTCAATAACTGGTATAATCCGCTAAGGCCTGTTACCGCTACTATTTCTCTATATTGCATAATATGTTTTGAAAGGGCGACAAAAATATCATTTTTATAGTGAATCCCTCAACTTTTGCTAAAAAAACTACAAGTATGCCCGCCAAGCCTATGGAAAATTATATATTTGCCCCATGATACTGTCTGACTCCCGGATACTGGAAGAAATAGAAAAAGGAACCATTGTCATTGAGCCATTCGACCGCAAAGACCTTGGTTCGAACTCCTATGACGTGCATCTGGGCAAATACCTTGCCATATATAACGACACTACCCTGGACGCTAAGAAACACAACCAGATCACCCATTTCGAGATACCTGAAGAAGGTTATGTGCTGCAACCGCACGTACTATATCTCGGCGTTACACTGGAGTATACCGAAACGCATGCACATGTACCCTTCCTAGAAGGAAAATCATCTACAGGCCGCCTGGGTATAGACATTCATGCCACTGCCGGCAAGGGCGATGTGGGTTTCTGCAACGCCTGGACCCTGGAAATATCCTGTGTGCAGCCGGTGCGTGTATACGCAGGCATGCCCATAGGTCAGCTTATCTATTTCCCTGCAGAGGGCGAGGTGCTGAATAAGTACAACAGCAAGGCAAATGCCAAGTACACAGGCCGCACCGACAAGCCTGTAGAGAGCATGATGTGGAAAAACAAATTCTGATCTCCCCCTTATATTTTATCATATGGCACTGAACATGCCCACTTTCTATAAGCGTACCGGCAGCGCATTGGTTTTTGCTGCAATAATGCTTACAGGCCTCCTGTGGGACAATACCTGGCCGTTCCTGCTGCTCATCTGCATCATAAACGCCCTGTGCCTGCGTGAATTCTATGATCTGCTGCAACTTATAGACAAAGACAAGCACTGGCCTGCATGGCTGCATATTTCTATGCAGGTGCTGTCGCTGTTCCTGCTGGTGTTTCTGGCACTGCCTGCCGGGTTCAGTCCGGTGCAGAAACCGCTCACGCTGGTCTTTGCACTTACTCCGCTGGTAGCACCGGCGCTGCTCATGGCGGCCACGCTGCCAAAAAAAACAGCACTGCCAGCTTTGCTGCAGGGCGCATCTGGTCTGTTCTACATTACGCTGCCCATGATCTTGCTGGCAAAAATGCGCCACCACGATCTGTTGCTGCCCATGGCCATTTTCGCCCTTATATGGATCAATGACACCATGGCCTATATAGTTGGTTCTTTTATTGGCAAGACCCCGTTCTCTCCGATCTCTCCCAAAAAGACCTGGGAGGGTACTGCAGGCGGCGCCATACTTACCATTATTGCTGCTGCTGTTTACGGTTATCTGCCTGTCATCTATACCATACACGACAGCTCCCTTACCGACTGGGTAATGATAGCACTTTGTGTGGCAGTGGCAGGAACATTGGGCGATCTGCTGGAATCCAAGCTGAAGCGTATAGCCGATGTAAAAGACTCCGGCACTATGATGCCCGGCCACGGTGGCGCACTCGACCGGTTCGATTCGGTGCTCATAGCCATACCCGTGGTTTATGTATACTACAGTATCTGCATGTAATTAGTCGGGGCGCAGGCCTCTGCGCGACTCCTTTATGGCGGAAGCCCGCTTCTTAGACTCCAGTCGCCTTTCTTTCGATGCCTTTGTGGGCTTGGTTGCCTTTCTGATCTTGGGTATCACCAGCGCCCGGGCCACCAGCTGCAGCATATGCGCCGTAGCTATTTCTTTGTTCTCCAGCTGAGAGCGGGTCTCGCTGCATTTCACATACAGATAGCCTTCTTTGTTGATGCGGTGTTGCAGCTTCAGGATGATCCTGTCTTTTTCGGCAGTAGAGAAAAAACGCGATGCGGCTACAGCCCAATGTGCTTCTACCATGGTTTCCACCTTGTTCACATTCTGCCCGCCCTTGCCGCCGCTGCGTGCGGTGCGGTATTGTATCTCTGTCGTAAAATCGGTCATAGGGTAGGGTATTACTTATCAGATGCCCAGTATGGCTGCAGCTATAGAGAAATAGATGACCAGACCGGTTACATCTACCAGTGTAGCCACAAACGGTGCCGATGATGTGGCAGGGTCCAGCCTCAGGCGTTTCAGTATCATCGGTATCATGGAGCCGGTAAGCGTTCCCCACAATACTATACCTATCACCGACAACGATACGGTAAGCCCTACCAGCATCCAGTTGAAGTGAGAACCATAGTTATACCAGCCCAGGTGCTGCCATATGGCTATACGTATGAAACCTATGATACCCAGTATGGCACCCAGTGTGAGGCCGGAGAAGATCTCGCGGCGCATTACATACCACCAGTCGCGGTAAGAAAGCTCTTTCAGCGCCATGGCACGAATGATAAGCGTTGCCGCCTGCGAACCCGAATTGCCCCCGCTGGATATGATAAGCGGTATGAACAGCTGCAGTACAATCGCCTTGGATATCTCCATTTCGAAGTGGGCCATGGCCGTAGCCGTAAACAACTCTCCTATGAACAGCACTATGAGCCAGCCGGCACGTTTCTGTATCATCGTAAAGAAGTCCGTCTTTACATAAGGAAGGTCCAGCGATTCCACACCACCAAACTGTTGCATGTCCTTGGTGTCTTTTTCTTCGGCCTCATCTATCACGTCATCAATGGTCACAACCCCCATCACCACATTGTTGCTGTTGGTAACAGGTATGGCCACGCGGTCATACTCCTTAAACTTCTGGATGGCGTCGTCTATACTATCCTGTATGTCCAGCTTCACATAAAAGCCGTCCATTATGTCTTCTATTTTCTTGGTCTGGTCGTTCAGTATCAGCCTGCGTATGGGGAGGTCATCAACCAGTTTGCCATTGTTGTCTACTACAAAGATCACATTGGCATCGGGCGTATCAGAGTAAAACCTGCGGATATGCTCTACCGCCTGCCCCAGCGTCCACTCTTTGCGCACGGTGGTAAACCGCGTATTGATGAGGCGGGCCACACTCTGCTCCGGATACCCCAGAATATCATAGGTATCCAGTCGGTTCTTGTCGCTCAGCAGCGCCAGATATTCCGTTACCTCCACACCATCCAGCGATTCGAAGAAGGTGATACGGTCGTTTGACTCCAGATTATTTAATACGTTGGAACGCTGCGGACCCGGCAGCTCCTCCATGATACCCAGCTGGATCACATGATCCAGAAAGGAGAAGGTCTTTGTTTTAAGGTCTTCGGGCAGGGCCAGAAATGTAGATATGGCCTCTTCGTCGTCGAAGCTCTGCAATAAACGCCCTACCTCAGCCGGAAAATCTTCATCCCCGCTGTGGCGCAGCAACTCGGTAAGGTCGCCCTCCAGAATTTTCTCCCTCAGTTCCTCTGCCAGCATTGCCACTCATGTATTTAAGATTTAGACCCGCCGAAGCCGCATTTTCAAGTGCGCGCTCCTGCAAAAAGCACGCAAAGGTAGCTTTTATTATTTATCTCCACACCCACAGGGGCATGGCCTCCATTATTTTTCTGTGAACTGAATTAATGCTCCGCTTCCCATTTCCCGCCCGTTTTTTCATTTTTGTTGCACCTCGGCCAATACGCTGAGCATCAGTCTGTTGCAATAACAATAGCTCCCGTTTACTTCCCACTCATCTCCCACCGGGGGTAGGGTAGCGGGCTACTTCCGGGCGCGCCAGGCAGCAAGATCCATCAGGGTGTCCTTTATGGTGTCGTAGTATTTTATTTCGTAAGATGATTGTTTCAGGAAGAAGTTATAGAGCTCCACCATTTCATCGCCAACAGGTTCATTTACCTTCACCCAGTAATAGGGTATAGACTCATCGGGTTTGCGGTGCAGCATTATCTGCAGCTTCACCTTCCCTCTCGACTTGTTTTCCACCTCCTGCATCTTTGCCTTTATCTCCGGCAGATCTGCTATACGTTTCACTATGCCGCTCTCGCGCGATGAGATATCTGCACTTTCGCCCTTATCTCTGCGGCCCGACTGCGCCCTGACATCAGTAGAAAAAAATCCGGCTCCCAGTAGCAACGCTGCCGCTATGTATTTGCGCATCTTCATGAATGAGGTAATTAGTGCCGAAAGATAGTGTTTTTTGTGTTTTGGTATTGGGAAGGTGGCCAGAAAAACGGTTTACATTACATTTTCGTAATACCATATCAATCACATTCTATGCAACAGCCCGCCTCGTTGTCGCATTGTTGCATTTCCCTACCTTTGGTCTATGAATACAGAAAGTAAACTGAGGAAATTGCTGAATGAGCGGATACTGATCATAGATGGCGCCATGGGTACCATGATACAGCGTTATAAACTGCAGGAAGCAGACTATAGGGGAGATCGCTTCAAAGACTGGCATTCTGATGTGAAGGGTAATAACGACCTGCTCTGTATCACCAGACCCGAAATAATAAAAGCAATACATAAAGAATACCTGGCAGCAGGTGCCAATATCATAGAAACCAACACCTTTAATGCACAGCGGGTATCTATGGCCGACTACGATATGCAAAGCCTGTCTGCAGAGATAAACGCGGCAGCGGCACGCATAGCCAAAGAAGCTATAGAAGAGTATGGCCGCGAGACCGGTACCGATGTGAGCGACCGCTTTGTAGCCGGAGCCATTGGCCCTATGAACAAAACACTGTCGCTATCGCCTGATGTGAACAACCCGGGCTACCGTGCCATATCTTTCGATGAGGTGGCCGATGCCTACTACGAGCAGATACAGACGCTGGTAGAAAATGGTGCCGACATACTGCTTATTGAGACCATCTTCGATACGCTGAATGCAAAAGCTGCTATCTATGCGGTGAACAATTATTTCCGCGACAGCAAAAAAGAAAAACTGCCGGTAATGATATCGGGCACTATCACAGACGCATCGGGCCGCACACTCAGCGGACAAACCCTGGAAGCGTTCTACATATCGGTGATGCATGCCAACCCGCTGAGTATAGGGCTGAACTGCGCACTGGGTGCTGCCGAAATGAGGCCGCACGTAGAGGAACTGTCGGGCATAGCAGCATGTTATGTAACGGCATACCCCAATGCAGGCCTGCCCAATGCAATGGGCGAATATGACGAAACTCCCGATCAGACCGCAGCCATAGTGGCCGAGTGGGCAAGAGAAGGATGGGTGAATATGCTGGGTGGCTGCTGCGGCACCACTCCGCCACACATAGCGTCTATAGCCAATGCAGTAAAAGGTCTGGCACCAAGGCCTTTACCGGTACTCACAGAAATTTAGCCGAATCTCAGCAAACCCTATGTGCATGCGCCCGAAACTGGTTGGTATTTTAGTTGCAGCCATGCTGTGTATGGGTGGCCTTGCCGGCCATGCCTCGGTGAAGTTGTCTGGTATCATCAGCAACAAAACCAGCGATTCTGTTTCTATCAGTTTCAGCAGCAACCGCCTTGCCTACTACCCGCAGGAATTTACTGCGGTGACCACCGCTGCCGGTGCTTTCACAATAGAATTTCCTTTTCCCGAAGGTGTATATATACAAGCCGAGCTGAAACATGGCGTGCACCTCTCTGAACTGATGCTGCACGATGGCGACAGCCTGGTGCTGCTCGCGGATGATGCCCGTTTCGATAGTTCGCTGCACTATACAGGCAAGGGTGCTGCGGTGCAGAACTTTGTGGTGCAGCATGTGCTGCTGCGTGGCCGCGTGAACCAGTACATGATGCGCCTGCGCAATAATGTGGGCCTCACGCCCGATGCATTTATAACTGCACTGGATAAAGAACGGAAAGAAGAATTCTCTTTTGCAGACAAGCACAAAGCCGGCCTCACTGAAAACTTTCTCTTTTTCTGGAAGGCGCACTTCACTTACTACAATTACTTCTTCCTGCAGCAATACCCGCAGATGCATGAGATAATGCTGAAGAACCGCTATACCGACACCATACCCGATGCCAACTATGCTGTGCTGAAGGCTATGCCTGCCGCCTATGACGACAAGCTGATAACTGTACCGCCCTACCTGCTGTACCTGACGGGTGTTTTCGAAAGCAGGCTGCGGGCTGCCGGTTATGCACAACCGCTTTACGAAAACGATAATGCCACCCGCTTTCTGGATAGTGTGCACAAACTTGCCTATCTGCAACTGCCACCCCGCAGTGCAGAGTACTACATAGCGCAGAGCCTCTATGCCCGTGCCCGCAACCAGCCCATAACCCGCACACAAGATCAGTATGCGGCATTCCGGAAAAAATGGCCGGCGAGCGAGTATACCGAAATACTGGACAAACAAACACAACTGGCCGCCAGACTGGCTCCGGGCCAACCCGCACCAGATCTGGACATAACCACTCCCGATGGCACGCACAAAAAACTGAGCGAGCTGAAGGGCAATGTGGTCTATATCAGTTTCTGGTCGGCAAGGGTGAAGCAGACAGTAGGGGAGATGCGTGCCGACAGAAAGATACGCGAGGTGTTCAAAAACAAACCTGTCTCCTTTGTGTATGTGTGTATAGACGAAGACGCTGCCGCTGCACAAAGTGTACTGCACCAGCTGAAACTGGAAGGCAACTATGTATGGACTTCCGGCGGCTGGTATGCACCCGAGGCTATAGCCTATGGTGTGCAGGGGCTACCCGCACACTACCTCATAGATACCATGGGCAATTTTGCCATGCAAAACCCGCCCGGCCCTATGCAAAAGACAGAGCTGATAGTGGCTATCTCCAAACTATACTAAACTTTGTGTGCCGCCGGCACCAATGCTAAGCAAGCTTTTTTACTGCTTCCAGAAAATTTGTGATGTCTGCTTCCTGCGTATCCCAGGCACACATCAGGCGCACCTCATGCGTGCTTTCGTTCCACACATAAAAAGGATAGTGCTCCTGCAGCGGCTCGTACCAATGGCGGGGAATAACAGCAAAGACCGCATTGGCCTGCGTGGGCTTGGTAATGGTAACACCGTTTATTGCCGTCAGCCCCTTGTGCAGCAGCTGCGCCATACTATTGGCATGGCCGGCCGTGTTTTGCCACAGCCCTGTGCGCAGCATGGTCTCGAACTGCGCTGCTATGAACCGGGTCTTTGATGCCAGCTGCATTACCTGCTTGTGCTTGAAGGCAATACTTTTGGCCAGCTCTTTATTGAACACCACTACGGCCTCGCCAAACATCATGCCGGCCTTGGTGCCGCCCAGCGATAGTATATCCACACCTGCATTAGCGCTCATATCGGCAAGGCTGCAACCCAGCGATGCGGCTGCGTTGAAAAACCGCGAGCCGTCCATATGCAGGTACAGGCCATGCTCCTTGCACAGCGCGGCAATTTCTTTTATTTCGTCTACGGTGTAGAGGGTACCGTATTCTGTGGTTTGTGTTATGGAAAGCAGGGTAGCCTGTGCATAGTGCACATCGCCCTTGCGTATCAGTCGGGTCCTTATGGTCTCCACATCCAGCTTGCCATGTTCATTGGCAGTGAGGGGGAAGAACCGGCAACCGGTAAAGGTTTCGGGCGCCGAAGATTCATCGCAATAAATGTGCGAGGTGTCGGCACAAAGTATGGCATTGAATGACTGTGTAGCACTGCTTATGCTCAGCACATTGGCACCCGTGCCGTTGAAAACGAAAAATACCTGCGCATCTGTTTCAAAGATCTGCCTGAACAGTTCTGTGGCACGGGCCGTTATTGGGTCGGCACCATAAGAGCGGGCATGATCTGTGTTGGCCGCATGAAGTGCCTCCATGATCTGTGGCAATACTCCGGCATAGTTGTCGCTGGCAAAACTTTTCATTGTTCTTCTTTTGGCGTTAAAATTAGTTGTTTTCCGTACTTTAGTGTGCATGTCAAAATAAATACTGCAGTATGAAACGAATACTGTTGTTGGCCTTGTTGTTTTTATCGCTTACTGCAGGTGCACAACGCACTGTAACCATGAATACTTTGTGGGACGCCCCCCAGGTACATGTGCTGTTCAAAGGTTATACCATATCATACAGAATAAAAGATATAGACAAGGCTTTGCTGCTGCTTGCCGAGACCGGCGACAGTACCTTCGGGCTGCAATCGCGGCTGGATACCAATGGCCGCTACGAGCTGGAACTCTTTCCGGGGCTCAAGGCCGAATACCGCACCCAACTGCATGAAGTGCTGCAGCGGGGAGTAGGGGCATACCTGCTTATGGCGGGCCGGGCAGAGATACGCAGCCCCAGGCACAAAAAAATACGTTCCGTAAATGCTGATATAGAATATGGCAGCCGCGATGCTACAGAAGCCATGATCAATTTTTATGACCCTGCAAATAATGCCCTGCTCTTTTGCGGCAGCATGGCGCTGGAAATGTATAACAAAGATATGGGGCTCGATTAGTGCTTACATATCGTTCATATCAGATACCGCATCCGATTTTTCTACGATCTCGTGTATCACCTTGTCCAGCGCAGCAGCCGACTGTATGATACCCTCTACCAGTTCTTCTTCAGGTATATCTATCTCGTCCCTTTCTTTAAAAGCGTTTATCAACCCTATCAGTGTTGCCAATGGTGCTCTTATGATGTGCGACTGTATCCAGGCTATTTCTTTCAGCGACTCATTTTGCTTTTCTATTTTGCGTAGTCGCTCCATAGACTCCGTTACATCTGCAATGGCTGCTATCCCTCTTATAGCCTTGCCGTTCTCGTCTCTTATGAACGTGCATCTGTTCTGCACATACGCTATTGATCCGTTGGCCTTCATAAATCTGAATTCGGCATAGAAGCTTTCCTGGGCGGGGTCTTCCAGCTTTATATTCATCAGGTTCAGTACCCATTCTCTATCGTCGGGGTGTATATTGCGCGACCACAGGGTTTTATCGTTCTTGTCTGGTATATAGCCAAAGAATTCTTTAAATCCATCTCCCCAAACAGAGGTGTCTGTAACAATATCCCAATCTATAATAGCCTCTGCAGACGCTTTCATTACTGTGCGGAAGCGTTCATTGCTCTGCACCAGTTGCTGTTTCTTTTCATATTCCTCTGTCACATCTATCAGTACCTCATCAATGTATTTTATTATTCCGTCCTGCTTTGCTATCGCCCTGCCATTGCCGCGCAACCATTTTATACTTCCATCGCTGCAAATGATCCGGAACTGATGCCTGAAAGACTCTCCCGGCATAAGCCCACGAATTCTTTTCAATTTTTTATCCCTGTCTTCGGGGTGAATGATACTCTCCCAGGATCTTACATTGTTTTCTATAAAGTCCTCTGCATTATAACCGGTAATACGTTCAATTTCTTTATTCACAAATATGATAGGCCATTCTCCCGAGGTTATGCGGCGCAAAGCAATACCCGGCAAACTGGTTACTACTGATTCGAATTGTTGTTTCGTTTTTTTGCCCTCATTCTCTATTATGTTTTTTTCAATTTTGGTATCTATATTCGATACCAGCGATTCTATGAACAACTTTTCATCCTCATCAAAATATCTTTCAGTTTTGCTATCCAGAAAAATGAAAAAACCATACTCATTGCCATTCACTATTACGGGTTGAATATATACAGATCTCATGCCGGCCTGCTGCAAAACTTGCTTCAGCTTGCTTTCGGGCATGGTTGTTACCACAGACTGATAAGATAAACCCTTATCTATGTTGTGCATAATTACAGATACTTCCCTGAGTGCAGTTTGTATCTGTTCGTTGATGATATCTTTCTTTTCTAAAGACCAGTTTTCTTTCAGGTAAGGAAACACAACTCCGGTTTGGTTATCCGGTTCATTTTCAAAATAGAGTATACTATCCAGGCCTATAGTATTGGCAATGATTCCCATAGACTTATCAAAAACTATTTTCCAGTTTTCGTCGGACAGCAGACCGGTAATAAATTTATTGAGCGAATGGAGCAAATTTGATTTTTTGATAATTGCCTTTTCGTCCGTTTTTCGCTGGGTGATATCTACTATCACACCATCTCTCAGCACAATTTTGCCATCAGTTTTGGTGAGTTTTATACGGTTGAACAACCACTTCTCTTTACCATTTCCTGCTTTTATTCTGTACTCAATATCATACATGTCACCTACCTGATTCTCCTCTTCATAGATGGCAGTAAAAAGATGTTTATCTTTTTCGGTTACTTTTTGCAGTACCGCTTCAAAAGAAGGATCGAACGTTTCCGGATCCAGCTCAAAGACCTTATACATTTCTTCAGACCAATAGACTTTATTGCTCTGCAGATCCTGACTCCAGTATCCTATGCGTGCTATTTCCTGTGCGCTTTTTAAATTCTTATTGCTTGCAGCTAGTGCTTTTTTCTGTTTCAGATGTTCTGTCACATCTATAGCCAGTGCCATCCTATAATTATGATTATCGAAAGCTGTAGCTATACTTTCTATATGTACATAAATGATAGCTCCGTTCTTTTTTATGTGGCGGTACGGTTCTTTATTATTATTTCTCTTGTGTTTTTTGGCTCGGTCTATGGCCTTCATCAATAATGCTACATCTTCAGCAGGTCTTATGTCAGGCAGGGTCATAGCAAGGAACTCTTCTCTGCTATAACCATAGTGCAATATTGCAGCCTCATTTACATCTATGAATTTCAATGTTTCCACATCATAGATCCACACCGGCAACGGATTGTCATTAAACAGGTTGCTGTATTTCTCTTCTGTTCTCTTTATCTGTTCTTCTGAACTTTTACGATGCTCAATATTGTGCAGATTCAGAATGACACCGTGTAAAATTGAGTCTGATAAGTGATTGATGGCAGTACACTCAAACCATATAGATTCGCCATTAGGTCTTATTATCCTGAATTCGGGACAGTGATAGGTGCCCGGTGTTCTTTTACATTCCTCAATAGCATTCAAAAAAAGTTCTTTATCCATCGGATTGATAATTGCCGACAGCATATCAAAACTGAATTTATCAGCACTATGACCCGTAATGGATAATAGATTGTTGGAGCAGAAAACAATTTCATCAGCACAGTTTATCCTGATGATCACATCATTGTTATTCTCCAGCATGATCCTGTAGATACGCTCCTGATCCAACAATATCTGATGATGATCCGATAAAGACATCATGTGACTTCTTACCAAAAAAAACAGCATCACAGAGGTAATGATCACAAAACCAATCCCTTTATAGGTCTGCAATTTTGTTAGCCTTTCTATGTCGTGGATGAGTGCCTGCAACAAATTATCGGAGAATAAAATGTATAGGGCACTCACAATAGTATATATTAATACTATCTTTATTGTATAGGTATTTATGTAGTTTCTATAGCGAGGCATGTGTAATTATAAACTTTAGGATATACTAAAATATTATAAATCTATAATAAAATTTCTGCATTAAAAATATTATCTCATAGTTTAATATTTAGGTATCGTGTTTACTTATCATAAACTAAAACCGATTACTTCCATATGTTATTTATCGCTCTTCTCTCCTTTTTGTCACTTATTATAGACAAATATTGGATGTATTTAGAAATTAAACAAAAAGCTGCCTGAATCAGACAGCTTTTACTATTATAGGGTTGGTGTTTAATTAAAATAGTTTATTATTTCGTTTTGGTTAAACAATTGCTGAGCAAAACTGCAACCTGAAATAGAAATTTGAAGATTTTGTTATAGTAGCGGTTCCCAAAGAGTAGGTACCACGTGAAGCATAGATCCGTAAGCACCCCAAAAGTGTATACAGGAATAATATCTTGTTCTGCTGACTTTTTTAAATGAAGATTATTTTTGTACTATGAAAATTTTTTTACTAAAAAAAGAAAAGCGAAAGTCACATTGCCATTAGCTCTGTTTCTTTCGCTTTAATATTGGAGTGCGGGTGGAGGGACTCGAACCCCCAAGCCTCACAGCACTAGATCCTAAGTCTAGCGTGTCTACCAATTTCACCACACCCGCATTCGGGACTGCAAATGTACGTAAAACCAAATAAAAACCCTACTATTTCGGCACATGTTAATTAAACGGGCTTTGCCAACGGGATATTCACACTTTTAGCCGCAATTACACACATTACACTATTATCACCACGTAAACGTTATATCATCATTATTAGATTGTTAGCATAGCCTTAATTGCTGTTGGTAACCGGTGGTTTGGTACCTAATAACTATTGCCATTTTCTGCAAAGACTTACAAGTCGCTTCACGGTCAGGAAAATTTTGGCGTTTATTAGACCTAATCCACATTGAGCTACGATATTAACGTAGCACTATTTTCTAACAGCCACTTTTACTAACAATCCACATAAATACTGTGAGATGTGCTTGTTTACTGATAAAATGAATGTTGATAACTACAGTAGCTGTGTGTATAAACCAACAATTCGGAATAAGCAATAGGGATAACTTCATTTATTCCTCTTATACACAGCCATAATAGTAATAGTGTTTCTTTTTAAAAAAATTAATTTACTATTATTAGGAATGTGAAAACTGCGAAGATGGTACGGATTTTGTAGTTTAATTTTGCAGTTATTTCATTCTTTATAAATCTTGTATGAATAACACTATAGAAGAGCTGGGTTACCTGGACATGGAAGTAGATCCTACCTTAGATCTGTTTGCTGAGATAGAACGTCTGAAAAAAGAAAAGAATGCTGTTATTCTTGCACACTATTATCAGGAACCGGATATACAGGATATTGCAGACTACATAGGCGATAGTTTGGGTCTGGCAAGAAATGCTGCAAAGACCGATGCAGCTATCATAGTTTTTGCCGGTGTTCATTTCATGGCAGAAACAGCCAAGATCCTTAACCCAACCAAAAAAGTACTGATACCAGATATGAAAGCGGGTTGTTCGCTCAGCGATAGTTGTCCGCCCGATCTTTTTAAAAGATTCAAAGACCAGCACCCCGATCATGTGGTAATTTCCTACATAAACTGTTCTGCAGGTATCAAAGCACTAAGCGATATAATATGTACATCATCCAATGCTAAAGACATTGTAGATAGTCTACCTATTGACCAGAAAATAATATTTGCTCCCGATAAAAACCTGGGTGCCTATATAAATAAGCTAACCGGTAGGAATATGACATTGTGGAACGGTGCATGTATGGTACACGAGATTTTCTCTCTTGAAAAGATCACTAAATTAAAACTCAGGCATCCTGAAGCAAAACTGATCGCACATCCCGAATGTGAAGAAGCTATACTGCGCATTGCAGATTTTGTCGGTTCAACTACCGCATTGCTCGACTATACCGAAAAAGATAACACAGCTATTTATATTGTTGCCACAGAGTCTGGTATTCTTCACAAAATGATACAGGCTTCTCCAAAAAAGACCTTTATTGCTGCCCCACCCGACAATGCATGTGCCTGCAACGATTGTCCGCACATGAAGCGCAATACGCTGGAAAAAATATATCTATGTCTGAAGTATGAACAACCCGAAATACTGATGGACGAAGAACTGAGACTGGCTGCCAAAAAGCCTATGGACAGAATGTTGGAGATAAGTAAGTAACTGTTACTTAATAATTACTGCATACGGTTTAATTCTTATTACCAAAGTGCCAAATCGTTATTTTTTGTTTATTTTATAAAATAGTTCTAAATTGTCGAACCAAATTAAAAAAATTCCTTTTTATGAAGCAAATGATTACACTAAAAAATCTATTACTAGCATCATGCATTGCCGGTGCAGGTGTTGCTAACGGCCAGATCCATCCTTTGGCCTTTGGTTCCAGAACACTTATCAGTGGTGCTACTGCAGAGTCAAACTGGTATGCAGATTATGTAGGTCTCAGGTTTGTGGTGAATAGCCCGGCATCTGTAGCAGGTCCTAAAGTATACACGCATCCTGGTACAGGAACCACTCCATGGGGTGGCACTGTTACTACTCCTATTGTTAATACTCAGATAGTTATGCCAGCTCTTGGCGGCGATACCCTTGCGGGTTCTGGTATGCCTGCCGGTTCTATGGCTGGTAAGATCGGTTATGTATATAGGGGCGGTGGTATTGAGTTCGTTTGTAAAGCGCTCAATGTTCAGAACGGTGGTGCTGTTGCATGTGTTATTGTAAACAATCAGAATGGTGGTCCTATAGGTATGGGCTCTGGTACAGTTTGTGCTGCTGCCGGTGTTACTATTCCAGTATTCATGATCTCTAAAGAAGAAGGTGATGTGATCACTGGTCTTTATCGTTCTGGCGATACTGCCCGTTTCACGATCACTCCATGGGGTCTTGGTCTGAACAACGATCTGGGTTTTGTACCAGGTGGTATTGCTAACTGGCACAACTACGCTGTTCCATCAAACCAGCTGGGTGCTACTGCAAACCCATTTGCTTACAAAATGATGAACGGTGCATTTATTGCTAACTATGGTACCAACGATGCATCTGGCGTTAAGGTAGCTGCTACTACTACTTTCTCTGCAGGTGGTACAGGTACTCCTACAGTACAGCATACAGATACTGTTAGCCTTGCTTCTTTCCCTAAGCTCGACTCTATCTATGCTATGTACCCAAGTGCCGGTGAGTATGATCTCGCTGCATCTGGCGTTGGTAGGTTCGATGTTACTTACAACATTACTCATTCTGTAGCTGATGCATATCCTGCAGATAACTCGATCACTTCTTCTTTCTATGTTACAGACAGCCTGTATTCAAAAGGTAGGTATGATTTTGTTAAGAACGCACCGGTAAGGACTATTGGTCTTTCTTACAGCAGCACAGATCCTTTCATCTGGGGTCCTATGTACTACGTTAAGACTGGTGGTACTTCTATATCTCGTGTTCAGTATTCTCTGTCTACAAACGCTGGTGGTGTACTCGGTACTCCGGTAAACATCTACCTGTTCAAATGGACTGATGGTTCAAACGGTCAGCCGGAAGATAGTGTTCTTCAGAATGGTGAGCTCGAACTCGTTTCACTTGGTAACCACAACTTTGATGGTGTGAACGATACATCTGGTGCTACCCTGAATTTCAACAAAATGGGAGATCCTACAACAGGTAACCCTAAAACGATTATCCTTACTGCTGATTCTTGGTACTACCTTGCTGTAGAAGTGCCTACAAGCCACTTCCTTGGCACCGACGGTATCATGCACCCACTTCCACGTATCTATGGCAGAACGTTCGCAGAAGGCATCCTGGATTACTCTAACATGGTTTCTACATCTGTAGATGATATCGCTGCAAATCCTACTCAGGCTAATATACCTGTACCTAGCACTTTCAGCAACTATATCGGTACTGTCGATTCTTTCAACTTTGCAAGTACAAGGGGTATCATTCCAGCTGTTGCTATGATTGCTAACAACAATCCATCTGTTGATCAGGTTAACACTGTTACAGGTGCTTCTGACGTTATGGTGAATCTGTTCCCTAACCCTGCTAAAGACAAGATCGAAGTAGCTCTTTCTCTTGATCAGACATCTAAATCAGTTTCTTACACACTTATTGATGGTCTCGGCCGTTTCGTAAGCAAAGAAACACACAACAACGTGAAAGCTGAAAACTTCAGCATGAACACAAGTAAACTTCCAGCTGGTAACTACTTCCTGGTAGTGAACACTGATACTAAAGCAGTATCAAGGAAGTTCGTTATCGTTAAGTAATCTTACCTTACTACAACATACAAAAGGGCGGTCTCCACAAGAGACCGCCCTTTTTATTTCCAGTTCCACGTGAACTCCCTATTTTCTACTTTTATTTTATATTATTAAATTTAATTATTATTTCCGTTCCACACTTTACAGTTCAATCTCTTTCAATCTTTTCTGCTGTCAGTTCTTTCTACCATTTACAATTACTTTTCACTTCCTCATTATCATCCGTTTCACGCGAAAGAATACCGGTTATATTTTTTTATCCCGTCTCTCTGTTTCTTATTATCGGTTTACATTAGCTTTATTATCCGTGTCACACCAAGCAGTTCAAACGTTATTTATCATTTTAGCTGCCCGGTTCTAAGTACTGTTTTTAGAGCAACTATTATACCACTATCCGTTTCACACGAAACATTACCAGCTTCAAATCACCATCCCCGCACTCCAATTCTTATTAGCTGTTCATACGCTGCAATAACTACATACACTATTATCTGTTTCACGCATTACTGATCATTACCTTACTCACTACTACTGCCAAACAATATCTTCTCTGCGTATGCATACATGAGAACCTGCTCTTGTTGCAGCATCTCCTCACTTTCCAGTTTATATCACCTCTTATTCTCTCTCGCTCATCATTTCATTCATCTCTATTCTGTATAATTGTTCAGTTCCTACTTACCACTTCTGAAGAGGTCTATTCATCAGCCAGTTTTCTCAGTACCCTTCTTTCATAAATTATTGTTTCACACGAAACACTTTTGTGTGAAACAGTAACACCGTTACTCTTCTACCTTTCTCACTCCACCTTCTTTTCCATTCATACCATACCTTTTGCTTTCCTTATCTTTTCATTCATAGTAGGGTAGCTGTTCTTACTTTTATAGGATCATATACTTCATAGTACTTACCATTCATTCTTTTTTTCTTCTCCCCAATTTCTGTTTCATTCTCTTACTTCTTACATTCTTTAACCTTACACTGCTACTCCTAAGTCACCTAAATTTCCACTCTTCTATATACCTATAGGTCCATTCAGCTCTACTACTTATAGTCACAATAGCATCGCAGATCTTTTTTAGTAACCTTATACCCTTTCTATTTCTTACTCATTCTTTGTTCATTAGGGCAACAGAAATCTATTGAGCTGTAGTTGGTACAGCCCATCAATTACTACTTGCCTCCCGTAAAATACTATTAGATATTTTTTTTGCTACCTTAATCTGTAGCCTATACCAAGGTTGATACCAATTGGTTTCATACCATTCTCTGGCAGAATGTGGATGGACTGAGTGATCTGCAAATTGGGTGTTACATCATATATAAGTCCCTGCGTGAAGATGATACTCATATACTTTACACTGTTTGTAATGGTTGGGTCGTTTATAATATCTCTTCCATCTCTGGTTATAGATCTCTGTGTGTAGTTGCTATACTGTATGCCTGCCCCAAAATATGGATGTATTCTGCTCCTCTCATTCAGCAACTGATACTGTATGGTTAGCGGAACTGATACACTGCAAGGTCCATTCATATTTATACAAGCCTGCCTGCTATTAACACTTAGTAACCTGTCTATGTCTTTATAGCTTAATCCTGTTTCCAATCTAAATCTTGAAGTAAGTTTCATCCGCACCAATATCATACTGCACTGTTCTGCTGCCTTCTTAGTCTGCTCAGTTAGCACTATTGTGCCTGGTCTGTAGATACTATATACCTGCCTTTCAAACCCTATTGTGAGCCTCTTACTCATTCGGCAAGGACGTAATCTACCTTCATATCCTAGTGCCTTTGTTTCGCCCCATGGTAGTATAGTCAGCATTACTATTGCTGTCAAGAGACTCAGTATATGGTTTGGGCGTAGCATGTGCTATCCCCTAACGCACACTATTATCTTCTTAGTATGTAGACCTACAATTTATTTTGGTTCCACGTGGAACCATTATTAATATTTATTTTACTATGTATACCCGTAATGCCATTGTCATATCCATTTGTATAACACTTTTTATTCTCATGACCATCGCTGGTATCTGTATATCTATGTATCTTTGCTCCTATGTTTCCTGAGTATGATGTTATAGTTGTTGGTGCCGGTCATGCCGGATGCGAGGCTGCAGCAGCAGCTGCCAACATGGGGTGCAAGGTGCTGCTTGTTACAATGAACATGCAGACCATAGCACAGATGAGTTGCAACCCTGCCATGGGTGGTATAGCCAAGGGTCAGATAGTAAGAGAGATAGATGCAATGGGTGGATATAGTGGCATTGTCAGCGACAAGAGCACTATCCAGTTCCGTATGCTGAACAAATCTAAAGGCCCGGGTATGTGGAGCCCCCGTACCCAGAACGACCGTATGGTCTTCGCCAATACCTGGAGGGAGATGCTGGAGCAAACCCCCAATGTAGATTTCTGGCAGGATATGGTTACCGGACTGATTGTTTCACGTGGAACAATCAAGGGTGTGGTTACCGGACTGGGGCAGGAAATAAGGGCAAAGGCAGTAGTCCTTACCAACGGAACCTTCCTCAATGGGGTGATTCACGTAGGAGAAAAGCAGTTTGGCGGCGGCAGAATGGGAGAAAAAGGAGCTACAGGTATCACCGAGCAGCTCGTGGAACTGGGTTTTGAGACCGCAAGACTTAAAACAGGTACCCCACCAAGGGTAGATGGAAGAAGTCTGGACTACTCTAAGATGGAAGAACAACACGGAGATGAAGAGGTAGTAGGCTTCTCCTACATGCCCGTGGAACGTGTAAAGGCAGAAAAACAACGTTGCTGCTGGATCACTTATACCAGCCCGGAGGTACATGATATACTAAAGACCGGCTTCGACCAGTCTCCCATGTATCAGGGAAGGATAAAAGGAAGCGGACCAAGGTATTGCCCCAGCATTGAAGATAAAATTAACCGCTTCGCAGAAAGAGAAAGACATCAGCTCTTTGTAGAGCCCGAAGGATGGAATACGGTGGAGATATACGTGAACGGATTCAGTACCTCCCTGCCCGAAGAAGTACAGTACAATGCCTTGAAAAAAGTACCAGGTTTCGAGAATTGTCGTTTCTTCCGTCCCGGTTATGCTATCGAGTACGATTATTTCCCACCAACACAGCTCAAATTCACCCTGGAAACTAAGCTGGTGAAACACCTTTTCTTTGCCGGACAGATAAATGGTACAACCGGTTATGAAGAAGCAGCCTGCCAGGGATTAATGGCGGGTATCAATGCAGCAAGGGCAGTAAAGGAAGAAGAACCGGTAATATTGCAGCGTAGCGATGCCTATATTGGGGTACTGATAGATGACCTTATCAATAAAGGTACCGATGAACCTTATAGAATGTTTACCAGCAGGGCAGAATACCGCACGCTCTTGCGTCAGGATAATGCCGATTTCAGGTTAACAGAACTGGGTGCCAAAATAGGTCTGGCCACACAGGAAAGACTGGATCTGATGCTGAGCAAAAAGCAAAAGGTTGCCGAAGTAAAGAAAATACTGTCAGAATATGGTATCACTGCTGAAGAAGGAAACAATTTCCTGAAAGAAAATAATTCTGCAGAACTTACTGAAAGAACAAAAGCACTCAAATTGTTGCTTCGTCCGGGTATCGGCATCAAGGAAATGATAAATGCTATACCTCCTTTAGCGGCAAAAATAGGCGATGTAGACCCACTGGTACTAGAGCAGGTGGAAATACAGGCCAAATACGACGTTTACATCGAAAAGGAACAGGAATTGGTAGCAAAAATGGCTACTTTAGAACATTTGATGATCCCGGAGAGCTTCAATTACGATAAATTGACAGCTATGTCTGCCGAAGCGCGTCAGAAACTCAATAAAATTAAACCCGCCACGTTGGGTCAGGCAAGCCGCATCAGCGGAGTGAACCCCAGCGATGTGCAGATACTTATGGTGTACATGGGCCGTTAAAAAGAAAGGATATTTCGATTATCAATAAAAAACACCTCTCAATAACCCTATGATAGAACCTGCCATACTCCATTATTGCAAATACCAGGAACGCTGCCACAGCGAGGTACGCAATAAATTGTATGAATTGGGTTTGTTGACTCCGGGTGTAGAAAGCCAGCTTTCAGAACTCATAGAAGCCGGTGTGCTGAACGAAGAACGTTTTGCAAAAGCCTATGCAAGGGGAAAATGGAGAATGTTGAAGTGGGGTAGGAATAAAATAGCACTAAATCTGAAACAAAAGAAGGTTTCCGATTATTGCATAAAAAAAGGACTGGCAGAAATAGATGGAGAAGAATATGAAGCAATTTTGATAAAACTGGCAGAAAAAAAGGCGGAAGAGCTCAAAAAAGAACGCAATATTGGGGTCAAAAGGCTCAAAATGTACCGTTTTCTGGTTATCAAGGGCTACGAGCAGGATCTTGTGAAATACGCGATTCTCAGGGCTTTGGATGAATTATAATATTATAGCGTTTTCACATGCAACTTCACGTGAAACAAGTTGTCTTCACGTTAAAAATATACAAATGATATAATATTTATATTTCAAGTGCAGGTAATTGTTTTTAGCTGAGTATTTTTGCAGGGAGGAGTTTGAGGGATAGAAAATCTAACACATGAAAAAGAAACTACAATTAATGGTATTGGTGCTGTTATCGGTAAGATCGGTAGCACAGATACCCTATGCCGAGCGTGCCAGAAATTATGTACGCCAATATGGTTCTTATGCTATTGCCGACCAGCGCTCCACCGGAGTGCCGGCTGCTGTCACATTAGGACAAGGTATATTAGAAACAGAAGCAGGCATCAGTGAGCTGATGGTGAAAGCCAACAACCACTTTGGTGTGAAATGTAAGAACAACTGGCAGGGCGAGACTTTTTTGCATACCGATGATGCAAAAGATGAGTGTTTCAAGAAATATGCCGATGCAGAACAATCCTATTACGACCACTCTGCACATCTCATGCGCAATCAGCGCTACAGCATACTCTTTACCTACTCACCTACAGACTATGCACGCTGGGCACATGGCCTCAAAAAATGTGGTTATGCTACCAATCCGCAATATGCTTATCAGCTCATCAAGATCATAGAAGAGTACAGATTGCAAGAGTTTACCTATGCCGCGCTGGACAGTACTTATAAGATCAAGGGCATCACTCCCGATCCTATTCCTGATGAGCAGCCAATCGCAGCAACCCTGCAAAAAACAGATGTGCCGCAGCAGAGTATTAAGTCGGCAACAGAAGTAAAAACGAACACCACCAACACTACTACCACTACATCTGTTGCGGCAGTAACGGCATCAGCAGCAACTGCTGTAAAGAACGAAAATACTACCCCTGCAGCAACATTTGCAGATACATCTTCTGCTACCGCCGCAGCTACTACAGACACCATAACCACCCCTATGGGCAAGGTGCTGATGGTGAACGGATTGAAAGCGATCTACGTGCATAAAGACGAGCCGCTGCTGCCATATGCTGTGCAGTACAAGATCCGTTATGCGCATTTGCTGGAGATGAATGATCTTGCCGATGAGGCGCTACCTTTCGATACTTACATCTATCTGGAGAAGAAAAACACTACCGGACAGAAAAGTAAACATCAGGTGAAACAGGGCGAGACCATGCTCATGATCGCACAGGAAGAAGGCATCCAACTCAAGCGTCTTGCAGCACTCAATCTGCTCACAATATTCGAGCAGCCACAGGTTGGCACAGCCCTTTATCTGCAGGAGACCGCATCGGTGAAACCCGCTGTGAGAGACGTTATCGCGGTATATTCCGGTACTGTAGACGATGCAATAAATAACAATGTTACCTCCGAACCAGCCACCGGAGATCTCATTGATAAGCCCAAAGAAGAAGTAAGTTTTGGTATGGGTTTTGAAGCGCCGAAAGAAGCAGCGGCACCGCAAAAAAAGCAGGTAACACCGCAGCCAAAACCGGCAACAGAGATTACCAGGCAGCCCTTCATGAAAGAAGATCCGCCGCAGCTGCAGCTGAAAAAACCGGCTACAGAAAAAGAGTATAAAAAAGGCGATAAACTATACATAGTGCGCAAGGGCGATACCGCTTATTCCATTGCAAAAAGAAATGGGGTTACTGTAGCACAGCTGCTGAAGTGGAACGACATAGAAGCACAGGATCTCAAAGCCGGACAAACCATAAGAGTAAAAGAATAATGAGCAAAGAAATATCGCTTTTTGGCAAAACATTTGTGCCATTCATAGAGCACGAAAAAATTGCAGCCCGCATCAAAGAGCTTGGTGCACAGCTGAATAAAGACTATGCCGGCGAAGAGCCGTTGCTCATAGCGGTGCTGAATGGTTCCTTCATTTTTGCGGCAGATCTGTTTCGCACGCTGGAGATCAATGCCTCTATTTCTTTTGTGAAACTGGCCTCTTACAAGGGTACTACCTCTACCGGAAATGTAATAACAGCTATTGGACTGGAAGAGAACCTCAAAGACAGGCATGTGATACTGGTGGAAGACATCATAGACACGGGCAAAACACTCAGTGCCTTTCTGCCGGAGATAAAGCAGCGTGGCCCTGCCTCTGTTAAGATCGCTACATTTCTCACCAAGCCCGATGCGCTGAAGTATGATGTGAAAGCCGATTACACAGCCTTCGAGATAGAGAACAAATTTGTACTGGGCTACGGCCTGGATTATGATGGCTTCGGGCGAAACCTCCCCGACCTGTATATACTGAAATAAAAAAACGGCAACCTAAAAGTTGCCGTTTTTGTTTATCCCATCCGGGAAAATATTATTCTTTGTTCATCCTTATTTCCTGCAGATAGTACGTTGCGTCTTTCAGCTTCATCAGAATATAGACATTGTATTTACTGCCGCTTGGTGTTATAAGGCTGCCTATTATGAACTTCGAAGTGTTGTTTGGAGAACCATTGTCCATAATAAGGAAATCCTTAGGGATATTCTTATCAAAGAAGTCCTTAAGAACAATTTCCGCCTGGTTGCGGCTATATATCGTCTGGTTACTGTTAATTGTTACCGGAACTATATTGTCGAAATACTTCGAAAGATCTTCTATACGGTTGTTCTTAATAGCATTTACTACGTCCTCCATTGGTGGTCGTGATGTTTGTGCCTGAACCGTAAAAAAGAATAAAGTACAACTAACTAATAATAATATTAAATTTTTCATACTGTTAAAAATGAACCAACGCACTCTTCATAAACGCCGCACAATAATTACAGCAAAAATGAAGCCAAAAATTTCAAAATGTTAAGATCTACTGAAAAAAACAGCTCAAATCGTAAAAGTATTCCCATTTACCGGGGTAAAGGGTATCAAATATACCAACTTTAACATTACAAAAGCAAGCGGTAAAAAAAATTAAAACACTAAAAAAGCAACACAGCACAAACAAATATTATGTGTGCTATGTTGCTGCTAACGTCACTGTTCTATCTCACAACCGCTAAAAACAAAGTTTGGAGTATCAGGCGCTCAGTCGGTAAGACGACGAGTCGAGCTGTACAAGTGTATTCTGAATATGGCGTTTCACCACACGGCTTTTTGCTATAGCAAAGGTGGCACTCAGCAGGGTTTTAAGGTCGGCTTTCAGTGGGCTTTCCAGTACTTTCAGGGCCCTGCTTTTGCTGAAGTATATTGTTGTTCTCTTTTTCATAACATCCAGGTTTTGATAAGTGTAATGCAAAACCTGTGCCAACTCGAATGCATTTGGCAGGTACCCGGCAAAAGTTAACAATCCTATGACGGATTTATATGCAGCTGGCATATAGTGCCGGAAGCATTTGTAACCATCGGTTAAAGAAAAAAATTTCAGGAAATTGGAATGGCAAAACTGGCAGTAGCTATTTGCCGGCATTGGTCAGAAAATCGCGCTCTTCCTTGCTCAGCGATTTGTAGCCTTTCTGGTTTATTTTGTCCAGCAGCTCATCTACACGTTGTTGTGCATTGTTCTGACTAGGCTCAAATTTGATGCGGTTACCCTTGTTCTTTATATTTTGGCCGGGTGTCACGCTGCGCTCCATCATACCATAGATACTGTATATCCACAGAGATGGGTTATAGCCTGCCTGCAGCAGTTTTATATAGGCAAATCCCATCAGCCCGCCACCAACAACCATGGCTATCATAGGTACCCAGTAGCCTGTTCCTATTATGGTGAGTACACCAAACACGCCTGCAACAGCCATAATGGGTACGCTGAAGGTATCTGAGAGGTAAAATCTGTATTTGGGGGATATAGTAAGGGTAGCAGCACACATGCCCATAATGCCCGCCCTGGGGCCCAGTATCAGTGGAGGGCAATTGCCCAGATCGCCGGGCAGTAGCTGTGCCAGTAGATAGAACACGCCTCCCATCAGTATACTGTAAAAGAACACAGCAGCAATATGCTTCTTACCTACCAGCATTTGCAACACAGAACCAAACATATACAGCCACAGCATATTGCTCAGCATCTCCATAAAACTGTTGGGGAAATGCAGGATGCCGTAGGTGAAGATGGTCCACCATTTTTGCGGGAGCTGAGCCAGATGTGGCAGACCCAGATTGGGAAGAAAGAACTCGTTGAACTTATCGGCAGAAAGATTCACGATCATACCTACCGCCCAAGATATGGCCAGTGTGATGTAGGCACCTGAAATAAAAAAAACCAGCTTCAGTATCGCATTATTATCATAGCCCGGCATGTAGGGCAACAATGACTTTTTCCCACTCTTTTTCATCACTTACAAAATTATCGAATAAAATCGGAATCATGTCACAGACACTACATTAGCAGGCAGTTAAATGTCTATAACTATCAACTATTCGACCTATTTTTGCGGCACTATGGCAAACGATAATAAACTGCAGAATATTATAGGCCACTGCAAGGAATATGGATTTGTATTCCAATCGAGTGAAATATATGACGGACTTGGTGCCGTATATGATTACGGACAGTATGGCGCAGAACTGAAAAAGAACATTCGCGACTACTGGTGGCGCAGCATGACCCAGATGCACGATAACATTGTGGGTATTGATGCAGCTATCTTCATGCACCCAACCGTATGGAAGGCCAGCGGCCACGTTGATAACTTCAGCGATCCGATGATCGATAACAAGGACAGCAAAAAACGCTATAGGGTAGACCATCTTATAGAAGCATTTGTAGAAACCCTCGACAAAGAAAAAGGTGCTGCAATGATCGCTCAGATGGAGCAATTGCTTGCCGACAACGACTTTGCCGGTCTGAAACAACTCATAGACGAGAACAAAATAAAATGCAGCGTCAGCGATACCTGCAACTGGACAGAAGTACGTCAGTTCAACCTGATGTTCTCTACCGAAATGGGTTCTGTAGCAGACGAGGCCAACGTAGTGTACCTGCGTCCCGAAACAGCACAGGGTATATTCGTCAACTTCCTCAATGTGCAGAAGAGCGGCCGCATGAAGATACCTTTCGGTATCGCACAAACAGGTAAGGCCTTCCGCAATGAGATAGTGGCTCGTGGCTTCATCTTCCGCATGCGCGAATTCGAGCAGATGGAGATGCAGTTCTTCATAAAACCGGGTACGCAGAAAGAGTGGTACGAATACTGGAAAGAGACACGTATGAAATGGCATCTGAGCCTGGGTATACCTCAGGATCACTACAGGTATCACGACCACGTGAAACTGGCACACTATGCCGATGCCGCCTGCGATATTGAATACGATTTCCCGATGGGCTTCAAAGAAGTGGAAGGTATACACAGCCGCACCGACTTCGATTTGAAACAGCATCAGGAATTCAGCGGTAAGAAACTTACTTACTTCGATACCGATATCAATCAGCACTACATACCATACGTTATAGAAACCTCTATAGGCCTGGACCGTGCAGTGATGATGATACTGAGCGAAGCCTACAAGGAAGAAGATCTGAGCACTGCCGAAAAGCAGGATAGCCGCGTGGTACTGAGCCTGCCACCAATGGTAGCGCCAATAAAACTGGCCGTACTACCTCTTACCAAAAAAGATGGTCTGCCAGAGCTGGCCAAAGAGCTGATAGACCAGTGCAAACCCTACTTCAAATGTTTCTATGAAGAGAAAGACAGCATAGGCAAGCGCTACCGCAGGCAGGATGCTATAGGCACTCCGTTCTGCATCACCATAGATCACCAGACAAAAGAAGATGGTACCGTTACTATTCGTTACCGCGACAGCATGACGCAGGAACGTATACCACTGGCTGGTGTAAAAGACCTGGTAATGGAAAAAATAAAAATGTTCTAAGATACAGTTACCGTAAGCCACACATTGTGTGGCTTACTTGTTTTTCATACTGGCTCCCCTATATACACCCATAGTAAAGGCAACAGAAACACGACGCTTATTTTTTAATAAATGTTACGTCTTTGTAACGTAACTTTGCCCACTTTTTACTTTTCAATTTACCAATGAGTTCTATAATAGAAAAACTGGAAGCGATTAAGGCCAGGTTCGACGAACTGGGCGTAGCACTTACCAACCCCGAGGTGGTAAGCGACAACAACCGTTTTTCGCAAGTAAGCAAGGAATACAGGAAACTCGATAAGATAGTTGTGGTATACAAGTCATACCGCACCTGCCTCGATAGTCTGGAGTTTGCCAGAGAGGTGCTGGAGACCGAAAGCGACGAAGAGTTGCGCACCATGGCAAAAGAAGACCTGGAAACGCTGGAAGAACAAAAGACCGCACAGGAAGAAGAATTGCGCAAACTGCTGATACCAAAAGACCCGCAGGACGAGAAAAATGCCATCATGGAGATCCGTGCAGGTACCGGTGGCGACGAGGCCAGCATTTTTGCCGGCGACCTCATGCGCATGTATGTGCGCTACTGCGAGCGCCGCGGCTGGAAGGTTGCTGTAGTTTCTGAGACGGAAGGTACAGTAGGCGGCTACAAAGAGATTCAGCTGGAAGTGGTGGGCGAAGACGTATACGGCACCATGAAGTTTGAAAGTGGCGTGCACCGTGTGCAGCGCGTACCGGCCACCGAGGCCAGCGGCAGGGTACACACCTCTGCAGCTACAGTAGCAGTGCTGCCCGAGGCCGAGGAAGTTGACTTCGAGCTGAAGGAAAGCGATGTAAAAATGGAAACCGCACGAAGTGGTGGTGCCGGCGGACAGAACGTGAACAAGGTAGAAACCAAGGTGATACTTACCCACGTTCCTACTGGTACCGTTATCATGTGTCAGACAGAACGCTCGCAGCTGGGCAACAGGGAAAAAGCCATGAACATGATGCGTACTCGCCTCTACGAAGAGCAGGTACGCAAGCAGGAAGATGAGATAGCCCGCACCCGTAAGAGCCTTGTAAGCACCGGCGACAGAAGTGCCAAGATCCGCACCTACAACTATCCTCAGGGTCGCATCACCGATCACCGCATCAACATGACCATCTACAACCTCGATAGCTTCATGAACGGAGAGATACAGGAAATGCTCGATGCACTGCAGTTTGCAGAGAATGCAGAAAAAATGCAGTCGGGAGAATCGGTTATATAATACACTCAGAACAACGTATAAAAAGAGAAGGCTTCGCATCTGCGAAGCCTTCTCTTTTTATGTCTCACACTTATCAGAGTTTGAAAGGTTTGATGAGTGTCATGATCTTTGTTTTGTCGTAGCCCTCATCAAAAGCAGCAGTGGCAGATACCTGTGGCATCTGGCTGTTGTTGTAGTAAGGGTTAGGTAGGTTCAGCGCTATCACACCATTGTATTCAACCTTGTCTTCGCTCAGGTAGTACTGCTGGAAAGCGGTAGCAGGAGCGATGTTGTTGGTGATCCATGGTGCCGGCTCTTCTGGTGCGCTTACTGGTGCAATGCGGCGTATGTGGCGTATGAATGCCGCATGGCGCGCTTCTGCGCCCTGCAGCTGCAATGCCTGTGTGAGCACGGTATTGTTGCTGAGCAGCGTCTGCATCTGGCCCTGAATGGCGTGCAGTCCGGTATCTTCAAATACTTGTGCCAGCATCAGGAACGTTTTGTAGTCTGCGAATGGTGTATACACACCACCCATAGTAAAGTCGTATGCCGCAGGAACATAAGGAGCTACTGTAGTAGAAGCGCCGTAGTTATTGGGCTTGAACGGGATACCACCCAGTGCGGTGATAGTAGTGTTCAGGAAGTTGATGTGTGCTTTTTCCTGTACTTCCATAGACTTGAAACCGGCTATGTCAGTAGAAGGAATAAGGCTGTTGGTGTTATTACCCTGACGGTAGTAAGTATACTCCATGTATTCGAACTCCAGCGCCAGGTTCAGTGCATCTATTACCGCATCTGTGGTTTTGCCGTAGGCTTTCTGGAACATAGAACCTATTGCAAAAGGAAGAGCAGCAAGCGCCACCTTGGTACCGAAACTTTTCAGCGCATCTCTGCGGCCGCTCAGTCTTTCATAGACTTCCGGATCGGTCTTTTCTATTTCTGTGATTATATTCTTAAAGTTCATGATCGTTCAAAGATTAGAAAGTGGGCAATTTGCTGGTGTCGAACTTGGTTTGGATGTATTGCTGCATGGTGTTGAAGCCGGAGAGCGGAGCAATCACCTTATCGAGCGCGTTGTTATCCAGCGCACCAAAAGAGTTGTGCGACAGCAGGTCATGTACATAGCCCGCATGACGACCATCTACAGAGGCCATTTTGGCCAGCGTGAGGATGAGCTCATTGTTTTTTATAACACGTATCACGCCAGAATAGGCACCTACACAAAGGTCTTCCAGTGCAGAGGCGTGTGTGAGGAAGCTTTTTTTATCGGCAAAGGTCACTGCAGAAAGTTCTGTAGTGATATCTTTTACGGCATTGGTGGCAAGTATTTTCTTCAGGTATTCGCGGTGCACTATTTCCTGATCGCGAAGATCCACCTGAAGCACTGTTTCTTCCTTGGTGATACCATAGTATGGAGTAGCTACAGCCTGTGCATAGAAGTTTACCGTTACCTGCTTCATGATATACAGATAGTTGAGCAGGGCAATATCGCCTTCGCCAACATAGGTATCGCTGGGTGGGGTTCTGCGGCAGGATGCGGCAGAGAGCAAAAGTCCGGCGCCGGCTATTCCGCCTGCAAGCTGAAAAAATCGCCTTCTGGAAAGGTCATATGTTTGTTCTGTTCCTTCCACCTGCATGCTGCCAGGCTTGTTGTTCATTTCCATAAATCGCATTTATAAAGCACTGCCAAAACACCGGGTAGTGAACCCCGATGATCTTTAGAGGCCTTAAAATTAATAAAAGCACTCATCAAAGCAATACCATCGGATGCTTTGATAAGATCAAGCGTTAAAAAACCGGAACTCCGGCCAACGGTTATAAAGTTATTCAGAAAATTCAGTAAAAAAAATTTTACCCCAAACATTGCGGGCTAAATAATATGTAGGGCCAAAACGGCCGCTATGCCCGTAAAATAAAAAAGGAGCGCATTGCGCTCCTTTTCTGTAGTATCTGTTGGTACTTATTTGATAGTTACTTTGTCGTTCAGGTCAGAATCTACAACGATACGGCCGCAATGTTCGCATACGATGATCTTCTTGTGCTGGCGGATCTCGCTCTGGCGCTGCGGAGGGATAACGTTGAAGCAACCACCGCATGAATCGCGTACGACAGGCACTACTGCCAGACCGTTGCGGTAGCTGGCGCGGATGCGCTCATAGGCCGACAGCAGACGGGCTTCCACTTTCAGTTTTGCTTCTGCAGAACGCGCTGCAAGTGCAGCTTCTTCTTTTTCTGTTTCTACAGATATTTTTTCCAGCTCTTTGCGCTTCACGCCCAGTGCTTCTTCAATATCTTTTATTTTCTCTTCGGTGCGGATACGTGCATTGGTGCGGTCTTTCAGCTCGAAGGTGGCGTCTTTGATGTGCTTTTCGTTCAGTTTCACCTCCAGTTCCTGCATTTCCATCTCTTTATTGATGGCTTCGAACTCGCGGTTGTTCTTTACGTTGTCCTGCTGTTTCTCATATTTCTTTATGAGTGCCTGGGCTTCTTTTTTGGCGTTCGACTTGTTTTCTATGAAAGCTTCGATGGTAGTGATCTCAGCGTCAATATTATTGATGCGTGTCTGCAACCCTTCTATCTCGTCTTCGAGATCTTTTACTTCCATTGGCAACTCACCTTTGAGTGTTTTGATCTCATCTATTTTAGAATCGATCTTTTGCAATGCGAGGACAGAAGTGAGTCTTTCTTCGAATGAAAAGTCTTTTACAGTGGCCATATCAACAAAAATATTTTACAGGATTGGTGGATAAATTTGATAAAAGAACCGCAAAATTAGGGAATTTTTTCTTAAGTATCTCCTCAAATATTTCGGAGGTAAATTGTTCGCTCTCGTAATGGCCTATGTCGGCAATAACTATACGCCCCTCGGCATCAAAGAACTGGTGGTATTTATAGTCGCCGGTAATAAAGATATCTGCGCCGGCAGCTATAGCGTCTTTGAGCAGGAAACTGCCCGACCCGCCACATAGTGCTACTTTCTTTATTTGTTTGCCCGATAGCTCGGTATGACGTATGCAACCAGTTTTCATTTGTGTGCGTATCAGCGCCAGCATTTCTGTGCCCGATAGCGGTTGCGGCAGCGTGCCTATCATGCCCGCACCTATTTCTGTGGCTTTGTTGGCCAGCGGCACCAGCTCATAGGCCACCTCCTCGTAGGGGTGGCTGGCATGCAGGGCACGCAGCACAGCCGCCTCGGCATGGGCGGGTACCAGCACTTCTATGCGCAGCTCCTGCACCTCCTCGCGCGGGCCACCTGCAGCGCCTATGGTAGGGTTGGTGCCGGCCGACGGGCGGAAAGTGCCGGTGCCGGTGGTATTGAAGCTGCATTCGCTGTACCGGCTTATGTGGCCCGCCCCGGCTATGAACAGGGCATTGCGCACCGCATCGGCAGCAGGCAGGGGCACATAAGTGCATAGTTTGTATAATATGCCCCCCTTGGGTGCCAGTATGCGGGTATGGGTTAGGCCCAGCTTGCGGGCAAAACGATCGTTTACGCCCGCCATTACATTATCCAGATTGGTGTGGGCGGCATAAATGCTGATATCGTTCTTTATGGCCAGCTTCACCACACGCTCCACATAGGTGCGGCCGGTTATGCGCTTCAGTCCGCCGAAGATAAGCGGATGGTGCACCACTATCATATTGCAGCCACGATACATGGCCTCGGCTACAATAGCCTCCGTAACATCCAGCGATAGCAGCACCCCCGTAACGGTATCATTAACATCGCCCACCTGCAGACCGCTATTGTCATAGCTTTCCTGATACACCGGCGGTGCAAACTCTTCTATGGCAGCAATTATGTCTTTTACTATCATATGGTGAAGGTAGTAGAAAGGGCGAAAAGGTAAAAGAGAAATGTAGGGTGGGTTTCTGAAGACCCCTCCCCACACATTAACAATTCTTTTTTTTGCAGTTTCAGAAACTGATATACCTTTGATATCAAATTGATATCAAACAATTTTCGAAAAAATGGAAAAAATCCTGAAACCAACCAACGGCTACTTAGCCCTTTTACTGTCTCTTGTGTTACTTGGTGTATCTGTAAAGTTCTTTATCTCGGCAGGGGTAAATGAGAATGGCGCCTATGCCATACCCGGTGTGCTGCTGTTTGCCCTATGTATTGTTATCTGGAAGGGGCTGGTGATAGTACAGCCCAATCATGCCCGGGTGCTGAACCTCTTTGGTAAGTATGTGGGTTCTGTAAAAGACAATGGTATGTTCTTTGTAAATCCGCTGTTTGTGGGCCTGAAAGTTTCGCAGCGTGTGCAGAACATGGCTACACCTACGCTGAAGGTGAATGACAAAATGGGTAACCCGGTAGAGATAGCCGCAATAGTGGTGTGGCAGATAAAGGATACCTATAAGGCGGCCTATGAGGTGGCAGACTATACGGCCTTTGTGCGTATGCAGAGCGAGGCTGCGGTGCGTACACTGACCATGAGATTTGCCTACGACAGTATAGAAGACCAGAATGCCGACATAACCCTGCGCGAGGGTGGCGACAAAATAATGGAGCTGCTGCAGGACGAGCTGAATGAAAGGTTGCTGACGGCGGGTATCATAGTTACAGAAGCACGCATCAGCCATCTGGCCTATGCGCAGGAGATAGCGGGTGCTATGCTGCAGCGCCAGCAGGCATCGGCAATAGTTGCAGCCCGCTTCAAGATAGTAGAGGGTGCTGTGGGTATGGTGGAGCTGGCGCTGGAGCAGCTGAGCAAAAAAGATATGGTGCAGCTGGATGATGAGAAAAAAGCAACCATGGTGTGCAACCTGATGGTGGTACTGTGTGGCGAAAAAGCAGCGCAGCCGGTGCTGAACACTGGTACGCTGTACCAGTAGCAGCAGAGGTTACCCGATGAATAAAAATTTCCTGATTACTTATTAGCAACTGAGCGCGTGGCAGAGAAAAAGAACTTTGTACTGAGACTGGACGAAGACGTATACAAGGCCCTGGAAAAATGGTCTGCAGACGAGTTTCGTAGTGTGAACGGCCAGCTGGAATGGCTGATAGATACCGCTTTGAAAAAAGCCGGAAGGAAACCGGGCACCAAACCAAAGCCGGCAAAGGAAAAGGGAGAGGAATAGGGTATTCAATTATTATCTTGCATACCGAATTTATGCAACCAGTATTTTTCAAAACAAAGGCCCATCTGCGCAAGTGGTTTGTAGCAAACTACAAGACCGCAACTACGTTGCAGCTGGGCTATTATAAAGTTACTTCGGGCCGGGAGAGTGTCTCCTGGCCCGATTCTGTTGATGAGGCACTGTGCTTTGGCTGGATAGACGGGGTGCGCCACTCTATAGACGAAGAAAGCTATACCATACGCTTCACCCACAGAAAACCCACCAGTATATGGAGCGCCATAAACATAGCCAAGGTAGAGAAGCTGCTGGCCGCCGGACTTATGTATCCGGAAGGTATAGCGGCCTATGAAAAAAGAAAGGACCACCGCTCTAAAATATATGCCTACGAGATGGTGCCGCACACGCTGCTCCCTGAGTATGAAAAGCAAATGAAGGCCAACAAAAAGGCGTGGGCTTTCTTCAGCTCCATTGCCCCCTCTTACCGCAAACTGGGTATACACCGGGTGATGAGCGCCAAGCAGGAGACCACCAGAAACAAAAGGTTTGAAGCACTGCTGCAGGCATGTGCCAATGAAGAAAAATTCTGGCAGCTGCCCCGGTAACGGTTAGTGGCGGGTATATACACTATCCATAATGCGGTGAGCTATTGCCGGGCGGTAGTGGGCAATCTCGAAATAGTTATAAAGATCCTGCGTGATATCGTTGATGCCCGAAAAATCGTAGATCCTGTCTTTGCCGAATAGGGTGCAGAGCGTTTCCATATCCTTCGGGTTCAGTTTCTTCTGGTCGTACATGGGCGAGAGCACTATGCGGTAGTCGGTATGCTGCTCCTCGAAAACCTTTTTCATGTTTTGCAGCAACTGCAGCTGCTCTGCAAAGAGCACCTGCTTTTCGTATTGCTGTGTGGCGGGTCTTCTGTAAAACATGTTGAGGCGGGGTGCATAGAAGGCGTCTCTGTTCTTCAGTATCTCTTCCTCGGCCACCTGCTGCGGGTCTTTCTTGCCCACAGGACTTTTGGCGGGCAACTTGATGTAGGAAGAAATGGCCTGCGGATCGAAGAAGTCTTTGAAACAGGTAAACTGAAAATCTGCATTGCCCTCGCCCGATACCAGCGGATGCTTGCGGAACAGATGCCCCGCACTGTTGGCAGCTTTAGAGAGCAGTTCGGCATCGGCAATGATGAGGGCATTCTTTATAGCCTTGCCATTTTTGTGCAGCAGTGCCACCTTGCCGGCTACGCCAAAAAGTGTTTCTGATGCCACCCCGAAATGATATGCCTGAATACCGGGCAGGCGCTGCGCCCACTGGTCTGGCGTGTAATAGCGCGAACGGCTGCTGCCGAAGATATAAGAATCGTAGACCTCTCGCTCAGAGATATTGAGGAAGGTCTCTGTAGTGGCATAGTCTTCGTTGAGTTCCAGGTGGGGGCGCTCTGCGCTATACAGATCGGGATAGTGGCGGAGCACCATAAAGGGATCGGCATAGAGGTAGCAGGCTGCCATTACCAGCACGGGCAGCACAGCGAGGAACAGCTTGAAAAATAGTCGCTTCATCATCAGAACTGGTAATAGATAAATTGGTTTTTCTCGTACACTCCGTAAAAGATAAGCAGGAACAGACCGCCATAATACACGGCCCAGCGCAGCAGCGCGGGTTGCAGATGAAAGGTATGTTCCAGTTTCATTTTCACTTGTATGATGTGTGCTGCCTCTAGGAACAGGATGGCCACAAAACCCGGCAGTATCCAGGCGTTTATGCCCTGCAGATTCAGGAAGGCTATTCTGTGTGTCTGTGCTACCTGCAGCATTTCGGCGGGCAGTTGTGCCAGTTTGTTCACTATGAAAAAGGCATCGTGTACATTGTTTGCCCTGAAGAAGATCCAGGCAATGGCAACGAACACAAAGGTGATGAGCACATCGATCGTATTATTGAGCAGGTTGAAGCGGCTGATGCCGAGCTTGTCTGTAATGCTGCCACGCACATTTTTGGTGGCCAGCGCAAAGACCAGGTAAAACCCATGCAGTGCGCCCCAGATAATGAAGGTCCAGTTGGCACCATGCCAGAAACCGCTTACCAGAAACACAAAGAACAGATTGAAGTAGACACGAGGCAGCGAAACCCTGTTGCCTCCCAGTGTTATGTAGAGGTAGTCTTTGAACCAGGTGGAGAGCGATATGTGCCAGCGTTTCCAGAACTCTGATATGCTGCGCGAATGGTAGGGCTTGTTGAAATTGGTCATAAGTTTGAAACCCATGACACGTGCAGTGCCTATAGCAATATCGGAATAGCCGGAGAAGTCGCAGAAGATCTGGAAGGAAAAGAAGACAGCGGCAATGGCCAGGCCTGTTGCCGACTGATCGTAGGGATGATTAAAGACCTTGCCGGTATATATGGACAAGCGGTCTGCGATGACCACTTTTTTTACCAGCCCCCACAGTATCATGCGCATGCCACGCGCCACATTGTCGTAGTCGAGTTTGTGTTTCAGGTGAAACTGGTAGAGCATGTTCTGCGGCCGCTCTATAGGGCCAGCCACCAGTTGCGGGTAGAACATTACATAAAGTGCATAGATGCCAAAATGCCTTTCGGCTTTTTCATTGCCCCTGTATACCTCTATAGTATAGCTCATAGCCTGAAACGTATGGAACGACAGGCCTATGGGCAGCGCAATAGTGAGCATGGGTATGTTCACATTCATGCCGCCCAGGTGAAAGAGGTCTATGATATTGTCTGCAAAGAAGTTGTAGTACTTAAAAACGGCCAGTACACCTATGTTGGCTACCAGGCTCATGATAAGGAACCACTTTCGCTGCTGCCCCTGCGCATTCTCTATGAGTATGCCCGCAAAGTAATCTATGATAATGGTGGCAAAGAGAATGAGGATGTAAACCGGAATGAAGTACATGTAAAAGATGCAACTTGCTACCAGCAAATGAAACCAGCGGAACTTGTGCGGCAGCAGGAAGAACAGAATAGTAACTATCGGGAAGAATAGTAAAAATTCTATTGAGTTAAAAAGCATTGGTGATTCTCTTTATCTTTTACCGTATGGGTGAATTAGCCTGCAAGATAGTTTAATATTTCAGGAACGTTTACCCACCCACTTCTCAGTAAAAAATATTGTCTCCGGCGGCACCGGCTACCAGACCTGCCTGGTGTGCTTTCTCGAAAAGGGTGGCTATGGCATTGCGGCCACGGGTGCCGAGGTCGGTGGTGTAGTCATTTACATAGAGGTCTATGTGTTTACGCATTACATCTTCTTCCATTTCCTGTGCATGACAGGTAATGAACGGAGAGAGTTCGGGGTATCGCTTCCACGACCATGCAAGGCTTTCTTTCAGAATACCATCAACCGTGGCACAGAGGTCTTTACCAAAACTTCTTTTCATTACTATGCCGCCCAGCGGAATGGCTGCCTGCGTGGTCTCTTCCCACCAGTCGCCCAGATCGCGGTGTTTGAGGAGGCCTTTTTGCGCATAGGTAAATCTGTTCTCGTGAATGATGAGCCCCGCATCAAACTCCTCGCTGAGTACAGCAGCTTCTATATCGCTGAAAAGTTTTTCGGTTTTGTTGGTCGCCTGCGGATAGGCGAGTGTGAGCAGCAGATTGGCGGTAGTATTGATACCCGGAATGGCTATTTTGTAATCGGCCATGCGAGCGTCGTCCAGTGGTTTTTTAGAGATCAGCAGCGGGCCCACGCCTTCGCCCAGCGCACTGCCGCTGTGCAGCAGCGCATAGGTATCTGCCACCTTCAGGAACGTATTGTAGCTGAGTTTGGTAATATCCAGCCGGCCCTGTACCGCCCATTGGTTCAGTGTTTCCACATCTTCCATCACATAGTCGAAAGACAGGCCATGTGTGTTGATGTGGCCATTTACCATGGCATCAAAAATAAAGGTATCGTTGGGGCATGGACTGAAGCCGAGCGTTAGTTTCATTGGTATGCGCTGTTGTGAGGCAAAGGTAGCTACTGTTGGTATCTATAGGGCAGCTGTAAATTTTATGAGCCAATCATTCAGATTGATGATGGCCTCTTTCATTTTCCACTGGCTTTTGTCGCGGGGTATCACATAGTTCGATATGCTGCGCACCTGAGCAAAGGGTACATTTTCCATAATGCATACATAATGAAAGGCGGCACCCTCCATACTCTCTACGGCACATTGCATCTGCTCGCGGCGGGCTATGGTGCGCTCATTGCCGCTCACGGTGTTTACGGTAATGCCGGCCACCTGGGGCAGGTCTATTTTCCGGTGCAGCTCAGTAAGTGTGTTCAGCAGCACCCCGGCGGTATATGGTTGTTTGTCGCGGTCGGCAAGGCCTAGCCCAAAGAGGTCTATATATTCCTCGTGGTCTTCGGCACCCAGATCGCCGATATGCTCTTGGGTAACGAACACCAGCGACCCCAGTGCTATACTGCGGTCGAAGCTGCCGCCTACGCCTGCCTGCAGCACCAGGTCGTATTGGTGGGTCTGCAGGTGTTTTGCCAGTGCATAGGTAGTGGCCGTCATGCCCACACCCGTTACCAGGGTTTGCACATTGGCCGGCAATTTGCTTTGGAAGATGGCTATTTCGGGTGCTGTGGCGGCAACTACCAGTATTTTCATAATGCAATGTTACTTATGATACCTGAAATAGTAAAGTCCGGCTACTATGCGGTGCACCGTGCTGCGGGGGTTTCTTAAAAAGCAAACTGCCAACTTTTTACTAATTTTATGGAATGGGGAGTTCACACGTCAGGCCATCAGATAATTTGAGTGCGCAGGACCGGGAGTACGAGAATACAATAAGGCCGCAAACCATAGAGGATTTTGCCGGCCAGCCAAAGCTTATAGAAAACATTCGCATATTTATAAAGGCGGCCAATCTACGCGGAGAGGCGCTGGATCATATATTGTTTCATGGTCCTCCGGGATTGGGAAAGACCACCCTGTCGCGCATTGTGGCCAATGAGCTGGGTGTGAAGATAAAGGAGACCAGCGGCCCTGTAATAGAAAAACCCGCCGATCTGGCGGGGCTGCTCACCAGCCTGGAGCCCAGAGATGTACTCTTTATAGACGAGATACACAGGCTTAGTACCGTAGTAGAGGAATATCTCTATGCGGCCATGGAAGACTTCAAGATAGATATAATGATAGACAGCGGCCCTTCGGCGCGCTCTATACAGTTATCCATAAGCCCGTTCACTTTGGTGGGTGCCACTACCCGCAGCGGATTGCTTACTGCACCCCTCTTATCTCGTTTCGGTATCAAGTCGAGGCTGGAATACTATACGGCAGATGTATTGCAACGCATACTGATACGTGCCGCCGGGGTGCTGAATGTGCGCATTACCTCTGATGCGGCCATGGAAGTGGCCCGCCGCAGCCGCGGCACCCCCCGTATTGCCAATGGGTTGCTGCGCCGCATGCGCGATTTTGCACAGGTGCTGGGCAATGGCGTAATAGATATGGCCATAGTGGAGCACGGATTGCGTGCGCTGAATGTGGATGAAAGCGGCCTGGACGATATGGACAATAAGATATTGCTGACGCTGATAGACAAGTTCAAAGGCGGCCCTGCAGGTATCAATAACATAGCCACCGCCGTGAGCGAGGAAGCCGGTACCATAGAAGAGGTCTACGAACCCTTCCTGATACAGGAGGGTTATATAATGCGTACGCCCCGTGGCCGCGAAGCCACCGAAAAGGCCTACAAACACCTGGGCCGCAAAAAAGGCCCCGAGGCAGGTAGTTTGTTTTAGAGGGGGGGGAAGTGAACCCACTTGCCCAAATAGGGTACAAATATTGAGAATATAATCCTGTATAAAATGAGCGACTTAGAAACGGTTACCCAAGAATTAATTAAGTTCAGAAATGAGCGAGATTGGGAGCAATTCCATAATCCTAAAGATTTGGCAATAGCATTGAGTATTGAAACAAATGAATTATTGGAATTATATCTATGGAAAAATGCAAAAGATGCTGACATTGATAAAATAAGAGACGAACTAGCAGACGTTTTTGCTTACGCTCTTTTATTAGCAGATAAATATAAACTAGATGTGAAAGAAATAGTGTTGAATAAGATCAAAAAGAATGCTGATAAATATCCGATTGACAAATCGAAGGGTTCTGCAAAAAAATATAACGAATTATGAGTCTGAATTCTATGTTTGAGATACGACGTCATGATTTTAAATCTAACATTTTTGATGAGTTTCAAAACAATCATTATGCCAAAAATTATTGGCCTATAGTATACATTCTTAGTGATGGAAAAGTTAAGGAAGCATATGTTGGCGAGACAACAGATACCTATGCCCGTATATCTACTCACTTGAAAAATAATGCGAAAAACAAGCTAACTACAGTTCATTTAATTACTAGTGAGAAGTTTAATAAATCTGCAACACTGGACATAGAATCAAATCTCATTAAGTATATGTCTGGAGACGGACAATTCAAATTGATAAATGGAAATCTAGGGATTGCAAATCACAATTATTATCAAAAGAAAGAAATTTACTGGGACATTTTTAAGTCAATATGGGATAGGTTGCGATCTGAGGGAATTGCAAAGAAATCAATTGAGGTAATTGATAATTCGGATCTTTTTAAATACTCACCATATAAAAGTCTGACTAATGAACAAAAAAGCGGATTGCAGACAATAATAAGAAGTCTCTTAAGTAATGACTACAAAAATGTAATTGTAAATGGAGGTGCTGGTACAGGAAAAACGATACTTGCAATATTTCTCTTTAAGCTGCTTAACTCTAATAACGAGGATTTTAATTTTAAGGAATTTGGTGCCGATGAAACAGAATTCATTGGGCTGATAACAGAGCTAAAAAACAAATATCCCGCCCCTAGCATGGCTTTAGTTGTTCCAATGTCTTCTTTCCGCAATACTTTGAAAAATGTTTTTCAGAATATAAAGGGGCTCAATGCCAAAATGGTAATTGGTCCCGCTGAAATAGCTAATAATAAATATGACATTGTTATGGTCGATGAATCTCACCGACTAAGACGAAGAATTAATTTAGGAGCATATTATGGTGCATTTGATATTGCATGTGAGAAGTTGCATTTAGATAAAAATAAGTGTAGCGAATTAAACTGGATTATTAAACAGTCTGAAAAAGCAATACTTTTTTATGATGAAAATCAATCAATAAAACCGTCTGATGCTAAGAAAGAGGATTTTGATGAGCTTAAAAGTCAACCAAACACAAAAGTTGAGTTCTTAAAATCTCAATTCAGGGTAAAAGGAGGCAACGATTATGTTCAATATATTGATCAATTACTGAACTGTAATCTTACTAATGACAAGGCATTCTTCAACAATAAGGAATATGAGTTTTTGCTTTTCGAATCTATCGAATCCCTTGTTACTGAAATTAAAGCAAGAAATGAAGAAGATGGTTTATGCAGATTGATCGCAGGATATTCCTGGGAATGGGTATCAAAAAACGACACCCAACTAAACGATATTTTTATTGGCGACACTGAATTGAAATGGAATAGTGTAGCTTCAGATTGGATCAATTCAGTTAATTCTATCAATGAAGTGGGATGTATACATACTACTCAAGGATACGATCTAAATTATGCGGGAATTATTTTTGGAAATGAAATAACATACGATAAAACAAAGGATGAAATTGTAATTATCAAAGAGAATTATTTTGATAAAAACGGAAAGCAATCGATCAAAGACCCAATCGAATTAAAATCCTTTATAATTAATATTTACAAAACAATAATGCTCAGAGGCATAAAGGGTACGTACGTCTATGTATGTAATAAGGAACTCAGAGAGTATTTTTCAAAACACATTGCACCATTCAAAACAGAGAAGCAAATAAACATTGTTCCAAGAAACAAGATAATACCTTACTACAATTCTATACCCCTAATAGATTTAAAGGCTGCCGCAGGAGCATTCAGTGATGAGCAAATAATTTCGGATAATTCGGGAGATTACGAATGGATTGAATTACCGGCTCATCATAAACCATCGAAAGACCTTTTTGCCTGTACGGTTGTTGGAGAATCTATGAACAGGGTGATTCCAAATGGGTCAATCTGTCTTTTTAGAAGATATTCTGGAGGTTCTCGTAATGGAAAAATCGTTTTGGTTGAAAGTAGTAGTTTGCAGGACCCTGATTTCGGTTCCCGGTATACAGTAAAAGAATATCACAGTAAGAAAAATACTGATAATGAGAGTTGGCATCATACTTTAATTACACTAAAGCCATTGTCCTATGATGCTAAATATGCAGATATTGTAATTGGTGAAGATGAATTGATAGATCTTAAAGTTATAGGTGTTTTTGAGGCTGTTCTATAATTTTTCTAAAGCAAATTATCTTAAAGGTAGCCTTCCCTAGTTATTCAAATAAAGGTGCTGTTGAGAATAATACGTAAAAACATGTTCCAATGGCGTTTGCTGTAAATCTGTACCAGCATCTCTCCCCCCATCAGCTAATGATTTAATAACCTACTTTTCCTGTGTTTACATGCAATAAAAATTTGTACTAACCCGTTTTTGAAAATAGACTTACCTTTAAGCGGTTCAAACTGTTATACCTAATATAATGACTAATCTCTCTTTTGACCTTGTTGATATAATCAGGACCATTCAAAAACAGAAACGTTTCATTCTCATTATCACTATCGCAGGTATCGCTCTTGCCGGAGCGTCTGTGCTGGTAAAAAAGAAAAAATTTAAGGCAGAAGCCCGTTTTCTGGTAAATAACCCCCTTTACGGCGACAGAAATACCCTTTTCAGGTCTATAGATACCCGTTATGTAGACTATTTTGGCGGCGATGACGATCTGGATAAGATAATGGCCTTTGCGGGCTCTGATACGGTGCGCAACCGCATCATTCGCAACTGCCAGTTTCAGGTGATCTACAAAAAAGACATCAACGATCCCAAAGGATATGCCGAATTGATGTCGATCTTCAAAAAGAACTTCAACATAAAACGTACAGAATACAAGGACGTAGAGGTGTCTTATACCGACTATGATCCGCAAACGGCTGCCAATGTGGCCAATATGTCTGTAAAAGTGCTGGAAGAGACCTATCGCCAATACTACAACAATATAAAGAACGGTATCTACAAGTCTATAAACGACCAGGTGACCAAGCTGGACAGCTCTATCAATACGCTTACAGATACGCTGGCTACCATGCGCGATCAGTATGGTATCTACTCCATCATCAGTCCGGCACGCCAGAACGTTATAACCAGCGAGATAAAGGGCGGAGGCAAGGGATATGGCCGCGCTATAGAAGAGATACAGAACATAGAATCTATAAAAGACCAGCTGGTTGCCGACAGGGCACACTACATATCTGCGCTCAATGAGTTTTATGCAACTACCAACAGTGCGCTCGATTTTGTAAAAGTGATAACCCGTGCATTGCCACCTACCAATGCTGCAGGCCTCAGCACAGAGATCACACTGGTAGCGGCAGGGCTGCTGTCGTTCTTCTTCAGTACCTTATATGTATTGCTTATGGCATACTACCGTAAGCTAAATGCTATAGAAAGATAAATGCTGGCACTCCGTGAAAATAAATGGTTTGCCGCAGCATCGCTATCGGTGCTGTTTGCTACTATAATTGTTGTTGCCTTTACCGGCAACCCCTATTTCCTTGCCGTACCGTTTGCCTACCTGTTTACCCTGCTTATGGGGGTAAACTGGAAAACAGCGTACTGGATCTTCCTTTTTACCATACCCCCGTCCATACAGCTCTACTTTGCCGGCGATACCCTGTCTATGACCCTGCCCGACCAGCCCATGATGTGGTTGTTTCTGGCGGTGTTTGCGCTGATGATGGCCCGCAACCCTAAGATAGTGCCCCAGTGGTGGTGGCGCGACTCGCTGGTGCTGGTAGTGGTGCTGCAGTTTCTCTGGACCATAGTAGCGGTAATATTTTCGGAGATGGTCTTCTTCTCTGTAAAGTTCCTGATGGTGAAGACCTGGCTGCTGGTGTGTTTCTTCTTTTTCCCGCTGTGGATCTTCCGCGAGAAGAAAGATTTCGTTCGCGGTTTTCTGGTGCTGCTGGTGCCCATGCTCATTACCATTATCATTATCCTCATTCACCACTCCATGTATGGGTTCCGGTTCGACAGGATACAGCGCGCCATTACCCAGCTCTATTACAACCACGTAGATTATTCTACCGTTATCTCCATGTACTTCCCGCTGCTGATAGTGACCTGCTGGCCGCTCATCAAAAAAAGGAACATCCTCATTAAGTCTGCCCTCATCATTACCGTACTCCTATTTATAGCCGGTATAGGTTTTGCCTATGCACGTGCGGCGGTGGTGGCAGTGGTGTTCAGCTTTGTGGTGGGTATAGCCATGCGCCTGCGCCTGGTGAACCTGGTAATGCCCGGCTTCTATGCCATCATCTTCTTGCTGATGGGCTATATGATACCCAACAACAAGTATATAGACTTCCGCCCCGATTTTGAACATACGTATATGCGCAAAGATTTTGCCGACCACGTTATTGCTACCTTCCGCGGCACCGATATGTCTTCTATGGAAAGGCTGTACCGGTGGATAGCGGCTGTGCGCATGAGCAAGGACAGACCGGTGACGGGTGTGGGGCCCCGCGCATTCTATTACTACTACAAACCATATGCTGTAACTTCTTTCCGCACCTATGTGAGCCGTAACCCGGAACAGTCTACCACGCACAACTACTTTCTGTATATGCTGGTAGAGCAGGGCTGGCCGGCCATGATACTCTATGCCATCTTCATGATAGTGGTATTCAACAAGGCGCAAAAGATCTTCCACCGGTTCAAAGACAAGTTTTACAGGCATGTTACCATTGGTCTGGCAATGACCATAGCCGTAGGTTTTATCAATAACTTCTTCTCTGAACTGATAGAGACCCACAAAGTGGCAGCCCTGTTCTACATACCGGTGGCACTGCTCATAATTCTGGACAGGAAGAGCAAGGAAGAAGCTGCCGCTATAGCGCGTGGCGAAGAGCCTGTTGTGCTGTAAGCCCCATACGGAGCATTGTTCACCCATTAATAGCCACCTTCTTAGCAGTATTCTCTGAAAAAGAGGTGTATCTGTTCTTTTGTGCTATTATGATTTTATATCTTAGTATAGCATAAGAACAGTATAAAACCCATACCCCGGGCATGATCTCTATAAGAAAAGCAGAACAAAAAGACAGTGCAGCCATAACAGCCATAGGAAAGAGCGCAGTAGAAAAGGCCCACAGAGAAAGCTGTGCGGCAGAGATACTGGGCCAATACATGCAGACACACTATAACGAAGCAGCCATAGAAAAAGAACTGGCCGACAGCAACAATATCTATCACCTGCTGTACTACAATAACGAACCGGCAGGCTTCTCTAAGATAGTGCTGAATACCGCCCACAACAACATAACCCTGCCCCACACCACCAAACTAGACAGGATATACCTGCTGGAGGAATACTTTGATAAAAAGCTGGGTTACGAATTGCTGCAGCACAACGTGGCACTATCTAAAACAGCACAGCAGCAGGGCATGTGGCTGTTTACCTGGGTAGGCAACCAGCGCGCAGTAAACTTTTACAAAAAAGCAGGTTTCGATATTGTGGGCTCGCACATGTTTCATGTAACGGCAGCGCATGCCAATGAGAACCACCATATGCTACTGCGGTACTGATGGTAAGGCTGTGGTAATTTATTTACCCTTGCGCTGATTGTACAACATCCTGATAAGGCCATCGGCCAGACCCACCTTGGGAACATAGATTTCGTCGGCCTCGGCCCAACGCATGATGGAGGTATAGATCTGCAGGGCAGGCACTATAACATCGGCGCGGTCGTCGCGAAACTGATACAGGTGTTTGCGCTCTTCTACGGTAGAATTGCTCATCTCCTTGAGATAGTCTTTCAGCAGCTCCAGCGATAGCGGCTTGCCTTCTTTGCGCTTGGATATGGAGAAGATCTTGTTGATGTTGCCACCGGTACCAATAGCCTCTATGGGCTGGTAGCCCCTGGTGTAGGTCTTTATATACCACTTCAGTCGCTCCCACTGTTCATCTGCCACTTTGTTGCGCAGCAGGCGGATGGTGCCTATATTGAATGACTCCTTGAATATGGTCTTATCGTGGTGGAACAGAGAGATCTCGGTACTGCCACCGCCTACATCTATATAGAGGTAAGACTTGCCGGTACCCAGCTTTTCTGCAATGTGTGTTTCGTAGAGTATGTTGGCTTCTTCCTGCCCGGTAATGATATCTACCTTTATGCCCGACTGGCTGAGGATATCGGCCAGAATTTCTTTGCCATTGGCAGCATCTCTCATGGCCGATGTGGCAAAAGCCTTGTAAGCCTCTACATTGTAGATACCCAGCAGCAGCTTGTAGGCCTTCATGGTTTCTATGAGGCGTGCCTTGCGCTCGTCGGTAACATAGCCTTTATCAAACACATCGAAGCCCAGACGCAGCGGAATGCGCAGCAGGCACAACTTGGTATAATCTACAGAGCCGTCTTTGTAAACAGATGTTTCGCTGATGAGCAAACGAGCGGCATTGGATCCAATATCAATAGCCGCAAGTATCATTACATATAGGTTTTGCTTTGTAAATACTTATAAATTGCCTCCTGCGACCTGACCATAGGCTCGTTCTTCTGTCGCTGCACATAACTATTACTTTGTTCGTTATCCAAGATACGGCCTTTCACGTTTTCTGCAAGCTGAATGTTCAAAATATCGGACAGTTCTTCCTGAATATCTTTATCCTTAATAGGACAGGCTGCCTCTACCCGATGATCGAGGTTGCGTACCATCCAGTCGGCCGATGAAATAAATACCTGCTTGGTGTTGCCGGTGCCAAAGATGAAAACCCGGGCATGCTCCAGATAGTCGTCTATGATACTGAGCGCACTCAGTGTGCCCTTGAACGATTTCTGGCCGGTATGGGCGCAGCAGATGCCGCGAATGATGAGGTGTACATTGACACCGGACTGTGCCGCCAGATAAACCTTATCTATCAGTACCTGATCTACCAGACTGTTCAGCTTGATGATAGCAGATGCCGGCTTCTTGCTCTTGGCCAGTTTTATTTGTTTGGTGAGGTTGGCCAGCATTACCTTACGCATATTGAACGGAGAGACTGCCAGCGTTTTGCAGGCCAGCAGCGAACCGGCTTTACGCACAGGGTGTTCAATATAGTCGAACAGGCGATTGATATCTGCAATAATGGTGCGGTCTGTAGTGAGCAGTGTATGGTCGCCATAATAGGCAGCCGTATTCTCGTTGAGGTTGCCGGTACTCACAAAACCATATTGTATGGTGCGGTTGAATTCGCGCTTCTTGATTACGCAGATCTTGGCATGTACCTTCATTTGTGGCACACCCAGCAGCACCTTCACGCCCTCTTCCTCCAGCTGTGTCTTCCAGCGCATATTGGCCTCCTCGTCAAATCGGGCTCGCAGCTCTAAAACAACGGTCACGTCCTTGCCATTGCGCACGGCATTGATAAGGGCATTGATGATCTTGGAATTCTTGGCAAGGCGATAAAGCGATATGCGTATGCTCTGCACAAACGGGTCTATGGCGGCCTCGCGCAGCAGATCTATGATAGAGTCGAAGGAGTGGTAGGGGAAATGCAGCATCACATCTCTTTTCTCTATCACATCCATAATGCGGCAAGGCTGGCGCAGCAACGGATGCACAAATGCCTTGGGTCGCTTAGTGATGTTTTTGAAGATAGAAGAAGGAAAGTCTATGAAGTCTTTGAAATTGTGGATCCTGCCACCGGGAATGAGGTTGTCTTTTTTGGTAAGGCCCAGGCGCTTCACCAGGTAGCGCAGCAGCACAGGGTCTATCTGCCGGTCGTAGACAAAACGCGTGGCACGGCCCTTCTTGCGGTTCTTGAGGCCCTGTTGCAGCTCGTCTATGAGGTTGGTGTTCACATCATTATCTATCTCCAGTTCCGCATCGCGGGTCACCTTGATGATATAACCCAGAAAGCGGTCGAACCCGAATGGCGCGAACAGCATGGGCAGATTGTGTCGAATGATATCTTCGAGCAGAATAATGTCTTTCTCGCCTTTTTCTGTTGGGGGCAATATGACAAAACGAGGCAGCACTTTGGTGGGGATCTCTATAAGCGCATAGCGCTGCACCATGGCATCGGTGGTCTTGCCCAGCATACAGGCCAGGTATATAGACTTGTCGCGCAGGAGCGGCATTTGCGGAATGGACTCTATCATGAGCGGAATGATCTGCGTGCGTACATTCTGTTCGAAGTAGTTCACCACAAATTCTTTCTGCTCTGCAGAGAGTTGTTTTTCGTTCTTGATAAAGATGTGCTGCCTTTCCATTTCCTGAATGATATCGGAATAGGTAGCATCAAATTCCTGCTGCTGGGTTATTACGGTCTGCTGTATCTTACGGAGTATCTTATCCGGATTGGCCTCCAGGTGCATGCGCGAGGTTTTGCCCAGACGCACCATTTTGTTGAGTGTAGCTACGCGAACGCGGAAAAACTCATCGAGATTATTGGAGAAGATACCCAGAAAGCGTAGCCTGTCGTGTATATGATTGGAAGGATCGATGGCTTCCTGAAGGACACGGGCGTTGAACGCCAGCCAGCTGAGGTCCCTTACTATGGTGTGTTTGGTTAGTCTGTGCATAAAGTATTATGCTATGAGCCTGTTGTTTTTATAAAGCCCTAAAAATACTGCCAATAAAAGCAAGAGGCGATGACGATGGGTGCAGATGTGGCAATTTTACAAAAATTTAATATTGTATAGCAACATCCGCCCCTTCTGCTAAAGGTACGATAATAGTGAGCAGCAGATAAACAGAGATCAGGCAATGAACCTGCCCACGGCTGTAACCCAGTTGGTAAACAGCGCATCTTCTATGCGGCACACATCGGCAGCAATAGATTCCCAGTTGGGGTGGAATGATACCAGCATGTGCTGCATCTCTTCCAGATGTCCTTCTTCTTCTGCAATGATAGATTTCACATTTACCCGCGAATTGTAATGTGTAAGTGCCTGCTGATAGATACCATAGAGCATATCTGCACGCACCTCTATAGAATAGGTAACCAGCAGGTAGGCGCCATGCATCAGCGCACGGCCTGTGAGCCCCATGGTTTGGCGCAGGTAGCGGCACACTTCCACATCCAGCCGGTTCAGGTAGTGATGCGTTTCTATAGGTGCCAGCAGGCAGGGGAATGTATAGTCGGGACAGGCATCGGGGTCCAGTTTGCCTATCAGTTTTTTCAGGTAGTAGGCATGGCGGGCCTCTTCGGCAGCATGCTTCAGCACTATGATGCCCGTATGTACAGGATCTTCGTATTTAGAGATCTTGCGGGCGCCGGTATTTTCCATCATAGACAGGCTGTTGAGCCACAAAGCGTGCAGTTTATTATCCTGAACGATCCTGTCTGTCACATTTTCAAGTAGGGTCTTTTGATCCATGCGGTGGCAAAAATAAGGTCAAAAAGCTTCCCTACTTCAAATAAGCGATTTATGATACGTTTACTTTATAGTTTATACTTTTTACATTTGCCCACTGTGCGGGTTGTTTTACCTATGGCCTGCTGCACACAAAAACAAATATGTTCACCAGCATCTATAACAAGCTACGCCGTATAACAAGCAACCAGTTATACTTCCCCGAGATAGATGGTATCCGTTTTCTGGCTATCATACTGGTGATCCTGTTTCACGCACATGGCTATTTTCAGGCAAAGACCGGCATGGTATATGCCGATGCCGGCCAATACCCCATGCTGGACAGGCTGCTGGCCAATGGCGACCGTGGTGTGGAGCTGTTCTTTGTGCTGAGTGGTTTTATCCTCTGCCTGCCCTTTGCCAAACAATACATAGCCGGCGAGAAAAAGGTGCAGCTGAAAAAATACTATCTGCGCCGCGTAACCCGGCTGGAACCTCCCTATATCATTACCATGACCGCACTGCTGCTGATGCAGCTGGCCATGCATGTGCATACTGCCGCAGTGCTGGTGCCCAGCTGGCTGGCATCGCTGGTATATATGCACGGGGTACTATTCCATCACACCCCATTGCTCACGGTGGTGGCATGGTCGCTGGAGATAGAGATACAATTCTACATACTGGCACCATTGCTGTTCAGGGTATTGCAGGTGCCGGTGGCCGGCAGGCGCATACTGCTCACCGGTGCCATAGCAGCCATGGTATGGCTGCAGGCCGCATATCCTGCGCAGGAAGGCCTGCTGACCCTGTATGGTTTTGTACAATACTTTCTGATGGGTATACTGCTTGCCGACCTCTATGTGAGCGACACCCTGCAGCACCTTATGAACAAGGCATGGATGACCATAGTGGCGGTGCTGAGTCTGGTGGCTATTATGATGCTGCCCATAAAAGAGCATCCCGGCCAGACCATAGCACCCGATGTGCTGCTTATATCCAGACTGGTATTCCCGTTTGCCATAGGGCTGTTTTACTACATAGTGCTGAAGAACGATATTATGAAGAAGCTGTTCAGCTTCCGTTTTGTGCCTGTTATTGGCGGCATGTGTTATTCTATATACCTGCTGCACTATACCATCATATCTGTGTTTGGCAGGTTCACCACACAGTGGCATATAGCCGGCGGTTACCTGCCCAATATGGCATTGCAGGTGGTGTTGCTGCTGGTGCCGGTGCTGCTTATCTCATCGGTGTTCTATTACTACATAGAGCGCCCGTTCATGTCCGGCAAGTGGATGGACATGTTACTGAAAAAGAAAAAAGACCAGTAAATATCAGAGGTGTTATTTGGCGTCCCTTACTGCTTTTACTTCGGCTGCAGTAACGGTGGCGCCGCCATTGTCCCAGCAGGAATAAACGTAGGTGAGCACTGCTGCTATTTCCTCATCGTTCAGCTGTTGTGCAGGCATAGAGTTGTTATACTTTTTGCCGTTCACCACTATCTCGCCGCTGCTGCCGTTTATTACCTGGTGTATGGCGCGGGTCTTGTCTTTGAGATAGTCTGAATAGGCCAGTGGCGGATACACATTCTCAATACCTTCGCCGGCAGCCATGTGGCAGGAAGCACAGGAGCGTTTGTAAATATCCAGGCCTGTTGGGGCCGCTGCTGCCGCTGCTGCTGCAGCGGTTGCTTCTTCTTTATGCTGATCGCTGCCGCAGGAGGCGGCCATGAATAATACCAGTGCGGCAAGTGCTGTGAAACGAAACTTCATTAATTGTTTATTGTAGGTGGCTATATGGAATCTATTAATAATGGCTAAATTTATGCGAAAATCCTGAAAATCAGGGATACATCATCGTTATTTTGAACAAAAGCACCTTACATATCGTTGCCGCCCTGTGCCTGCTGGCAGCCGCCTGCGGCAACGGGCCGCAGCAGCAACAGGCACCATCTGCAGACAGCACACTGGCCACCTATCCGCAAAAGGGCCCCATGCGCCTGCTTACAGACAGGGCACCTCAGCTGGAGACACCGCTCGAGATCTTCAGACAGGATATAACGCCCAATGAATTTTTCTTTGTACGGTGGCACCTCTCGCAGATAGTTACCAGAATAGACATAGACACCTTCAGGCTCAGGGTGCAGGGCTCGGTAAACCAGCCGCTGGCTTTGTCTATGAACGACCTCAAAACAAAATTTCCTGCCGATAGTACGGTGGCACTGTGCATCTGCTCCGGCAATTCCAGGTCCACCTTCAATCCTAAGGTACCCGGCAGCCAGTGGGGCAATGGTGCTATGGGCAATGCCCGCTGGAAGGGTGTGCGCCTGAGCCGCATACTGGCAATGGCCGGCCTGAAGAAAGAAGCAGTAGATGTGGCCTTCAGAGGCATGGATAAGGGCGCTATGCCCGGCATAGCAGACTATGTAAAGGCGCTGAGCGTGGCGCACGCCAATGACAGCGATGTGCTGATAGCCTATGAGATGAACGGCGAACCCATACCTATGCTGAACGGCTATCCGCTGAAGCTGGTAGTGCCGGGTTGGTATGCATCGTACTGGGTGGGTGCGCTGGGCAGTGTAGCCGTGATGCCCGAAAAATATAAAGGGTTCTGGATGGAGAAAGCCTACCGCATCACCAAAGACTCCTCTTTGAGCGAAAAGCCCGATAGCCTGGCAAAAGAAACAATACCGCTTACGGCCATAAAACTGCATTCTATTTTTGTGAATCCTTACGAAGGGGCTACGGTGGCAGCCGGGCAACAGCAAACCATGGAAGGGCTGGCTTTCAACGATGGCAGCGGTATCAGCAAGGTAGAGGTATCGGCAGATAGTGGCCGCACCTGGAACCCCGCCACACTAAACCCGGTAATAGGTAAGTACTCGTGGCGCCGCTGGAAGTATAGCTGGGCACCCGCTGCCGGCAGCCACCACCTGTGTGTGCGCGCCACCGACAGCAGGGGCACCACACAGCCCTGGCAGCAATGGAACAGAAGCGGCTATGCACGCTGGTTCATAGAACGTATAACAGTACAGGCAAAATAAACAGCATGAACAACAGGAAGGCATACGCTACTACAATACTGTGCGGCCTGCTGGCAGCCTATGGCTGCGGCAGCAAACAGGCTGCGGCTCCTGCTGCAGCTGCGCCCAAACACACCTATACGCAAAAAGGATCTGTAAGCGAAATGAGCATATGGCCCGAGGAAACCAGTTTCCCCGAGGGGCCGGGCAAGGCCGAGTTTGTATCGTATTGCGGTATATGCCACTCGCTGAAGTATATAACGGCACAGCCTGCATTTCCCCGCAAAACATGGGAGGCCGAAGTGCACAAGATGATAGAAAAATATAGTGCCCCGGTAGATAGTACCAAGGCAGCAGTAATAGTAGATTACCTCATGGCCATAAACGGCAGACAATAACAGACGGTCTTTATTCTGCTGTGGCTATAGCAGCTTCGTTTTCCTGTGGTTGCAGCACCTGCTGCAGTTCCTTTATCTTATTGGCAAGTAGGGTCTTTATGTCCTTCCACGACTTGGTTTGTTTGGCAAGTTTAGGGTAGGTATCCAGCAGCACAAAATGCGCATCTACCAGTGCTATGCCCGGCTGCAGCACCTGCTCTGTAAAATAGGCCACACCGGCCTGCTTGCGCAGTTGCAGCTGTTCTTCCTGCCGGGCCATGGCCAGCTGTTCCAGCTGGCGGCCAAACTTTTGTGCATGTTCCTGTGCATCCAGCACAGACCGGCGCAGCTGTTCCAGCAATGCCAGGTTCTGTTCCTTGGGGCCCGTTTTTCTTTTCATCATTTCGGGTCTTTCTTTCAGCAGGCCCTCGCCCAGCTCTGTAAAAGAGAAGATACGCTGCAGCCGCAGTGCCATAGCCTTGCGTTCGCAGTCTTCCAGCACAGCCTGCAGCTCATCTTCTTCCTGCTCATTGCGCGAGAATTCTATCACCCGCGGGTCTACCATCACATTGTCGGTATGCAGCTTGTTGCGCAGCACTATGCCTTGCATGGTGGTGCAGCGGCTCAGCGCCACATAGGCCTGTCCGGGGGCAAAAGAACGGTTTATATCCAGCACGGCTTTTTGCAGGGTTAGGCCCTGACTTTTGTGTACCGTTACCGCCCATGCCAGCCGCAGCGGAAACTGCGTGAAGCTGCCCATCTCTTCCTCGGTAATGCGGCTTGCCTGCCGGTCCAGCGTATAGCGCACATTGCGCCAGGTTTCCTTGGGCACCTGTATCTTATCGCCCCCTTCAGAGAAAGAGACCCATATGCCCGATGCGTTGATGTCTGCTACGGTACCTATCTTGCCATTGTAATAGCGGCGCGGGTTTTGCAGATCGTTCTTTATGAACATTACCTGCGCGCCCTTTTTCATTTGCAGCACCTGCTCTGCCGGCAGGCTGCGCAGATTTATCTCGCCGGTGGTGGTAGCCTCAAACCGGTGCGTGTTGCCTTCTATAGCAGCCAGCTCGCGGTTGTTTATCTCATCGGCAATATGGTTGTGGGTACACAGCACTATATAGCCATCGCCACGGGGTGGCTCTGCGCTGTAGCGCTCGTTCAGTATGTGTATGTCGGCAGGGGTCACATCGCCGCTGCGCACCCTGTTCAGTATATCTATGAAAGACTGTTCTTTCTGCCTGTATATCTTCTTCAGCTCTATGTATACCGGCGGGTACTGCCGCAGCACATGTGCATCAAAGAAGTAGGGACTGGCATAGTATTCGCGCAGAATGCTCCACTCCTCGTCTCGCGCCACGGGTGGCAGCTGAAAGGCATCGCCTATGAATACCACCTGTACCCCGCCAAACGGAAACAGGTAGTTGTTGCGCACATGACGCAGCACCAGGTCTATGGCATCCATCACATCGGCGCGCACCATGCTCACCTCATCTATGATGAGGAGCTCCAGGCGGCGCAGCAGTTTTATCTTGGTCTCGCGCAGTTTCAGATTGGCCAGCAGCGAGTGCTTGTCCTGCGTACCCTCGGCTTTTTTGCCAAAGCCGCCACCATTGCCCGGAATAAAAGGCCCCAGCGGCAGCTGCAGAAAAGAGTGTATGGTTTCTCCGCCCGCATTTATGGCAGCCACACCCGTAGGTGCCACTACCGCTATCTGCTTTTTGCAGGTTTGGCGTATATACTTCAGGAAGGTGGTCTTACCCGTGCCTGCCTTACCGGTAAGAAAGAGGTTCTCCTCGGTCTGGGATACAAATGCCACCGCCTTCTGAAAAACAGAATTGGAAACATCTATAGCTAAAGGGGCCTCTGTGGTTGCAGACATGAAAGGGCAAAACGATGAGCGGCAAAATTAGCGAAATAAAAGGAGCGGAGGCTTGGGGCGGGTGTGGTGTGGGTTTTCTTTTCTATAGTATTACCGTTCGGCGTAGGTTATACCTACTGCGGGCAAGGTAGCCGGTATCCGACCGGCGATGAATAGTGCTGTTATTGCTTTTACGGTTCGATTCCAGTTATGGTGAGCGAAATCCCAGTTCGGCGTAGGTTGTACCTACTGCGGGCACGGTAGCCGGTTTCCGACCGTCGAATACGCTAATCTACAGTTATAGGTACCAATCCTTGTTTTTGCAACAATACTGTCCTTGCGCTACTGTATATATAATGTGCTGCTTCTCTCACAAAACCAGCACGCACCGGATTCTCATGGATATAATTCAGTTTCTGCAGAAAGAAATCCTGACCATAGATCAGCTCCGGCCTGTTGTCCTGTATCCAGAACTGATTGTTGGTATTGCGGTTATTCCTGTCGCCATTCCATTTGAAACGGTGCAGCAACCATTCTCTTCTGCTTTCAGGTATCTCTGCTATTTGCGCTAATATATGCGTTGCCGTATACCTTTTGAGATCACGTATAGTATCTGATATTGTTCCTGTTTCGCTTCTTACAATAAGGTGCAAATGATTGGTCAGGATGACATAGCCATATACTTTCAGCGCTTTATGATTGCAGCAATAATTCAAACTATCTATCACTATATCTCTGTATGCCTGACGCGTGAAAATATCTACCCAATCAACAACTGTGCAAGTGATAAAGTATAGGCCAAATTGGTCTTCAAACTGATAGCCGGTGCTCATGAGAGGTGTAGGTGTTTATTTATACATTGTGACAAATGTAAAAGTAGGAGTGTCCGAAATTTGAGACAAGGGTATTTTTACCTGTTTTTGTATCGCCGGTCGGATACCGGCTACCTTGCCCGCCGTAGGTATAACCTACGCCGAACAACGGTTTTTACCTTTTTTTGTAATGCCGGTCGGATACCGGTTACCGGGCCCGCCGTAGGTAAAGCCTATGCCGAACAAATTTTCACTTATGCCGAACAGTTGATGTGATTTCTATTCTATAGTTTTTATCCTTTTGATGTGCGCCTGAAAAGAAGTACACCGGCTATTACCCATCCCATTATTCCCACGGTCACAGCCGCCGCCAGTATGTCTGCAAGCATAGGTTGCAGGTTGTTGTAAAAATTGGATGTTGCATACCAGTAGGTGTCGGTCATTACAGCAACCAATGTGCCTGTTATGGCTCCGGTCTTTGCGCCTTCTACAGGGGTCTTTACTTGTTTCCAATGCCCCAGTATCAGCGTTAGCAGTATAGAATAAGATAAACACGAAAGCACCATCAATACAAAGCCCGGAGTGGATGCATCTTTTTTAAAGCCGGCTATGTTGGTGGTATTGGCGGTGGTGAATTCACCTAGTAGTTGCTCAAACACCAGCCACCCTATCAGCAGATAAGCCAGTGTTCCGGTTACAGCAGCATTGATAGATCGTAGCATTTTTACTTTCGTCTTTATGTAATTGGGTATGTATAGAACTTAGGAAAGCATAGGCTGCCAAAGGTCTATTCTGGTCATTTTCCGGAACAGTTCATTCCCTGTGTAAGCGAAGCTAAAAATAATGTCGTTTACTTTTTCAATGTTTTTAAGATTGTACCATGCCCACCTTAGGTATAACCTTCGCCGAACAGCGGAAAACAAACTGTTTCAGCGCAGTTAACCGATATCAGTTTTATCAAATTTCAATTTGCCTGCAAGATCCGTAAAGTACTGTTTATCCCATATGTTCAGCATAGAGTCATTCGGTATAAATCGTACAACATCTTCTTTAATGCTATCAAAAGAAACGGATCCTATCTTGTCGTTTAATAATTGCAGGACCTCTTCTTCTGTTATTGTTTCACCCTGCCAGTGGCCGCTATCTTTTGCCCTTACCAGAAAATGAGTAAGACTCAGCGGAACTCCCTTTTTAATATACCATTCCAGGTCATACCAGTCCCTTCCTTTCACTCTGTTCTTCCAGTTGCGAAACAACAAGGCATGCATCTTTCCCGCAAACAGATCGGGTAGCCCGAAGCACTTTACATAAAAAGAAAATGGTCGTAATAAAAGTTTTTCCTCAGTTTCAAAACCGTTGGGCGGTTCCCGGTCCACCTCTATTTTTATTTTGATATTCGGAGCTACGCCAACACCCGTTTGTTTCACTATATGCTCCAGCACCAGTTCTTTCCATACGGTTTCGGGTTTTAGAAAAGCCGATTCTATGTTAGATAAGGCAGACTTCTTTTTTTCTTTGATGCTTACGGTCATCCCTACAGCGCTGAACTCGGTGATTATGCCATCAAAGAAGGGTTCCAGTGAAAAATCCGGATCTTTTTGCAGCAACGAAAAATCGAGATCTTCGGAATACCGGTCTAAGCCATAAAAGATTCTGAGTGCAGTGCCACCATAAAAAGCAGCCTTTTCAAAAAAGCCTGTTCTCTGCAAGCCAGCCAGCGCTACCTCCTGCATGATCTCCCTTAATGCTGCCGAGGCCTCTTCCTGATTTTGGGGCGTATATTGCTGTAACCATTCTTTTATCATAAGGTGCGTAGCGTTTTTAGCAACATTTCCAGACTGGTAGCTTTCGGGGCATATTCCGGCCAGCTACTCATTTCATCCGTGTCAAGCTCCCGGAGTTTATCTTCATCCATGCGCATATCCTCCAGCAGCAAAGCCTGTGTTTGTCTGGTGCTCCTGAGCAATATGCCGGAAGTAAGGATGATCTTGTCACACAATGCTTTTTCCGGAGTGGCTATGAGGGCAACCTGCTTAGGTGTAAGTGATACACTACGTATGCCGAAAGAATAATAGGGAGCGCGAACGTGCTGGTAGCTGAACCTGCCTGAAGCTGTATGGTACGTTTGCGTGTTTTTTATGGTCACAGAACTCACTCCGAATACCCGTTCCGGAATATACCCCCAATAGGAAAGAGCCGATTCTAAAGACACATAGCTTGGTCCCCAAAGGTGATTAGCAATGAGAAACGGTTCCGGTCTTTGTATGTTTAGCGTTGGTCCGGGTATATACAAGCCATTTTTTAAAGTGGTGAGTGTTCCGTTTTTCACCAACTCGTTTATCTTGTCATTAGGGCGCTTATACTCACCGAGCAGGTGTAATATTACCTGCCTGGTAAGTGGCTCCTCAGCATAATCTGCTATTTGTTCTCTAAAAGACAAGATGTAAAATAATTCACTAAAAATCGGAATAATTCCGATTACCACCAAATTATTTTACAATAATGGGGCCATTTTAATTGTTCTGGTACAATGCCATGTGGTTTCCTACTACTGTTCCACACTTTGTAAGATCATAAACCGCGGTCGCCTTTCGTACTGTTGCGCCGCAAAATTTTTTGTGGATATCTTTCCCTGACAGAGCGGCACTTGCGGTCATAAATGGCACAGCTTTTGTGCCGCATTTGGTACAACAAACCTATACCATGCACCCTGTTTGCTTTCTCCCTGCACTTATACATTATGCCATTCCGGATGTATGTGATATTAAAGTTTATCCGCGAGTAATTTTTGCGCAAAAAATGCGCAAAGATTTTGTTGCAAATCATTGATTATCAATAAAAATGCGCTAAAAAATATTTTCTGAAAAAGTGCGCAATTCTGAGGCATGCAGTAGTTATTAATGTATAGCGGCGAGCAATGTTCGAAAAAAAGGAAGGTTTAGACCAGGCTGCCGGAAGAAGGTCCGGGAGTCGCTAAATGGCCTGCATGCAGAATGGGGGAAACTATGGCAAGAATGACTAATTTTGTGGCCGCATTTCATCAGGCAAAATTCTATGCAGGCATATCACGATCTTCTACAGCACATTATAGATACAGGCGCCACCAAGGGCGACCGTACCGGAACAGGCACCATCAGTTGCTTTGGCTACCAGATGCGCTTCGATCTGCAGGAAGGTTTCCCGATGGTGACCACCAAAAAACTGCACCTGAAGTCTATAATATATGAGCTGCTGTGGTTTCTGAAGGGCGATACCAATATTGCCTACCTGAAAGAACACGGTGTGAGCATATGGGACGAATGGGCAGATGCCAATGGCGACCTGGGACCAATATATGGCCACCAGTGGCGCAGCTGGACGGGTGCCGATGGCAAGACATTTGACCAGATAAAAGACGTACTGCATCAGCTGAAGACCAATCCCGACAGCCGCAGAATGATAGTGAACGCCTGGAATGTGGCCGACCTGCCAAAAATGGGACTGAGTCCCTGCCATGCACTGTTTCAGTTTTATGTAGCCAACGGCAGGCTGTCTTGCCAGCTATACCAGCGCAGTGCCGATGTGTTTCTGGGAGTACCGTTCAATATAGCGTCTTATGCCCTGCTGACCATGATGATGGCCCAGGTATGCGGACTGCAACCCGGCGAGTTTGTACACACCTTTGGCGATGTGCACCTGTATAGCAACCATATAGAGCAGGCAAAACTGCAGCTGAGCCGTAAACCATTTGCCCTGCCCCAAATTAAACTGAACCCGGAAGTAAAAGACCTCTTCGATTTTAAATATGAAGACTTTGTACTGGAGGGCTATGAAAGTCACCCCGGCATAAAAGCCCCCGTAGCGGTATAAAAGTTTCGTTAAGGGAAGTATAACATTTTTTTAAAAATCTTATTTGTCCTAATCTTTTTAGTTTCGGAATATAAGCGATATTTTTGCAGCAACTTAAACGTTCATAAAATGAAAAAACAAATCCTTTTACTGGCAGGCGCAGCAATGATACTTGCGTCTTGCGGCGGTGAAAACAAAACCGAAGACAAAGGTCAGTCACAGGCACAGATCGATTCTGCAGTTAATGCACAGGTAGCAGAGCGTGAGGCTGAAATGGCTCGTAAAAACGATTCTACCCTGAAAGCAATGGAAGCAGAGAAAGCTGCTGCTGATTCTGCAGCTGCTGCTGAAGAAGCTAAAAAAGCAGGTAGCAAAAAATCTACTAAGAAAACTGTAAAGGCTACTGCTCCTGCATCACCGGTTACACCACCGCCACCACCACCATTGGCTCCAACCGAGAAAGGTGGATTCAGGGCTCACTCTGATCAATCTCAGAGTACAAACAAGGAAAACACTCAGGCTAAACCATCAGGAGGCGGATTTAGGTCGCGTGCTGATCAGGCTCAAGGTCAGAAATAACTTTCTGCAATATATAAAAAACCGCTCCTTAGTTGGGCGGTTTTTTTATGCTCTGTTGTCAGTCACAGGTAACGTAATGTTTATTAAACAGGAAAGGGTGCCATTGGCACCCTTTCCTGTTTAATAAAACAAATTAACTAACTGAATATTATTGTTTTGCCATGTTGGTAAAAGTCAGAACCAAAACGCTGTTATTTGAATTGTCTTTCTGATTGATAGTCATTGTAGAGATGTTAGAGCTAGTGATATTACCAGTACCAGTGTAAGTATATCCATTTGCAGTGGTTGAGGTAATAGTGAACACAGAACCAGTAGTTTTAGTATCAGAAAGAACTACCGGAGCAGTGAACAATGCATTGCCTACATTGTCTTTCATAACCAGTTCCATCTTAGTTATATCAGTACCGATTACAGAAAGAGTAGCTTTAAAGTTTGTATAAGTAAAAGAAGGAGTACCATTGTCAATACCATTTCCAACATATGAGTTAGCGTAAGTAGTCCTGAATACAGTTTCGCAGCTAGTTCCACCTGCACCAGTTGGGCAAGTACAAACGCCAGCGTCACAAGTACCGCCGTTCTGGCAAACTACGTCTTTACACTCGTCTTTAGTACAAGATGTGTAAGTGATTGCGCCAAATGCGCTTACAGTCAGGATTGCGCTCAGAGCGATGTGTTTAATCGATTTCATATCCGGTTTTTTTTAAGTAAATGAATTTATAGATGCAAATGTACGATGTTTTTGGATTAAAAACAGGCAAATAGCCCCTAAAATAAGTAATGAGTGTACGTTATAGTATTGTTACTTATATGATGGGTCATTATGAATGAAGCAAGTCAAAGCTTTAAAATAATTCATATTGCCCACATCTTTGAAATGAAGGCAAGGCGGTACCTTTACGCCATGCGGCAGACCCTTCTCCGGATAACCATATTACTTTTATTACCACTTACAGGCATTGGCGCAGGCAGGTATACCTATAATTATACTGAGAACTGTGCCAAAGCTTATAACCACTTTCTGGCACTGAGGCTGGCAGAAGGCAGAAAAGTAATAGGGCAGGAACTGAAAAACGACCCTAACAATCTGATGGCTGCTTATATAGCAGATTATGAAGACTGCATATTGCTGCTGGTAAACTGTAACCTGAAAGACTATGAACAGCGCACCGCCAAAATGAGCGCGCGGCTGAACCTGCTATCGAAGGGAGATGAGTCATCGCCGTGGTACAGGTTCTGCAATTCGGGAATGTATCTGCACAGAGCCATTATCAATATACGTTTCGGGGAACAGTACAAGGCCGCACTTAACTTCCGCAAATCGTTTGCGCTGCTGAAAGAGAACCAGCGACTGTTTCCGAATTTTGAATATAACAATGTAATAGCCGGACTACAGGAGGCAGTAGTAGGATCGCTGCCGGGCAGTTATAAATCGCTGGCATCGGTGTTCGGTATGAAGGGCAGTGTAAGGAAGGGAACAGAGAAGCTGGGTGCCTTTGTGAATACACACAACAGCAATCAGCCATTGTATATGGAGACGATGCTGTATTATCTCTATGCCCGCTTTTACCTGCTGGCAGAGCAGCAGGAAGTATGGGCAATGCTGAGTAGTAACAAATCGGGTACAGAGCACAATCTGATGCTGGCCTTTGTGAAGGTGAATATATTGCTGGATCACAGACATGCTGATGAGGCGATAGAGACACTGAGAACTGCTGCTACAGAAGACGATTACTTTTCTTATCCGATATTCGACTACCAGTATGGGATGGCATTGTTGACCCGAAACGATACCGGCTGTGTACAATACTTTGAACGATATCTTAAAAACAACAAGAGCGATATATTTATAAAGGATGCCTGGCAGCGAATGGCCTTTGTGTGGCATGTATGGGGCAACAAAGCAAAGGCCGAGTATTGCAGCAAACAGATATTGCAGCAAGGCACCGCCAGACTGGACGCAGACAAGCAGGCACAGAGATTTGCAGAGACAGGAGTGTGGCCCAACAGAACACTGCTGCAGGCACGGTTGCTGATAGAGGGAGGCTACTATGAAAAAGCACAAGCACTACTGCAAAGGATAAACAAAAATGAACTGCAGCACCCGGCAGACAGAGCGGAGTACAGCTTCAGGCTGGGGAGGGTATATGAGGAATTGTCTAAGAAGCCGGGCGGCGGCAGCCACTACAAGCAGGCATTGGGGCTGTATAAGGATGCAATGAATGAAGGCAGCGGAAGAACAGAACAGTTTGCCGCACGAGCCGCATTGCATATGGGCAAGATATATGAGCTGCTTGAAATGAACAATGAAGCAACTACCATGTATAGGGAATGCCTGGATATGCCTGCACACGATTTTCAGAATTCGATAGACCAGCAGGCAAAATCGGGGCTGAACAGGATAGAATGGAAAATGGCAGGAAGGGCAGAATAATAGTCCTGAGCGAGCGCAAAAAACAAGCCGTAAATAATGCTGATATGAATAGCGCCATGTGCAGCAAGCACTATGGAAATGCCTTGTTGTGCATAACTGCGAAGCAACAATATGTAATGTGCTGAACCGCACAAAATAACAGCCGGATATCCACAGGAAAAAGATCTATGATACTACGTTTTCTGTAGTGTGACACGACGCTATGCGTTTATGATAAAAACCTGAATTGATGATGTGGTAAAGGCATATCACCTTTGTGCGATGAACAATAACCTATCGGCGGATGATCGCAGAGATGTGGCGCGAATGCTGTATACAGAGAATGATAAGACGTGCAAAGAAATTGCTACAGCCATGAAAACAGAAGAGGCGGCGGTGCGGCAATGGATACAGGAAGGAGAATGGGATATAGTGCGCAGATCGCTGGCGGCATCTAAACGGGAACAACTGGAAAGGCTGTATGAAATGGTGGAACAGCTGAACAGACAAATAGCCAAAGAAGAAGAGAAGAACCCGAAGGATATGGATATGCTGCTGAAGTACATGACCATGATCAACAAGCTGGAAACGGACAGCAACCTGTACCGCACCATAGAAATGGCAGAAGGTTTTCTGACATGGCTGTACCGAAAGAATAAAAAGCAGGCACAAGCCTATGTGCATTATTACAACCAATTTATTAAGGAGATGAAAGTGAGCCAGCCCCTATAAACAGATAGCAGCGCATGTGCACAAGAGGCAGGAGCTGCTATGTATCTAAAAACCCAACCCTATCTATAATGACCAGTGAAAAAGAATTGCTGCACCGGTGGGAAGCACTGGTGCAGCTGATACAGACCGGCACCCTGACCGATGAAAGAGAAAGTGATAAAAAAATAACAGCACGAGTAAACAAGCTGGAAGCAGACCCTGAAGAATGGTTCAGGTATTACTTCCCCAATTTTGCCTATGCAGCGCCAGCGGTGTTTCATAAAGCATCTACGAAACGAGTGCTGGGTAATGCCGAATGGTGCGAGGTGCGTATGTGGAGCAGAGAACTTGCCAAGAGTACGCGAACGATGATGGAGGTCTTCTATCTGGTATTTGCCGGGCATGTGCAGTATAAAACAGCGAAGAAAAACAAGAAAGCTCCCAGGCAAAAGAAACGATGTGTGCTGCTGATAAGCAACAGTCTGGATAATGCAACACGAGCCCTGATGCCATACAGAGCAAATCTGGAATATAACAAAAGACTACTGCAGGACTATGGGCCACAGCAAGGAACTACAATATGGACTGCAGCAGAATTTGTAACAGATGGCGGAGTCTCCTTCAGAGCTATAGGAGCAGGGCAAAGTCCGAGGGGAACGAGGAATGAGGAGGTGCGGCCCGACATCATATTGTTTGACGATGTGGACACAGACAGTGATTGCCTGAACCCTGAAATAGTGGCAAGAAAATGGAGGTGGATAGAAGAAGCGGCAATAGGCACGAGGTCTGTATCTGAAGCGACGACCATAGTTTTTTGTGGAAACAAAATAGCCCATGACTCCTGCATACAAAGAGCTACAGAAATAGCAGACCACACAGAGGTGGTGAATATACGGGACGAGAGCGGACGATCGTCGTGGGCAGAGAAAAACAGCGAAGCAGATATAGACAGGGTATTGAGCCAGAAGAGTTATGCAGCACAGCAGAAAGAGTATTTCAATAATCCGATAACGGAGGGGGCTGTGTTTAAAGAGCTTGCTTACAAGCCGGCAATGCCTGTGCATGAGTATGATATGCTGGTATGCTATACAGACCCTTCTTACAAGTCTACCGCAGACTACAAGGCCACAGTGCTGGTGGGGAAATGGAAAGAAGAGTTTCATGTGCTAAAGTGCTTTCTGGACAAGACCACTACTGCTGAGATGATAGAATGGCATTTCAGAATAATGGATCTTGTGGGGGGAAGGACCTGCTTTTATCTGATGGAACAAGTATTTCTGCAGGATGTGCTGGTGAAGGAAGTGAGTGATGCGGGAAAAAGATGCGGCAGGCCAATACCTATAAAGGGAGATACGAGAAAGAAACCAGACAAATACATGCGTATAGAGAGCCTGCTGGAGCCGCTGCTGAGAAATGGTGAACTGTATCTGAACGAGGCAGAAAAATACAATCCGCATATGCAGCGACTGGTGCAGCAGTTCATAGCCTTTGTGCCGGGAGGAAGTGCCCACGATGACGGCCCGGATGCTGTGGAAGGGGCAATATGGACCATCAATGAAAAGATGAATATGCTGCAGCGAAATGCCATGATAACCGGCATAAGGAGGCAGAATGACAAGAGATACTAAAGAGAAGGGACAGGATAGTATATGATGCGTTTTGCAAATAAAATTTCAAGACCTTTGCAGCGTATCCCCTGAATAAAAACGCACAACGATGAACAAAATAATACTGATGGTACTGATGCTGAGCCTGACCGTGAATGCCTATAGCCAGCAAAGAGATAAAGAAGACCGGAAGGAAGCGCAGGAAGAAAAGAAATCGGCCAACCAGGACAGGGTAGACTATACAGTTTTCAGGAGGCAGATACTGACCCTGACAGAGTTCAGCGACCAGCGAAGGAAGCTGGCGACCATGCGCAATGAGGGCAAGGGAATTGGTAAGATCTATGCCTATGTGGACTCTACGAATGAGCAGGAGGATGTGAAATTTCTGAAAGGATACATTCAGCTGGCCATGGGCGACAACTCTGCCAATGTGTATGAAATAACTTATGACCGCAGTTTGAAACGGATAATACTGGTGAAGGCAACGGGAGAGCAACTGGAGGTAGAGAAAGCAGAACCTGCAGATAAAAAAGCGCCTGTGAAAACAGGTGCCAAGGCCAAGCCTAAAAAGAAAACAGGTGATGAAGATGAGGATGAAGAAGAAGAGGAAGAGAAAGAAGAAAAGGAAAAACCTGTGCGCGGCAAACAAAAAGACAAAGACGAAGAAGAATAAAGACAGCATTTAAATATGCTGCAGAAGACCAAACCTACCTAAACCTATAACCATGCCTATCATTACACCCAGCGATCTGGATACACATCTGTATCCGGAAGTGACCGGCGCTATAACGAGAGCCGATGAAACAATAACCGAAAGAGCCATAGCTACTGCAGAGCAGGAAGTGAAAATGTACCTGAGCCGCTATGACCTTTTGCCCCTTTTTGGTACAGAAAGTACTGATCCCACAATAGCAGATGAGTTGCTGAAGAACCTGGTTAAGGATGTGGCCTGCTGGCATTTGCTGCGACTGAGTAACAACAGTGCCGACCTTGCCGTTTTTCGTAGTGCCTATATGGATGCTATAGCTACCCTGAAAAACATAATGAATGGTATGGCCCAGCCCGAAGGATGGCCTTATGCCACTGCGCCTGCAACAGCGATGCCGGAAGGCACAGCAATAAGCTGGGGCAGCAATGAGCGAAGAAATAACTACTACTGATAACTATACAGAAAGCCATTCGCCAAAGTGCTTATAGAGGAATAAAACCAGTCCGAACATAGTATATAAAAGCAGTGTGCGGTGGTTATAATTTTTCTTTGCGTCCTTGGCAATGGTTTGTGCAGAAGGCGTGAGCCAGTAAGTGAGCCCGAAGAATAAAAACAGTGTGGCAAACGATACAGGGAAGCGAAATAAGATCATGAGCAGAGATGCAAAGCTAAATAAGCCTTGAGTGAGCAGCACCAAGCCATTAACTATGATGAAATTCATAGCTGTAACGTAAACCAATCCACCAATATATGCCAGCGGTTTTATGCCGGTCAGTCTGAACATCCAGCTATAAAATTCTGTAAGAATCCTTCTCATTTATTGAGCTAAGTAATTGAGTAAAAAAACTGTGGCGATATTTTCGTCTGGGGAGGGGCTGTGTAAATATACTGCATTTTATAACCGCGATGCAAGTAACCTTTCAATAAATTATTATTATGAATAAACATGAAAAGAACAAACCTGTGATTATCAATGAAATAAATGTAAGAGCGGTAGATAGGGGGAGAAAAGATATAGCATCGTGGCGGCATGCGCTGAGCGCGGCAGAGTCGGTATGTTTTCCGAACAGGACCAGGCTCTATGATCTGTATGAAGATATATTGCCAGACGGCCATCTGAGTGGTGTGATAACCAAGAAGATAAATGCTGTGCTGAATAAGGGCATACATTTTGAGCGGGACGGTAAGCATATAGCAGCAATGGACGAACTGATCTGCTCGCTGGAGTTCAGAGAAGTTGTGAGTACCATATTGGAAACACTGTTGTGGGGAATATCGGGACTGGAGTTTTTGCCCGGGAAGAAACTATGCTTCAACAAAATACCCAGGAAGCATCTGAAACCGGAACTGGGTATAATAGCGTATGAACAGACTGGAAGCGAAGGCATACCCTACGGGCAGCTGAAGAATGTGTGGGTGATGGGTGACAAGAACGACCTGGGATTGCTGTTGAAATGTGCCCCGTACTGCCTGTATAAAAGAGGTGCCCTGGCAGACTGGGCACAATTCATAGAGTTGTTCGGGCAGCCCGTGCGTGTGATAAAGTATGACTCTTATGATGAGCAGACAAGAGCCGAGCTGCGCAGGATACTGGATGAGAGCGGCAGCTCGCTTTCTATGATGATACCGAGGCAGGCCGACTTTGAGATAAAGGATGGTAAGCAGGCCAATAGCGATGGCGGATTGCAACTGTCTTTTGTGAAAGCGCTGAATGAAGAGATATCTGTGACAGTGCTGGGTAATACAGAAACGACCAACAGCAGTAAGAGTGCCGGCTATGCACAGAGCAAGATACACCAGGAGCAGCAGTATGAAATAACGAGAGCAGATATTGCCTATACAACAGCCATGCTTAACAGCGAGGCCTTTCTGACGGTGTTGCGCTCTTATGGATACCCGGCGGAGGGCAGGTTTGTGTTTTCGAAGGATATGGATATTGAATACCTGCACAAGCGGATGGCCATAGACAAAGAACTGGCAAACCTGATACCGATACCAGACAGCTATTGGCTGGAGACCTATGGCATACCGGTGAACAGATAGCGATGCGCATTTGTTGCAAATTGGCAGCTGAAAAGAGAAAAAAGCTAAACAGGAAAAAGGAGAAAAATTATGATGAATGCCCCATTTGGCCAGTTGTTTCTGGCACTACAGGAACGGATAGCCGGCACGGTAACAGAGATAGCGTACGTGGATCAGGATATGGGTCAGCTGAACGGAAAGGGGAGGCCGGCAGTATCGTGGCCATGTGTGCTGATAGAAATGGAAGATTTTGGTTATAAGGACATGGGAGAACTGGTGCAGACTGCGAAGGGAACTGTGCTGCTGAAACTGGGATTTGCCCCTCAAGGCCCGACAGGAGCAAACACGCCTGCAGGATATAAGGAAGCAGCACTGGGGCATTATGAACTAGAATGGCAGCTGAACAAGGTGCTGCACGGCTGGAGCCCTGCAGGTGCAGCTTTTGGTACATTTACCAGGACTGCAGTGGCGACTCAACGCCGCACTGATGGATACCGGGTACGGGAAATGAGGTATTCCCTGACATTTGACGATCGAAGCCTGCTGCAGGAAACCCTGTATGTGCCCGCTACGATGACGGTGACTATATAATTAATTGAAATAGGCGTATATGAATATTGTTCTTTCAGTCTTTGATACACTCGCCCTACCTTTGTTGCATGGCATACAAATCACTACGGGCATTCATAGAAAAGCTGGAAGAAGCAGGCGAATTAGTGAGGATAAAGACCTTTGTGAACCCAGAGCTGGAGATAGCGGAGATAACCGACAGGGTATCTAAGACCCCAGACAGGAACAAGGCATTGTTGTTTGAAAACACCGGTACCGGTTTCCCGCTGCTGATAAACAGCATGGGCAGCGACCGCCGCATGTGTATTGCGCTGGGTGTGAACCACCTTGATGAGGTGATGAACGATGTGGATGGATTGCTGAAAAAGATGTCGGCACCGAAGAGCGGTCTGCTGGATAAACTGGCTATGCTACCCGAGCTGGGTAAGTTTGCCTTTTACATGCCTAAGGTAGTAGGTGGCCGTGGTGCCTGCCAGGAAGTGGTAATGGCTAAACCGGATCTGAGCAAGCTGCCTGTGCTGAAGTGCTGGCCCGAAGATGGCGGCCCTTTTATAACACTGCCGGCTATACACACCAAGGACCCCAATACAGGAATGCGTAATATAGGCATGTACCGTATGCAGGTATTTGACGAGCAAATGACCGGTATGCACTGGCACAAGCACAAAGTATCTGCGAGGCACTATAACGAATATAAGAAAATGGGCAAGCGCATGCCTGTAGCGGTGGCGCTGGGCGGCGACCCGATATATACCTATGCCGCAACCGCACCCCTACCCGATAATGTGGATGAGTATATGCTGGCCGGTTTTTTGAGGAAGAAGAAAGTGGAGATGGTGCGTTGCATTACCCAGCCAGAGATAGAAGTGCCTTCGGATGCAGATATAATAATAGAGGGCTATGTGGACCCGAATGAGGAGCTGATATGGGAAGGGCCATTTGGCGATCATACAGGATACTATTCTTTGCCGGACTGGTACCCACGTTTTCATGTGACGGCGATAACACACCGCAAAGACGCTATTTATCCCGCAACGATTGTGGGTATACCACCACAGGAAGACGCATGGATAGGAAAGGCCACAGAGCGCATCTTCCTGACGCCGATAAAAATGACCATGGTACCCGAGATAACAGATATGAATATGCCTGTGGAAGGTGTGTTTCATAATCTGGTAATAGCGACCATAAACAAAGAATATGCCGGACAGGGACAGAAAGTGATGAATGCCATGTGGGGTGCCGGACAAATGATGTTCAACAAGATACTGGTACTGGCCAATGGCGTAGGGCAGAACGGGATAAAAATAGACGACTATGCAAAGCTGACGCAAGAGGTATTCAGGAATCTGAATCCGGTGACAGATGTTTATTTCAGTCAGGGGCCGATGGATGTGCTGGACCATAGCTGTTCTAAAATGGGATTTGGCGGAAAGATGTGCATAGACGGTACCCGCAAAACAGAAGAAGAGCTGACAGAGCCACTAGTAGACTACAAAGTGCCAGCCAACTTCTCTGTAGAAAAAATGATGGCTGTGCTACCCGAGGTGATAGGGATGAATGACAAACTGATGCAGGAACTGGACATACCTGTGCTTTTTGTATCTATGAAGAAGGACAGAACGGGTCACGTGCGGGAGCTGCATGCTAAACTGGCGGCACAGGATGGAATGGAGGGCATAAAAATGATATTGTATGTGGAGCATACGGTAGATATTATGGATATTCCGGATGTGCTTTGGCGTTTCTGCAACAACCTGGATCCCCGCAGGGACAATATGTTTGGCGGCAAAACACAGCAGATACTGGGCCTGGACGGTACCCGCAAGACTAAAAAGCACGATAATTTTGACAGGCCATGGCCGAATATTATAGTTGCAGATGACGCTACAATAGTGGCAGTGGACCAGAAATGGAAGGATCTGGGACTGGGTGAAATGTTAAAATCGCCATCTTTACGGTACAAAACCCAACTATACAAGGGGGGTGCTACTGTCTTAGATAGTGAATAGCAATTATTTATTTCATTTTAGTACCTTTATAATCAAAACATAGAACAATGAAACGTATTTTATTATCATGTTTCCTGCTTACTGCAGTAATAGGAGTAGCTCCGATCCAGCATGCTTCAGCATACAGTGCAACAGCACCTGTAACTACAGCCGCATTCACAGCAAAAGTGAATCTTATGGATACGCAGATAGGCGCAGGTAACATAACTGCAGCACAGGCTACATGGGATGAAATCCACAACATGATGCTGAGCGTACTGGCTGTAAGCAAAACCAGCATACAGGGTGCAGCAACACCAGCGATCAAAGCATCTCATGAAGCAATACTGAGCAACCAGATAGTAATCTATCAGGCAGCATGGAACCTGAAGCCAAACCTGGCAGCAAACAGGGTGCCGCTGAAAGCCAAATTGCTTGAATTTGCCGCAACGATCTATTAATAGCCAGATAGTAAGGGTGCGAAGGTGCCTTACTTTAAAAGAAGCGCATGAAAAAAGTGATCTTACTTGCCTGTTGTGTACTGGCAATGAATGTTTCTGATGCTACTGCACAGTCTATGGGCGGAAGCAGGGAAGAAATGTTGGTAACCAAGAGCGAATTCTCGTTGAAAGTAGCAGAACTGAATAAGCTGCTGAACAAGGGGAAAACAGCTGATGCCGAAGTATTGTTTGCCGAAATAAACAAAATGGCCAATACAGAGCTGGGTATAACCAGGGACAAGATGAGGAATGCGCAGAACGAGGCAGATAAAAGCAAGTATAGCAACATGACCGTGAAACAAAGGACAACCTTTGCACAGGCACTGAACATGAAGCAGGAAAACATGACCGGCAACAAGCAGCAGATAATAGAAAAGCTGGAAGAGTTTGCGGGTATGATAGAATAACAATAGCGAAATTATATTGATAAGGAAAGCTCTGTTAATAGCAGGGCTTTCCTATTTTTATGAAACTAAAACTATAAACATGTCTGAACCCAAACGAGTGACCGGAATAGGCGGTATATTTTTTAAATGCGAAGACCCTGCAGGTGTGCGGGATTGGTATAACAAACACCTGGGGTTGAATGCCGACAAGTATGGTGCCAATTTTGAATGGTTGCAGGCCGATGCGCCCGAGAAGAAGGGCAGCACAGTATGGAGCCCTTTTGCAAAGGACACGAAATATTTTGGCCCCAGTGAAAAAGAGTTCATGCTGAACTTCAGGGTAGAGAATCTGGAGTGGTTGCTGGGTGAGCTAAAGAAAGAAGGTGTGCAGCAGGTAGGTGAAATGCAGGTAGAGGTATATGGCAAGTTTGCCCATATAATGGATCCGGAGGGAAATAAAATAGAATTGTGGGAAAGTGCAGACTAAGGCTGCATACCAAAGCGACTAACCATATATTTCAATGATGATATCGCGCTTGTCGTAGCCCATGGCAAGGATGCGTTCTTTTGCCTCGTCGATCATCTCGCGCCAGCCGCAAAGCATGAAGCTGGCCGGTTGGCGGTTGGCACAAAGTTCTTCGTAGATCTTGTGCACGTAACCAGTATCGCCATCCCATTGCTGACGAGAAAGGGTGGGGCGGTAGGTGAAACCCGGCATGCTCTGCCGGAGTTCCAGCATTTCGGGGTGGTATAGCAGATCGTCTGTGGTGCGGGTACCAAAGATGAGGTTTGTCTTGTAGCCCTGCAGGTTGTGGTGCTTTATGTACTGCAACATGCTGCGGAAGGGCGCAATGCCTGTACCAGTGCAGATAAAGAAATGTTCCTTCTCCTTGTTCTCCGGCATGACGAAAATGCCCTGAGGCCCGCGGAGGGTGAGGGTATCGCCGACATTGATATTCTCGAAGATGTAGCGGGAACCAACGCCGCCATGCAGGTGAACGATGATGAGCTCGATAACATTGGAGCCATCGGGCATGGAGGCGATACTATAACTGCGCCAGCGCTTGTTGCGCTGCTCGTGAATGGGCAGATCGAGGGTAATAAATTGCCCCGGCCTGAAACTGAAGTTATCGGTTTCGGGCAGTTCTACCCAATACCTTCGGGTATTGGAAGTAGCCTGTTCTACACGTATCACAACTCCTTTTTGCCAAGCTGGAATCATCGGAATAAAGGTATACTATTTTGCGGGAGTGGTGTATAGAGGGTTTCGATAATGACATTGGCATGAGGTAGAAGACCAGTAAATGGCCCCGATTCGTTATCTTAGCAAAAATTCTAAATATTTTGTATTTCTCTGACTTTGGCTTTGACGATGATCTGATGGATGGCATAGATGCCATGGGCTATGAAACAGCCACTCCGGTGCAGGAACAGGTAATACCGCACATTATAGCCGGCAGGGACATTATAGCTGCCGCACAAACAGGAACAGGAAAAACGGCAGCTTTTCTGCTGCCGGTACTACACAAGCTGCTTACTACCCCACACGAAGAGCGATCTGTGAACGCACTGATAATAGTGCCCACCAGAGAGCTGGCGACACAGATAACCAATGCGCTGGAAGGGATAGCCTATTATACTAATATCAGTTTCATTTCGGTATATGGTGGCACCGGTGGTGCGCTGTTTGCCTCTGAGCGGAAGGCGCTGGAGACAGGCGTGGACATAGTGATATGCACGCCGGGCAGAATGATATCTCACCTGAATATGGGGTATGTGAAACTGGGCGGGCTGAAATACCTGATACTGGATGAAGCAGACCGCATGCTGGACATGGGGTTCTTTGAAGACATCATCAAGATCATCTCTTACCTGCCCAAGGAAAGGCAGAACCTGCTGTTCTCGGCAACGATGCCGCCAGCCATCAGGAAGCTTGCCAACACCATGCTGGTGAACCCTGTGGAGATAAACATAGCTATATCTAAACCACCGGAGCAGATAATACAGGGTGCGTTCCTGGTATATGAGCCACAGAAGATACCGCTGGTGAAGCATGTGCTGCAGCAGAAAGAGTTCACGAGTGTGATCGTATTCTGCTCGAGCAAGCTGAGTGTGAAGAAGCTATATGAAGAACTGAAGCGGGCACGATTTGCGGTGGGTAGCATACACTCTGATCTGGATCAGGACCAGCGAGAGCAGGTGCTGCTGGACTTCAGGAGTAAGAAACTGACCATACTGGTAGCAACAGATATACTGAGCAGGGGCATAGATATAGAAGACATAGATCTGGTGATCAACTATGATGTGCCTCATGACGGTGAAGACTATGTGCACCGCATAGGTCGTACTGCAAGAGCGGCTACCAAGGGAACTGCCTATACCTTTATAACAGATAAGGAGCTCTACAAATTCAACAAGATAGAAAAGCTGCTGGGCAAGGAAGTGGAGAAACTACCTGTGCCAGCAGAATTTGGTCCGGCACCAGTGCCGGGAGCTGCAAAAGAAGGCGAACCCGCAAAGAAGAACTTCAAGAAAAAGAGAAATTTCAAAAAGTAGTGCAGTAGTGTAAGTGGTTTGCGAAGACCATATTACCATGCATAACATTTATTGTGTAGGTTTGTAATACCCTGCCTGAAGAGCTATGCCAAAACTAAGCGGCTACCGCCGTAACTTTGTGTTTATTAATCTGAGCAAATGGCCAATCAACATAACATATTTCTTGCGAAGAGTGAGGTAAAAGCAAGCGACCTGGAGCATAAGCGAAAGGTGGCGTTCAATATACAGAAGTATAATGTAAGTGTAGCGAAAGGCAAGACCCAATATGCCAATCTGGAACTGGCCCGCCAGAAAGCAAAGAATATAAAGTGGAAAACCATAGAGAACCTGGACAAATATCTGGAACAGTTTGAAAAGAACTTTACGGCTAACGGGGGTAAACTGATATGGGCAGAGAATGCAGAAGAGGCCAGACAGGCCATACTGCAGATATGCAGGGAGAAGAAAACGAACCAGGTGGTGAAGGCGAAGAGCATGGTGACGGAAGAGATACACCTGAATGATTTTTTGTCTGAGAATGGAATAGAATCGGTGGAGACCGACCTGGGAGAATATATACAACAGCTGGACGGTGAACCGCCGTACCATATAGTAACGCCAGCCATGCACAAGAGCAAGGAAGATGTAGCGAAACTGTTTCATGAGAAGCTGGGAACAGAACCACATCTGAGTCCGTCTGAGATAACGATGGTGGCGAGAAAGAACCTGAGGAAGAAATATGTATCGGCACAGGTGGGTGTGACAGGAGGCAACTTTCTGCTGGCAGATATAGGGGGCGTATGTGTAACGGAGAATGAGGGTAACGGCAGATTGTCGACCACGTTCCCTGGTACACACATAGCGATTGTGGGTATAGAGAAGTTGCTGCCATCGGTGAATGATCTGCCACTGTTCTGGCCGCTACTGGCAACCTATGGAACCGGGCAGCAGGTGACGGTATATAACAGCATTTTTACAGGACCCAGGAAAGCAGGAGAAACAGACGGACCGGAAGAGATGTATGTGATACTGCTGGATAATGGCAGAACCAATCTGCTACGCAAGGAAGTGCGTGAGAGCATGTACTGCATCAGGTGCGGCTCTTGCCTGAATGCATGCCCTGTGTATAAGAACATAGGCGGTCATGCGTATGGCACAACTTATAGCGGCCCTATAGGCGCGGTGATAACACCACACCTGGAAGGGATGAATGAGTACAAACATCTCAGCTACGCATCGAGTCTGTGCGGCAACTGCACAGAGGTGTGCCCGGTGAAGATAAACATACATGAAATGCTGCTGGAGAACCGCAGCATAGCGGTGCAGGAAAACCTGAACGGATTTAAGGAACATGCGGTATGGGCACTATGGGAAAGAGCTATGCTGAGCCGGACGCTGCTGAATATGGCAGGTGCCGGTATGAAAGGAAAGGTAGTGAATAAACTGTTTGAAGATACATGGGTGAAACACAGAACACCACTGCAATTTGCCGAAAGATCCTTCAATAAGATGTGGAAGGACCGCAGTAATAAATAATGTAAACAGATGGAAACCATAGTTGTATATAGCCCCTACAGCAGTGCCCGCCTGACCTATGTGCTGGGATGGCTGATGAAGGAGCGATTGCAACTGGAATATAAAATAGTGCACAGCATAGAAGAGGCTGCTGCACACAGGAATGTACTGTACTATGGTGTGGCAGTGACTGACGGGTTCTGTATACCGGATGCGGGATTGCTGCAACAAACAGGACTACAAGCAAGCACGCCCGAAACCGGCAGCCGGGGCAATATACCGGTGCTGTACCCCAATGATGATAAGGGCTATACATTGCCCTTCGATATACTGTCGGCGGTATTCTATTTGCTATCGAGGTATGAGGAGTACCAACCGTTTGTGCCCGACAAACATGGCCGCTACCCGGCAACCGAAAGTATACTCTTTAAGAACGGCTGGCTGCAAAGACCTATTGTGGACGAATGGGTATATGCCCTGAGAAAAGAACTGATAAGCAGGCTGGGGATAGCTGTGCCCGAATTGCAGTTTGTATACAAGCCTACCTATGATATAGATATGGCCTATTCTCACCTGCACAAGGGCGTGGGCAGAATAGCAGGTGCATATCTGAGGGCTCTGCTGACGGCAGACCTGAAGCAGATAAATCTGCGGACACAGGTACTAAAGAAGAAACAAAAAGATCCGTATGACTCCTTCAGGTGGCTGAGACAGCTGCACAAGGAATATGGTTTTATGCCGACCTACTTTATACTGGCAGCGAGACGGACCACCAAGTTTGATAAGAACATACATCCCGAGCACCCGGCGATGGTGCGTGTGATAAAGAACCTTGTAAAGGAAGGGCGAATTGGGATACACCCATCGTACTACTCGACTGAGGAAGGAGTGCTGCAGGCAGAGCATGCGCTACTGGAAAAGGTAGCAGAAACAGGCACTACTATATCTAGGCAGCACTATATAAAGGCGGTGCAACCGCATACCTACAGGCAATTGCTGCGGCAGAACATTACTGAGGACTATAGTATGGGCTATGGCACTCATCTTGGCTTCAGGGCGGGAACGGGTAGTTCATTTCTGTGGTATGATGTGGCACAGGAACAGGCAACCGCACTGCGTGTGTATCCGTTTTGTTTTATGGACACCACCGCACACTATGAGGCTAAGCTGACTACACAGCAGTCTTTTGAGCGACTGGAGCGTATGTGCAAACAACTGGAGGAGGCAGGCGGTATGCTGATAACGGTGTTCCATAATTTTTCTCTGGGAACAGACGAAGAGTGGAAGGGCTGGCGGCAGGCCTATGAACTGTTTTTGCATGCGCGTGCGAAGCGAATGGTGTATGAGCAGGGTGTGATAAGGTAAGATTGAAAAAGCTATTCTAATGACAGAGGATGGTGCTGAATCTTTTGTTTAGAGGTTGTTCGGAAGGAATATTACTAAATCAAAAAAATATAGCAATGAAAAAAACTGCGATCTACATCAGCTCATTGATACTGGTGAGTATTTTTCTGTTCTCTTATGATCTGCCTCAGAACTGGTTCAAGGCAGGAAGTGAGCCCGACAAATATGAAATGGGAATAGACAAGGGGGCTGGTAAGAACGGCAAAAATGCTGCGATCATAAAATCGACAGAAAAGAAAATAAAAGGTTTTGGTACCCTGATGCAGCAATCTATGCCCGGAAAGTATCTGGGTAAGCGAGTGAAGATGACCGGCTATATGAAATCGGAAGAAGTGAATGGCTGGGCGGGATTATGGTTCAGAGTGGATGGTAAAGAAAGCGGGAAGAGTCTGGCATTTGACAATATGTATGACAGGAAAATAACCGGCACTACCGAATGGAAACAATATGAAATAGTGCTTGATGTGCCGGCTGAAGCGACCCGTCTTGCATATGGTGCATTGCTGGGTGGTACAGGTACTGTATGGTTTGACGACATCAATTTTGAGATAGTAACAGATAAGGTGCATGCTACTAATAAGGATGTGAACACACCCGAAGCACCGACCAACCTGGGATTTGATAATTGATGAATAAGGAGTGCTACATATTGATCCTGTGAATTCTATCTGACTATTATTAAATTCTTGCACTAACCAACCTGCTTTATGAGAATACTAAATGTACCGTTGTATACGATTGTGACAGGTCTTGCTATAGCAGGATCCTTTACCGGGTGCTTTCTTCTGGGAAAGAACGAAAAGAAAGAAAGTGAACCTTCACAGAACAGGATTAGCTACAATCTGGATATGGAAACGCCGGGTAGCAATAATATGCCGGAGCGTTGGATTCCCCGCAATCCAAGAGATACTACGATAACAGTAGATAGCCTGATGAAGATATGTCACACGGATACGGTGGTGAAGCAGCATGGAAACAGCGCTATATTGCTGGAGCGAAACGGTGTGCTAGGATGGACTGTGGCAAAGACCGTAATTGATGAACAATATAGCGGACAAAAGATAAAACTGACCGGCTATCTGAAGACGGAAGATGTGAGGGGATGGGCAGGCTTATGGTTTCGTATAGATGGTGCTGATTCTGTACTGGCATTTGACAATATGGTGAAAACTGCGGCAAGGGGTACTACAGACTGGACGGAATATACCATAGAGCTGAACTATGATTGCAGGAATGCGCAACATATTGTAGCAGGTGCACAGATATTTGGTACCGGTAGAGCGTGGGTAGATAATATGCACATATCTATAGACGGAGTGGATATAGCGGTTGCGCCGATATTGAAGAAGTAGGAAAATAAAAAGTCGGCTAATAGCCGAAGGGCTCCATAGCTGTATGACGAAACCGTATTATTCTAATTTCATTTTGCATTACCCGGTATACAATACGATAATTGTACAGCTCAAACGCTCAATACGATCCATCGTTGTTAAGTGTATATTTGTCTAATGGGTATCTGGTAGGATGAGCTGCAACCCCTTCAATCTTCAGTAGCAAATCTTGCATAATTTTCTCCGCATTCATTGCAGAGTCAGTGCGGATATAGCTAATTGCAGATTTAAAGTTTTGGGTTGCAGCGTATGTGAATTTAATTTTCAATGCCGGCTTTACCATTTTTTAGCCAACTCTTTTACTTCTTCAATAGTGTAAAATTCACCGGCCTCCATCTGAGATTCTGCTTCGTTCATTTCCTTGTTATACTGCTCGATAGAAATACGATCAGCAACATCTTCTTTACTTTTCAGAAAAGACTTTATAACCGTGAGTATAGATTTTTTCTGATCCTTTTCAAGTAGTGGTAAGGACTGTAGTATTTGATTATCCAGTGATAGTGCAGGCATAAACAGTGAGTTATTGCATAGTATAGTTAAGTATTATTCACTTTGTGTAGCAACGCCCATCTCCCTGAGCAGAGGGGTTACAAAATCGGAAAGCTCTTTGATGTATGCCGGAGAGAAATCGAATCTGATACCAGCTGTTGCATAAAGTTCCTTCAGTGTTTTGGTGTAGCCAAGGCTGAGGGCATTGCTATAGTTCTGCAGTGCCTGCTCTTTTTGCTGACGATACTGACGCCACATGGCAATAGCACCAAGCTGCGCAATACCATACTCTATATAATAGAAAGGTACTTCGAACAGGTGCAGTTGTTTCTGCCAGAAATTCTTGCGGTAGTCGTCGAAGCCAGACCAGTCGGTGATGCCGGTAGAGAATTCGGAGAGGATGGCGATCCATTGCTCTTCGCGCTGTGCTACTGTATGACCCGGATTGGTGTAGAGCCAATGCTGGAACTTATCTATAGTAGCGATCCATGGGAGTACGGAAATGATGCGTTCCATTTCCTCGAGCTGGGCACGGCGCAGTTCTGTTTCGTTGGGGAAGAACACATCCCAATGTTCCATTGTGAAGAGTTCCATGCTCATGCTGGCCAGCTCTGCAATTTCCATGGGGTATTCTTTGAAAGCAGAAAGCTGCAACGGATGCGAAAGGAATGAGTGTACTGCATGACCACCTTCGTGCATCATGGTAATGACATCGCCCATGGTGCCGGCGGCATTCATGAAGATGAAGGGCACACCTGTTTCGGCAAGGGGGCAGTTGTAGCCGCCCGGGGCCTTGCCCTTGCGGCTTTCGAGATCGAGGCGGTTCATGCCCTGCATAGTGAGCAGGCAGCCGCTGAAGAAAGGAGACAATTTGCTGAATACCTCAACCGTTTTTTCTGCCAGTTCTTTGCCGGTAGTGAAAGGTCTGAGTGGTTCTGTACCAATTGGTTCGGCATCGCCATCCCATGGGCGCATCACCTCTACACCGAGTCGGTGCTGCCTGTGTTTGACCAACATAGCCTGTAGCGGAACGATATGTTCTTTAACGGCTTTGTGGAATTCGAAACAATCTTCGACCGTATAATCGAAGCGGCCGAGTTCGCGGAATTTGTAATCGCGGTAATTATCGAAGCCGGCATTTTTTGCGATATGCTGGCGGATAGAAAGTAGCTTATCGAAAAGCTCGTTGAGTTCTGTTTTGTTTTTGAGTCTGCGGTCGGCAACTTTTGAGAATACTGAGCTGCGCAGATCGCGGTCGGGGTTCTGGAGAAATTTGGCTGCCTGCTGTAGTGTGTATTCTTTGCCATCGATCTCTATACTCATAGCACCTGAAATGACACCATATTGCTGTGCGAGTAAATTCATATCGGCCTGCAGGGATACATTCTCTTCGCGATAGAGTTTCGCTGCATTCTCTACACTACGCAGATACGGGAAGTACTGCGCAGGATCGAGATCTTTGGTGAACGGACATGCAAGCAGTTTTTTGTTGAGCTCGAAATTATATGGCTTGATCTGTGGTTCTATTTCCATGCAGAAAAAAGTGAAGCTGGCTTCGATCTCTTTGTCTGTGGTATCGCAGGTCATTTTTATCTGACGCCAGCAGGCATCTTCGCTGACAACAGCCTCGAGCTCGCTGATATTTTCCAACCAAAGGTTGAGGTCTTCGGGTGTATTGATCGCTCTGGCTGTAAGTTCCTCGTAATATGGTTTGAGGGCTGCCCAATCTGTAACTATAAAATCGGCAGGGAGGAAAGTTCTTTCTTTGACCTGTAATGGTTGGAATGATGTGTTCATAAATAGTAGCCCTGTATAATAAGGGATACAAATTTAGCTTATTGGCGGTTGTGAATTCTGATAATAAAAAGTTAGCAACAGCTACCGGAATTGTAAAATAGACCATATGTGAACAGCTGCATGGTGGAAAATGCTATGTGATTGGCTCTGGAAATCTCATATGAATAATGTGTAATGTGGGAGATTTTTGGAGAATGAGTGTAAAAAGCGGGCAGTTCTAAAGAAATTTCTATGTTTTTGTGAATATAGGCCTTGTTGAAATATTTATAAACATTATATCTATAAAACTGATTGGCTGAAATTGCAATTCCATTTTTTTGCTACCCATACCCGTAGTATATTTGTACCAAGTTGTGAATTTAATGGGTTAGTAAGTAAGAGCTGCCGGATTCCTCCGGCGGCTCTGTTTTTTTAGAAAAATCCCATTCTGACCATTTCCTCCTGGTGTCAGTTATCAACAAAACATAATTCCATTCTTCTTCCTGAAATGCAACTAACAAGCGAGGCAAAACTATGTTCTGCAAGCGAAGTGAAAATGACATTTAAGACAATAACAAAACAGACTGATAAGTTAGTATTGAAATTGGCGGAGTGCGGTAGTGCTTTTTGTATCTTTAAGGTTCGATGGCAAAAATAAAATCAGCGTTCTTCTGTCAGCAGTGCGGATACGAAACTCCGAAGTGGACCGGCAAATGTCCGTCATGCGGTGCATGGAATTCTTTTGTAGAAGAAGTGATACAACGGGATGACAAGAAGCGAGCGGAAACACCCGGATGGGATGACGATGATATAAAGGAAAAGAACAGAGCACACAAACTTGAAGATGTGGTGCATGTGCAGGAAGCGCGGCTACTGGCGCCTGATACAGAGCTGAACAGAGTGCTGGGTGGTGGTATGGTGCCGGGATCGGTGATACTGGTGGCAGGAGATCCCGGGATAGGTAAGAGTACCTTGTTTCTGCAATGCGCACTGGAATGGAAAACGATAACCACCCTTTATGTATCGGGTGAGGAAAGTGCACAGCAGATAAAGTTGCGCGCAGACAGGATAGGGATAAAAAACAACAACCTGTATCTGCTGACAGCAACGGATACCGCAACGATATTTAACGAGGTAAAAAAGGTACGTCCGAACCTGCTGATCATAGACTCTATACAGACGCTGGAATCGCCGTACGTGGAGTCGGCAGCAGGTAGTGTATCTCAGGTGCGGGAATGTGCTGCAGAACTGCAACGATTTGCGAAGTCGACCAACATACCGGTATGCATCATAGGGCATATAACTAAGGACGGATCTATAGCCGGACCAAAGGTGCTGGAGCATATGGTAGACACCGTTTTGCAGTTTGAGGGAGACCGTCACTATGCCTACAGAATACTGAGAACTTTGAAAAACAGGTTCGGATCTACGGCAGAACTGGGAATTTATGAGATGGTGCAGCAAGGTATGCGTGCGGTGACGAACCCATCTGAAATTTTGTTATCTCAACACGACGAACCGCTGAGCGGGATAGCCATAGCTGCCACAATGGAGGCATCGAGGCCGCTGATGATAGAGGTGCAGGCGCTGGTGACACAGGCTGTATATGGCACGCCACAGCGCACAGTGAGCGGAATGGACCTGAGGAGGCTGCAATTGCTGCTGGCCGTACTGGAAAAAAGAGGCGGATTCCATTTTGGGGCAAAGGATGTGTTTGTGAACATAGCCGGCGGCCTGAAAATTGAGGACCCCAGTATAGAACTGGCGGTGGTATGCTCGCTGCTGTCGTCTTATGAAGACAAAACACTGCCATCGAACATATGTCTGGTAGGAGAGATAGGGCTGAGCGGAGAGATAAGAGCAGTGAACAGGATAGACCAGCGCATAGCAGAAGCAGACAAGCTGGGTATGGATGTGATATTTATACCGAAGGCGAATGCAAAGGGGCTGGACAAGAAAAACTACAAAATAGAGATAAAGACCGTGAACAAGGTAGAGGATGTGTACAAGATGTTGTTTGCGTAGCAAAAACCATTAACGAAGAAACGGAGCCCTGAGGGCTCCGTTTCTGTTATAAGAGAATAGTAAATAGCGTTGTCATAACCCCTGAAACTGCCGGAGGAAGCGAACATCGTTCTGAGAATAGAGGCGGAGGTCATTGACCTGATACCTGATCTGTGTGATGCGCTCTACACCCATGCCGAAGGCAAAGCCTGTATAGACCTCGGGGTCTATGCCGAAGTTGCTGAGCATATTGGGGTGAACCATACCACAACCCAGGATCTCTACCCAGCCGGTATGCTTGCAGAGGCTGCAACCCGAACCACCACAAACGGTGCAGGAGATATCCATCTCGGCACTGGGTTCTGTGAACGGGAAATAAGAAGGGCGGAAACGCACCTTGGTATCGGGCCCGAACATTTCTGTAACGAAATAATAGAGTGTTTGTTTGAGATCGGCAAAGGAAACTCCCTTATCTACATAAAGACCTTCGCACTGATGGAAGAAGCAATGTGCACGGGCAGATATGGTTTCATTGCGGTAAACACGACCCGGACAGATGACACGAACGGGGAGCGGATGCGTTTCGAGGATGCGCGCCTGAACAGAGGACGTATGTGTACGCAACACCCAGTCGGGGTTCTGAGACACATAGAAGGTATCCTGCATGTCGCGGGCAGTATGATTTTCGGGCATATTGAGCGAGGTGAAGTTGTGCCAGTCGTCCTCGATCTCGGGGCCGGTAGCGACACTAAAACCTATTTTCTCGAAAATCTCTACCATACGGTTCTCTACCATGCGCAGCGGATGACGTGTGCCGATAGGGATAGCAGTACCCGGAAGGCTGACATCTATAGCAGCAGCGTTGCTGCCCGCCTCGTTCCTGAGGTGAGCGAACTCTTCATATTTTCCTTCAGCCAGTTGTTTGAAACCATTGAGGAGCATACCAGCTTCCTTGCGTCCCTCAGGCGGGACGTTCTTCATTTCATTGGCTAATTGCTTAACGATGCCCTTTGTGCCCAGGAACCTGATGCGGAACTCTTCGAGCTCTGCAGCGCCGGCCGGGACAAAAGCATTTATTTCCTGCTCAAAAGGCAGTATTTGTTCCTTTAAGGATGACATAGGCGACAAAGATATTATTTCTCTGTGAACGAAGCCGTGCCGAAGAGCATGTAAAAGTCAAAATATTCAGCAAAAAGGAAACTAATATGTTTGAAAAGGAGTAACAAAAACGAAGAATAGAAGACTTGAGGAGGACCAAAGTGGAGTGCTATGTGTAAGTGTGGCTGAATCAAGGACTTGAGAGCGAAATAAAATCTATGATAAGACGGAGGCGTCTTATGGTACTGCAAAAAGTGTAGTGCCATAAAAAGGTGATTTGCCAAAATGCAGGCAGCGAATCACCTTTGTGTCATCAAACAACCAAAATCCCTATCATGACAGACAAATTCAAAAAAATAGACAGGAGATATGTACTCTCTGACAGCACAGTAAATGAATATGGATTCCGCCTGCTGACAACGGGTTATGAAATGGAATCCTTCAGGAAGAACCCGATAGGCTACTATATGCACAAAAGAGAAGAAGGAATAGTGCTGAAGTGGGAAGACCTGCAAGTAGAAGACGACAAGATTACGGCAGTACCCGTGATCAACCTATCGAACATAAGAGGCGAACAAACCTGCAATGAAGCCGAGAACGGATTTCTGAATGCTGCATCGGTAGGGCATATAGTGGTGCTGGAGTATAGTACCGACAAAGAGCTGATGCTGCCCGGACAAACAGGACCAACAATAACAAGATGGTATAACAAAGAATGCAGTCTGGTGGATATACCCGGCAACTGCAACGCACTGACCCGACTATATGATGCCAATGAAAATGAACTGAACCTGGCAGACATGAACACCAACAAAACCGTGCTGCAGCTATTGCCGGCCGATACTGTGCGTGAACTGAAGCAGTGCCTGCAACTTGCAGACAACAAAACCGAGGCAGATGTGGTGAGTGCAGTGAAAGAAATGACCGCAAAAGCCAATGAACTGAATCTGCAGCACCATGCGCTACAAGCAGCCAATGCAACCCTGCAACAACAGCTGGATGAAATAATGCAGGCAAGAGAAAACACAGAAGTGACCACCTTGCTGAACAGGGCGCTGGAAGACAAAAAGATTACTGTGGAGCTGAAGACCAGACTGGCAGCAGACTATGCGCGGAATGCAGCGGGATTGAATAATCTGCTGCAGGCAATGCCCGCCTATAGATCTATAGCAGAGCAACTGAAGGGCAAACAACCGGATGCCACTGAGGCAATGTGGGAATGGGATGACTACGAAAAGAATGACCCAACAGGCAATAAGCTGAAAGCGCTGCGCGCCAATGATGCTGCAAGATATAAAGAGCTCTTTGAGCAGAAATTCAACGGCTGAATATAAAAAGCCACAAGACAGCCGGTCAGCAAAGTAAAAGACAGACCAGTAACAGAATGGTCTCACACAACCGAGTGTTGTGCTATAATAACTCCCCTCTATTTTAAGTGGCAGCCGAATACCTGCATGAGACAGGACAGGCACCCCATGACACAACCATGTTGTGCATGGCAATCATATGCAGCAAAAGCTGCTTCCTACCCAAGTTTTTTATCACCAAACAATAAACCAATATGGCAATTCAGAAAGAGATATGGCAAGACCATATAGAAGGCAATCTATTCAAGAACAATGAGTTCTTACTGGCATCGACGGACGCGAGCCAATATGTGCTGCAGGGCAAGGTGGTGCATATACCACAGGCAGGTGCACTGGCTACGGTAGTGAAGAACAGGGCATCGGTACCGGCAACAGTGGTGCAGCGCACTGATACAGACATAACGTATGTGCTGGATGAATTTACAACAGATCCGATACTGATACCCAATGCAGAGACGTTTGAGCTGAGCTACAACAAACGCGAAAGTATACTTGGCGAATATGAATCGTCGCTGAGGCAGACGATAGCAGAAAACCTGCTGATAGACTGGAGCCCTACCGACACAACAGGAACGATCATTCGTACTACAGGTGTATCTACCGCAACACATCTTGCAGACACCACAGGTAACAGAAAGAAGTTTACGGTGAATGATCTGAAGCATGCACAACTGCAACTAAACAAACAGAACATACCGATGGAAGGCCGCTATGCGCTGATAAGTGCAGACATGTTTCAGCAGCTGACCGATGATATGTCGGCGACACAGTACAGAGACTTCAGCGCAGCATATGATGTAAAGGACGGTGTGCTGGGCAGGCTGTTTGGTTTCAATATAATGATGCGCGGCAGTGTGGTGACCTATGACAATGCAGCAGCACCAGTAGTGAACGCATATGGTGCAACTGCAGATACTGCAGACAACGATGGGGTGCTGTGCTGGCAGACCGGAGCAGTGGAGCGAGCCCTGGGTCAGATCACCTTCTTTGAGCGTATAGGAGACCCAACCTACTACGGAGACATATATAGCGTGGGTGTGAGGATGGGTGCCCGCAAACGCAGGAGCGATGCCAGAGGCATCATAGCCATTGTGCAGGCTGCTGCATAAAGCAGAGACGAAATGCTGACAGAGATAAAGATATGGATACTTGTTGCGGTGGCTGGTGTGATGGCAACCATACTGGGTTTTGTGATGAAGGTGATAACAGACCAGGTAATAAAACGACTGGATGATATAGTGATGGAGCTGAAACAACTGACACAGGTAACGACTGTGCAGGGACAGCAGATACAAGGCCTGAAAGAACAGGAAGCCATGATACACCACCGCCTCAACGAGCATGCCGAAAGAATACACGCACTGGAGGCCAGTGCGATAAACCTGAAACACTAAAAAATGAAAACTATGTTTTGTACAAAGATGAGACAACGCATCAGACATGTGATGCAACAATTTGACGCGTATGTGGATGCACATGCTGAGACCGCACTACAAATAACAACCGCACTGAAGCATGCACTGGAATCGCCGGTGGCAGATATGGTGACACTGCTGATACCGGGTACTGCCGACGATGCACTGAAACAGCATTTGCAACAAGCACTGGTACGAGTGACAGACACCCTGCTGGTGCTGAGCAAATGCAGTAAGGAGCATGATATGAACAAGAAGCTGCAATGCCTGGCGGGAGAGCTGCTGAGACAAACGCCAGAAGTGCGGGATGCGCTGCTGCACAAGATGGCAAGTCTGCTGACCGGAGAACTGGATGGAAACAGACTGAAACAAAGATTGTATGACCTGTATGTGCAGGCAAAATATACATCCATGAAATAAAGCCGAAAAGACGCTGTGCTATGAGAAAGACCAATGATGCTACAAAAGCAGCGACACAACTAATGTACCTGACCAGTGACGAGTGTGTATTTATGGACAAGGAATGTGCGCAGAAACATGCGAGTACACTTGCTGACAGGAACGTAAAAGCAATTACTCAAAGAGAAGCAGAAGCGGCGCTGAAGGCGCTGATCAATGTTGCTGAAGAGGAAGAGTCAGAAGATGTAATGTGGGCAGAGCAGTAAGATTCTATCAATCAAAAAAAACGGAACAAAAAAATGGGTAGTGTAAACATAACGCTGGCAAACGGCCAGCTGGGAGGAACCCTCCAGACGAATGACGGTATAGCCGGATTGGTGCTGACAGGACAAACAGAAGGAGCCTATACAGTGGGTACACCGATACTGGTAACGAGTGTAGCGGCGGCAAGTGCAGCGGGGATAACAGCAACCGGTAATGCCTTTGCCGCAAAACAGATAAAGGAATATTATGACCAGGCAGGAAAGGGGGCACAGCTATATGTGATGCTGGTGCCTGCAACAATGACCCTGATGCAGATGGCAACACCAACAGAGGCAAATGGTGCCAGAAAACTGCTGGATTATGCCGGAGGCAGGATAAAGGTGCTGGGCGTGCTGAGTGATGATGCCGCAATAGAAGCAGCCGGAGGCACCGTGACCATAACCAATGGTATGAATGAAGAGGTATATGCTGCTGCGAGTAAAATGGCGTTGATGGCACAGTCTTATTTTCTGTTGCATAAACCATTCAGGGCGATAATAGGAGGTAGCAGTTATGCTGGTGTTGCTGCGGATCTGACCGATGTGCAGACCGGAGCAACCAACAACCGGACAGCAATACTGATAGGAGATACACAGTCGGGAAGGAGTGCGTGTGTGGGGCTTGCATTGGGCGTAGTATCGTCTGTGCCCGTTCAGCGAAAAATAAGCAGAGTAAGGTCGGGTCCGCTGACAGCAATAGCAGCATATACGGGAACCAATACGGCAGAGGCCGCCGCAGAATCTTTGCCGGTAATAGCGGGCAAGGGATACATAACATATGCCATCTATGCCAACACTACAGGATACTTCTTTTCCGGAGATCCGATGTGCACCGCAACAACAGATGACTATAGTATGCTGGCCCGCGGCAGGGTGATAGACAAAGCACACCTGCTGGCCTATGCCACATTTGTGCAGGAAATAGATGATGAGGTACCTGTGAATGAAGATGGAACACTGGATGCGGGTTTTTGTAAATGGCTGAGCCAGCAGATGGAGCATCAGATAAACAACACAATGACTGTGAATAATGAGATAAGCAGTGTGACCTGTTATATAGACCCCGCACAAAACATACTGAGTACCAATGTGCTGAATGTAGTAATAGGTATTGTGCCCGTAGGCTATGCAAGCCGAATAGAGATAAGCCTGGGATTCAGTAATCCGGCAAATGCCTGATAGCAGAAAGTAAGTATTGAAATAATAAAAACCAAACAAAAGAGATATGGGATCAATATCATTTTTCGACAGCAAGGACTGTGAGTGGGCCGATATGCAGGTAAGATTATCTGGGGCAACACTTACTAAAATAAGAGGCCTGAAATACAAAGCATCTAAAGAGAAACAACTGTTGCATGCGGCAGGAGATGAACCGATAAGTATACAGTCGGGAAAGCGCACCTATGAGGGGCAGATAAAGGTGCTGAAAGGCGCCCTGGATGACCTGAACAAAGCCGCAAGGGCGGCAGGCGGAGATGATATACTGGATCTTCGGTTTGACATAACCGTGTCTTACAAAGCAAAGGGAGCAAGGGCCTTGCAGATCGACACCTTGTCGGGAGTAGAAGTGAAGGAGTTTGAGAAAGGCTGGGATCAGGGCGCAAAAAATATGGACGTGACCTTGCCGATAGTATTCATGAAAATAGTGTCTGTATAGAAACCAAAGCAACAGAATGGAAAACGAAAAAACAATACTGACCGGACAAGCGACCGATAGTCAGATAGCAGAGTGGAAGACAAAGTATAAAAGCGGAATTTATGCAGTAGTAGTAGATGGTCATATAGCTTACTTCAAAAACCCGGGTAGGAATGAACTGAACTGCGCGATGGGTAAGGCAGATAATGACAAAGCACTGGACCTATATGAAGAACTGGCTGAGCTGACATTTGTAGGTGGCAGTGAAGACGTGCTGAAAGACGACCAGATGTTTGTGGGTATGTGCCAGGAAATGAAAGTGAAGCTGGAAGGCAAAAAGGCTATACTGGTAAACTTATAGAGGGGTCGTGCGGAGGCCCGGCGCATGATCCCATAGGATATCTGGAAACATTGCTGGAGTATTTTTTACCGGGTCTGAAACACCAAGAACTGGACGATGAAGCTTTTGCCAAAAAGGTAGCACATCTGCTATACATAAGGCGCCAACTGACAGAGCACAAAACAGACCAATGAAATATCTAAACAAAAAGCCATGACGGAACAACAATACAAAGACAAGCAGGCTGTAAAGGAGATAAAATGGTATGCTACACTGCAGGAAGCTAACAAAAAAGCATTGGCAATCTCCAGACAAAGACAACAGGCGCTGAATAGCAATATGCATCAGTTGCGTCCCGGAAAGTTTTCCATGCTACCCCTTTTGAATACAGGGAATAAACTATCTCCCAGAATAAACAAGCAAAAGCTACATAACAGCAGAAGCAAACAAGAGCAGAATATTGCTGTAGCCGCAGAGGAAACAAGAATGGGATCGGGAAGAGTTATTGCTGATGCAGCAGCGCCTGTGAATAAGCGCACATTAACTGACGGCACTACAGGTGAGCGAATAAAGCTGCAAGAGCGAGTAAGAGGCGAAGGAATACAAATACCCAAAGTTGGTAGCGGACACAGGAGCGGAGGAATAACTGCAGCGAAGGAGCAAGTACTAAATATTAATCACATAATACAGGGCACTACCGGTAAGTATGGATTTGTACCAAGGCTAATTGCGAACACTAAGGGAACAGACAAGCGGAAAGATGAGCTAGAAGGTAATAATGTTCTTCAGGATGCAGGCAAGTCAGAAAATGATGGTAAAGCCTTTGCTGATGTAGTTAACTTAAAAAGCATTGCAGCGCGACCTGCGCAACTGATGCAGCGCAAGCAGGAGGCAAAAAGAAACAGCAGTGGGAATCAGCACTATCTGACGGCAGTGAATGACATACTGAAGCTAACAAATGCAGGAACAGCTGTTTTACGTACGAAAGGAAATAGCACAGTAAATGTGGCTTTCCCGGGAACTATAGCGACGAAAAGCAAGAATGGGATGTTAGTGGATATGCCATTGCTAAAAAGCGGTTATGGGGCATCGAATATAGCCAAAGGAAGTATTGAGCACATGCATGCTATGTCGACTATGAAAAATGCACCAACTCTATATGGACAACAGGCAAATGGCATAGGCGAAAAGAAGACAAGGGTATATACAGATGCGCGCGGTCTTGCAAAGCGAAATGAATCTAAAACAGCAATGGCAAAGAAGGTGGAAATGCACATGAACCAACCGGTGATCGGTTCTTTAACTATTAATTGTGCAGACACTAATGAAGCAGTAACAGATATCAGGAATAAAGTAGAAGAAGCGCTGCTGGCTATACTGGAAAGCGCAAACGCAATACACTAAACTATGGCAACAATATCATTCAGTTTATTTGATCTTTTTCAGACAACATTTGGTTATCAAACGAAGGCTCTTGACCCGAAATTAGAGAAGGTAATCGGAGAAAATAATCCGAACAGGAAAGAATATGGTGCAGGAGGAGCACCCTATTATCAGAATTTACATGCCGGAAAGGAATACTTTATGCCGGTTATCATAAAGTACCCGGATCGTAATAGTATGCAAGATAGCTTGCCTGGAAATAGCAGTCAGAATTTCTCGAAAGAGAAAGAATTTGAATTGCCCTATCCAATAATATCTATAGAGAGTCGCAAGACCATCATAGAAACGCATCTTACAGAACGTAGAGGGACAGTAAAGGAGTTGATAAATACCCAAGATTATCTGATTACCATAAAAGGTTTCATTATTTCCCAAACACATGATTATCCGGAGGAAGGAGTAACAGAATTGAGAGCCTTGTATGAGCACAATACTCCCTTATCAATTCAGTGTGCGCTTACTGATATTTTTCTTTTGAGGCCAGATAGAAGTGGTAGCGATCTTGTAGTAATAAGTGAGTTGAATTTGCCGATGTTGCGTGGTGTGAAAAACATATGTCCTTATGAGTTGAAGCTAATAAGTGATGAACCTTTTAACCTGATAAGTGTAAAGTGATGTTTGTACTGAACAGTGAGATAACAATAGGAAAGGTCAGATTCACAGGTGTGCTTGAGGTTGTGATAAGAAAGAGTGTGCATAGCATTGCTGAAACGGCTACGATAAAGATTCCGGCAATAGCATCTCTGCTGAAGGCTGGTAATGCATCGCCAGAGCTTATTAATACGGCTGCTGCATTCAAAGAAGGTGAACGAGTGAATATTCGGTTAGGGTATAACGGGCTACTGCAAGATGAGTTTTCCGGATTTGTGAAAAAGTTGACACCCGGAATGCCAATGCAGATAGATTGTGAAGGGTATAGCTGGTTGCTGCGTAGGAACAGACCTGCTCTGAAGGGTAAGGACAGCAAGTTGAAGACCATTGTAGCTGCTGCTGTAGCTAATCTGAAGGGGCATGAAAACATAACGGTGAAGTGTGATGAAGACCTGGAGTTTTCAGGTATGGCATCAGGTAATATGAGTGGCTTCGATGTGATCAATTACATCTCGAAATACACAGATGAGAATATCACATTTTTCTTCAGTGATCCAAAAACAATATGGTGTGGCAGATTTTATGCAGCAGCAATGAAGGGTCGATCTTTCAATAATGCTGAAGTTGTAAAATATAGAATTGGCTATAACACACCCAGAGCTAACAATCTGCAGCAACATAGTATAGATACTGAACCCGGAATAGTTACCTACAGTAGGAGAACCATAGATGGAATAAGAATAGCACACACAGCCAGCGGAGTAGGGACCAATGCAGTAGTGCATGCAGCTGTACTGAACCATGTAAAGGACAGCTTTGGAATGAAATTGCTTGCTGAAGAAAGAGTTCGACAACACACATATGAAGGGTATGAAGGGAAACTTACTGCATTTCTGCAACCTTATGTAGTGCCGGGGAACAAGGTGCATGTAAGCGATGAGTTGAATGCAAAGATGGATGGGGCCTATGTAGTGGAAAGTACAGAAGTGATCTTTGGAATAAAGGGAGCAAGAAGAAAAGTGGAGCTAGGTGTGAGAACAAGTAAATAAGGGTGGTTATGACAAAGAACGGAAAGAAGATAAGGCAAGGAATAAATATGCTTGTGCAACGACCATATGAGATAGTGTGCGGTATTGTGGTGAGTGGTAGTGTAGATATAGCAGCCAATACCATGAGCGTTTTGCCTGGCAACGGAGAAACTCCCATAGAAGGTGTTTTGCTGAATGCTGTGGGTAATGCTGATAATGGTATGGTGCTGATACCGGAAGACAACAGCCACGTAGTGATAGGTAGCATAGAAGGACCAGGACAGTGGTTGCTGCTACAAGCCAGTGAACTGAGGCGCGCCACAATAAAGATAGGTTCCGTATCATTGAAACTAACTGCACACGGCATTACTGCTGCATATGACAATACTCATGTAGAAATAAGTGACCTGGTAAGGATAAGTACCAACACGGAAAGTTTGCATACAATACTCAGTGACCTGCTCGAGGCTATAAAACTTATAACAGTAACAACATCTACCGGACCCAGTTCTGTGCCTGTAAATGTTGCTGCATTTACTGCGCTTGCTGCAAGGCTGAATAATCTGTTACTGGCGTAAACCTTAAAATAATATGGCAAGAGAAATGATGGACATCGGACTAAGTGCAGATGAGGATCTGTATCTGGTGGGAGGAGATTTTCCGGTGGAGGAAAGTACGGCACAGCATCAAAGACAGTTGTTGCTGAATAACAAGGGTGATTATAAAGAGAACCCTACCATATGTGCCGGTGCATTTACCTATCTGAATGATGAGTATTATCAAGGATTGATAAGAGCAGTGAATATAGAGTTCAGCAGAGATGGTATGGATGTTGCCGATGTGCAGTTGCGCGCCGATGGGATAATAGAAAGCAATTCAGTGTATAGTTAGCAATAACAAAAAGTAAAAGCGATATGAGCAAAATGGCAAGTGCTTTACCCAATCAAAGTTTACTGGACATGATCCTGACAGAGTACGGATCGCTGGAGGCAGGGATGATGATGGCTGCAGCAAATAATGTGGACATAAGTCATATACCTGTTTCTGGAGAGAATAAGGTTATTCCTGCAGTTGCTGCAGGAGTTGCTGACAGCAATAACATAAACTACCTGAGGAGTGCAGGCATTACATTGGGTACGCTGGCATTGATGCCATTGGGCTTTTCTGTAGTGCTGAAACCCAGGCTACATGTAGTGCCTAATGCTGTTGGCGATCCGCATACTTTAGGGTTCTATTCTTATGATCTGAAAGAAGCATCCGGTTTTATCAATGCTAATCCGCTGATTGTAGCATATCTGTCAGATAACAAAGTGCATTACCAGACGGAGGAGCGGTATTTAGCAGGGTATGCAGATGAGAACACACTGCCTGTTCTGGTTCCGCCAATGACTGCAAAAACACTTGCTTACAAACCAGTGTGGACAGTGGGAATAGGGTACATGATCGTATGGAGCGACCTAACTGATGCAACGAAAACTGCGACCTTTAAAGACATAGAAGGCAATGAAGTCTATTGTGCACCACTAACGGTGCTTGACAACTCTTCTATGGGGGTAATAGAACACCTGATGGGTGACATAGCTATAGAGCTTATCTCTGCATCTACTACCCGAGTTTACCTGAGGCTCACCAGATCACATCCCGATATCCTGTTATCCAATTTTCATGATCATAGTATAGAGTGGTTAGCGGCTGCAGCTACCGGTACACCCGATCCTGCAGACCTTACAAATCCGGATAAAACGATCATTGCCCTTGGTATAGGAACGCATACAATAGGAATGAGAACGAGGTATTATTATCCGGGAGGAACAGTGGAATACCCATCTTCTGCATTTACAATGGTACTGAAAGTACAATAATCTAAAACTGAACCCTATGGCAAGAACTATAGCTGAGATACAACAGCAGATAATAGACACAAAAGAAGCAGACACAACGCTGAATGCATATGCATGGAGTAACAGTAAAGTGGCAATATGGCGACTATGGACGTATGTAGTAGCCGTGTGTATATGGAGCCTTGAAAATCTGTTTGACAGCCACAAAGAAGAAGTGGCGCAGTTGCTTGCAGCACAAAGGCCACATACCCTGCAATGGTATGTAAATAAGGCCAGACAATTTCAGTATGGCACTACACTGCCTGACGGCAGTGATACATATACGACAACGACAGAAGATCCGCTGGTGATGATAGTGAAGTATGCTGCCGCTGTGGAGCTGCCCAACATAATCAGGTTGAAAGTAGCAAGGCAAGGTTCTGCGTCTTTGGAGGGACTTACAGGGCCGGAACTGGCAGCGTTGAAAGCCTATATGGGCAGGATAAAAGATGCCGGCATACGACTGCAGGTAACCAGTGCTGCGGCTGATAATTTATTGCTGTCGCTTAAGATCTATTATGACCCTTTGGTGCTGATGAGCGATGGCAGCCGGATAGATGGAACTGCTGCAGCACCGGTAAAAACCACAGTGAATACATTTCTTGCAGACCTACCCTTTAATGGTGTTTTTATCCTCAACAAACTTATTGCAGCATTGCAGTCTGTAGATGGCGTGAAGATAGGGCAGGTGCTGAGCGCGCAAGCCAACTATGCGGCTACACCATATGTGCCCATTACGGTAAAGTACATTCCCGATGCCGGGTATATGGCACTTGATGCCATTTATTTTGACGCCAATATTTCTTACGAGGCATACATACCGGAGTAACTGTGTATGGCTATGTCAATAAAAATTCAAAAACAGATACATGAGCTTCTTCGATATCAATTACGATTTTTTGCGGGTGCAGTTATTACCAGTAAGACTACGTAAGACCAATACCAGTGCGTGGCTGAAATGTCTTATATCGCCGGTCAAATGGCTTTTTCATCAGTTCAAATTACAAAGAGATGGTCAGCTATATCTGTTGTCTCACAACAGTCAGGTAGTGTATCTGGAGGCTGTTCTGAATGATATGTTCGATCCGCTGACCAGAGGTATATACATAGAAGACGGCTCGTTTGAAGATCCTGTCTATGCTTTTCTTGTATCGGAGACACACCCTGTATGGCTTGGGCTGGCAGTTGAAGCCGGAACGGTATCGTATGCATTGCCAACAGCTTTGTATACAGCAACTGAAACATCTGTGCTAGGCAATTCCTTCCTGGTAAAGGTGCCGGTGGCTATAAGTTTTGATGCAGACAGAATGCGTGCGCTGATCAACAAATACAGAATAGCCGGAAAGAACATTTACGGCATTGAGCTGTATTGATAGCAACTATAATCTTTCAATTCTCAAAAACCCTTTCAGATGAAATCAATAGACTTTACACAACCCGGAGGATTCCCTCTTACTCAGGACCAGCTGGGATACCTACAGGCTGCATATACTGAAGCTACGGCTGCGCTCGCCACTATGGGGGCAGGAACAAGCACTCCGGTAATAATAAGCGGTATGACCGTATCTAACCCTTCTGTAGGCAACTTTTCTGTAACGGATGGCTGGTTCTTTTACAATAACGAAATGGTTCGCTGCATAGCATCTTCTGTTACCGGAGCAAGTGGTAGTGCGGCACCTTTTATTTCTATTACTTCCAGTGCTGCACCGTTGGTATATTATGATGGTAGCGCCCCGAACGTGGTGCAGGAAAAGACAGCGGTATTGCAGGTATTACCTGTAGCCACAAGTGCAGATGCAACCAGGTTCCCGCTGGCAGACATTAAACCATTTGGTGCCGGTTTCGGTGCTGCTAACAGAGAGGCTGTCTGGAAGACACTGAATGTAAGTACGGCAGTGCCCGATGGTGGCGTGAGTGGAACTGTTTATTACAAAAAAGACCACACAGCTAATACATTGCATATACGCGGGCTACTTACATCAGCAAACGCCCAGAACTTTGCTGCGTCACCTTCGCCGCTTTTTTATCTAATGGGGACTTTGCCGGTTGGGTATATTCCAGCTAATACAACGTATTTCATAGCGAACTATTTCAGCGCTGCTTTAGTGAAGGATGATTTGAATATCGCTTGGATTAAGCAAATAAATTGTGGAATAAATAATTCAGGCACTCTTTTTGTTAACTGGTTACGTCCTGATATTTTAACCTCTGGTTATGCCATCAATTTCAATACGATCATACCACTTGACTAGATCATATCCTTGAGTTATCCTGGCGGGTGAACAGCAACAGGTACACAATGATGAACAGCATGGAGGTGATAGCAGATGCCGTTGTTTTAAGGAATAGCTGACCGAGGTTTGATACATTCCAGAGTTCTACTGAGAAAAATAGCAGGTGATGCAGCACTATGAGAAACCCACTATAAACCAGGAAGGGCATCCAGCCCATATTCTTGGTAGATGGCTGCATACCGGAGTATTCGGAAAGGTTGCGGGGCAGTAGTGCGCTTAGTACGTTGGTTCTGAGATAGGCAATAAGCACCGCTGCACATGCATGCATACCTGCAGTGTTGCTGAAAGAATCTATAGTAACGCCCAGCACAAAGCCCGAAATAAGTAAAGCCCAAACCGGAGTTTCGAAAGGGAGCAGCAACAGGAACAGCGGATAGATGTAAGGTATGAATACAGGGAAGCCAGACGGCTCGCTCCACCATCTTAGTGTGATCTTGTTGAGTATAAGCACCTGTAGCAGTACTATGATGCAAAACCTCAGAATATTTTTCAGATACACATTCATACCAGCATTCTTTTTATTACTTCACTTTTTAAAATAAGCTTTTTTCTGTTGCTTATTTTTTGGCTGTGGAGTCTTCCAATTGCGTTTTTTCCTGTCTCATTTTGTTCTCCACAACATATACATACTGCAGGTTGATAAAGTCTGTTGAAGACCTGAGATATATATGCTGCATTGCATTCTTTTTTATTGGCTCTGTTTTTATTACAGTACCTATTAATACTTCCGGAGGGAAATATAATGAATAGCTATTGGTGAAAACGGAGTCTCCTTTTTTTACACTTATCTGCTGGGGCACATCTATCATGGTAAGTACACGTGGGTTTTTACCCTCCCATACCACAAAACCGTTTGTAACATTTTTGAGTCGGGCGCTTACTTTTTGTTTGGCACTAAGCACAGAAAGGATACTGGAGAAGTTGGGAGATACATGCTCTACGCGCCCTACGACACCTGTGCCCGAAAGAACGGCCATGTTCTTGCTGATTCCATGTTTTGAGCCCCTGTTTATGGTTATGTAGTTGTCTGTAGCGTTTGTAGAGTTGTTGATGACACGTGCTGTGCGGTATACATACTCTGCATAGCGTATCAGGTGTTTTGTAGAATCACCAACCTGAGTTTTAGTTTTAACAACCGTATCGCTCAGCGTATCCAGACTTCTGTATTGTTCTATTATTTGTCTCAGGCGGGCATTCTCATTTTGCAGACTATCATTCATTTTGCGCAGGCCAAAGTAATACACCACATCGTTCTGTTTTTTATACACCAGACCCGAAACGGCATTTGCAGAGCTTACTATGTCGTTGCCCTGCAGCGTATTGGTACGTTCAATAAGAATGATACATACTACTTCTAAAAAAAGAAATAGAATGAGGTTGAAGAATCGGCGTATGAAAAAAATAAAATTGCGCACCTGTCAGGAGTTGGAACCGGAATTTAAAAGTCTGAAGGTACAGTAAGTAGTATGTGCTGTAACCTTCAGACAATAGATCCTCTAAACTAAATTACTTCATCAGGAAAGGCATTCTTGCTATGTTCTTGAGCGCCATTCCGGTGCCACGAACCACTGCGCGGAGCGGATCGTCTGCTACGTGTACCGGTAGTTTGATCTTGTGTGATATGCGTTTGTCGAGACCACGCAGCAATGCACCACCACCTGTGAGGTACAAACCTCTGCGATAGATATCTGCAGCAAGTTCCGGAGGTGTGCTTTCCAGTGCTTTAAGTATGGCCTCTTCTATTTTGAATATTGATTTATCGAGTGCTTCTGCAACTTCCTGATAAGATACCATTATCTGTTTTGGAATACCCGTTACAAGGTCCCTTCCGTTTACTGCAATATCATCCGGTGGGTTGTCCAACTCTTTCAGCGCAGAGCCTACGTGTATCTTTATCTGTTCTGCAGTACGCTCACCTATCATCAGGCTATGGTAGCGGCGCATAGCCTCCATAATATCACCTGTGAATTCATCACCAGCAATACGTATAGACTGATCGCATACTATACCTGCCAATGCTATAACAGATATACCGGTAGTACCACCGCCGATATCTATGATCATGTTTCCGGTAGGTTCTTCTACATCTATACCTATACCCAGTGCAGCAGCCATAGGCTCGTGTATCATGTATACTTCTTTTGCACCAGCCTGTTCTGCAGAATCTCTTACAGCACGCTTTTCTACTTCTGTTATGCTTGATGGTATACAAATAACCATGCGCCAGCTTGGCGGGAACATAGGTTTTTTAGGATACACCAGTTTTATCATTTCCCGAAGCATTCCTTCCGCGGCATTGAAGTCTGCTATCACCCCATCTTTTAATGGCCTGATCGTCTTCAGGTTTTCGTGTGTTTTTTCATGCATCATCATTGCCTTCTTACCAACTGCTACAATTTTATTTGTAGTACGGTCTATGGCTACGATCGATGGTTCGTCAACAACTACCTGATCATTATGTATTATAAGCGTGTTGGCAGTGCCAAGATCGATCGCTATTTCTTGTGTCAGAAATTTAAAAAAACCTAAAAAACTCATTACCGCGGGATTTTTATGATAAGCACAAAAGTGCGAAAAAGTATTTCAAAAAGGGGTTAAAAACCCCATTTTCGACAAAATTATGCAAATAATCATGCCCCTTTGACTATTTTATTAACATGGTGGAATTTTATCTTTGACTGCTCATATTTGTATAATCTTATTTCAAGCGACTTGCGGCTTTACCTACATAATTATTGAGGGTTGTTTCCCATGTGTTGTTCTCTGTTTTATATATTCAATTTTGCATGCTGTCTGAAAACTATGCCCCTTTTTTTATACTTTTGCTCTTCGGGCGCTGAGCCCGATTTTTTATGTCCGCTCACGTCCTATTTGAAAGTTACCACTCACTAAGTGATCTGGATATTGAAATATTTAATCTTTTATTATTATTATAATGCCACGCGATCTATCAATTAAAAGTGTACTCATCATCGGTTCGGGTCCCATAGTTATAGGACAGGCCTGCGAGTTTGACTATTCAGGTTCACAAGCAGCCAGAAGTTTAAGGGAAGAGGGAGTTAAGGTTGTGCTTATCAACTCTAATCCTGCAACTATAATGACCGACCCTATAATGGCAGACAGGGTTTATCTGTTGCCGCTTACCGTAGAAAGCATAGAACAGATACTTGAAGAAAATGAAATTGATGCCGTTCTGCCTACCATGGGTGGACAAACAGCATTGAATCTTGCCAAGGAAGCAGATGAGCTGGGTATATGGGAGCGCTTTAATGTGCGCCTGATAGGTGTAGATATAAAAGCTATAGACAAAGCAGAAGACAGGGAACTGTTCCGCAAATGGATGATAGAACTGGGCGTACCGGTTGCAGAAGCCAGAACGGCCAATTCGCTGCTGGAAGGTAAAGAGTTTGCGCAGGAGATAGGATTACCATTGGTTATCAGGCCGTCTTTTACCTTGGGCGGTTCCGGAGGCGGTATAGTATATCATAAAGAAGAACTTGATGCTGCACTGGACCGTGGCCTTACGGCATCCCCAATACACGAAGTGCTAGTAGAGAAGGCTGTGTTGGGCTGGAAAGAATTTGAGCTGGAGCTGCTGAGAGATATGAAGGACAATGTGACCATCATATGTACGGTTGAGAATTTTGACCCTATGGGTATACATACCGGAGACAGTATTACTGTGGCTCCGGCAATGACCCTCAGCGATACTGCATTCCAGTTGATGCGTAACACAGCAATAATGATGATGCGTGATCTTGGCAATTTTGCCGGCGGATGTAATGTGCAGTTTGCGCTGAACCCGGAAACCGAAGAGATCATAGCAATAGAAATAAATCCACGCGTTAGCCGATCTTCTGCACTTGCTTCAAAAGCGACCGGTTACCCGATAGCTAAAATAGCTGCTAAACTGGCCATAGGTTATTCGCTTGATGAATTGAGTAATCAGATCACACAGACCACCTCCGCCTACTTTGAGCCGGCACTAGATTATGTGATCGTAAAAATGCCTCGCTGGAATTTTGATAAATTCAAAGGTGCAGACGATACACTTGGCCTGCAGATGAAATCTGTGGGAGAGGTAATGGCAATAGGCCGTACATTCCCCGAAGCGTTGCAGAAAGCTTGTCAGAGTCTGGAGAACAATGCTACCGGTCTTTCTTTTATAAGTACCAGCAGGCTGAAGCCTGAAGAATTGATAGATACGCTGAAACGACCAACCTGGGATCGTATTTTCCGTATCAAAGAAGCTATGGCTGCGGGTGTATCTATAAAGACCATTCGTGAGCTGACACAGATCGATCGCTGGTTCCTTTATCAGATCCAGGATATAGTGACACTCGAAAATGAGATAAAGAAGGTAAAACACCTCGAAAAAATTCCGGAAACGCTGATGCGTGAGGCCAAGAAAATGGGCTTTGGTGATGAGCAGATAGCAGATCTGCTGAGCGACTGTACCGGAGAAGAGGTCTATGAATTCAGAAAAGCAATGGGTATTACCCGTGTGTTTAAAATGGTAGATACCTGCAGCGCAGAGTTTGAAGCCAAAACACCTTACTACTACAGTACTTTTGAAAACAAACCCGAATTTGCACAGACAGAAGTTCTGGTAAACGAAAGCATAGTATCTGGTAAAAAGAAAATTATAGTACTGGGTTCCGGACCAAACCGTATAGGACAGGGTATAGAGTTCGACTACTGTTGCACACATGGCCTGCTTGCTATACGCGAGTGTGGTTATGAGTCTATAATGGTGAATTGTAACCCGGAGACAGTATCTACAGATTTTGATATTGCCGACAAGCTGTATTTCGAACCTGTGAACTGGGAGCATTTGTGGGAAATAATAGAGCACGAACAACCAGATGGTGTGATCGTTCAGCTGGGTGGCCAGACCGCACTGAAGCTTGCAAAAAGATTGCATGAAAAGGGTATAAAGATCATAGGCACCTCTTTCGACAATATGGATATTGCCGAAGACAGGGGCAGATTCAGTGATACGCTCAAAGAACTGAATATCCCTTATCCACGATACGGCACCGCTTACACTACAGATGAGGCAATTGATGTTGCCAATGAAGTTGGATATCCGGTACTGGTTCGTCCTTCTTATGTGCTGGGCGGACAGCGAATGAGAATTGTGATCAATGATGATGAGCTGGAAAAGAGTGTGGTAAGTCTGCTAAAGCACCTGCCAGGAAATAAAATACTGATCGATCATTTCCTGGATCGCTGTCAGGAAGCAGAGGTTGATGCAATATGCGATGGCGAAGACGTGCACATAATGGGTATAATGGAGCATATAGAACCGGCAGGTATACATAGTGGCGATAGCCATGCACTGCTTCCGGTATTCAATCTGGGGCCATTGGTAGTAGAAGAGATGGCTGATATAGCCCGTAGGATAGCTTTGAGATTGAACGTAAAAGGATTGATCAACATTCAGTTTGCGATCAAGGACAACAAGGTATTTGTAATAGAAGCTAACCCGCGTGCAAGTCGAACCACACCATTTATAGCCAAGGCATATAATATTCCTTACCTCAACATTGCAACCAAGGTGATGCTGGGAGAGAATAAACTGAAGGATTTTGTGATGGAGAATAAACTGGAAGGTTTTGCAGTAAAAGAACCGATCTTCAGCTTCAACAAGTTCCCTAATGTAAATAAGGAGTTAGGTCCGGAAATGAAGAGTACCGGAGAAGCGATCAGGTTCATCAAGGATCTTCGTGACCCATGGTTCAGGCAGCTGTACAAGGAAAGAAGTATGCACCTGAGTAAATAAGTGCGGTAGAATGATTTTATGATCTGAGATTAATAAAATATATTTACCATAAAATATATTCGGTGCGTTCTATTTTACCTTTGCTGCTGTTGGTATCTGGCCTGGCTATAAAAGGCTCTGCACAGATAACACTGACTGCAGCAGATTACCCCGCCCTGCTGACCGGAACGGACAGCCTGAAACAAACAATACATACATCGCCATTCCCTTCACTTGCTGCGGCAAGTGGAGGGGACTGGGATATGACAGTAACCACAGATAGTGCAGCACTCTTATATGCCTATCGGGTGCCGGTAGCTACCTATCAGTATGCCGATAGTAATAAATACAAATTGGGGAACTATAGTTACAACGGAAACAATCTTTCCTCTGTAACATCAACTGGATTATTTGCGTACGGAATTAAAATAATATATACAGCATATAATTTATTTACGCTCACCTCTGGTCCTACAGACACACTATTCTTTCCTGCACAAAATGTGATGAATACCTCTCCGCTGGTGAGGATAGCTTTCCCGGCAACATTTTCCAGCTCTTGGCAGTCAGTATTTTCTGCAGATATGACCTATGAATTGTCTTTAGGTGCATTCTCCCTCATACACAAGCCATTTACATTAAGAAAATATACAGTAAGGAAAGATACAGTAACAGGTTGGGGAACAATGCGTGTAAAAACAGCAATGTCTGCACCATCATCCTATTTCAATGTGTTGCAGGTACAGTCTGCAAACATAACAACAGATAGTTTCTTTATGGATGGCGCGCCTGCCCCGCCCGCTTTGCTTACTTTGCTCAGCATATCGCAAGGACAGAAAGACACCACCTATACCCAGTATTATTACAGAGCGCAGGAAGTAACACCTTTATCTGAGGTGACATTTGCAGATGGTGGTTTTACCCTACCACGCAAGGCAGTAATCCATCAGCAGCGCCTGGTAACAGCGGGTCTGCAAGACGTGGGCGCAAATGCGGTATTCAGTATATATCCTAATCCGGCATCAAAAGCAATTTCTGTAGCCATACCACATGCGGGAAACTTCAGTTATACGCTCACTGATCTGTCGGGAAGAGCAATATTGAGTGGAGCGCTGCAGCAAAAAGCAGCCACTACAGCACAATTAATGCTACCTGATGCGGCACCCGCAGGTGTTTACTATCTGCACTTTACCGAAAACGTAGCTCCAGTGTTTACAGGTGCAGTTGTTATAGCACACTAGAATTGGATACTCATTTATCAGAAACCCGTTATTGCAGTAGCAGGCACCGGGACTGTGCTCTATAATGTCTTATGGACTATTGATGAAATAACAACATTTTTATAACAGCCAAATTGATACCTTGCTGTCTCAAAAATCTATGAATATGAAAGCAAAAACTCCGCAGGACTCTTTTTTGGTGATGTCTGAGCTGGTACTGCCCAATGACACTAATACACTAGGCAACCTGATGGGTGGACGCCTGATGCACTGGATGGACATTGCAGCAGCCATAGCTTCTCAGAAACACTGTAATTGCCCTGTTGTAACAGCTTCTGTAGATAATGTGTCTTTTGCCAATCCTATTAAACTGGGTAACCTCCTCACCATAGAGGCCAAACTGACCAGGTCTTTCAATACTTCTATGGAGGTGTTCCTGAGGGTATGGGGCGAAGATCTTTCTGCACAGTACAAGTATCTTTCTAATGAGGCATATATGACCTTTGTGGCACTGGATCCTAATGGCAGACCCCGCAAAGTGCCTGAACTGATACCACAGACCGAAGAAGAGATAAAAATTTACGACGGCGCTTTGCGCCGCAGACAACTGCGCCTGATACTGGGTGGCAAAATGAAATCTGAAGATGCCGGAGAATTGCGTGCATTATTCATGAAACAATAAGCAGAAAAACGAAAACAATGATAACAGACCGCACTATAGCTCCTGCCATACATGATGCAGTAGACTTTGATTATGTACTGCCGGCCATTAATGCCGTGAAGCTGGATAATGGATTGCCGCTATACTGGCTGAATGCAGGGGTGCAGGATGTTGTACAGATAGACTGGATCTTTCCGGCTGGTTTGTGGTATGAGCAGAAAGCATCGGTGGCACATGCTACCTCTGGGTTGCTGAAAAGCGGAACCAGCAAACACACCTCTCAACAGATACATGAAGCACTAGAGTTTTATGGTGCACAATTGAAATCATCGGCTGGTAACGATTATGCAACGGTAACGCTGCATGCTATGACCAAGCACCTGCCCGATCTGCTGCCCATGGTTCTGGAGATCATCACAGACAGTATATTCCCAGAGACAGAATTGGAGATACATAAACGCAATGCGATACAGAAACTGCTGGTGCACCTGCGCCAGTGCGAATTTGTAGCCAATCAGCAGATAGATGCTTTGTTGTTTGGTGCCGATCATCCCTACGGCAGGTACTCGCAGAAAGAAAAGATGGAGGCGCTGAACAGAGAAGATATTATTGCCTTCTACAAGAAATGTTTCAATCTGGCCAATGTGCGCATCTTTATGGGAGGCAAAATAGGCGACAAAGAAGTGAAGAGCCTGAACGAAATATTCGGAAAGGTGCAGCTGACAGAGGGAAAGGTGGTACGGGAGAATTTCCCCATAGTTACATCTGCAGAACGCATTCATCACATAAGCAATGACCCTAACGGAGTGCAGGGCGCCATTCGTGTAGGCAGGTTGTTCCCAAACAGGCACCATCCCGACTATACACCCATGGTAGTGCTCAATACAATGTTTGGTGGTTATTTCGGGTCGAGGCTGATGAGTAATATACGCGAAGACAAAGGGTATACTTATGGTATATACAGCGCATTGTCGCCCGAGATAAACGGAGGTTCCCTGACCATACATACAGAAACAGGAAGAGATGTGGTGGTGGCTGCAGTAAAAGAGATCTATAAAGAAATGGAGCTCATTTGCAGCGAAGCAGCAACGGAAGAAGAGCTGCTGCTGGTGAAGAACTACCTGCTAGGTGGCCTGCTTGGCGACCTCGATGGTCCGTTCTCTATACTGCACCGCTGGCGAAGTATCATACTCAATGGCTTTGATGAAAGCTACTTCAACAACAACGTACGCATCTATAAAAGCGTAACGCCTGCAGAATTGCATGCGCTGGCACAAAAATATTTTAATCCATCTGATTATCACGAGGTAGTGGTCATATAACCACTACCCGTGGTTAGTTGTAAGAGCGGAACATGTACATCATGCCGAACGCCAGCAACACCACACCAATAATAGCAGCCCACAGGAAAGTGATCACTTTCTTGTAGTTGTTGTTGGCGGCTTTGATGCTGCTCAACTCGTTGATGTTGTTGAGGATGTTCTCCATTCGCGAGAAGGCTGTCTCGCCCTTTATCACGTAGTCATAGGCCCCGTGTTTCATACTGTCAATAGCCACTTCCAGTTTGTCCTGGCCAGACAACATGATCACCTGAGTTTCGGGATGCAGTTCTTTCACTTTTTTCAGTACTTCCACACCATTCTGCGCATCCGGAAGATGAGAATTCAGATGAAAGTCCAGCACCATGATCTCAGGACTGAGATGCATATCTTGTAAAGCGCTTTCGCCGCTTTCGTAAGTTTTTATCTGATATCTGAAACGCTCTGAGATATAATCTTTGAGCATTTCGTTTTGTATTGGTTCATCGTCCACCAGGAAAATGTACCTGTTACTTTGTTCAATTGCCATAATATGATCTTCAATTGTTTAGAAAAGTATATTGAAATTTTCAAAAATCAAAATATCTGCTACATATTCATTCAAAATAGCAGCTACTACTGCCGTAATGAATCAATATTGCTGTCTCAGCTCTTCAAATGCCTTGGTGCATAGCCTTTTCAGGTTGGCTATGAGCGCCGGAAGCGAATCGAAATGTGCTGATGAGCCTGCACTTTGTTCTATCATGAATATTTTACTTACATCTTCCTTCACCCCCATGTAAGACAGCTGCGGCTTCAGTGAGTGTGCCGCTATTTTCACAATTGGGAAATCGCGATTTTCCATGCCTTTGTCTATGTTGTCCAGCAATTTGGGTGCATTATCCAGAAACATGCCAATATACTTTTGCATTTTTTCATTATTCCCGCCGGTAAGCTGCCTCAGGAACTGCATATCCGTCACTTTTTCGGGCATAGGAGGCAATGCAGGTTCTTCTTTCTTCACAACAACTACCACAGGTTCTTCTTTTTTAGCTGAGCCATCTGCAGGAGCATCTTTCATCACCTCGTCCATTTTTAGTATCAGTTCATCTTCATGGAATGGCTTGGAGATATAGCCATTCATGCCCGCTTCAAAATATTGCTGCACATCTTCCTGCATCACATTGGCGGTCATGGCTATTATCTTCACATTACAGTTTGGCTCCGGCAGTTTGGTCCTGATGGTGGTAGTGGCGGTTACGCCGTCCATTACAGGCATCTGAATGTCCATGAGTATCACATCATACATTTCAGAACGCACCGCCTCTACTGCTTCCTTTCCATTAAGGGCCATATTCAGTCTTATGCCGGGCAGCACTTCTTTCAGTGTGTCCTCAGCAACCATTCTGTTGAATTCATTGTCTTCTACCAGCAACACTTTCAGATTGTTCAGCCTTTTCATAGACCTCTCGTCAAGTACATTGTTCTTATTCACTTCTTCCTGCACTGCGGCCTCTTCAAAAGGTATGATGGCTGTAAATGTGGTGCCTGATCCCAGTTCGCTTGCTACAGAAATTTCGCCACTCATAAGACCTACCAGCTGTCTGCAAATGGTGAGACCAAGACCCGTGCCTCCGAATTTTCTGGTGGTATCAGCGCCGGCCTGTGTAAAGCTGTCGAATATATTATTTATGTGTTCTTTAGCAATACCTATACCGGTATCCTTTACATCAAAACGAACCCATAGTTTGTTGCCTTCCTGCTTGGCTAGAGAGGCGATAACCTCTACAGAGCCTTTTTCTGTGAATTTTACCGCATTGCCGGCAAGATTTATCAGTACCTGGTTTACCCTGGTAGGGTCGCCGGTAAGGCGTTTGGGTATAGATGGATCTATGGTCATGCGCAGGGCTATGTTCTTTTCCTCTGCTTTCAGCATCAGCATATCTGTGGCGCTCTGCAGCACCTCTCGTATAGAAAAGTCTATGTGTTCTATGATGATCTTGCCTGCTTCTATTTTAGATACATCCAGTATGTCGTTGATGATGACCAGCAGATTGTCTGCAGATATCTGAATGGCATTGAGGTATCGAAGCTGCTCCGGTCTTGGCGACTTCGACAGCAGTAACCTGGCCATACCTATGATAGCGTTCATAGGCGTGCGTATCTCATGGCTCATATTGGCCATGAACTGATGTTTCAGTTGTGCGGTTCGCTCTGCTACTTCTTTTTCTTTCTTGGCAAGTTCTATCTGCTGGCGTACCTGCAGGTTGCGCAGCTCATTGATGATCTTTTGCTGAAATACCTCTTCCCTCAACTGCTCAAAAGACTTGAGGTGGTGGAAGGCATTGGGGATGTCGCCCATACGGTCGTATAGTGCCGACAACATTTCATGTACGCTCACCAGATCGTGCCGGCGCATATACTCATCTGCCAGACTATAGGCCGAATTGAGCGATTGCAGCGCCTGCCTGAAGTTGCGGTCATCCATATACAACCTGCCCAGGTAGAAGTGGCAAATGATCTGTACCTCTACATTGCCCAGCAGCTGTGCTTCTCTCAGCGCATCTGTAAGATACTTGCTGGAGTTGCCGAAATCCTGCATTTTGTAGTAGACCTTACCCAGGCCACTTTCGGCCATTACATAGGCAGCTGTTTCCGGCTCAGACTGTTTCAGGTTTTCCTGAAAATAGTGCAGGGCCTCTTCATACTTCTCTTTTTTGAAGTAAATGTTGCCCAGTGTATTATATATGTTGGTAAGGTTTGTTCTGCTGTGTTCCTTTTCAAAGATCGGCAGGCACTTCAGCGCATATTCCAGCGCACTGTCGTAATCATTAAGGTCATAGAGCAGGTTCGATATACTTACCAGTATCACAGACTGAGCATATTCGTCACCTATCTCTTCATTTATGGTCAGTGCTTTTTCAAAGTGGGTTACGGCATTGGCAAAATCGCCCATGTCGCGGTATATATTGCCATAGTTGTGCAGTACCCTTGCTTCCAGTCTTTTGTCCTTTATACGCTCGGCAATATTCAGTGCGTCTCTCAGTACAGCCAGCCCATCGTCATAGAGGCCCTGCAGCGACAGGCAAGATCCTTTCAGGTTCAGTCCGCGGCCAATACCGCGGGCATAGGCAACCGTTTTGGAGCGGGATATAATATCATCTGCCATTTTCATGGCATGTTCCACATCTATGTTGCGTATTTCTACGCCCATATCCACCAGTGTGTCTATTCTGCCTTTCTCGTCGGTCTGGATCGCCAGCTTTTCCTGCAATTCCTTGTATCGTGGTGTGTCTATCATTTAATTGGTCGAATTATTAAAAAACTATAACAGCTGTCTATAAAAATATGAAATATTTTCCTGTTATATGGATTCCTGGTTAAACTGGTTCTATGCAAATGTAATTATGCCGCAACGATATGAACATTGCTCAACAAAATGCACTTTATGATACGTTGTACAAAAGTACCTCCGATGGCATTAAAATGTAATGACATTGATCATCAAAGATATTGGTAGCCGGTAGTGTTTCCGGTGACATGAGCGGATCAATTTTAAGATAATCTTACAACAGAGAACGAGTTTCTGGCATGGGCTTTGCCTGTAAGGTTAGTACTGGCTACTTGCGGTAAAAAGAAAAATGGGCTGATGAGGAATCGCAACTTTGCATAGCAAATCGATTAATGTATTTGCCCTATCACAAAAACATATAAGCTAAGAGTACTTATTTCATTATTTTTGTTACTAATTATTGTTTAATAGCGCATGGGAGAAATAGCTGCAGGACCACTGCTGAGCGGGATAAACGTTCCCGAGGACCTGAGGAAACTGGATAAAAGCCAGCTTGCACAGGTGTGTAATGAGTTGAGGCAGTTCATCATCGACTGTGTCAGTGTGCATGGTGGTCACTTCGGTGCCAGCCTTGGCGTTGTAGAGCTCACTGTTGCATTGCACTATGTGTACAATACCCCCGACGATCAGCTGGTTTGGGACGTAGGTCATCAGGCGTACGGTCACAAGATCCTCACCGGCAGGCGCAAAATATTCCATACCAACCGCAAATACGGAGGCCTGAGTGGGTTCCCTAAACGCAGCGAAAGCGAATATGATGCTTTTGGTGTAGGGCACTCTTCTACTTCTATATCTGCAGCACTGGGTATGGCCATAGCATCCAAGTACAAGGGCGAAGAGCAGCGCAGACACATAGCCGTAATAGGCGATGGTGCCATGACGGCAGGTCTTCCTTTCGAGGCGCTGAACCATGCCGGTGTAAGCAATGCCAATGTGCTGATAATACTCAACGATAACAACATGAGCATAGACCCCAATGTGGGCGCGCTCAAAGAATATCTTACCGACATCACTACCTCGCATACCTGGAACCGCTTCAGGGACGATGTATGGAAGCTGCTGGGCATGTTGCCTTCAAAAGACTTCCAGAAGATGGCTTCTAAAATAGAGGCCGGTCTGAAAGGAGTGGTTTCTAAAAGCAGTAATCTGTTCGAGGCGCTGGGTCTGCGTTATTTTGGCCCTATAGACGGCCACAACGTACTGAAGCTGGCCGAAACATTGAAAGACCTGAGCGATATACCCGGCCCTAAACTGCTGCACATAAAAACAGTAAAGGGAAAGGGCTACGAACTGGCAGAACAGGATCAGACCCTGTGGCACGCTCCGGGCACCTTCGACAAGATCACCGGTAAGATCAATAAAAAAATAATTACTGTTCCGGAACCACCTAAGTACCAGGATGTGTTCGGACATACCATACTGGAACTGGCAGAGAAAAACCCATTGATCATGGGTATCACTCCGGCCATGCCATCGGGTTGTTCGTTAAAGATAATGATGGACGCCATGCCCGACCGCGCCATAGACGTGGGTATAGCAGAGCAGCACGCCGTAACTGTAAGTGCCGGTATGGCCACACAAGGACTGCGCGTATTCTGCAACATCTACAGCAGCTTCATGCAGCGCGCCTATGATATGGTGATACACGATGTGGCCATTCAGAAATTGCCTGTGGTCTTCTGCCTCGATCGTGCAGGTCTTGTTGGCGACGACGGCCCTACGCATCACGGTGCATACGATATAGCCTATATGCGCTGTGTGCCCAACCTAATAGTGAGTGCACCTATGAACGAAGCAGAACTGCGTAACCTCATGTATACGGCTCAGCTGCCGGAACAGGATATGCCTTTTGTGATTCGCTACCCACGCGGACAAGGTGTGATGCCTCAGTGGCGCAACACCATGGAGAAAGTGGAGATAGGTACCGGCCGCAAAATTTGCGACGGTAACGAAGTAGCAATTCTCACTATCGGTCATCCGGGCAACTTTGCTGTGGCTGCCTGCCGCATGCTGGCAACAGAAGATTTCTATCCTGCACACTACGATATGCGATTTGTGAAGCCGCTCGATGAGGCTATGCTGCACGAAATAGCAACCCGCTACAACAAAATTGTTACCGTAGAAGACGGTACAGTAGTAGGTGGTTTTGGTAGTGCGGTGCTGGAATTCATGGCTTTGCATGGCTATACGCCTGAGGTGAAGATACTGGGTATACCAGACCGTTATGTAGAGCATGGCAAACCGGAAGAACTGCACCACGAGTGTGGCTATGATGCCGAAGCCATTGCAACTGCTGTAAAGGAACTGGCCGCTACCAGAGAAGAGATACTTGCCTGATAAAAGCAGTACCGCTCCGGTAAACAACCATACCTTGCTTATGATGCATGCCAGTGATGATACCCGTTATTTCAGAGGTAATCAGTTCACCTGTGCCACTGGCATTGGTGCGTGGTCATTCGTTACTGTAGTGCCGGCAGCTATCATTTTCTTGTCGGGGCTCAGTCTGTCAGACTTTGCCCGAACCGGTGTGATGCTTGTCCCTGCTTTGGCAATAATGCTACTGTTTTTTGCGCTGTTGTCGCTATCGCTGTTTTATTTCGAAACAGATAGTGCGCAGCTGGTAATACGCAATCATAATCTTTCATTTCTGAAACGGACCTTTCTATGGCAGGATATAGCCCGTGTGGTGCTGGAAAACAACCGTGCTGAAATTCTGCTGCATAACGGTAGCAAAAAAGTGATACGTGCCGAGAGCCTTAAAGACGAACACTGGCTGGCACTGAAACAACACCTCCAAAACAAGAACATTTCAGTACGCGATGAAGTAGACTATGAAGTGCAGACCTCGCCGCAGGGAAAGTATGAGCAGCGCCGGCTGAACCGCGGTATGGCTTTGCTTCTGTTGGTGATAGGAGCTGTTGCTGCATTACTCATAAAAAGAGATGTGGAGCGATGGGTGCTGGCGCTGTGGGTAATGTTGGGATTGCTGATCGGAATTGTAGTGGTGTTTCTCTGGTATGCCATGGGTGGCAAAAACAATAACAACGATACCGATAACAAGGAGTAATGACAAACTATACAGTTTACGTAAGATCGTGGTTGCTGTGGGCTATTGCTTTTGTAGCATTTTCCCTGGTAGGGTTGTTCTTTGCAGTGATACCCGAAACTTTTATCGAAGTCACAGAGTGGATCACATTTATTCTGTGGCTGGTGGCAACTTTTTTTGCCTATCCTGCAGCGCAGGTAGCTTCGCGGGCAAGACTAAATGTAGAGATAGATACCGATAAGCTGATACTCACTACTACCCGCCGCAATATATTCATTCCCGATACCGACCGTATTATTACCTACCGCAGCATCACCAATATTGCTGTAGAGGAGTACCTTTCCGGCGGCTGTTATTTATGCATCACTACTGCAGATGGCAAAAAAACCAGGCTGTTGCGCAGAGAGCATATTCTTACTACCAACCACTCCTTTATGAAAATGTGCATACTGCTGAATAAGGCAGTAGAGACCTATAAAGCAACAGTGCAGAAAGACATTGCAGTGGTCTCTGATGTTAAAGAGCCTTAAATAAACTATTGCAGCTTTCGCACTATCATCAGTCCGTCTCTTACGGGCAGTAACAGATGTTGCACCCTTGGGTCGGCCTTTATTTTTTCGTTATAGCGGTGCATGGCTTTGGCGTTTTTGGTTTGCTCTTCTACAGGGCGCACCACCTCTCCGTCATAGAGTACATTGTCGGCAATAATGTAGCCGCCTACCGGCACCAGATCATACACCAAGTCATAGTAACGTTCATAATTGCTTTTGTCTGCGTCTATAAATACCAGATCGAACTGAGTGTTCAGCGTAGGTATTATGTCGGCAGCATGCCCCGTATGCTGGGTTATTTTATCGGCCATGCCGGTCTGTGTTATATACTTGGCGGCAATATCATAGAGCTCTTCATCTATCTCTATGGTGTGCAGGTGTCCGCCTTCTTTTAGTCCCTGTGCCAGACATATGGCAGAGTAGCCGGTAAAGGTGCCAATCTCCAGTATAGAAGCAGGCTGCAGCATGTGGCTCAGCATCTGCAGCACAGTGCCCTGCATGTGCCCCGATATCATTACCGCATCGCCGCGTTTCAGGTTCGTTTCGCGGTTCAGCGCTACCAGTGCAGGTATTTCTGCGGTGGTATAGGTAGCAGTATATTTATCTATCTGTTCAGAAAGAAGAGAGGTTGTCATTTATCAGAAGTTAGGCTGCAGTTTGTTGTGTGTGTAGAACTCGCTTATGTAGTTCACCACTTCATCTGCGGTATCAAAGACTTTTATCATTTCCAGATCGCCGGGACTTATATTCTGTTCTGTTTCCAGCATGGTTTCGCGCATCCAGTTGAAGAGCCCGTTCCAGTAGGCCTTTCCCACACATACCATGGGTGTCTGGGTAAACTTGCGGGTCTGTATCAGCGTAGCTACTTCAAAGAACTCATCCATAGTGCCCCAGCCGCCCGGCATCATTATGAAGCCCTGTGCATACTTGGTGAACATGACCTTGCGCACAAAAAAATACTCGAAGTTGATAGAGGTATCTTTGTTCACATAGCCATTGCTTTCCTGCTCAAAGGGCAGGTCTATGTTCAGCCCCACAGAGCGGCCCTGAGCCATGTGGGCACCCTTATTGGCAGCTTCCATAATGCCGGGACCGCCACCGGTTATAATGCCGAATCCTTCTTGTGCCAGCCTGCGCGATATCTCTACCGTGAGCTCATAATATTTGTGCCCCGGCCTGGTGCGTGCCGATCCGAATATGGACACACAAGGTCCTATGCGTGCCAGGGTTTCGAAACCCTGCACAAACTCGGCCATTATCTTGAATATCTGCCAGCTGGAGTGGGCTCTTGTTTCTGTCCAGTCGCGAAGCCTGAGGCTGTTTATCTGGTCTTTCATGCAGAGAGGTTTAATGATGGTTTGCTGTTCTTGTCAGACAGACCGATGAGTAATAAGAAGGTAATAAGTGCGTTGATGATTAGCAGCTCCACGCCTATTTTGTAGCCGTGAAAAATACTTTCCGACAGAGCAGAAAGGCGGGTAGCAGTATCGGCACCAAGGTGCAGCTTATCTATATACCAGCCGGCATTATTTACCAGGTCTATACCAAAGGTGAGCAGCAGCGAGGCTATACAGATCCAAATTGGTAGTTTGTTGCTGATGCTCTTTTGGGTGAGTATGCCATAGGCAAAAAGCCCCAGCAGCGGCCCGTAGGTAAAGCCCGCCATCTTCAGCAGTATGTCTATGAGCGATCCGTTATCTATCATGCGGAAGAAGAACACACAGGCAAGGAACACCACTGCAAATGCATTGTGTACAATAAGCCTTGTTTTTTGCTGCTGCGCTGCAGACAGGTCTTTGTTTCTTTTTATACCCAGCACATCTATGCAGAACGAAGAGGTGAGGGCAGTAAGCGCGCCATCGGCACTGGGAAACACTGCCGATATAAGCCCTATCATGAAGCAGACCGTAATAAAGAACGGCAGGCCGCTGTTGATGGCAATGGCAGGGAAAAGATCATCGCCTGCTGTGCTTATGCCCTTGCTACCTGCATAGAGATACAGCAGGCCACCCAGTAGCAGGAAGATGAAGTTGGCCACCAGCAGCACAAAGCAGAATACCACCATGTTCTTCTGAGAGTCTTTCAGGTTGCTCACGCTTATGTTCTTCTGCATCATTTCCTGGTCCAGGCCGGTCATGGCTATGGTTATGAAGGCGCCACCCAGTATCTGCTTCAGGAAGAAGCCGGGGCTTTTCACATCCGTCTGCAGCAGCTTGGTATATCCTTTTTCCTGCATAGCCACCCAGGTGCTGCCCAGATCCAGGTGCAGGGAGTGCATGATGTAGCCTACACATATCACCAGAGCCAGCAGCATGAAGGTGGTCTGTAGGGTGTCTGTCCACACAATGGTCTTCACGCCGCCACGGTAGGTATAGAGCAGTATGAGCCCCAGTATGATGATGGCCGTAGCACCAAACGGAATACCTATGTCTTCCAGCACAAATTTCTCCAGCACCTTTATTACCAGATACAGGCGCAGTGTAGCGCCCAGCGTGCGCGACAGTATGAAGAACAGCGAACCCGTTTTGTAGGCATTCATGCCCAGCCTCTTTTCCAGATAGGTATAAATGGAAGTGAGGTTCATGCGGTAATAGACCGGCAATAATATATAGGCCACGGCAAAATAGCCCAGCCAGTACCCTATAACTACCTGAAAGTAGTTGAAGCCCGCCTTGCCCACTGTGCCCGGCACAGATATAAAGGTCATGCCCGATAGCGAGGTGCCTATCATGCCAAATGCTACCAGCCACCACTTGCTGCTGCGGTTGCCTATAAAGAACGATTCGTTATCCGAATTGCGCGATGTGTAGAAGGCTATGCCCAGCAGCACAGCAAAGTAGAGCAGTATTATGCCCAGCAGTATAGCAGAGTTCATGCTTATATTAAATAGTTCAGGCCTTGCCTATGTAGCAAAGCCTGAAATTATGTTTATTTTATCACGTTTTACATTCCGGTAGCAATACCCAGCCTCATAGCAGGAAATCCCTTGGGGTAGGGACTGTTCTTGCCCTGCAGCACATCATAAAAGAGTTCGCCATACATGCTCACCCTGCCACCCAGTGGCTGGCGCAGACCCGCACCTATAAGCAGGCACTGATTGGTAACAGAGCTTTTGGTCTGGTTGAACTGTCCCTGATTATCCAGCGGATAACTGAGTGTGATGAAGTCGTACTCGTAGGTGGCGTTCAGAAAGATGTTCCGGTATACATAGTAGCGGGTCCACACATTGGGGTACACTATGTTCATGTATTCGTTGTGGGTCTCGTCATAGGGTACTTTGTAGTACTGATAACCCAGACCTACACCGGCATAAAAATTCTTCTGCAGCCTGTAGCCGGCAATGGGCGATGCGCCCAGGCGCAGATAACCGCCACCCAGCCCAAAGTTCATGCCGCCGCCCAGCACCAGCTTGTCGGCATCATAGCCCTTTTTTTCTTTTTTCTTTTTGTAGTTGGCCTTGCCCGAGCTGTTATACACCTCCTGCGCCATTGCTGCTGAAAAACCTGCCAGTAGCAACAGGGTCAGAACTAGATTTCTCATAATAGCAGTTTTTCTCACACGAAGTTAACGATTATTGATATACAAGCCTGTGTCGTGGCGTTTTCAGCAAATATTTAACAACCACAGCTACAGGCATTTTCAGCGGCTTTTGGCATAAATTGCAGCTTGGCACTATTGTTTTTAACTGCCAATTGATACTATGCTCATTCAGAATATTAAACTGGCTGCTGATGCCCTGGTATTTACCGGCGACAAAGAAAACCTGCAGCTGCTGCTTATAAAAAGGAAGAACGACCCCTGCAAAGGAATGTGGGCACTGCCCGGTGGTTTTGTGGAAGACGACGAGGAACTGGAAGCCGCCGCTATACGAGAGCTGGAAGAAGAGACCGGACTGAAAGTACCCGCCATGACCCAGCTCTATGCCTTTGGCCGTGTGGGGCGAGATAGCCGTGGCCGCACAGTTACCGTAACCTACTACACCACTATTGCTGCCCCGCAACCCGTGAGCGGCCAGGACGATGCCGCCGAAGCCCACTGGGTAGCCGTAAAAGATATTACCGCCCTCGCCTTCGACCATATGGAGATGCTGCAAATGGCGCTGGAAAGGTTGTAGGGTGGGTGGTTTATAAATATGTAATTGCTGCATGCAATAAAATTGCTCACTTTTTTGAAAATATTTTTCAGAGCCACATTTATTGATAACCAATGAGTTGCGAACAAATTATTGCGCAAAAAGTGCGCAAAAATTACTCGCGGAGAAACTTTAATATTATATACATGCGGGATGGCATCATGTATAATGGCGACTGAATAGCGGATAGGGTGCATAGTGCAGATTTTGAAACCAAAACTGCACAAAAGCCATGCCAAAGGTGGCCGAAAATGCCGCTATGGCAGAGGAAGATATCCACAAATTAAAGTGTGAAGCAACAGCGCAAAAAGTGAGATTCACCAGAACGTCGATATATGCCTAACTTTATTTCTGTTTTATCCGGCAGTTATAAACTGCCGTCTTGCGTGATGCCCGGGTTGACAAACGCACAAAACCTATGCGGCAAACCCGCGCCAGTGCAAGAAAAATCGCTCGAGGAAAATATATTCGATTGAGTATTATGAAAAACAAAAAAATTACTACAAAGCAAAGAAAAATTATTGGGGCAGTGTGTTTTTATGTGATGGTGACTGTAATCATCACGCCATGGCTCATCAGCCAAAATCGAAATTTCGGTGAAGATATTCAACTTTACCTGAAAGTTATTTCGGCTATTTTATTAGTAATAACACCTGTGTTATTTGTAAAGATTATAATACCTGCTATAAGTAGATATATAGAAAAACATAACAATAATTTTATGTAATATACGACAATATATTTTATTTAGTAAACAGAAACAGTTTTTGTTTACCTATAAATTATGTGCACAATTATCTAAAAAGTAAAATAATTGAGGGTGGTGTGTCAGGATTCAAATATTTGAAATTAAATTTATTATTTTTATATTTTTTTTATTATTAAATTATCTGTAATATTTTGCTAGCATGAGTTGTCAATAAAAATGAACATGAAATGAAATATCTTATAAGAAAACTAGAATTTTACGGCGACTAGTGGAAATAGCGAATCAGCTTAACAATTAGCTACAAAAAATAAAGGTCTTTTATATTGTTTACCACATTAATTATACGTATAAATAAAGAGCTTTTTTGATGATATTGTCAATTTTACTAAGGAATTTTCAGCTGATGAATCAGTTCATTATATAGACTTAAAGTTCCCATATTTATCTGCAAAGACAAAATTATTTTACTGAAAATATAGTAAGTGTTATTAACGAAATCATTTACCAAAAAGTAATTCGCATCATTGTATTTTTGGAAATATTTCTTTGCTCAATGTTATAAAACACATACGACGATTTAACATCAAGGCTCAATAGGACATTGGAAATATTTGAGTTATTTCTTGGTTCCTACAAATTAATTAATAATATTTAATAGAATGAAATATATTAATAATAATAGTAAAATATATTATATTGGCATATTTATTATTGCTATGTTTTTCTTGTTTGGTCTAATAGTAATTGAATTCGCTGATTTGATTGATCCAACCAAAAAAGTACTCAATATAATTTCAGTAATTTTCAATTTGATATTAGTCCATACATATATTAAACACATATACCCTTATATATGCAAACGTTTGAATAATAAAAAATAGCATTTTTTAAATAATACATACATACTCTGCTGGCGCGGGTTTGGCGCGTAGCCCTGCGTGTTTGCCAACCCGTGCCTCACGCAAGACGGCAGTTTAGAACTGCCTTTGCTCCATAAAATTAAATGATCAATTTATCCAATGGTAGCAATCCCGGTTTTTCATCTAAATAGTCAATAGCGCTACTATACTTATAGTGTTGTGGTAGCCACACTAAACCAGAGCTGACCGGATTATTGTGAAGATAATTAAACCGTTCTATCAGCTTTTCCTGTGTATCCAACATAATCGGGTGATATTCTTCTTGCCAGAACTGATTTTCTTCATTATTACTGTTAGTTTTTCCATAAAAGCCAAACATATTGAGCATCCAATTTTTTCGGCTTTCCTGTGGATTGTTCATAATAGCCTCAACGACTTTCCTGGATGTGTGCTTTTTAAGATCCCTCATTATGTGGCTCAGTTTGTACCCCGGCTGTGCAGAAATAATAAGGTGAAAGTGATTGCTCATTATTACCCATGCGTGCAGTCTGAGCCCTTTGTGAACACAGCAATACCTGAGACTATCACAGATAATTTCTTTGTACCATTCACGGCTTAGTCCATCTACCCATGCCACAACGGTTGATGTGACAAACACCGGGAGCTGATGATCATATACTTTGTATTTGGAAGACACACATGAAATTAAGCAATTTCTCACTTCATATCAGGCAGTTACAAACTGCCGTCTTGCGTGAGGCACGGGTTGTCAGGCGCACTAAACCTACGCGCCAAACCCGCGCCAGAATACAATTAAGCAATTTTTTCA
>CALQJX020000002.1 GCA_943331005.2 Bordetella parapertussis
ACACATACGCTCTGTGTGCCACCGATAGTTGCAGGAAGTGCATTCACTGTGAAAGCACCTGTGCGCTGACAGCCTGTGCTCAGTGTATAAGAAATAGTAGCAATGCCCGGTGTGATACCTGTAACCATGCCTGATGCATCTACAAAGGCAATGCCTGTGTTACTGCTGTTCCAGCTACCGCCGCCGGTAACATCTGAAAGTACTGATATGTTGTTGTGACACGTAGACATAGTACCTGTGATCGCTGCAGGACGTGCGTTAACCACAACTGCCTGTGTACGGTAACAACCGTTTGACAATGTATAAGAGATAGTAGTGTTGCCTGCGCTAACGCCGCTAACTATACCAGAGAATGTATTTACTGTAGCATTTGCTGCGCTGCTGCTGCTCCATGTACCACCCGCTGTGCTGTTGGTCATAGTAACAGTTGACAACTCACATACTGCAGATGCTCCGCTGATAGCTGCAGGAAGTGCATTAACAGTTGCTGTTGATGTAACGATACAGCCTGATGGCAGTGTATATGATATTGTAACATTACCAGGTGTAACACCTGTAACTACGCCCGATGGGCTTACTGTAGCCGTAGCTGTGCTGCTGCTGCTCCATGCACCACCGCCGATAGCGTGTGTAAGGTTGGTTGTAAGACCGGTACATACACTAAGTGTACCACCGATAGATGCCGGTGTAGGTAATACGGTAAGACCAAATGTCTTGTAACAACCGGTAGGTAATGTATAACTGATCGTTGCTGCACCCGCAGCTACTCCGGTAACAAGACCTGTAGTTGCTCCTATTGATGCAAATGCAGGTGAACCTGAGCTCCAGGTACCGCCTGTACCGCCACTCAACACCTGTGAAGTTCCCACACACACATTGCTGCTGCCGGTAATGTCTGATGGTAATGGATTAACTGAAACTGTAACACCACTTGTTGATGTACAACCTGCAGCACTTGTAGCTACAACACTATATACATTGCTACCTGTTGCAGTTGGCAATATAGAAGGCGCTGCACAAGAAGAACAAGAAAGGCCTGCTGCACCGGCAATACCAGTCCATGCGAATGTAGCACCAGGCGCTGCAGCAGTAAATGTAGCTGAAGTACCCTGACACACTGTTGTGCTGGTAGATGGTGCGATTGATAATGCAGGAAGTGCATTTACCGTAACCACTACTGTAGAAGCACAACCAGAAGATAATGAATATGATATTGTAGAAGTACCTGCAGCAACAGCTGTAACAAGACCTGTGGTGCTGATATTACAAACTGTAAGTACTGAACTGCTCCAAGTTCCACCTGATGTAGTGTTAGTGAACAATGCAGATGAACCCGCACACAATGAAGAAGAACCAACAATAGAAGCCGGAGAAGCAAGAACTGTAGCTACAGAAGTATATGTGCGAACACAACCAGAACCTGTACCATTACTAACAGTGAGAGAATAAACACCTGAAGATGATGTGGTAGCTGGAGCTACACTTGCTGATGCAGTAGATGAACCAGTAAGAGCTCCGGGGCCAGACCATGCAAAAGTAGCAACGTTCAAAGGAGTGTTACCTGTCAAGGTCATTGTACCTCCAGCACAAATAGGAGTGTTGTTGGTAACGTTGCTTACAGAAGGAGCAGCGTTGACAGTAAGAGTAGTGGCAGAATAACAACCACCAGGAATAATATAAGAGATAGTAGCGGTACCTGCAGATACACCGGATACAACACCTGTTGCTGCAACTACTGTAGCAATAGCAGTATTACTGCTGCTCCATGTACCCGTAGTTATAGTATTTGCTAATGTAGTAGTACCAGTAACGCAAATTGAAGCAGTGCCTGTATTTGCAGGAGGGTTGGTACACAATTGTGTAATGATTACCTGACCATTACCGTTAGCGCCAGAGAAAGCTTGTGTATGAGTAACACCGGAACAAGCTGTAGGATCTGTATAAGAAGATCCGCCGCCGCCGGCACCATTGTTTGTAGTACCCTGATTACCACCCCAGTGACCACCTCCGCCACCACCAATAGAATAAGTAATACCTGACAATGGTGCACCTTGGCCCAGAGTACCTAACTGATTACCAGTGGTACATGCCGGACCTGTTTGTCCACCACCACATGCAGCTCCGCCGCCACCGGCACCACCTGAACCACCGGTAAGACCACCACCTGAACCACCGGGAGGACCAAAATCGCCACCGCCGCCGCCGCCACCGGCAACAACCAAACGAGCAGAAACTGCAGCACCTGCATTGCGGATATCTGTTGCACCTCCACCTGCATTCGCATAAGTTCCGCCATATCCACCACCGTTATATCCACCAGGGTTTGCAGTACCAGAAGAAATACCGGTAACACCACCACCAACACGTATCTCTAATACCTGTCCGGGTGTAACAGCCAATGTGCATACAACACGGCCGCCAAATGAAACCGGTCCGGAAGAACCAAAGCTTACATATGCACCGCCACCGCAGGCACCTTTTGCATCGATACCTAGATTGGTGACACCGGGTGCAACAGTGTATGTCTGCACTGCTCCGGTGAAGTTAAATGTGGTTGTTTGCGCATTCAGACCAGCAGATGTTGCAGCTAGTAGAATTAACAATAAAATGATAGATCTGGACATGTAGGTTAATTTCATTCTATAAATTTTGACTGAAAATAATAAAAAAAGTTAAATTCTGAATATTTTTCTGAGAAAAAGTATCAAAAAGTAAGCTTACATGACAAAAATTTGAATAATTAAATGTGAAAATGAGGGAAATGAAGAAATTATTACTCCAAAATAGATATTTTAAAAAAAACGCCATGCATATTCTTACATGCATGGCATCACAATTAGAGGTATGAATTAAGCTACCTTTTCATAGATATTTCTGCTTTCCAGATCAATTTTTCCAATTTATCTCTATAGATAACATTAGCTCTATATTGTTTGACATTAGCCCAGATATTATCTGTTTCTATGTGCATCTCTGGGAGAGCACTCCACGTTACATTCTTGTCTCTGGTAACAATGAATATTTTACTGTAAGCATTTCCCATACATACTAACATGGAATGATCTGGCAATTCTATAGCACTACCACCTGCACCAAATTTCTTTGGATAATCTCCTTCAACAGTACAAATGTACTCCCATACTTTTTTTAAACTGTCTCCTGCGCGCTGTGGTTCACTGAGTATAACAACACTTGGAAGGGAATCTGTGACCCTGCAGGAGTTGTTATTAAAGTAATAGATCTCACCATTTGCTGAACGCCTTACTCCATGCGGATTACAGAAATAACCACGGCCAAAGGAAGTTGCTCCCGGCTTAAAGTTCTCTCCATAAATAGCAACAATTTCACTTGTCCTGTAATCAATTTTTATGATGCGGCTCAGGTTCCTGTAACTCAGGTAAACGAATCCATTTTCCTCATCAAAAAAGAAAGAGTTACTATGAGGGTCGAAGTTATAATTCGAGTCGGCAGTGGCTGCAAAATAAGCAAGATCTTTGCGTGTGAGATGATCAATATCTTTCCATGACCAAACTACTTTTCCATTCTTATCGAATTCTACAATAGTACCGTATATTCCCTTTTTATAGCCTTCGGCCATTGGCTGTGTTCTGGAAAAATCGATGTAAGAAGTATCAGATCTTACTATTAGTTTTGAAGGAAGATGCTCCATTCCAAGTGTCATGTAATGACCACTCCTTAATTTTGTAACAGCATGATGAAATATCTCGGGACCAACACCTGTATTAACAGTTGTATGCTCTGGTGATCTCCAGATAATATCTCCGTTGAGATTGAATTCATAAACACTTCTGATATAGTTATGTGTCAATGTACTATCAGCAGTAAAATCGAGATCAGCAACAAAGCCGCCAAGATCATTAACCTCGGGAATATATGCCATTGCATTGCCCGACAAATCGTATATAACACCTCCCCCATCAATAGAGATATACATATCCTTATATGCTTTTGATGGCTTCATTATGCGAAGTCTGTATCGAGCAGTATCTACTCTGCCATTAGCAAGTGTACTGAAATGATATATTGGGCTCTCTTTCTTCTTTATACCTACACCGGCATAAACTACCCGCCATGAGTAGTCTTCACCAAATTGTGGCACCTCTATCATTTTACTGCTCATTGTAGTTTGCTCACGCAAAAAAGTGTACTTCCTGAATGAATCAGGATGTGTCTGATTACCTTTTGAAATCTCAAAAGTGTAAGTGTTAGCCTGCTTATCCAATGGCACACTAAAACCAACCAACCTGTAATTAAGCTTACTACTATCTATTGGTAAAATTTGAGCATTAGAAAAGTAACTACAACAAACAAACAAAAAGAGTATCAAAGTTCTGAGCATAGAAAAAAGTTTTTTCTGTAGCAAACTTAACTAAAAAAGCCCCAAACAGTTTACTGAGCAAATTCTGAAATTAATTTATGAGATAGTATATGTTATATTCGTTGCTTCTGTAACTTAGCTTTCAACGTTAGTTACATTTTTAATATTTTATTAGAATAAAAAAGATACTCAAAATCTTAAATGATGCGAGTCGATTACTAATAACCGTGATAGATACTAAACCAAAGAAGCTTATTCTATATCTTAGTGTATTGTTGCTTACTGCTTGTAGTAATAACAACAGTAAAAAAGAACCAATTATTCAACCTGCATTATACACACAATTTCAGCCCGACACAAGTTCGTTACCTTCGAATGACTCAGGTAACCAGATACGTTATGGCATTCAACTGATATTGCACACCGCTTATTACCTTGGCCCTGAAGGCACTAGAGGCAAACATCTGGGTAACAAGATGAATTGCACAAATTGCCATCTGGATGCAGGAACACGTCTTTATGGACTGAACTTCTATAATACTTATGCCAGATACCCGCAATATAGAGGCAGAGAGAACGCAATACTGAGTCTCGCAGACAGAGTGAATAACTGTATAGAACGTCCACATAATGGGGTGGCTATAGATAAAAAATCAAAAGAAATGAAGGCAATAGTTGCCTACATGAAATGGCTGAATGATCATACTAAAAACATTCCTGATATAAAAAATCATAAAGATCTTTTGCTGAACCTACCAGACAGGCCAGCGAATCCTGATACCGGTGCTGTTATATATGCCTTCAATTGCAGATCTTGCCATGGGGCAGATGGTAAGGGATTATTGAATGCAGATTCAACTTCCTATGTTTATCCACCACTATGGGGCAAAGATTCATATCAGTCTGGCAGTTCCATGCATAGAGTGTTGAAATCTGCAAGATTCATCAAAGCCAACATGCCACATAAATTAGCAATGTGGAATAAACCAGTTTTAACAGACGAGCAGGCAATTGATGTGGCGGCCTTTATCAATAACGATAGAATACATAAAAGACCAGAAAAAAAAGAAAATAATACAGGTGACTACCCTGTGTATAAAATGAAACCGATTGACTACGACCTTGGCCCTTACGAAGATACATTCACAGAGATTCAGCATAAATTCGGACCGTACAAACCTATCATAAAATACCATGAAGAGAAAAAACTGCCCTTAGTATTCTGATCTTAGACCCTAAATTGTCGCAAGGTAGAGATTTCCCATTGTCAATTTCAGGTCAATAAATACTATAATAGATCTAATAGATAACACTATAGTTTACAGGTATGCCGAAAACTTATACCTTTGAATTTTTATGCGAAACATCAAAATACTTGAAGTAAGGTCTGAGATCGGTGCGGGTACCAGGGGGGCAAGCCTTGGTGTAGATGCTATAAAGATCGCTGCGCTCGATTTCATGAGCAATCTGTTCGTTAACTTCTCCTGTGAAACAATAGAAACAGAAAACAGACTTCTTTACGAACCAGTAGCCTCTCCATATGCTAAGCGCATACAAGGTATCAATACCATGTACGAACGCGTTTCAAAATCGGTACACGACACTGTAAAATCTGGCCTCTTCCCGTTGGTACTGGCAGGCGACCATAGTACTGCAGGTGCAACAATTGCGGGTTTAAAAATGGCAAAACCCAAACGTCGTCTTGGTGTAGTTTGGATAGATGCACATGCCGACCTTCATTCGCCATACACTACCCCATCGGGCAACATGCATGGCATGCCACTGGCAATATCTCTTGCTGAAGACAATACTGAAAATCAGCTTCACAGCCCCGACCCACATACAGTGGACATGTGGAACAAACTAAAAAATCTGGGTAAACTGGAACCTAAGATCTTACCTGAAGATATAGTTTTCATAGCACTCAGAGATTTTGAAAAAGAAGAAGAAGCTATACTGAGAAAAGGAAACATTAAAGTTATCTCTGTTGCAGAGATCAGAAGGAAAGGCGTAGAAAACGTAGTAAGACAAACATTCCTACATTTATCCAACTGCGACGATATTTATGTGTCGTTCGATGTAGATAGTCTTGACAGTTCTATATCTCGCGGCACAGGTACACCGGTAAGCAATGGACTTAAAGAAAGAGAAGCTGAAGATCTGGTAGCATCTTTTATGCAGCACCACAAAATATGCTGCTTCGAAATTGCGGAAGTAAACCCTACGCTAGACAAAGAGAATATGATGGCAGAAATTGCATTCAATATTCTGCAGCGTAGTGTAAATATCTTACTGCTTAACTAAAATAAATTAATTAGCAGATCATTTCATTTTCTGCACAAATTGTGTCAGTTCATCCTTGGCACTTTTATTTACAAATTTTGCCGACAGATCGTTGTAATACGCTTTGTCGGCAGTTTTGTTATAGGCCCATTTTGCGAACTCCAACTTACTACTTTCAAACAGGAACCAATCCATCATTGCACCTACCTGAATGGTGTTGAAAGTTTCTTTTGACAATTCAGTTTTCAGCAAAGCCATTCTTTCAGAATCTGTCTTTTTGCTATCACACTTTTTCTTAAGCTCTGTTACCTTTTCGTCTGTAAGTGTACCAGTGGGCAAGGGTGATGCAACTGCGCTAGAAGATTTGATATTCGTTTCTCCATCAGGCTTAGTTTGAGCAGTTGTATTTCTACCATCATTTGTATTATCAGTTACACCCTCATTGTAGCTCAAATTGTATTGTTCCTGACCATTTCGGGTAACATCTCGTTCGGCATCATACCTGCCAGACATCGGCACCTCAGAAACTCTGGCTCTTCGCATATACGGGTCATAAACGAAATTGGTAATCATTCTGTAACTGGTATTTACCCAGCCAGAGAAAACAACTTTATCATACCCTCTTCCCCATCTGTTATAAACCAATAAATATAGCTGAATGTGATGACGACCAGGAGGAAGATCGCCTACTGTAATAGATGTAGCCTGCCTATTGAAAAAACGGCCATTTACTGAAATATTGAATCTGGAATTATCCCTCATTTGCACATGTAGAACAGATTGAGCAAACAAAAAGCTGCTGCAGCAAACTGTCAGGATTAGCAATAAAAACAGTCTTTTCATGCGGAGATATTTTTACGTTATTACTAATTTCAAAACTTACTGTGCAAATACTCAGCCAGAAAATGTTATTCTGTTTCAGAATCAGGATTTTAGTCAAATTTTAACGTGGTAAAAGCAATGCACATAAAATTCCTGCTGACACTCCGGCATTCAAAGATTCGGCACCACCTTTACCGGGAATAGTCACTTTCCTGTTTGCCAGAGCCGACACCTTTGCCGAAACACCTTTTGATTCATTACCAATTACCAATACACCCACATCATGTCGCCCGGCATCATACACATTTTGTCCATCCAGAGTAGCCGCATATATAGGCAATTTTAGTGCTGGAAGGATCTCAGTAAGCTCTTTATGATAAATATTGACCCTTAAATGCCCCCCCATTGCACTCTGTACAACTTTAGGATTATATATGTCCACACAACCAGGTGCGCAAATGATATGTTTTATACCAAACCAGTCTGCAATTCTGATAATGGTACCCATATTACCGGGATCTTGAATCTCATCCAATGCCAGATACCATTCAGCTGATACAGGCACTTCTTTAGGCGATGGCATATCTACCACCAGAAAAACCTGACTTTGTGCATGCATGGAAGACAAAACTGCTATTTCCCCCTCTTTTACTATATGCAACTCAGCTTCAGGATGCTTTTTTATGGAGATACTGTTATCGGTAGCCCATTTCTCAGTCACTATTATGGTTTTTATATGCCAATTGCTATTTAGCCATTCAAGTGCCACTTTGTGGCCCTCTGCAGTAAATAACCTGTACTCATCGCGGAATTTTTGCTGCGTTAATGAGCGAATGTGCTTATTTTGCGCCTTAGATAGCATATACTGCAAATTTAATCAATTGTCGTTACCCTTCTATGGGGAAGAGTTTATTTTCTACAAAGGTTGTCTTATTATTCTTACCGGCAATACTGGTAATGATACTACTATCGGCATGCAGCAGTACCAAAAGTATTCCCGAGGGACAATACCTTATCTGGAAAAACAAACTGACTCTCAACTCAGATAAAGTAATGGTAAACAAGGGGGAGATAAAGGATAATCTTGATCACATCATCATTCAAAAACCCAACAGTAATTATCTGGATCTTTCGCCGGTAAAAGTGCCTTACAAACTATGGAAATATAACAGACGTTACAAAAAACTTACCAACAAGCCGGATTCGCTGTTGCCAAAATCCGTAGAGCGTCCTGTTCTTTTAGACACTTCTACTATTGCACGTTCTGCACAAAACATGCGAAATTACCTCTTCAATCAAGGGTATTTTTATGCAAAAGTTTACGACACAGTGACTTACAAAAACAAAAAAGCTATTGTTACTTACAAAGTAAATGCAGGCTCCAACTACATCATTAATAAGATAAACTACAAAATAGACGATAGTGCTATCAAAGCATTAGTAATTGCCAATAAGAAAGGAGCATCAATAGAAAAAGGTAAAGAATTTACATATATTCAGCTAGAAGAAGAAAGAAGCAGACTTACATCAATCATTAATAATCATGGCTTCAGACGTTTCACGCTGGAGAACATCACTTTTAAGATAGACACCATGGAAAAGTCTATGTTCAGGGTGGCAAGTAGTCCTTTCGAGAATGCAGTCAATTTTATTGCACAAACCAAAAGTAATAGAAAAAGCACCATAGATATAGATGTGGTGATCCGTAAAGCAGAAGACACTCTTGCCTATAATAAATTTATTATCAGCTCTATCACTGTTTACCCCGATGATAACGGAGTGAACCTGACAAACAAAAAAGACATGATCGTAAAAAAGATTGGTGGCATAGAATTTAGGTATCACTACGAATATGTACACCCAAAAGTATTGTATGAACATATTTTCATGAACATCGGAGGTTTATACTCTAAAGAAAACGAAGACAAGACTACTGCTAAACTGGGTGAGCTAGGTATTTTTCAATACACAAAAGTACAGGCAAGAGAAAACCGTTCTACACGCGACAGTGTAGAGTACAGCATTTACCTCAACAAGGCTCAGAAACACGATTTTAATACTAAATACGAAATTTCGAGCGGCACAACTTACTTTCTTGGAAACTCACTCAGCGCAAGCTATCGCAACACAAATTTCATGAAAGGTGCAAACCTCCTGTCAATAGGTATAAATGGCGGTTTAGAAACTACATATGATGATGCTATTGAGGGAGATCTGTTCAAAAAATTCAAGCTGCTTACCATGTATTATGGTATAAATGCCAGTCTTGATTTCCCGAAATTCCTGGCTCCGGTACCTAAATCGATTTTCTCGAGAAGCAATCTACCGCATACAATAATCAGTGCAGGTGAAAATGTGATTGATAGGGTAGATTATTTTAAACTTGCCAACAGTAGCTACAGCTTTTCCTACAACTGGCACGAGACAGATATTAAAACCTGGAGTTTTTCTCCTGCCTTTGTAAATGTCATTCGTGTCCCATACATATCCCCAGGCTTCCAGACTATACTCGATGCTAATCAATACCTGAAGAACAGCTATAAAAAGACATTTATAGAAGGAGAAAATATCTCTTACAAAATTGATGACAATGCTAAAAAACACGGTATCAATTATTCCTACATAAGGTTGGCTATGGAAGAAGCCGGTGGTATAGTAGGTGCTGTCAACAAATTTGGCGCTGCAGTGTATGGTTTTGATACAATTCCATATGCTCAGTATACTAAATTCGACTTTGATGCACGTCACTATTTTACCGCAAAACACTCTGTTTTCGCATTCAGACTGTATGGTGGCATAGGCACTCCTTATGGCAGGTCTCAGTCGCTACCCTATATCAAACAATATTTCGTAGGTGGTCCGTACAGTATGCGTGGCTGGCGTATACGTACATTGGGACCGGGTAGCTTTGCCGACACTACAAATACATTTACCAATCTTATTGACAGAACAGGGGATATAAAAATAGAACTGAACGGAGAATACAGATTCCCGGTTGCTCCCCTTTTTGCAGGAGCTGTAAAAATGAATGGTGCAATTTTTGCTGATGCCGGTAACATGTGGTTATCAAAAACAAACAATGATGACTACCCCGGAGGTGAATTTGCTTTCAATAAGCTGGAACAGGATATTGCTATGGATATAGGTGTAGGTTCCAGATTTGACATAGCTTCTTTCCTTACTTTCCGTGTAGATGTGGCTATGCCAGTAAAAAAACCATACATCCATTCAAACAGTGGTTGGGTATTCAATGCTATAGATTTCAACAATTCAACCTGGCGAAAAGAAAATATCATTCTGAACATATCTATCGGATATCCATTCTGATGGTTATTCACATTACCTCACACATGCTCTTTTACAACATATTATAGTATGTGTTTTTTATCAGCAAAAAACTATATTTGCGGACTTTAACAGCATTTAACACACATTAGCAATTATGACTCTTTTTTATCTAGTACCGGCTTTTGGCGTACTTGCACTTTTGTACACGTTCATAAAAAGCGCCTGGGTAACCAAACAAGATGCCGGAAATGCCCGGATGACAGAAATAGCCAAATATATAGCCGAAGGAGCTATGGCTTTTCTTAAAGCTGAGTACAAAATACTCACCTACTTCGTGATCATAGCAGGTCTGCTGCTCGCCTACATGGGTTATAGCAATCCGAAATCAAGCCCAATGATCGCTGTAGCATTTGTGATAGGTGCTGTATTCAGTGCTCTCGCAGGCTTCATAGGTATGCGCATAGCAACAAAAGCAAACGTAAGGACAGCAGAAGCTGCTAGGACAAGCCTTTCTAAAGCACTTAATGTATCTTTTGGTGGTGGTTCTGTAATGGGCCTTGGTGTTGCCGGTCTGGCTGTGCTGGGTCTGGGTAGTCTTTTCATCATCCTGAAAATGATATTTGCACCAAATGCTGCAGTAGATTCAGTAGAAATGGAGCGTACTATTGAGGTACTTACAGGTTTCTCTCTGGGTGCAGAAAGTATAGCACTGTTTGCCCGTGTAGGCGGCGGTATCTATACCAAGGCTGCTGATGTAGGCGCTGACCTTGTGGGTAAAGTAGAAGCAGGCATACCGGAAGATGACCCTCGCAACCCTGCAACCATTGCAGATAACGTAGGTGACAACGTAGGTGACGTTGCCGGTATGGGTGCCGATCTTTTCGGTTCTTATGTTGCAACAGTACTTGCTACTATGGTTCTTGGCCGCGAAACTTCATCTACCGGTGACAACTTTGGTGGTATGGCGCCAATATTGCTGCCCATGCTTATTGCAGGTGTAGGTATTATCCTTTCTATGATCGGCACTTTGTTTGTTCGCATTTCAGACAGTGTTGGAAATAGTACCGTAGCTGTGCAGCGCGCACTCAACTTGGGTAACTGGGGTTCAATAGTACTTACTGCAATTGCATGCTACTTCCTGGTTAATTACATACTCCCTGAAACAATGTCTCTTCGTGGTCACGAGTTCACCCGCAACGGTGTTTTCGGTGCTATCATAGTTGGTTTAGTTGTTGGTACACTTATGAGTATGATCACTGAGTACTACACAGCTATGGGGAAACGTCCGGTTATGAGTATCATCAGGCAGTCATCTACAGGTCATGCTACCAACATCATTGGTGGTCTGGCAGTAGGTATGGAATCAACTACATTACCTATAATTGTTCTTGCTGCCGGTATTTATGGTTCTCATATGTGCGCTGGTCTTTATGGAGTAGCAATCGCAGCCGCTGGTATGATGGCAACAACTGCTATGCAGCTGGCTATCGATGCATTTGGCCCTATTGCTGACAATGCAGGTGGTATTGCAGAAATGAGCGAACTGCCAAAAGAAGTACGTGAGAAAACAGATATTCTTGATGCTGTTGGTAACACTACTGCTGCAACTGGTAAAGGTTTCGCCATCGCATCTGCCGCACTTACTGCATTGGCTCTTTTTGCAGCCTTCGTAGGTGTTGCCAATATCGATGGTATAGACATTTATAAAGCAGACGTTCTGGCTTGTCTTTTCGTAGGTGGCATGATCCCATTCATCTTCTCTTCTCTGGCTATCCGCGCTGTGGGCGAGGCTGCTATGAGTATGGTAGAAGAAGTTCGTCGTCAGTTCCGTACCATTCCAGGTATCATGGAAGGTACAGGCAAACCGGAATATGACAAATGTGTAGCTATTTCTACAGAAGCATCTATCCGCAAAATGGTTGCTCCTGGTGCTATCACAATCCTTTCTCCATTGGTAATTGGTTTCCTTATGGGCCCCGAAGCACTGGGTGGCTTCCTTGCAGGTGCTACAGTTTGTGGTGTACTTATGGGTATGTTCCAGAACAACGCCGGTGGGGCATGGGATAATGCTAAAAAATCATTCGAGAAAGGAGTGGAAATAAATGGTGAGATCTACTACAAAAAATCTGAACCACACAAGGCTTCTGTAACAGGTGATACAGTTGGCGATCCTTTCAAAGATACATCTGGCCCATCAATGAACATTCTTATCAAACTTATGTCTATTGTGGCTCTGGTAATAGCACCAACTATTGCAAATGTGAAACCAGCCACAACTGCAACACCGGTGAAAAGCGAAATTAAAGTTACCGCTGTAGCTACTACTCCTGCAACTAAGTAATTGATAAACTACATAAAGTGTATTCTGAAAACCTCCCTTCCTACGAAGGGAGGTTTTCATTTATATACATGATTTAACTTATTATAAATAGGAGAAGACAATATATTTCGTACATTTGCCAAGCAACAATTTTGTTCCAACCTATTAGTGCCAGGCATAGATCATTTACTGGCAGATAAGTCTTACCCATAGTACGGGGTTTATTTTAGCACTTCCAGGTTCACTTTTAAAAATTAAATATAATAATGAATTTTAATGAATTAAATCTTATATCCCCAATTCTCAAAGCATTGGAAACGGAAGGATATAAAAACCCTACACCTATTCAGGAACAAGCCATACCGATATTGCTGGAAGGCAAAGATCTGCTTGGCTGCGCACAGACAGGTACAGGAAAAACAGCTGCATTTGCTATCCCTATATTACAATTACTAGATGCTGCACACGCAGAAAGAGCACACAGACATATTAAAGTACTGATACTGACACCTACAAGAGAACTGGCAATACAGATTGGTGAAAGCTTTGCAGCTTACGGTCGTAATCTGAAACTGAAACACACTGTAATATTCGGAGGTGTACCTCAGGGTGCACAGGTACAGGCATTACAAAAAGGAATAGATATACTCATTGCAACACCAGGCAGGCTGCTGGATCTTATCAGTCAGCGCTACATCAGCCTGAAAGATCTGAACATTTTCGTGCTGGATGAAGCCGACCGCATGCTGGACATGGGCTTTATACATGATGTGAAGAAGGTAGTAGCAATGCTGCCTGTAAAAAGACAAACATTATTCTTCAGTGCAACAATGCCACCTGAAATTCAGAAACTGGCAAATACTATTCTGGTAGATCCAGTTAAAGTAGAGGTTACTCCGGTATCATCTACAGCGGAAACAGTTACACAATCAATCTATTATGTAGATAAAAAAGACAAGAAGAAACTGCTGGAATATGTGCTGGAAGACAAGAAAATAACAAGAGTACTGGTATTTACTCGTACCAAACACGGTGCAGACAAAGTGGTTAAAGATCTTCAAAAGTCAGGTATTTCTGCAGAGGCTATACATGGCAACAAGTCTCAGAATGCAAGGCAAAGGGCACTAACTAATTTCAAAGATGGCCGTATCAGGGTACTGGTTGCAACAGATATTGCAGCAAGAGGAATTGATGTAGACAGCCTATCTCATGTTATAAACTATGAAATACCTGAAGTTCCGGAAACATATGTACACCGTATTGGTCGTACAGGCCGTGCAGGTGCAAGCGGAATAGCAACTTCATTTTGCGATGACGAGGAAAAAACAGATCTGCGCAACATCATAAAACTGATAGGAAAGCAAATACCTGTTATTACAGACCACCCCTACCCTGCCACATCACAGGGTCTGGTGAAAATAAACCCACCCAAAAATAAAGAAGTAGTGAGCAGGCCGAATGCCATTGCTGGAGGGGTACAGCCCCGCAGGCAGTGGAAAGGAGGGAACAGGAACTTCAATAAAAGGGAGAACTAATTCAGTATAGTTGCAGAAACTGAAAACAGGCACGATATTTGTAGTGTTAATATTTAGTGGACAAGATTTCTCCAATTTTAGTCCGTTTTTTTAACCGAAAAGTGTTTTGAATTTCAATTATCCATAACTTTACAGGCAACCATTTTTTTATCACAAAAACAAATTGAAAAATGAAAAAGTTTTTTTTACTCATGGCCTCAGGCTCTATCGCGCTTTCTAGTGTAGCGCAGCAGCGTGCTCTGAATTTCGATGCAAAATCTACGCCATCGACACTTTCAAAGTCTTACGCTCTTCCTACTCACACTAAAAAAACAACTGCTAGCAAAACAACTGCTGCTCCTTCAAGGACTTATGGTTACTATGCTTATTTCGACACGCTGAGGCAAGACCTTACAGGCCTTGGTACTGCTAACTCAGGTGGTCTGATGTGGCAGGATGATAAACACCTCGGTGGTTTCACTTCAGGTTATGATACCATTACAATGGTTTCTATGCTTGCTATGTTGCACCCACAGGCTGCATCTCTGAACACACCTTCATATTTTGTAGGTGAGATGAAAATAGCTACTGAGCCTTATATCGTTGATAGTGTTCACGTATATGGCGTTTACGATTTCAAAGCAACAGCTACTCAGGTAGATACGCTGGTACTTTCTTTCGTTTATGGTGACGGTTCTGCAAGCGCAACAGGTAATGGTATCTTCAGTGGCGGTCGCGTTAGCGGTGGTCACTATGGTAGCTGGCCTGTAATTTCTGCACGTTACGATACAACTTCTCTGAGCTATGCAAGGATCAACACTTCATGGGGTACTCCTAACACTTATGTAGTTAAGGTCCCACTTGGTCCTACTTCTTTCGGCGACACTTTCTCTACAGGTGTTTGGCATAAAAATGTAACTATTCCAGGTGGTATGAGCGTACCAGGTGGCAATCAGGTTGCTATGTCTTACTCTTTCAAAAGCGGTGTAACTGCTCCAGCTTATGATACTATCTTCCGTATGGATGGTTCTATGAAATACAACATGTGGCGCCCACTTATCAAATTTGCTGCCGACGGTTCTGGCAACGCAGATTGGGCTAGCCTTGACACATCTGATTACAACCAGGGTCTTTACAAAACACTGCCACATGACGCTAATGGTTGGGATTTCATCTATGTTCCACAGTGGGCTTGGTCAACTTCATCAGGTACAGCAGCTTCTTCTCTGCAGCACCCTATAGTTGATTGGCACATCCGTTGCGCTACTTGCGGTAACGTTACATCTGTAGACGTTAAAGAAGTTGCAACTGTTACTAAAGTAAATGCATATCCTAACCCGGCAAACAACGAGCTGAATATTCCATTCACTCTTGCAAACACTGCTGACGTTAACATCACACTGAGCAACATGCTTGGTCAGGTTGTTGCAACTAAGAACATGAGCAATGTATCTAACGGCACTGCTATCTTCAATGTAGCTAACCTTCCTTCTGGCCTGTACACTTACACTCTTACTGTAAACGGTACACGCAACTCAGGTCGCATCGTTATCAACCACTAATATTTCTTTAACGAAATAATTGCAAAGAGGCAATGGTAATACCATTGCCTCTTTTGTTTTTGGGGAGTATTGTACAATAAAGCAGCTACATAATAATACTATTTTGACTAGCTAGAGGAATAGAAGAAGGTGAATAATGTTATTCTGTGCAATTTTAAACTGAAATAATATAAATGCATGGCATGATTTTGTGTGCATATATATATTATCTATAGAAAACATCAGCAGTTTTCTATTCGCTTTTTTCTTTTTCAAAACAATATTCTATTATTGCACACTCTTGCCGCTAAACGGTGGCATATTAACGAATATAAGGAATGGCAAAAAACTTGTTGATAGTGGAGTCTCCGGCCAAGGCCAAGACTATAGAAAAGATCCTGGGTAGCGACTTTGAAGTAAAGTCGTGCTATGGACATATTCGTGACCTGGAGAAAGAAGACATGGGTATCGACATAAAGAATGGGTACAAGCCAAAGTATGTCGTATCTGAAGACAAACAGAAGGTAGTTAAAGAACTTAGGGCACTTGCTAAAAAATCTGAAGAGGTTTGGCTTGCAACGGATGAGGACCGTGAAGGAGAAGCTATATCATGGCACCTTTGCGAAGTACTCGATCTTGACCCCTACACTACTAAAAGAATTGTATTTCACGAGATCACTAAACCAGCTATTCAAAAGGCTGTTAAGAATCCAAGAAATGTGAACATGAATCTAGTGAATGCGCAACAGGCACGCAGGATACTGGATCGAATAGTTGGATTCGAATTGTCACCTGTACTTTGGCGCAAAATGAGTATGCGTAACAACCTGTCTGCCGGCAGGGTTCAGTCTGTGTCTGTTCGACTGATAGTGGAACGTGAAAGAGAGATCAACCATTTCAATATCACCAGTAGCTTTAAAGTAGAAGCATTCTTTGGTGCAGAAGATATTAATAAAAAGAAAGTAGTATTCAAGGCAGAAGGACCTGAAAAATTAAAGGATGCAGAGGGTGCCAATGCTTTTCTGGAAAAATGTCTAGGTGCATCTTACACAGTTAAAGATGTGCAGGTAAAACCAGCCAAGAAATCACCCTCAGCACCATTTACCACATCAACCCTGCAGCAGGAAGCCAGCCGCAAACTGGGCTACTCTGTTTCTAAGACCATGTTGCTGGCACAGAAACTCTACGAGAATGGACACATTACTTATATGCGTACCGACTCTGTAAATCTTTCTGAAACTGCACTTGAAAGCGCTCGTGGTGCGATAACCAGCCAGTTTGGCGAAAAATACCACCAGCAAAGAGTTTATAAGACTAAAAACGAATCTGCACAGGAAGCGCATGAGGCCATTCGCCCTACCGATATGAACATTACATCTGCAGGCGACTCTGATACTACCAGGCTTTATGAGCTGATATGGAAAAGAACTATGGCCAGCCAGATGGCTGATGCACAACTGGAACGAACCATAGCCAAAATAGGCATTTCCACTCAGCCAGACACTCAACTTACTGCTACGGGTGAAGTACTTCGTTTCGATGGATTCCTGAAAGTATATAGTGAAGGTAAGGATGATGAAGATGGAGAAGATGAGAATGAAGGCATGCTGCCACCACTTGTGGTGGGACAGCAGCCATTGTTGCAGCGTATGCAGGCAACAGAAAGATACAGCAGGCCATTGCCACGCTACACAGAAGCCTCTCTGGTAAAGAAACTGGAAGAACTGGGTATCGGCAGACCTTCTACATACGCACCAACCATCAGCACTATACAGGCCAGGGGCTATGTAGAGAAACGCGATAAAGAAGGTGTGAAACGTGCTTATACCGTACTGGTACTGAAAGAAGATAATATCTCCAGAACCTCAGAAAGCGAGAATTTCGGTGCAGAAAAAAGTAAACTATTCCCAACAGATCTGGGCATGGTTGTTACAGACTTCCTGCGAGAACATTTCAGTACTGTAATGGATTATGACTTCACAGCAAGTATAGAAGCAAAATTTGACCATATAGCAGAAGGCAAACAGCAATGGAACCAAATGCTGGATGATTTCTACCACCCTTTCCATGAAAGTGTGGCACATACAATAGAAACTGCCAGCCGTGCCAAGGGCGAGCGCGAACTGGGTCCTGACCCTGAAAGCGGTAAACCTGTAGTAGCAAGACTGGGTCGCTTTGGACCAATGGTGCAGATAGGTGTAGCTGAAAGTGAAGAAAAGCCACGTTTTGCCAAGTTGCGTACCAACCAGAGCATTGAAACAATAACACTTGAAGAAGCACTTGAGTTATTCAGGTTACCTCGCAATCTGGGCGTATTTGAAGAAGCTGATGTAGTAGTCAATATTGGCAGATTTGGTCCATACGCACAACATGCTGGTCAGTTCTACTCTCTGAAGAAAGAAATGGACCCATATACAGTAGCGCTTGATGAAATAGCACCACTTATAGAGGAAAAAAGAAAGGCCAAAGCAGAAAGCGAGATCAAAATCTTTGAGAAAGAAAAGATCAGGATTCTACGTGGTCCATATGGCCCATATATTAAACAAGGTCTGCGTAATTATAAGATACCAAAGGAAAAGACGGAAAAACCAGAGGATCTTACTATTGAAGAAATTAAGGCTATCATAGAAGAAGCCAAAGCCAACCCACCAAAGAAAGTGGTAAAAAAGAAAAAGTAACGCGTTGGTATGATGTTAATAAAAAACGGGCCTTTACAGGGCCCGTTTTGGAATGTGTGACCCTAACCGTAACTTAGTGATGAACGAAAAGGACAGAATGCAAACTGACAAAGAGATCTATGCGCTACTGCAATTGTTAGACGATCCGGACGACGAAATTTTTGACACAGTAGCCAACAAACTTGTTGACTACGGCACCTATATAATTCCAAGACTGGAAAGCCTATGGGAATCTACTGCGGATGAATTACTGCAAGAGAGAATGAAGTTACTGATACACAGAGTACACTTCAACGATCTGCAGGAAGAAGTAATAGACTGGGCTTCATCAGAAGAACCCGAATTGCTGCGCGGTGCTATATTGGTTGCTAAATACCAGCATCCTGACATTAATATACCTGCTTTACTTACCCAATTCGATAAAATTCGCAGAAATGTATGGCTGGAACTCAACAACTACCTTACCCCTCTGGAACAGGTAAATGTGCTGAACAGCATCATCTATAACTATTACAAATTGGAAGGTCAGGAGCTTACAAAGCGTGATCCTCGTCATTTCTTCATTAATCAGGTACTTGATAGCAAGCAGGGCAACCCCTACTCCCTGGGCGTTTTGTACCTGGCCATTTGCGAAGTGCTTGATATTCCGGTATTCGCTGTAGACATACCACGACAATTTATATTAGCCTACATAGATACATTACATAGCTTTTTCAGTAACGACCCGGACGGACTACAGCAAATACAGTTTTATGTAGATCCTATAAGTGGCATGGCCTATACGCAGAAAGATCTGGATATGTATCTGCGCAAAATAAAGGCAGCCGACAGAGATCACTACTTCAAACCATTAAGCAACCGAAGGATCATTTATAAGATGCTTGAAGAATTGAGTCTATGCTATGGATACAAACAGGAAAAAAGAAAGGCAGAAGACATTATTGTCTTAATGAAACTTATAATAAACGAAATGCAGGAAGAAGACAACTAGAATGTATTGCAATATTCTTCTCAACATCCTGAGTTATATAAAATGGCCCCTGAATTTCAGGGGCCATTTTATAATGTACAACGATAATGAATCTCTGAATTATGGTTCAAAGACCAGACGTGTAGTATTGATATTTCCTGCTGCATCTGTGAATCTGCAAAGATACACACACCTGCCGTCATAGTAGTCGGAAGCTGCACCTGAGTAGAACCAGAGATCATTTCCCTTGTCAGTACCACCCTGCCATCAACAGAATAGATAACGCATGTGCCTTATGCTGCAGTATTAACGAAGATAGCGCCTGATGTTGGGTTAGGATAGATCGAGAATACATTTATCTGACCTTTAGTTGCACCAGCAAAAAATGGCTTTGCAACTACAGTATCTACGGTCATACTCTGTGTTGAGTAACAACCGGTACTTGGCACACGATAGGTTATTGCAACTGATCCTGTATTGATGCCATTCACAACACCACTAACTGAACCTACAGTAGCTATAGCTGTATTGCTGTTAGACCAAGTACCGCTAGGAGATGTATTGGTAAGCGTAACCGAAGACCCAATAGCAACCTATGAAGCACCAGCTATTGAAGCAGGGTTTGCTTTTACAGTTATTGATGTTGTTTTATAACAGCCTGTGCTTGCATTTAAATTTTCTAATTTCATATCAACCTTTACGACTAAAAGCACCTATAATTAATTTGATATTTTGATGAATCACATTCCATTCGCAATCCCACACATTGCCAATTTGTGCCCCAGAAAAATGCCTTGTTCTGTATAAATTGCCTCTATTTTTAGTGCAAAGCCTCCTTTACTAGAATATTTAGGCGAAAAGCTGCTTAGTAAATCCTATACAGTAAAAATTGCGCTATTGCATATTGTAAAATTACAATGTTATATGCTTTAGCAACCTATCTTTTATAATGTACAGCGGGGATGCTATAGCATTGATGTATTGAAAATTACCTTCACGATCATTTTTGATAGATAATTGAATGCCACTGGCCTCGCTTTGGATAGCATTTACTACATACTTACCGGATACCGTATCGAAGTATAAATATGGAGCACCAGAAGACCCAAATCGAAAATATCCTTTGATCAGGTACCTGTAACCACCAAATAGATAGTTACCACCTATATCATCATTGAAAATTCCAAAATGATCCAATAATCCTTCTATCCTTGCTTCATTCAGCAATCTGCCTGTAGGGCCACTTGGCGAACTTTGCAGGCAATAAATAGCCTGAGTTTCATCTTCCAAAAAATCAAAATTCACCGAAATAGAAGGTATCTTATCTATTATCTCCCGGGGGGTGTCTACAATTCTGTAAAGTGCAATATCTTCTTCATAAAATGCTTCTACCAGTTCTACAGGCAACAAAAATGTATTTTTTCTGGAATCATTGTCAAATAACATCTGAGTACTATCGAACATTTGAGTCAAACGTTCATCATTATAGAAACTGTTATTTTTGAATTGAAAAACCAGATGAGGATTACATATTTTTTTTTCTGCAAGAGTTACCCATCTGGTATCAAATCTCTTTTGTTTCAGAATATTGGCAATAGTATGAAGAATAGCAGGATCGTTGTTTACCAGATGTTTCTTTTGTGTATATTCATCTGTATGATAGTATTGATCCATCATCCTGCTTTGGGAACCGTCTAACTTCGGAAAGATCTCATTCCTGTACATTTCCACATCCACAGATCTGAAAAAACCTGATTGTATGCGCAGATTATGAGCAACACTTAAAAAATAGCCATTACCTATATGAAAGGCAGATATATTATTCTCAAATGTTCTTTTATTAGGCTCTTCAATGTTATATATCCACATAATACGATGTAAAGGAGATGTATCTTCATCTATAAGTGACAATTTCCTGTTCATAATATCGCCTCCAAAATTTTCATTCAAATGCAGAAACATATGCTTTAACCGTATTTAGAGAATTAAAAAAACACCGGGAGATAAAAATAAGACTATTAGACATAAAAATCACTGTTCAGAATCAAGTTAAAGCCGGATACTAAGTACAGCTATCTGACATACATTTGTAACTACAAATAAAGCACATCACTTTGGCAAGGATCTTAGCTCTGGATATTGGAAAGAAAAGGACTGGAATAGCAGCTACTGACCCCCTGCAAATAATAGCTACAGCACTTACTACTGTAGAAACCGGAGAATTGATAGGTTATCTAAAAAAATACATAGCTGCAGAGCAAGTAGAAAAAGTGATAGTTGGTTATCCGCTCAATTTTGATGACAGCCCGACAGACGCAACGCCCATAGTAGAAAAATTCATAGTGAAGTTTGGTAACGTGTATCCAGATATGCCGGTAATAAAGACCGACGAAAGAATGACCTCGAAAATGGCTTCCAGAGAAATATCGGGTATGGGACTAAAAAAGAAAGACCGCGAACAAAAAGAACTGATAGATGCAGTGAGCGCAGTAATGATGCTGCAAGAATATCTGGAACACCACACCTGAACAAAAAACCATAATTTTCCTCAATCATTCAAGATCTGAAATGTTGGCTGTTTATAATTTCTTTTTAGCTCTGTACCGCGCCGGAATAGGCATAAGTGCGTTATACAACAATAAGGCTGCACTATGGATAGAAGGAAGGAAAAACTGGAAACAGCAACTGATTGCCGCTACAAATGACAATGAAAAGCGCATTTGGATCCACTGTTCTTCTTTGGGAGAATTTGAACAGGGACGTCCTTTGATAGAATTACTGAAACAACAATATCCAACCTATAAAATATTGCTCACTTTCTTCTCCCCATCGGGCTATGAAGCATGTAAGAACTATAAAGGAGCAGATACTATCATGTATCTGCCAATCGATAGTAAAAAGAATGCGGAAACTTTCATTACTATTTCAAAACCTGCTCTGGCAATTTTTGTAAAATATGAGTTCTGGCATTATTACCTGAATGAACTAAAAACTCAAAACATACCAACATTAGTTATTGCTTCCGCCTTCAGAAAAGAGCAAGCGTTCTTTAAATGGTATGGTGGGTTCTTCAGAAAAATGCTATCCTGTTTTACTCAGATCCATGTACAGGATAGCCTCTCTGCACAATTGCTGCAGCATATAGGTTATCATGAAAATGTGATCGTAACAGGAGACACCCGATATGACAGGGTATCTGCTATTTCTGCAGGAATCCGAACGATACCTGAGGCCGAAACTTTTAAGGGAAGTTGTAAAGTATTGATCGCAGGCAGTACCTGGCCAGAAGATGAAGAATTGCTGCACAAATGTATAACTACCCTACACGATGAATGGAAACTGATCATAGCACCGCACGAGGTACACAGCAAACACATTCAACAGATCGTGCAGCTTTTTGGTAAAGAGTCTGTTCTTTTCTCTCAGTTGGCCACCAGCAACGCACTCTACAACAAAAGAATTCTTATCATAGATAACATAGGCATGTTATCCAGCCTGTATGCATATGGTGACATAGCCTATGTGGGTGGCGGCTTTCAGAAAGGAGGGATTCATAACACATTGGAGCCTGCAGTATTTGGCATTCCTGTGGTCATTGGGCCAGTGTATCGCAAATTTGTAGAGGCAGTAAGTTTGGTAAAGGCAGGGGCAGTTTTCCCGGCAAAAGACGAATATGATGCTAAAAAGATTATTGCGCAACTGGTTAGTGATAACCAACTGCGCAATAACATCCTCATTGTTCTGCAACAATTTATGAAAGATAATACCGGAGCCGCTGCACGAATCTTAACAGCTATCAGTAATAACAAACTACTCTGACCCTAACACTCGCTGAGGCCTAACGGTACCTGTATTGCAAGGCCACCCTCGGCTGTTTCTTTGTATTTGTGATTCATATCCAACGCTGTTTCATACATGGTATTAACCACGTTATCGAGCGTTATTCTTGCTTTCTCCGGATTGCTCTGTAATGCCAGCTGCGATGCGGTTATAGCCTTTATAGCGCCCATAGTATTGCGCTCAATGCATGGCACCTGTACCAAACCACCTACCGGGTCGCAGGTAAGCCCCAGATGATGTTCCATAGCGATCTCAGCAGCCATCAGGCACTGATCTACATTGCCACCCAGAGCCTCTGTAAGGGCAGCAGCGGCCATAGAAGATGACACACCTATTTCGGCCTGGCAACCACCCATAGCTGCAGATAAGGTTGCACCCTTCTTGAAAATGCTACCAATCTCTGATGCTGTGAGCAGGAAGTTGATGATCTTATCTTCATCATTACCATCGCAAAAAGCAATAAAATACTGTAGTACTGCCGGCACAACACCTGCTGCTCCATTTGTAGGTGCTGTTACCACCCTGCTGAAAGAGGCATTCTCTTCGTTTACGGCAAGCGCAAAACAACTAACCCAATCTAGTGTTGTTTGGAAAGATTGCTTACCATCTTTTATAACCTGCAGCCACTCATCGTAATTTGTATATGTTTTACTTTCGGTGAGTTTGGCATTGAGACCAAATGCACGCCTCACCACCCTGAGCCCACCTGGCAACTCCCCTCCTATGTGGCAACCACGATAGATACATTCTCGCATAACCTGCCATATCTTCAGTACTCCCTTTCGGGTCTCTTCCTCGCTGCGCCAGGTCTTTTCATTCTCCATTACTACTCCGGAAATGTTGAGTCCTGTTTTCTGACAGGCAGCCAACAGATACTCTGCCTTTTCTATAGGATATGGCAAATGCACAAAATCACCACTACCACCCTCTTCACCCTCTTTAACCACAAAGCCTCCTCCTATAGAAAAGTAGGTCTCTGCTATTTCCTGCCCATCGCTGAAAGAGCATAGAAAGGTGAGCGCATTGGGATGATATTGCAAACTCTCACTGAACAGAAAAACAACGTCTTTAGCGGGATCAAAAGCAAGATCTTTCTCGCCACTTAGCGAAAGTACCTTTTCTGCACCTATCTGTGCAATGCGTGGCGTTATAAGATTGACATCAAAAGTCACAGGGTCTTCTCCACAAAGTCCCAGTATTACAGCAACGTCTGTACCATGCCCCTTGCCCGTTTTTGCCAGAGAACCATATAATAGCACCTTAACATGCAACACTTTATCTATACCCTTAGCTTTTATGCTTTCTATAAAGCGTAGTGCAGCCCGCCATGGACCTAATGTATGAGAACTGCTTGGACCAACTCCTATCTTAAATATGTCGAATACCGATATGCTTTCCTTGCTCAAAACTAACTTTTGAAATAAATAAAAAAAGGGGAAAAACTCCCCACACAAATATAGTGCCTGTAACCTTTAAAAAGTGCAAAAATGAATTACTCAGACAATACCTGAATAATAAATTATCGCAAGCATGCCAATAAAGCAGTTAGCGTTCAAAATATTCAGTAAATTGGGTTTAGATATAAGGCAGATGAGCCTGAGAACATACTTCATTTTTGCAGTAGCATTTATAGGATTATTGTCGGCATGCCTCACATACGGCCAACAAACCATGCTAATGGGTAAGGTCGTTAGATCAGATGATGCAGCAATTTCTGGTGCAGCAATTTTAATACATAGTAAGTGCAGTAACGTAGTTGCCATTTCTGACAGTCTGGGATTATTTGCTACAGATATGATTGATGCCGGAGATTACAAAATGAAAATAGTGATCGGTGATAAAACTATGAAAGCCGACAAATTACATTTGCAGATAAACAGCAACATAAAATCATATTACATAATATCTGTCAGCAAAAAGAAGGTTACTACCAAAGTCACAAACAACGATCCATTTATAGCAAGCCGCATACATAGTCTTGGGAAAGAGCACATTATAGATCATCGAAAAGGAAGAATGCGATTTTTTAAATTAAAGAACAAAAACGATTCAACTGATGTTTATATCCCACTTTATCAATCTGTAGCGCCTATAAATCCGGGCATGAAATAAATGTGATATTATTATTTGAATACTGAGAATGAGCTTGACAAATGTGGATAAAAGTTTAATATTAACTTTTCAGCCACATGCAATTTACCGTAACTTTGCGCTATCGATTGGACGATGGAAGCTAACAGACGGGATAGAAATAAAGCATTAACCCCACTATATTATTCACTGGTATTGATCTCTGGCATGGCTCTGGGATTCAATATGCGCGATTCTTTGCGCAATAAAAGGGACATTGAAACTGTAATACAGCGAAATGACCGACTGGAGGAAATTATAGGGCTCATTAAAGAGAAATATGTAGATACGGTAAATACCAATCGCCTGTACGAAGATGCCGTAACGGGCATATTATCTCCACTAGACCCACATACAGTATACATACCTGCCGATGAATTGCAGGAAGTAAATGACGATCTTGGCGGCGGCTTTTCGGGCATTGGTGTTGAGTTCTCAATTCTTCGCGATACGATAGAAGTAACCTCTGTTGTAGAAAAAGGCCCTGCTGATAAGTCGGGAGTTGTAACCGGAGATCAGATAATAAAAGTAGGTGATAGTCTTGTTGCAGGAAATGGCATTTCATCTGAAGGAATAATGGGGCTGTTGAGAGGTGCGCAAAACAGTGTGGTAGATATAACCTTCAGAAAAGTTACAGATGGCAAACTGAAGAAAACAGACATAACCAGAGGTATAATACCTATTTACAGTATAGATGCTGCACTAATGCTGGATGAAAAAACCGGCTATATTAAGATAAACCGTTTCAGCGCCACCACTTACGAAGAGTTTTGCAAAGCAATGACCCAGCTAAAAAAAGCCGGAGCTACTCAAATGGTACTGGACCTGAGAGATAACCCCGGGGGATATCTGGATGCAGCAACCAATATATCTGATGATTTTCTGGATAAAGATAAACTGATAGTGTATACCAGCGGCCGCAATAGCGAGCGTGCTGAGTATAATGCAAATGAAGAAGGTAGTTTTGAACAGGGCAAGCTGGCAATTCTGGTTGATGAAAGTTCTGCTTCTGCAAGCGAGATCCTGGCAGGTGCCATTCAGGACTGGGACAGAGGTGTGATAATAGGCAGGAGAACATATGGCAAGGGGCTGGTACAGGAACAATATGAAATGCCGGATGGCGCTGCATTGCGGCTCACTACGGCTAAATATTACACACCATCAGGCCGTAGCATTCAGCGATCTTTTGCCAATGGCAAGGATGACTATCACAAAGACTTTGAGAAAAGACTGGAGAATGGAGAACTAACTGGTAAAGATGCCGTATCACCTGCAGATACTACACCGTACTACACTGCGAACAGGCGTATTGTATATGGTGGTGGCGGTATAAAACCAGATATTTATGTTCCCTACGACACCTCAAGATGGTCTACCCCACTCATCAATATGGCTTTCAGCCAGGAAATGAAAACTGCAATCTGGGACTATTTCATTCAGAACAGGAATACTTTCAATTTTAAGAATATAACCGACTTTACCCGTACTTTCAAGGGAGCTCATCAAGTGATCAGTAAGTATATAGCTATGCTACCTGCCAATGAAAGAAAATCATTCCAGAAGCACTTTACACCTCCTGCCAATCAGCAATATTTCAGCAACCAGATAAAAGCAGAACTTGCACGTTACCTGTTTAGAGAAAATGGTTACTATTCTGTAAAGCTAAAGGACGATAATGTGGTAAATAAAGCACTGTCTGTGCTGAACAGTACACAATATGCTAAAGTACTGAACCAATAGTGTTTACATCTGATTTTTACTGAAATCAGGGAGATCGGTGAGCCAACTGATATTGGATAGATTACCTGCATCTGCACAAAATGCCTGATGCCCGTTTGTAAGCAACCAATACCTGCACTGAACAACAGAGTGATAACTTAATAACTGAAACAAGGTTTCTTCAGTAATTGGCACCTCCGGTTTTTTACACTCTACCAGCATCCATGGTTTGTGTTCTCTGTCGTGAACAACAATATCATATCTCTTGCTCATATTACCAACCTGTATAGTTTTTTCCACTGCCAGCAAAGCCATAGGATACTTCAACTTCCTGATAAGGAGTTGTAATATATATTGACGCACGTGCTCTTCGGGGGTGAGCACCAGCCATTTCCTGCGTATGGGGTCAAATACACTGGTGCGCCCTTCTGTGTTGCGCATTTTCAATTGAATATCTCCAAAATCGAGCGAGATCATATTTACCAAAAATAAGGGTATTTCCACACCATAAAAAGAAACCGGTAAGACAATTGGGTCTTACCGGTTTCTATAACTAAATATTATGCCTGATTAACGGCTGATAGTAACAGGAAGCACCTTGCTCCTGTCGCCGGAACGTAAATTAAGCAGGTAAACTCCGTTGCTCAACATATTATCAACAATTATCTTTTCGTTGATAACACCATGTATCGCTTTTGTTTTACCAGAGAATACTACCTGACCAAGCATGTTAGTAACGTCTATAGTTACAACTTCAGTTACATCTGCACCAATTGTACCTTTCAGTGTAAAGTCGCCTTTGTTAGGGTTTGGAAGTACACGTACATCTATATCCTTAACAGGTACACTCACAACACCTACATTACCTACTTCAATTACAATAGAATTAAATGAATACTGACCGCCGCAAGTACCGCTGCTCAGTATGCGGCAGGTAACCGTATCGTGGTTCTGCAGCAGATTAGTAATGAATGATGTAGTTGTAGCACCAGAAACTTCCTCACCATTTACAAGCCACTGCACACCCGGAGTAGGACCTGCATTTGCAATAGTAGCAGTGAATGTTACTGACTGACCCGGAACTATAGTAGTACCTGCATCTGATGTGATAATGACAGTAGGAGTTTGAGGAGTTACTACATCCATAGTATCTCTGATACTTGTAACTGTACTTACCGTGCGGCAAGTGAAATTACTTGTCATCATACAATAGATGATATCACTATCATCAGGAGCAACAGAATAGGTAGCTCCTGCACCCTGGAAAACACCATTCTTCAACCATGAATAGATTGGAGCTGTACCGCCATAAACCGGAGTTGCAGTAAACGTTACTGAAGAACCCTTACAAATTGCACCGGCAAAGTCACGAGATACATTCACTACTGGTGTCTGAGTTGGATTTACAGTCATTGTTGCAGACTGGCTCACTGTAGCTACCGCAGGACATGCTGCACTGCTGGTCATGCTTACCTCAACCACATCTCCATTGGCAGGAGCATATGAATAAGATGAAGCACCACTACCTACCGGACTGGCATTGATATACCACTGATAAGCAGGAGTTGAACCACCATTCACCGAAGTAGCTGTATAGGTTACACTTGTACCGGAACAAACTGTATTGTCTGTGCTCAGTGAAAGCGTTACTGACGGAACAACAGCAGGAGTAATAGATACTACTGCCGAAGAAGACATTGGACGCATACATGAAGCAGCATTTGTAGCCATTACAGTATAAACACCTGCAACAGTCTGAGCGCCAAATGTAACTGAACCACCAGTACCGGTAACAGGGCTACCTATAGCAGCAATACCCAAATACAATCTGTATTGCACCCCTGCTTCAGAAGAAGCAACGCCAACTGCAATACCGGCACCACCTTCGCAGTAGCTACCACCACCTGTAACGTTATAAACGGCAGGCAATGAATTAACTGAAACTGTTGCAGAACCCGTCATTGCTGCCTGACAACCGGTAGCAGTATTGATTGCAGATACTGAATAAACACCTGCTATGGTCTGAGGACCGAATGAAACTGCACCTGTGCTGCCACTTACAGACGAAACCAATGTAGCACCTCTGTACAAGCGATAAGTAACACCAGACTGAGAAGCAGACACGCCTACATTTACACCAGCACCACCATTACAGTAAGCACCACCACCTGTAACACTATATTTAACCGGAAGCGCATTTACAGAAACTGTGACTGTACCTGTCATATTGCGGGTACAAGATGTAACCGGATCGGTAGCAACAACAGCATAGTTACCAGCCATTGTCTGCAGACCGAAATCAATTGTAGATCCCGCCCCTGTAAGCGGTATACCAGTAGCACTACCATCTTTATAAAGCTGATAGCTGATAGCAGACGCTGAACCGGAAAGACCTACATGTACACCAGTAGAACCGATACAGAAATTACCACCACCGGTTACAGTAAATGTAGCTGGCAGATTGTTGATCGTAATAACAGCATTTCCTGCCATTGCTTTGGTACAACCAGTAGATGGATCTACTGCCAGTACTGAGTAAGTACCAGCAATATTCTGAGGACCGAAATTCAATAGACTTCCTGTTCCTGCAAGCGGAGTACCAGTAAGCGTTGACCCATTGTATAACCTATAATTGATACCTGTTTCAGAACCACTGATACTTACAGCAACACCTGCCGAGCCTGCACAAGCTGCACCTCCACCTGATACATTGTACTGTTCTGGTAGCGGATTGATGCTGATAGAAGCACTGCCAGACATGTTGCGTGTACAAGATGTAGCGGTATTTATAGCTACGGCTGTATAGTTACCCGCAACAGTCCTCAAACCGAAACTGATAGCAGCACCTGTACCTGCTACTGGCGCACCAGATGGTACAGAACCATTGTAAAGCTGATAAGTGGTACCAGTTGCAGAACCTGAAAGAGAGATATTAATACCTGCACCACCGGCACAATAGCTGGTAGCACTGGCTGTAACATTGAATACTGAAGGCAGTGTGTTGACAATGATAGTTGCAGCACCGGTCATGTTTGATGAGCAACCGGTTACTGCATCTGAAGCAACTATTGTGTATGAACCAGCATCTGTCTGATTGCCAAATGATACTGCTGAACCTGTACCAGAGATTGGCGTACCGGCAGCAACCGTACCATTATACATGGTGTAAACAACACCCGCATCAGAACCATCGAGACCAATGCTGATGCCTGTACCACCGGAGCAATAGTTACCGCCACCTGTTACAGAATGATCTGCAGGTAATGGATTTACTACTATAGTGCTGACGCCAGACATATTGCTTGTACAACCATAAGTAGCATCTGAAGCAATAACAGTGTAGTTACCTGCAGCAGTTTTGATACCGAAGCTTAATGCTGAACCTGTACCGGAAATTGCTGCGCCTACGGCTGTAGTACCATTATATAAACGATATGTAACACCAGTCTGAGAACCATTGATACCTATTGCAACACCCGAACCACCAGCACAGTATGCACCACCACCTGTCATGTTATAAGCAGCAGGCGGGGTAGAAATATTAATTGTGGCACTACCAGTCATATTGCTGACACAATGAGTAGCCGCATTTTCAGCAACTACTGTATAGTTACCTGCAGTAGTCTGAGCACCAAAGCTAATAGCACTACCCGTACCAGCAACTGGAAGACCTGAAGCAACGGTACCATTATATAACTGATAAGTAATACCTGCCTGAGAATTATTCAGACCTACTGTAACGCCTGTACCACCTGTACAATAAGTACCACCACCGTTAACTGCATATGCAACAGGAAGCGGACTAACAGATATGGTAACCGAACCATTCATTGCTTCGGCACATGATGTAACAACATTTGTAGCAAGAACACTATAGTTTCCGGTAACAGAATAAGTGCCAAAATTCAGAGAAGTACCTGTACCTGCTATCGGGCTACCAACTGCTGTTGCGCCATTATATAACCTGTAAGAAACACCTGTTGAAGAACCATCAAGTATGATTGGAGCACTTGTTCCGCCAGCGCAATATGCACCACCACCAGACAAATTGTATAGAATTGGCTGTGCATTGATTGCCACAGTAGCAGCACCACTCATATTAGCATTGCATGCATTAATTGAATTAGTAGCAACCACGTTATAACTACCGGCGTTTGTTTGTGTGCCGAAACTGATTGCGCTACCAGTACCGCTAACTGCAAAGCCAGAAGCTACTGTACCATTATAAAGCTGGTAATTCACACCTGACTGAGAGCCAGACAATCCGATAACAACTCCAGATGTACCGGTGCAATAACTACCACCACCTGTAACAGCATAAACAACCGGCAGTGTGTTTACAATAACATCAACCGATTCGTCCATACCTGCAGCACATGTAGTAGATGCATTTACGGCACGTACAGAATAGCTGCCGGCAGCAGTAATGATACCGAAATCAATTTCAGCACCTGTACCTGCAACTACAGCACCTGAAGTGGCAGAACCATTATAAAGCTGGTAATTGATGCCAGTATTAGAGCCGCTCAGCCCGATATTAACACCAGCAGAACCGGCACAATAACTACCACCACCGGTAACAGTATAAACAACCGGCTGTGCATTTACAGCAACAGTTGCGGCACCTGTCATAGCTGCAGTGCAACCTGTAGTAGTGTTAGTAGCCTGTACACTGTACGTGCCGGCTGTGGTCAGCATACCAAAGTTGAGTGCTGTACCTGTACCTGCTATTGGAGTACCAACTGAGGCAGTACCATTGTATAACTGATAAGATACACCAAGCGCAGAACCCGAAAGGGTTATAGAAACGCCAGAGGTACCTGCACAGTAGTTTCCACCACCTGTAACTGCGAATGCAGCAGGAAGCGCATTAACTATAACTGTTGCTGTGCCTGTCATAGAAGAAGTACATGAGGTAGCCGGATCTGTAGCAAGTACAGAATAAATACCAGCTGCCGTTTGTGCACCAAATGAAACTGCACTACCAGTACCGGACAATGCAGAACCACTTGCGGTAGCACCATTATATAATTGGTAGCTAATACCTGTTTGAGAACCACCAAGGACTACAAACACACCGGCACCACCTGCACAATAGTTACCACCACCTATTACGGTTTGAACAACAGGCACTGCATTTACTGCAACAACTGAAGTTCCTGACATATTAGCAATACAACCTGTAAGTGAGTTGGTAGCGATGATCGAATAAGAACCAGCGTTAGTTTTGAAACCAAGATCAAGTGCACTACCTGTACCAGCAACAGGAGATCCTGTGGCTGTTCCACCGTAATACAACTGATAATTGATACCTGATGTAGATCCGCTAAGACCTACAGGAACTCCTGCTCCACCTGCGCAATATGCACCTCCACCTGTCATGTTATAAACAGTAGGTTGTGCGTTTACAGAGATAGTAGCTGCACCTGTCATATTGCTGGTACATGTAGTGCTGTTGTTTGTGGCAAGCACTGTGTAAATTCCGGCATTATATTGAGTACCAAAGCTGATAGAGAATCCAGTACCGGCAACAGATGAACCAACAGGAACGCTTCCATTGTATAATTGATAAGATATACCCGGAGCAGAACCTGTAAGACCAAGAACAAATCCTGACCCACCGGCACAATATGTACCGCCGCCTGTTACATTGTAAGAAGCAGGCACAGGATTAATATTGATCACTGCACTACCAGACATATTTGACGTACATGTAGTAGCAGCATTTGTTGCAAGAACTGTATATGTACCGCTCAACGAACGTGTACCGAAGCTGATGGCACTACCAGTACCCGCAATCGCTGCACCGGAAATACCTGATCCGTTGTATAATCTGTAAGTGACACCTGTTTCTGACCCAGCAAGACCAATGACAACACCTGCACTACCAGCACAGTAGTTGCCACCACCGGTAACAGAATAAACAACTGGTAAAGCATTTATGTTCACAACGGCTAAACCCGTCATTCCATTACTACAACCTGTTGTGGCATTTGTAGCAGAAACACTGTAGGTACCTGCCGCAGTAACCAGGGCCATATTAACAGGAGTACCTGTACCTGCTACAGAAGCTCCAACAGCTGTAAAACCACTATATAATTGGTAATTAACACCAATTTCAGAACTGAGCAGATTTACGTTCACACCGGTAGATCCAACACAATAGCTACCACCACCTGATACGATCTGTGAAACCGGCAAAGGATTAACACCTACCGAAGCACTTCCTGTCATAGCTCTTGTACAACCTGTTACGGCTGCAGTAGCAAGAACTGTATAAGTAGCTACCGTAGATTGGTTGCCAAATGAAAGAGCACTACCCGTACCTGTTGCTGTTGCAACCGTAGTGCTACCATTCAGTAATGTATAAGTGATACCTGAGTTAGAACCACTTAAACCAACCGCAACACCAGTGCCACCAACACAGTAGTTACCACCACCAGTTACAGTGTAAGCTGTAGGCAATGGATTTACAATTATAGACGCAGTACCTGTCATGTTGCTTACACAACCAGTGGCTATATCGGTAGCTCTAACTGAGTAGCTACCTGCAGCAGTCTGTAATCCGAAATTGAAAGAAAGGCCGGTACCGCTGATTGCTGCACCTGTTGGGGTGCTACCATTGTATAACTGGTAGTTGACTCCTATTGTAGAACCAGAAAGAGCAACACCAAGTCCTGAACCACCGCTACAATAGTTTCCACCTCCAGTTACACTATAAACTGATGGAAGTGGATTGATAGAAATTGTAGCAGCGCCAAGCATTACATTGGTACAACCTGTTGTAGTATTTGTAGCAACAACAGTATAAGTTCCCGGAGTAGTCTGTAATCCAAAACTGATAGCACTACCTGTTCCACTTACTGTTGTACCAATTGCAGCAGTTCCATTATATAATTGGTAGTTGATACCTGCTTGCGAACTGAGCAGATTCACGGCTACACCAGAACCACCGGCACAGTAAGCACCACCACCACTAACTGTTTGCTGAACAGGTAACGGATTGGTAGCAATACTTGCAGTGCCTGCCATAGGCGACGTACAACCATTCAGGATATTTGTAGCAAGTACAGAATATGTTCCGGTAAGCGTATGCAAACCGAATGAGAATGTTGTACCAGGACCTGCAAATGGAGTACCCATTGCTGTTGTACCGTTGTATAACTGATAATTGATTGCTGTATTAGATCCGGTAAGACCAATATTAACACCGATTCCACCTGAACAGTAAGTACCACCACCTGTAACAGTGTAGGTCTGTGGTACAGAGAGGATGGTAACTGAAGGTGTGCCGGTCATAACTCTAGTACAAGATGTAGTCGGATTAGTAGCGAGAATAGAATAAGAACCTGAAGGTGTAACAGCACTGAATGTCAATGATGAGCCGGTACCTCCATATGATGCATAAAGAGAAGAACCATTATAGAGCTGATAAGTGATGCCAGCTTCAGAACCACTTAACGAAAGTGAGACACCACCTGTGCCATTACAATAAGAACCACCTCCTGAAAGTGTATACTGTGCAGGTAATGGATTTACCACTACTGTTGCACTACCACTCATATTGTTGATACATGTTGTAGAAGGATTTGAAGCAAACACAGTATAAGTTCCAGCAACATCCAGCAAGCCAAATGTAAGTACTGTACCTGTACCTGGAAGTGGCGAACCATATGCTACTGATCCTTTGTAGATCTGATAATTCACGCCAAAATCAGAACCTGACATACCAACATATACACCACCGGTACCCGCGCAGTAACTACCACCACCGGTAACTGTATAAACAACAGGTAGTGTATTTACAACAACTGTAGTAATGCCGCTCATGTTGCTCATACAACCAGTAGTTGCATTGGTAGCTAATACTGAGTAAGAACCTGCAGTAGTTTGTAAACCAAAACTAATAACTGATCCTGTACCTGCAAAAGGACTACCTACTACTGTTGCGCCTCTGTATAATTGATAATTAATACCGGAAACAGAACCAGTAAGGCCAACTGGAACACCAGTACCACCAACACAGTATGCACCACCACCTGTCATATTTTGCACAGCTGGTAATGGATTTACTATTACCACGGCTACACCAGACATATTATTGGTACAACTTGTTGTAGTGTTAACTGCACCTACGGAATAAGTTCCGGCAGTAGTGAACACACCAAAATCTAATGCCCCTCCGGTACCGGCAACTACACTACCAACAGTTGTCGAACCATTGTAAAGTTGATAATTGATGCCTGTCTCAGATCCGCTCAATCCAACATGGTAACCTGCATCTCCGACACACATAGTACCACCACCAGTCATAGCGAATTGAGTAGGTAATGGGTTAACAACTACGGTTGCAGAACCGGTCATATTATTAACACAACTTGTTGTAGCATTTGTTGCAAATACAGTATAAGTACCTGCAGCGGTTTGAGAACCGAAACTGATAGCGGCTCCGGTACCTGCAACAGTACTTCCTGTAACAGTAGTTCCGTTGTATAACTGATAATTAATTCCTGTCTGAGAACCGGCAAGCCCTACAGCAACACCTGTCCCACCATTACAATAAGATCCGCCACCCGTAACTGCATAAGTAACAGGCAGAGGATTTACTACTACTGTAGCGCTACCGGTCATTGCATTAGTACAACTTGTTGTAGCGTTTGTAGCAAATACTGTGTAAGTTCCGGCTGTTGTGAGCAGGCCAAAATCTATACTGGTGCTTGTACCTGCTACCGGACTACCCACTGCAGTAGCGCCTCTGTATAGCTGATAGTTTACACCTGAATTAGTAAATGAAAGACCTATATGAACACCAGTACCACCAGAACAATAGTTCCCACCTCCGGTAACAGTATATGCTGAAGGCAATGGATTGATTACGATTGATGCACTACCCAACATAGCCATAGTGCAACCGTTAGTAGCATCTGTAGCAACTACAGTGTAAGTTCCTGCAAGTGTTTGAATGCCAAAACTAATAGCACTACCTGTACCTGCAACAGCACTACCCATTACAGTAGCACCATTATATAACTGATAGTTGATGCCTGAATTAGAGCTAACCAGCCCAACTGCAAGTCCGGTAGACCCTGCACAATAGTTGCCACCACCTGTTACAGAATAAGCAGAAGGAATTGTGTAAATAACTACAACTGCAGAACCGGTCATGTTAGCAGTACAACCATTAGCAGTATTAGTAGCAAGTACCGTGTATGTACCGGCAGTTGTTTGTAAGCCAAATGACAACGCGGAGCCTGTACCAGCAAGCGGACTACCTACACTGGTAGCACCACGATAGAGCTGATAATTAACCCCTGTAGCAGAACCTCCAAGTCCTACTAATACACCAGATCCACCAGAACAATAGTTTCCACCACCGGTTACTGTTTGTGCAGCAGGAACAGCATTGATAGATACTGTTACTGAACCAGTCATATTGCGTGTACAAGATGTTGTAGCGTTCGTAGCCAATACAGAATAAGTACCAGCGGTCGTTTGCAATCCGAAATCTATTGACGAACCAGTACCTGCAACGACAGACCCAACAGCAGTTGCTCCCCTATAGAGTTGGTAATTGATACCTGTTTCAGAATTACCAAGACCAACATTTACTCCACTGCCACCGCTACAGTAAGTTCCTCCTCCGGTTACAGAATAAGCAACAGGCAGAGCATTGATTACTATTGTTGCTGTTCCTGTCATAACCATATTACAAGAAGTGGTAGCATTGGTTGCAAGAACAGTGTAAGTTCCTGAAGCTGTCTGCACACCAAAACTTATTGCAGCACCTGTGCCTGAAACAGCACCACCTACTGTTGAAGCACCATTATATAATTGATAGTTTATTCCGGACTGAGATCCGCTCAATCCGATAGCAATACCAGTACTGCCTGAGCAATAACTACCACCACCAGTCATATTAAACGTTGTTGGCAATGGGTTTACTGCTACCGTGGCGCTTCCGGTCATATTTCTAACACAAGATGTGGTTGCATTAGTGGCAACTACTGAATAAGTACCTGCTACGGTTTGTGCACCAAATGAAATAGCAGATCCGGTACCTGCCAGAGCAGTACCTGTTGCAGTAGCACCATTATATAACTGGTAATTGATTCCGGTTTCTGAACTATTCAGACCAATAGTTACTCCTGCAGCGCCACTACATAAAGAACCACCACCAGTAACTGTCTGAACAGCAGGCAACGCATTTATTGATACTACAGCACTGCCACTCATATTGCTGACACAAGATGTGGTTGCATTGGTAGCTTTAACGGTGTAGGTACCGGCAGTAGTAATTAAACCAAAATCGAGTGCAGAACCAGCACCTGCAACCGGACTACCGATAGCCGTAGCGCCACTATATAATTGATAGTTAACTCCTGTCTGAGAATTTACCAGGCCTACATGTACACCAGAACCACCGGTACAGTAAGAACCGCCGCCTGTCACTGAATAATTAGTAGGCAATGCATTTATAACTACACTTGCAGCACCTGTCATATTCTGTGTGCAGGATGTTGTAACATTAGTAGCCAATACTGTATAAGTACCAGCCGCAGTAAATGTACCCAGACTCAGCGCAGAACCTGTACCTGAAACCGGACTACCTACTGCAGATCCTCCGTTATAAACCTGATAATTGATACCGGTTGCAGAACCGGCAAGGCCTATACTAACTCCTGCACCGCCACTACAATAGTTGCCACCGCCGGTTACTGCAAATGTAGCAGGAAGCGGATTGACCACAATTGTTGGAGTGCCTGACATGGCAATCTGACAAGAAGTTGATGTATTGGTAGCTAAAACACTATAGGTACCTGCAGCTGTCATCAAACCAAAATCAAGACCTGAACTGGCACCGGCAAACGGACTACCTACCGGAGTAGCACCATTGTATAACTGATAATTGATACCAACTACAGAGAAATCCTGATATATATGAAAACCAGTCCCACCGGCACAATAGGCACCACCACCACTAACGTTGTATACTGTGGGAAGCGGATTGATAAATACAGTGGCGCTTCCACTCATACTCTGAGCGCAGGTAGCACTTGGATTTGCAATAACTGTATAATTACCTGGCGTAGTAAATAAGCCGAAACTGAAAGCGCTGCCAGTTCCGGATACTACTGAACCAACATCAACACCTCCTCGCCTTAACTGATAACTTACTGATGATTGGGAATTAGACATTCCAACAGAGACACCTGTTCCACCGGAACAATATCCACCACCACCGCTTACACTATAAACAACAGGAACAGAACCAACAGTTACTGTTGTAGATCCGGCCATGTTATTGGTACAGAAAGTAGTTGCATTGGTTGCCAATACTGTGTAAGTTCCGGCAGCAGTCTGATATCCGAAACTGATAGCAATTCCAGTTCCTGAAACAGGAGTACCTACAGCAGTAGAGCCGAGATACAATTGATAATTGATACCTGTCTGAGAACTATCCAAACCGATAGTTACACCAGTTCCACCTGAACAATAGAAACCACCCCCATTTACATTCACTACCAATGGTAGTGGATTTACCGTTACGTTGGAAGAAGCAACCGGATTGCTGGTACAGCCGGTTCCTGTATAAGTTACAGATACACTGTATGAACCGGAAGCACCAGCATTAGGTGTAGTGTAAACCTGAGTAGAGCCTGATGTAGTACTACTGTAACTACCCGGGCCACTCCAGTTATAAGACAATAAAGTACCTGCGCCAGAAGCACCATTACCAGTGAGCGACAGAACCGCTCCTGCACACAATACAGTTGGAGATACGCCTATAGAGGTCATTGTTGGTAAGTTATTTACTGTTACAGCCGAAGAAGTAACAGGACTACTTGTACAACCAGATCCGGTGTAAGTCACAGAAAGCGTATATACACCACTTGCTGCTGTTGTAGTTGGTGTAAGTACCGCTGTGTTGGTAACAGTAGTTGAAGTATAAGAGTTAGGACCACTCCAATTGTAAGACGTTAAAGACCCGGATCCTGAAACCGATCCTGCAGTAAATGTAAGAGAAGTACCATTACAAATATTCGTTGTAGAGGGCGTGATACTTGCAACTGTTGGTATTGTATTAACTGTTGCAGAAGTAGTATAGACACGTGTACAACCTGAGCCTGTAGCATTGTTTACTGTTACAGAATATATACCTGTAGCTGCAGTAGTAGTACCCGGAACACTTGGCGTTGCAGTCGTAGCGCCCGTAATAGCTACCGGACCAGCCCATGAATAACCGGTCACATTTGCAGCGCCGTTTGCAGATAATAATAATGTTGCCGGCTGACAAATTGGACCATTATTAGTTGCACTTGTTAGTGAAGGAGCAGGATTCACCGTTACAGTGGTTGTATATACAGTTGCCGGGCTACAACCTGGCTGTCCACTACCATCTGTTACAGTCAACGAATAAGTTGTAGTTACTGTTGGTGTAGCCGTAGTATTCTGTAAAGTAGATGAAACAAGTGATGCCCCGCTCCATACATAGGTACTAGCTCCATTGGCAGGGTTAGCATTCAATGTCACGGTACCACTCACACATATCACACCGCTATTTGTAGGCGCTGCAGTTGGTGTGTTATTTACTGTAACAGAAGTTGTATAAATATTAGATGGACTACAGCCTGGATGTGTACTGCCATCAGTTACTGTAAGTGAATAAACAGAAGTAACTGTAGGTGTAGCAGAAGTAGTTACTCCGGTTGAGGCAACCAAAGATGTACCACTCCATGCATAGGTACTTGCACCACCAGCTGGAGTAGCTGTTAATGTAACCGTACCGCCATTACATATGTAACCATTGTTGGCAACAGTAGCTGTAGGTTTAGCATTAACTGTTACAGATGTAGTATATATTGTTGATGGGCTACAACCTGGCTGGGTGCTACCATCTGTCACAGTAAGTGAATAAACAGAGGTAACTGTTGGCGTAGCTGTAGTAGTAACACCGGTTGAGGCAACCAAAGATGCCCCACTCCATGCATAGGTACTTGCGCTACCTGATGGTGTTGCTGTGATTGTAACTGTACCACCATTACATATATAACCATTATTGGCAACAGTAGCAGTAGGTTTAGCATTTACTGTTACTGAAGTAGTATAAATTGTTGAAGGACTACAGCCCGATTTGGTACTGCCATCAGTAACCATAAGCGAATAAACACCTGTTACAGTTGGAGTAGCTGTTGTAGTTGCACCCGTAGCTGCTATAAGCGATGAACCTGTCCAGTTGTATACACTTGCACCGTTCGCACCATTCGCAGTGAGTGTCACTGTGCCACCGTTACAGATATATCCGTTGTTGGTAGGAGCAGCTGTCGGTTTGCTATTTACAGTTACAGAAGTAGTGTAAACAGTAGAAGGACTACAACCTGCAAAACCGCTACCATCTGTCACAGTCAATGAATAAACACTTGTAACTGTAGGTGTAGCTGTTGGGTTAGCTATAGTTGAAGATGAAAGTGAAGGTCCGCTCCATGAATACACTGAAGCGCCACCTGATCCATTGGCACTAAGATTTACGGTACCACCATTACATATGTAACCGTCATTAGTTGGAGCAGCAATTGGAGTACTGTTAACTGTAACAGATGTTGTGTATACCGTAGATGGACTACAACCAGGTTGTGAACTACCGTCAGTTACTGTTAAAGAATAGACTGAAGTAACTGTTGGAGTAGCTGTTGGATTCTGTAATGTATTAGAAGCCAAAGAAGATCCACTCCAGTTATAAGTAATAGCGCCACTGGCTGGATTTGCTGTCAATGTCACAGTGCCACCGTTACATATAGGGCTACTGTTTGTTGGCGAAGCAACAGGTTTAGCATTTACCGTTACTGAAGTAGTATAAACTGTAGACGGACTACAACCGTTATCTGAAGTTCCGTCAGTTACAGTTACAGAGTAAACTGAAGTTACTGTAGGAGTTGCAGTTGGAGTTGCACCTGTGGTGGCAACAAGAGCAGATCCACTCCAGTTATAAACGCTGGCTCCGTCAGCTCCATTTGCTGTCAGCGTTACTGTACCACCATTACATATATATCCATTGTTTGTAGGAGCAGCAGTTGGCGTAGGTTTTACAGTTACCTGAGTAGTGTATACTGTAGCAGGGCTACAACCACTTCCACTTGTACCATTTGTAACTGAAAGTGAATATACACTTGTTACTGTTGGTGTTGCAGTTGGGTTGGCTACTGAAGTAGATGAAAGACCTGGTCCGCTCCAGCTGTATGTAGTTGCTCCGCCAGCGGGGTTTGCAGTAAGTGTCGCTGTTCCACCATTACATATTGGACCACTGTTTGTTGGAGCTGCTGTAGGTGTAGTATTAACTGTTACCGATGTAGTATATACTGTAGACGGACTACAACCAGAATGTCCGCTTCCATCAGAAACTGTAAGAGAATAAGTTGAAGTAACAGTAGGTGTGGCAGTAGGATTTTCAGTAGTTGATGCTGATAATGAAGATCCTGACCAGCTATAAGCACTGGCTCCATTGGCCGGATTGGCTGTAAGCGTAACTGTACCGCCATTACAAATAGGACTGCTGTTTGTTGGGGCAGCAGTAGGTACTGCATTTACAGTTACAGAGGTAGTGTATACTGTGGCAGGGCTGCAACCACTGTCACCAGAACCATCGCTAACTGTAAGTGAATAAACACTTGTAGAAGCCGGAGCAGCTGTAGGGTTTGCAGCGGTTGTAGATGAAATAGATGCACCGCTCCATGTATAAACTGAAGCACCTCCAGATCCGTTTGCTGTAAGATTCACTGTACCTCCTACGCATATATGGCCGTCATTGCTTGGTGCCGCAATTGGTGTTGAACGTACTGTTACTGAAGTAGTATATATAGTAGAAGGGCTGCAACCAGAAACTGCAGTACCATCACTTACCGTCAAAGAATAAACACTGGTAACAGTTGGCGTTGCTGTTGGCGTTGCACCAGTTGTAGCTGCCAGATTCGGTCCGCTCCAGGTAAATACAGATGCACCACCTGCAGGATTAGCTGTAATCGTTACTGTACCGCCATTACAGATAGGACCACTGTTCGTTGGTGCAGCAGTAGGCGTTGGGTTCACAGTCACCTCTGTGGTATAAACTGTAGCCGGACTACAACCAGGGTTACCGCTGCCATCGCTTACAGTAAGTGAATAAACACTTGTTACTGTAGGAGTAGCTGTAGGTGTAGCACCGGTAGTGGCTGCTAGATTAGGACCACTCCATGTAAATACTGACGCACCACCCGATGGATTTGCTGCAAGAGTCACAGTACCACCATTACATATCGGTCCGCTGTTAGTTGGTGCAGCGGCAGGCACTGCGTTAATAGTTACAGTTGCACTTCCCTGTGTGCCCCAGCAAGATGCTGTTGCAGTTCTGGCCCTGAAATAATAAGTACCTGATGCTGTAACAGACTCAGAAGTAGATGGAGTAGCAGTTGATGTACCACCAGATGTTGTACCCTGATAATAAATAGTACCACCTATACCACCTGATGCATTCAGTGTTGCAGCACCACAAGCAGTACCACCACCTGTAACTGTAACGGCACCTGCCTGTTCTGTAGTTACAGTAACACCGCTTGTTGTAGTACAGCCATTTGCTGTAGCAGTAACACTATATACATTGGCGCCAAGTGCTGTTGGTGTAATAGTAGTTGCAGCACATGCACTGCAAGACAAACCAGCGGCACCGGAAATACCAGTCCATGCATATGTTGGTGTATTGTAGTTTGCTGTAACTACTATATTATCTATAGCCCAATAAAAACCCCAAGTTGAAATGTAGTTCCATCTTAGCATTACATTTGGTTGTCCTATTAATGCTGCCAGTGATAATGTAGTAGTCGGAGTTCCCGCAGTCCAGGTAGTACTACCGGTAGTAGTACCTAATATACTTGATAATGTTGTCCATGAGCTACCTCCGTTTATTGAATATTGAACAGCAACGGTAGCATCAGCACTATAAGACAAATAATATTGATTAAGACTTAAGGATGCAGAAGAATAGCCTGCCAGAGAAAAAGCAGGTGAAGTAACTATGGTACTGGTAAGTCCGGTAGTAGCATCAGGAGCCGCTTCCATCATTGGTGTTCCGTCACCTGTTTCACCTGCATATCCGGGAGAAGTCCTTATCTGCCAATAGCTGGTTGACACACCGGCTGTATTTGTAATATTCCAGGTACCACCTATACTACCCGTCATACCTGTGTTCCAGTCCTGAGCCAGAACGTTTACTGTAGGCGTTGTAGTAGCAGTAAATGTACCACTGCTGGTATGACATATTGTTGAAGAAGTTGATGGAGTAATGGATATTGAAGGAGGTGCGATATTAATTGTTTGCACACGAGTTGCAACAGCACATCCATTACCCAGATTATAGGTAATGATACAGGTTCCGCCTGAAACACCAGTAACTATACCAGTACCCGACACTACAGTAGCAACAGCAGTATTACTGCTACTCCATGTTCCACCTGTATTAGGATTACTTAGTGTGGTGTTACCACCTATACATGCTGTTGTTGCTCCCGTTATGGCACCCGGTGTCTGGTTAACTGTAACAACAGAACCTACAGGACTACCACAACCATTAGAATAGGAAACAACTGCTGTGCCACCGGCTACACCGGTAACGATACCAGACGAAGAACCTACGGTTGCTACACCCGTATTACTACTGCTCCATGTACCTAAGCCACCCGGGTTGGTAAGAGTAGTGGTAAGGCCGGAACACACTACATGAGTACCTGCATTAGTGCCTGGTGCAGCTATAACGGTATATGTTGCTATTGCAGAACAGCCCGAAACTGTATAGCTTACTGTGGTTGTACCCGATGTACCACCTGCTGTAACTACCCCACCCGATGTTACAGATGCGATACCAGAACTGGTACTCCATGCACCGCCTCCGGTTGCACTGGAAAGTGTTGTTGAGTTTCCGGAACATGCTGTCAATGTACCTGTGATAGCAGAAGGTGAAGCATTAACTGTAACACCTGCGGTATTACTTACAAATTGAACACCACAGCCTGTAGTTACTCTGCAATAATAATAAGTAAGACCCGTTGCTGCAGTGCTGGGTGAATAGCTTGCATTTGTAGCGCCAGATATTGCAGATCCTCCTGTGTTTGAGTTTGTTGTACCGTTATTGAACCACTGATAGGAATTGGTACCATTTACACCTACCGTCAATACCGGACTATACCCTATGCAGGTTGATGTTGTTGCAGTGGGATGTGAAGTTATTGGGTTAACCGAAGTAGTTGTTATCTGGGCTGCAAAACCTGCAGCATTTATTGACCCATCAGAGTAAAACATGAAAGTAAGTGAACCATCTGCGGCTGTAGAAGTAAAATCTGGTGGCACTATATTATAATATGGTCCACCAAGAATTGCAGCTGCAGTACTATTACCATTGTATATATACATATAATCGCAGCAGGATTCTGAAGCAAATGAGTTGAAATGAACACCAACTTTTGAACCTGTACCAACTGCACCGGGATAAAAAGTATAAACACTCGTTCCGTTTGATGCATTATAGTTTCCTGTTGGCCCACCATCATCATAGAATAAACCACCACAAGTTGTGCTGCTAACCGTAGTATTGAAAGTCATGGAATAACAGGTTGACAATCCTAAGAAAACACTCGCTGTAGTAGCATTTAGCCCACTTGGAGTGCAACCCACGATACACCTGTAATATGAAGATGTTGAAATTGTAGTTGTGTAGGTAGAACTGGTAGCACCGGTTATGCTTGTCCATGAACTGTTATCAGCTGAACTCTGCCATTGATAATTCAATCCTGTAACGCCGGTTGTTGCACCTGTTAAAGATAAAACTGTTGAATAGGCACTACAGCCTGAAGAAACAGATGCAGAGACTGTTCCTGCAGTAGGGGTGCCCGTGCATGCTGTTGCAGTAGTTGTTTGACTGCCAACTAAAGGACTACTTAGCCCACCCTCAGTGTATGCTACTACTTTCCATGTATATGTTACCCCTGCTGTAAGACCAGCAATTGCACCCGAAGTTGCTGTAGTTGCCCCAGCATATGTATTTACAAATGAATAAGTACTACCACCATCTGTAGACATGTACAAAGCATATCCATATATGTCAGTTGTAGGACTTGCAGCAGTCCAGTTCACTACCATAGAAGTACCAGTAACGCTCGAGAAATTTATGCTGGTTGGAGCAGGAGGAATAATAGGAGTAAAAATATATTTTCTTCCACTAGCTATGGCAACTGTGTTTGTATTATTCACTACAGTATAAGAACAGGTATGTGCTGATGTGGTAACAGCAGCATATACAGTAGTACCATTCGCAAGACCAACAGAATAACTGCTTGATGTAGTCATTCCAGCTCCATATACAAACTGGATAACACCGGTCGATTCAGACAACCAAACCTGAAAATTCATAGTTCCTGTTGTCACACAACAAACACCATAGTTATAAAAATCTATTACTAGTTTTCTATTGGGTGCAGTTCCAATTACCTTATATCTGACACCGCCGGATGCTGAATAAAGATCATCCCAAAATGCTGTAATCTTTGGATTATTAGTGGTAGTTGCAAGTGAGTTGGTAAGAGTACCCGTACCTGCAGTAGCACCTAATCTTACAAGACCATTTGAGCTAACGGAGAATTGAGTATACCTTGTACCGATATACCAGAAATCAAAACCAATGTTAATAACGCCGGAAGCATTATCATCTGCACCTGCACTATGAATTGTTGTAGCACCTGTACTCAAGTTCTCAAGCGTAGCACCAGTAGTAGTTGTAAATGGGTACTTTGCCGCACTTATCGTTTGTGCTTTCACAACTGTACTCAAGCAACACAATAACAAGAGGAAATAAATCTTTCTCATAAACTCGACTTTAAAAAAATTCTAAACAGAGGCGATTACCTCTTAACAAAAGAAGTAATCGAAATTTTAACAGTTTGTTTATAAAAATATAAATTTTAAACTCAAAAACATCAAATTGTTAAAACTACTATTCAAAAGCAAACAACACTAATAATTATTAACAAATTACACATACACAATTAATTAATCTTTAAGTAAAATACAGTTATTATCAAAAGACAATTTCGGAATTTCATCAGCGCTAATATTCCGTAAATTGCATCTTCATTTATGAGAGCAATACTTTTTGAAGACCTTGGTGAAGTGGCATATGATACTGCATGGGCGTATCAGGAATCATTATTAAAAGTCAATCTCGATCTCAAGTCTGACTGGTATAAAACACAGGTTGCAGACAGAGTTTACGATGTACCAACAAAACATCATTTGCTATTCTGCGCTCACCCGCATGTCTATACTTTGGGCAAAAGTGGCCACATGGAAAACCTGCTTGTGAATGACTCCAGACTCAAAGAACTAAACGTTTCTTTCTTCAAAACAAACAGAGGTGGAGATATAACTTATCATGGCCCCGGTCAGATAGTTGGCTACCCTATTCTGGATCTCGAATACTTTGTAACAGACCTTGGCAAATACATGCGCAATCTGGAGGAAGTAATCATTCGCACATTGGCTCATTACGGCATCGAATCCGGGCGTCTGCCTGGCTCTACAGGTGTATGGCTGGATGCTGATGTAAAAGGAAAAGTGCGCAAAATATGCGCCATGGGCGTGCGTTGCAGCCGTTGGGTTACCATGCATGGTTTTGCCCTCAATATCAATACAGACCTTCGTTATTTCGATTACATAGTACCTTGTGGCATCACAGATAAAAGTGTTACCTCGTTGCAAAAAGAACTGGGCAGATTGGTTGATGAACAGGAAGTAAAAAACCTGTTGATAGAAAAATTTGAAGAAGTATTTGAAGCGGAAATTCTCACTGCAGTATCTACATCAGACAATAAAGAACAGGTATAGTAATCAACCGATTTGGCCAAGCGAAACATTACATACAACTGGGGCGAAAAAACACTGCTCATCAACCTTGGCAACAGGGTTGATGGACGCATACGCGCACTATACATAGCAGAGCTCATTGTTACCGCAGCTATGGCTTCTGTGTTTCTGGCTCAGTCATTCCCATTCAGGCACGATCTCATTAGCTGGCTAGTAACTATAGGAGCATCTATACTCTATATACTGGCTGCTTATCGGTTCCTTGCACGCATATTTTTCAGTGAGCAACTAATGCTTGATGTGCATTCTATAACCATCATAAGAAAGACACTTTTATCGCGCAGGGTAAATAAATATTACTGGCGAAACATTGGCCAGCTTCACTATCAGGGCATGGGTACCAAAACAGATCACCCGCTAAAAGGAAACTCTTTCGATTACTTTGGTTTTGAAACTCAGGAACAACTTATTCAAAATCTGCACCACGAAGGAAATCTATACTTCGATATGCTGGATGGTAAAAGAATTTACTTTGCACCATGTGTCTACTCATGGGATGCAGAAAAGATGGTACAGATGATGCGCATATATACAGGCGGTTCCTTAAAACTGGGTCCTGAATGGGACGAAATGTTGCAGGAACAGGAATCAGATGATAACACTTCTTTCAATTGATCTTACAACTACATAGCAAGTGTGATGTATCCCGACTCTAACTCCACACCCTCTTTCTTCAATACAAATTTATAGATGCCATTTCGCTGAAAATTTCGCTTATCTATCAGCAAATAGGTAACCTTAATTTCCGGTATCTCTACCTGCACCCTACCCTTGTTGTTGTAGAATACAATTGAGCATTGCTGCTTTTCAAAACCTGCTGGCAAGCTCACAGATACATGACCGGTCAACCGCTGCACAGCTACATACCTCGACCTGACGAAGGTAGGTTCATATACATCTGGCTCTGGTATTGGCAAGAAGATTCGCACTGTCGAAATGGGCTTGGGTGTTTCAGGAAATTGCTTCTTTTCTGTTTGCTCAGTTATTGTAGCTGAAGGAACTATTACATGCTTTTGCTCTATCATTCTATTCTTCACAGTTTCAGGAGCAACCGTTACCCTGCAATGGTTACTGCTCCAGCTAAGCCCCGAACTGAAAATAATACTCAGTTTATAGAAATTATTCCCTGCCAGAGGTTGCTCATCAGTAAACAATTGTATGCCCTTTGCAGTTTCTTTTACATTCCCAATAGGTTTGTAGTTCGTCAAACTGTCTGCTGATCTTTTTACTGAAATAGACCTAACACCATCATACTGGCAATTCCACGATAACAACACAAAATCCTTGTCCATTATGCCTGCTAAGCCAGGCAGCATTGGCTGGGCAGAAGCAATCAGAACCATGAAATACATCGGCATCAGAATCAAAACAATTCTTGCCGTTTTTGCAAATTTCATGCGCCAAACCTAATACAATTCTCCGAACAGCCCTGCATATGTCTCACATCAGAAATAATCCTAAAATTTTACCTTATTCATTATTATTCCACTGCAGTGGTTAATTTTGCATACTGCAAGCTCATAAAGCTGCAATAATTTATCATATTTGAAACACTCTATACAATTTCACTTCCTGTTTGTTTTGGCTTTATTGCTATCAATAAGTAGCAGTATGCAACTTGCTGCGCAAACCAGCAATGTGCCTCGTACCGATACTAATAAAAATAAGTCCAATACCAATCGCTGGAAAAATCAGCAGGCGGATGTGACCTTTGTAAAGATCAATGCAGATCGCATTTACAAACCCGATACAAACCTCCATACTTTTCACAGAAGACCTTTTATTCAACCTTGGGCCAGAGACATGGGAAATCCGGGCAGCCCTGTAAATGATCTGCAATTCAAAACCGACAATCATGTAGGGCCTACTTTAGGCTATCATATTTTCGATGTATATCGCTTCAATGTAGATAGTCTCAAATATTACAACACAAATCGCCCTTACTCTGTTTTTAGTTATCAGACTGCTGGCCGTCAGGAACACAACGCAAGCATCTTGCACACTCAGAATATAAGACCCAACTGGAACTTCGCTGTAGAATACCGTAAGATCAGTGCTCCTGGATATTACAAGATCCAGAGAAACAACCACGACAACTTTGCACTTACAACTAACTACAAAAGCCTTGACAAACGCTACAACCTCAAGGCTGCAATGGTATACAACAAGCAGCAACACGATGAAAATGGTGGTGTACTATATGACACCTTGCTATCTGACCCCAACTATAATGATAGAAGGACGCTGAACACTGCCTATGAAAGTCAGTACAGCAGCACCCGTTCTGCAGTAAGTAATGTGCAACGCGATTTCACCATCATGCTGCAACATAGCTATACATGGGGAGTATCAGATACCGTTTTCGATGAAGAAGACACCTCGGCTTTCACCTATACTATTACCCCTCGTTTCAGTATTACACACCAAACAACGCTGAGTTCTGAAAAACATCAGTACAAAGATCTGGCACCCGACTCAATGAGATATGTATCCTTATTCTCAAAAACATTTGCCAATAACGGTTCAGGATATTATGCCGCAGGAATAGACTCGGTATATACACAACAAAAATGGTTCTGGGCAGATAGTAAAGTTCTTTTCAATGGCTATCTCGGCAAGGCAGGTAAGCAGCTGAAGTTCAGTGCAGGAGCTGGTATACGATACGATCAATTTACCTCAGGGCCGGTCATAACTACAATTACAGATAGTCCTTACCTGGCTACGGGTATCGACAGACACAGTAGCCCTAGTACCTATGTGGAAGGGCAACTGAAAAAAGAAGCACTCACATCTGCCGCATGGGAATACGGAGCTTCGGCACTACTGTATACATCAGGCAATTCTGCTGGCAACTTCAATTTCAATGCTGTAATAGGTAAGAAAATAGGCGAAAATGCAGGTAGCTTTGTTGCCGGTGTCAGTCAGCAAATAGGCACTGCTCCCTTTAGCTATACCGACTACAATAACCTGCATGTCAATAGATCTTTCAGCTTCAATTCAGAAAGCATCTCTACCATTTTTGCAGGCTTAGAAAGCCAACGAATTCACGCATCTGCAGGTGCAAAAGCCCACATTGTCAACAACTACCTATACTTCGATGAAAAGGGGTTACCAGCTCAATATGATGGCACTTTCACCATACCACAATTATGGGGCAGAAAAATCTTCAGAATAGGTAGTTTCTTCCTCGATAACGAGGTAATTTATCAGATCACCGGCAATAACAACCCGGTAAACATTCCTGCATTTATGGGGCGCCATCAGCTCAGTTTCGAGAAGCCTCTTTTCAATAACGCCATCAAGCTGGCTACTGGTATTGAATGCAGATATAATACCCCATATGCACCAGCAGGCTATAGCGCTATTTTCAACAGATTCTATAACCAGACAATAGACACTATTGCCAACACACCCGAACTCTGTGTATTTGTAAATTTCAGGATCAAAAGATTCAGGGCATTTATAGTAGGCGATAATCTGCAACAGCTATTTGCTAAAAACGCTGTCCTCTACACTGCAACACCTGTCATTAACAGAACTACCGGCGCAACACGCACACCCGTTTATGCAGCACCAAACACTATGCTTCGTTTTGGTTTCACCTGGGATATGATCAACTAATTATTACAGAACTATAGGGTCATTTACCTTCTTTCTCATTGATGATGAAGGCAGGTTCATTTGATTCTGTACTTGCAAGTTCTTTGAACACGGCTTCCTTTAAATTGAAATGAAAAGGGAAGTTTTCATTTTTCCAATAAGCTGCATCATAAGGTATGTTCCACACCTGCATCTTAGGGAAGAATCTGTCATGATATTCATCTGTAGTATATCTGCTTACTGAATCATTTTGCCATTCATAGTAGCAGGTAACAACATACTCCATACTACCCCACCCACCTCTGTAAAACTCATTGGTAAATCTGTGGTTCATCCTGTAGGGATACCACTTTCCATTCATCTTTGTATACTGCAATTCAAGCTCACCATCTCTTAATTCCACATAATACCTCTTCTCCGGCATCACCCAGTTATTACCACCATTTTTCGGGTAAGTATAATTTCTATATCTGTAGGTATTCCGTTTCAATGATATCAGGGCGAAACTACCCCTTTCTATTCTTAGCTCACCCTTCTCGTAAGACTCTCCCCAAAAAGAATTGCCCAATTGCTCCACCCCATGTTTCTCCAAAGAAAAATCATTGATAAAATACTTCACTACATAATAGCTATCGTTCTTTATACTGGTATCGAAAGTAAATCTGTATTTAGAAAACTTTGCAGGATCCATAGAACTACCCTCCAGGTGATACACCACATTCTCTTCCATCAGCTGAGCTATATTGTTCGAATTTGGGTGTCCCGGTTCATACACCAAAGCAGTTCTACGCAGCCTGCTCACTGCAAATGCCTCACTACCAAGCAATCTGTTTTTCTTTTTTTGCACGCCAAACATCACCACGGGTTTGGCTTCAATATAATTTGAAAATTTGCCATTGATCTTTTGATACTGCCGGTAAGATGAGCTTGCGAAAAACCCGGAATCAGTATTGTTTTCCGGTATTAATTTCACTGCATTGCTCACCACTTCTTCTGCCGATAAACCAACTATAGTGTAATCAGCAAGCGTATTGGGCAATATCTCCACATAGATCCGTTCCAGCGGTTCATTGGTAATATGATATAAAATAGTAGCCTTGCACCCTATAGCAGAAACTGTCAACTCCAACGTACTCATCCGCGGTGTGGGCTTCTGAAAACTAAATTCGCCTTTATCATTGGTAATGAAAGTGCGTTGCAACAAACCAACACTTACAGCTGCATTTGGCACAACTGTAGAATCAATAGAGTTAATAATAACTCCACGAAACAGCTGAGCCCTTATATAACCGGAACTCTGAAACAAAACCAATAATAGGAGCAAGGTGTATTTTCTCATGTGTTACCAGTCTGATAGACGTAAATTATGACAATAGTCTTTGTATGATGGTAAGATAATTTCAATCTTAAAGTATAAAAAAAGCGAAGAACAATAGTAGATTACTATGTTCTTCGCTAAAGCATTATTTGCAGTTATTTTACTTATCTACAGTAACATGAAATACTTCATGAAGGGCACCTGATGTTACTGAAATTATGTACATACCTGAAGCAATATTTACGGGTAATGATACTTCTTCATTGATCATTCCATTTACCTCTTTCGCAGCAGACCTATAAACTTCCTGACCCAGCATGTTCACTACAGTTATCTGCACTTCATCCAGGTTCATGTTGCTCGTATTACCTGTAATAACAAACACACCCTTATTCGGATTTGGCACTACAGATAGTATTCTGCTAGTATTCATACCATCTATTCCTGTAGTTGCTGTTTTTACTTCTATGCCACCGCTCATTGTGATGCGCGGCGTAGCGCAAAGAAGACTGGTAGTTACCTTACAGAACACATACTGACCATTGGTCAATGTATTGGTGGTGAAAGTAATAGAGGTAGCACCAGGTATAGGAGTCGTATTGATGAACCACTGGTATGAAGGGGTTGAGCCTGCATTAGTAGTTACTGCTGCAAATGTCATTGGCATTCCGGGTATCAGCACTGTAGATGATGTAGAGACCACCACCGACTGCACTACATGTGGTAATACATGTATGGTAAGTGGCGTGCTGTTTACCGTTGTTACAGTTGCACAATTGGCATTGCTGGTCATACGGCAAACGATCACATCTCCATCAGCAGGAGATGGACTGCTGTAAGTAATTCCTGAACCGGCATATACACCATTCTTAGTCCATGAATATGTTGGTGCTGTTCCACCTGATACCGGTAACGCTGTGAAGGAAGCAGACTCACCTGCACATACCGTATCGTTTGGATTAGGATTGATACTTATTGCAGGTGTAACCATCGGGTTTACGGTCATTATTACAGAAGTGCTTACAACCGAAGGAGAAGCACAGGCATAACTGCTGGTAAGCTGGCAGGTTACCATATCGCCATTTGAAGGCACGTAAGAATAAGAACTGCCTGTAGCTCCTGTAAATGTACCGTTTACAGACCACTGATACGCAGGTGTACTACCTCCATATACTGTACTTGTTGTAAATGATACCGGACTACCACTGGCACAAACATTCAGACCAGGCGCACCCGATATAGCTATTGTAGGTGTGACAGTTGCTGTAGCACTCAAACTTAGAATCACATTTGCAGATGTGCCTGTACAACCGTATATATTCGTAACCTTTACACGATAAGTACCTGCACTAGGCGTCATGTAAATATCAGATGAAGCACCTGCAATATCTGTTCCGCTACTTTGCCACTGGTAAGTGTGACCCGCAATTGCAGGCATAGCATTTATTGTTGCTGTTGAACCAGTACAAACAACATAGATACCCGTAGGTGTAGTAGTTGCTGCAGGAGTTACATTTACCGTAACTACTGATGTAGCAGACGATACACAACCAAATATATTGGTATGAGTATAGCTTATTGTACTTGTTCCAGCGGTCAATGCCGACACTACTCCGGCAGCATCAATTGTTGCTGCAGCTGTAGTACTGCTGCTCCATACACCCGGGGAGGTAGCATTACTCAAAGATGTATTACTGCCCTCACATACTGTAAGCGAGCCGGCAATAGCCCCCAAAGCCGTAGGTGCATTTACAGTTAGTGTATAGGTTGCTATTGCAGTGCCGCAAATATTGGTCACAGAATAGGATATAGTAACAACTCCCGTAGCTATTGCTGTAACAACTCCTCCTGTACTTACACTTGCTATTGCTGCATTATTGCTACTCCATACTCCGCCAGCAGTAGCATCGGTAAGTGTGGTTGTTTGTCCTGTACATAAGCTTGTAACAGTACCTGTTATATTTGCTGTATAAACTGAATCTAGGATCACAGTAAGCGGCATTGAAACACTATCACATACACTCTGATTCACAATTACCGTGTAGTCACCACCCAGCGATGCAGTATAGTTTGCATTGGTTGCTCCTGCTATAGCAATACCGTCTTTTTGCCACTGGTAAGTATACCCTGTTCCTGTAGGTGTGCTTAGTAATACATTACCTCCCAGGCAGAAAGAAGTAGGACCAGCCGGAGTTATATTAGCAACAGGAGTGTTGCATAGAGGCCCGTCTACCAGCATATACCTGCCAAAGCCGGTATAGGTAGCCGTGAAGCCTGTATAATTGGCGCCGTTGATGAGTGTTGGAGTTAATACCAAAGAGTTGGCAGTACTTACAGTAGCATCTGTAGGAGCAGTTGTTTTCAGCAGGAACAATGTTGCCGGATCTATACCTGCAAGCTCTGTGTTGTTCATGTAAAAAGTAACATCATAAGTTGTAACCGCACCATTTATACTTGGATTGATAACGATCTCTTTCCTTGACCTGTTGATGGCAGAAAACACTGCAGGCACAACTCCGTTTCCTGACTGAGTCACTGTTGCATTCACACATCCCAGATCGTTATCCGGATATTTCACACCGGCTATGATCTGTGTATCTGCAGTACTGTAGAAATATACATCCTGTCCTGCTACTACATTCCATGTATGATTACTACCTGTAGTAGTTTCTACTGTTGTTGGTGTTACATTCTGCTTGAAGCGCATGATAGGCTTCACTACAACCCTGTTACCATTGCTATATCCAAGACCACATCCTGTACCTGTACCTGTGTTAGAAATATTGTAATCGCCAATAATGAAGGCACTTTGCTGCACTCCTTCCACTTTATCATTGTTCGGGAATGTTGCAGCATTCATACCATAACAGAGCTGTACCACTACATTGCTGGTTCCGTTCCAGGTAAACGTTCCCGTATTGAAATTAATAGAATCTACACCCAGATTTGTAGTGTGGTCGCCCAGATATACCTGTGTGAGCCCTGCAGTTACAAAATTGGTGTACAGATCAGGTACATTGGTATTGGCCATGCTCACAGTGTACCCTATGAATGGTGCAGTAGATGCCTTTGTAAGTACCTTGAAAGCGATCTGAGAGATGGGCACATTAGGCACTACACCTGCAGCAGTCAGCTCGTTGGCATACAGCAGGAACTGAGAACGTGCCCTTCTCTGTTTACCATAAAAAGGAGAAGTAAAATCACTTACTACAGGTATGCCTTCATTCAAGGTGGCATATCGTGTACCGCCATTGTATGGTATACTGTCATTGTTATCAATATATACCCTCATAGAATCGTTGAAGGGCGCCACTATTGCACCTGTACCCATAGGTGTTACAGTAAATGCAAAGTCTATTAGTTTATTATCATTAACTGCTCCGTTGTCAAAAACAGTAAGTGTAAAATATTTAGTAGAAGTATCGCCGGCAGGGAATGTTACAGATGTTGTGCTCAGTGAGTAATCAACACCAGCAATGGCAGTAGAACCGGGTGCTACCAGAATATTAGCAACAGGACTGCCTCCTGCTATTGTTCCTGTTGGCCTCAGCCCGATATTTATTGTACGTGATGTAGGACATGTTGTAGTAGTTGATGCTTCAGATACTCTTATATTCTTTGTCACAAAAGCTATCTGTGGAACACAAACCACAAATCTTGCGCCAACACCTACAGCATACCATGCGTTTGTCACACTCTGAGCTTCAGGAGAACAAGGACCATACAAAACGTTTGCCGCATTAATGGAAGCAGTTCTCATATCTGCATAAGTAGCAGTGGTTGAAAGCACCAGCTCAGACTGATAAAGTATTTTACCTGACTTAGTCCAGCCAAGCGGATTTACTATATAACTGTTTCCTATTCCGTTTGTACCGGTTCCTCCGTTTACAAGCAGATAATACCAGTAATTCAGCAAACCACTATTGGTGTGAACACCGCAATAGTCGTTGCCACCTGTTGGCGTACAGGCCACTACACTCACCCAGTTGGTACTGCCATAAGTATTTGGCTGTCCCTGCAGCAATGGTGCATTCATACTGCGCAGCGGCTCTGTACCTATCTCTTCACCCATTTCCCAGGCATTCTTCGGCATGGCATCTGTTTCATGCGGGTCTGCCCAATGCTCCACTGTTGCTCCCCAACAATCGCTGAAACCTTCATTCATAGCGCCCGATTCTTTTTCATAGATAAGGTCGCATGTTGCCTGGCATATACCATGCCCTATTTCATGCGCTGTCACATCTATACTGGTAAGCGGAGAGAACCCTCCTGCTGCCAGACCAGACCCATCACCATAGGTCATTGCTGTTCCGTCCCAATATGCATTGTTATAGTTGGTACTATAGTGAACATATTGTTTCAAAATGCCGTTCAGGTTATCCCAGCTCAGTCGGCCATGCTCTGTAAAGAAATAGTCATAAACGTTTTCAGCACCCCAATGTGCATCTACTGCAACATTATCGGCAGGGGCTACCGGCCATGTGTTAGTTGCACTTGTAAAATTGGCAGCTGCACCATATGAGGTACCGTTCAACATGTTCACAGTATGCACACCATCCCCTCGGGTAGAATCAAACAGAACGTAGTTGGCACCTACACGCGCACTCTGAAAAGGCACAGTACCACTGTATCTCGATGCTCCGGTTGCTGCAGTGTGTTTGATCAACTGGTTTGAGAAGAGCACTTTCCCATCTATAGCATCAATATATACTTCCTGCCTACTCAGCGGCAGCTCTGCATATATGTCATACACATACGCCAGATGCAACTTATGATCATCATTTCCGTTACGCCTGTCTTCCACCCAAGTCAGTCTGCCCTTTGGCAAATAGGAAGTATCGCTTTTGCCGTATTCTCTTTTAATAAAAGCCTCCTCAATAGGGTTTTGCCATTTATATTTTTCTGCACCTACAAAACTTATAGCTTTAGCAAATGCTGTAGCTTCTGTCAAAACAGGAAGCGCAGAAAGATCCTGAACAGGACTATAGAAGTTACCGGTCATGTGACTCACTTTTCCTTCTTTACCTGTTATGGTATATCCACCCAATGCTACTTTTATTCCCTTGTAGTATTCATCATACCTCTGGGTAGTTATATTGTCCTTGGTAGTAACCGTGTTTTTCAGACGCATAGAAATGCTGCTGCCTGAACCTATCCCCAGATATCTGCGAAACACTTCCTGAGGATCATCCATCCTCAGGTTGGCATCTGCAGAAAAAGAAATAGAAGTTGGCGTATTATCGGCGCTGTTTCTTGTCTGAGATAATATAGAACTATTGCCTTGCTGAGCAAAACCAACAACAGTTGCACAGATCAATATCAATGACAAAATGCTACCAAATGCCTTTTTATTCAAAAGAAACATAAACAGGAAATTAATATAAAAAACGGTTTAAAAAATATCTCTAAAGTTAAAGATTTTCCGCTAATTATATTCCTTCCCTGCTGTATAATAGTTCTAAGCTATAACTTATGCAATTATGCTTTTTTGATCTTTATTCCTCCTCGCTTTTTCTCTTCTCTGTCTTCACCTGGCTTACCCAGTTTTGTTTCATTATCATCGAGATTCTTGTCTATCAATAACAGTCGGGGATCAACAACTACCTTATATGGCTTATCCAACACAGTCAGGTGCAATGCGTTCTTGCCGGGTACCAGTTTATATTTATTGAGGCTGATCAGTGTCTTCCTGTCTTTATATATACCAATTTCTACATAGTTACTTCCTGCTGCTTTCATTTCTTTACCAGTGCTGTCGGCATACGTTTTATTCATATTTATTGTCACATCTACCACATAGCCCTTGTCGGTTTTATTCCTTTTGGCATTTTCTATCTTATTATCGTAAATAGTGATCTTGTCGAAAACATCTGTAATAAAATACTGCAAAGAGTCTGGTGTAGACTGCCTTATTGATGCGATCAGATCCAGTGTTGTTGGGTAAGGAGGCCCTTTGAAAGCATATTTTTCAATAAAGCGCTTCACTGCATGATTCATACTATCCTCTCCCAGATATTTGTTCAGTGCATGCATTTGCAAACCACCCTTCTGATATAAGATATAAGCCTGACCAATGTCTGTATATGCCCAAGGCTTTTCTTTCTCCGACTCTCCCGAGCGAGACCTCAGGTAATTATCCATCTCTATCTTCAGGAACTTACGTAATCTGTCTTCTCCATATTCGCGCTCCAGTACCATTATAGAACCATACTGAGCCAGCGATTCTGAAAGTATGTTTGACCCCTCCACATCGGCACCTATTACCTGATGTGCAAACCACTGGTGTGCCACTTCATGCGCAGTTACGTAGAACGGATAATCAACATTCTCCTTGCTGCTGTCACTCACATCTGCTATGAACCCAATACCCTCGGAAAACGGTATCGTATTAGGGAAAGACTGTGCAAATGAAGCATATCTTGGAAATTCAAGTATACGCACCTGCCTATGCTGATATGGTGAAAATGAAGCACTATAATATGCCAGCGACTGCTTGATACCATGCATCATTCTGTCCAGGTTGTATTCATGTCCCTTCTGGTAATATATTTCCAGGTTCACGTCGTTCCATTTCTCTTTCTTCACCATATACCTTGCCGAAAGGAAAGAATAGAAATTCAGGATCTTACTATCCATTTTATATTGGTAATATTTTCTGCCATTGCTTACCCATTCTTTCTGCAGGTAGCCCGGTGCTACTGCAATTTGGTCTGGTTCCGTGCTCAGGGTTGCTTCCAGAGTTATAAAGTCAGCATCATGAACAAATAGGTTTCTTTGCCAGGCTGCAGTATCGTTTATCTTATTGGCAGTTGGCCTGTATGCCAATCCGTGTTTCTTACGGTCTGCATTATTAGATATTTCATATTGCGAATTGTACCCTATAGACGGCAGGAAAGATTGATTATTTACGAAAGTACCATTATACAATGGCGTCCCCAACCCTGTGAAGTTGTGCTGAAAACCCTTCGTTACCATATCCAGATCAAAAGACATGGTAACAGTATCTCCCGGTTGCAATGGCTGTGTCAATTTCAGGATCCTGTAATCTGCGATTTCAGAATCGGCATATACCTGCTTCCAGCCGCGCGAGAGGTTCACAAAATGTATTTCCATTTCTCCGGGTATCAGTATGTGAACAGAATCAATAACTTTTGATGTCTTGTTCTGCAAAACATAAGTACCTTCAGCATGCAAACCTCGTTTCTTAGGATAGATGTCTACATTCAATTTCACATCGGTGATCTTTGGTTGAGCAATATCTTTATACTTACTGTACTTACGCTCATATGCCACCTGATCGTCTTCCTGCTGTGCATCTGTCTGAAATTTATTCAGCACGTTCGTATTGTAATAGATATATCCTCCAAACCCCACAAAAAATACAAATGAAGTACCAACCAACAACCAAGATCTGCGATTTGTTTTCAGGAATGCCTCTTCAAATCGCAGCTTCAGACTTTTCTCAGTTCCTCTTGCCCACAACAAACTTGAAAGACCAGCCAGTGCCAGACAGAATGCACCCCAGTACAACTTGAATACAATGAATGGCCATACTATATGCCCGAAACCATTCATGGCAGAATATACCACCGATGGATTGGATGAGAATATGAACAGATTATGCTTCAGCACCAGCATTGCAAATACACTGTTCCAGAAATAAAATAGCGACACTATAAAATACCCTATGTATTTGTTCTTCACCAACGTTTGTACAAACACCGATACTACTGCCAGCATCCACATATCAGGCAACAGAAAGCCAAACAGATACTGTACATACAGCAGCGGTTCTATATCTGTATATCCTTTTGATAGCTGAACGATGATACCGCAAACCATTACTACCGTCATTAGTATCACCTGCATAAACATGAGGCCCGACAGCTTACTTACGTAAAAGATCCAGTTAGGCACCGGCAGCGCATCTGTAATATTGCTCATTCTGAACTCACGCTCGCGCCACACCAGTTCACCGCCAAAGAGTATAGTAAGTATCACTATGAACAAGGTAAACGTGCCTCCAAAACTCTCTACTACCTGGTAGGTTACCGGCAAGGTAGCTGTCTCATATATCTGTCCCAGCTGGGTGGAAGCAACAAAGAGCAGTAGCATACCGAAGAGTAATATGATACGGAAATATACATTTCGTAACAGCGACATACATTCATTTACAGCCAGTCCCCATAAGTTGCCCATCATGGCTCCTGTTGTATAGATTGGGTGAACAACCGGCAAAGAGTCTTTGCGGAAAAAAGAAGGTACAAAGTTCAGCTTAGTGGCCTCCATTGCCTTTGGTTTCTTGAAGGATATCCTTCTCGGAGCAGAAGAAAAAGAAAAGAATGAATAACCAACAGCCCATACTATAACTGCTACACCCAACCATAAAAGCCTGTTTAAAAGAAAATAACCGGTTAGAGGTAAGGCTTGGTGATTCCTGTCCCATGTGCTCCAGTATTTGGTAATAGTGCGCTTGGCAAAATTACCCATCGGGTCTGCTAGTGCTGCTATCGACTGGTGTTCCAGCGTGCCGAATACAGAACTGGCTATTCCATTAGCCACAAAGAAAATAATTAGCGATAACCATATCACAAATATATCTCTCGATATAAGGCTCACAGCAAAGAATATAGTACCAAATACTATAGCATTTGGTACAACCGTAAACAGATAACTGTTCACATATGGCGACAAAAGGAACGCACCTATCCTGTCAGGGTTTACCATGGGCATGGCATAGCCGAGTATCATACCGAATGCAGGTCCGGTAAGAACGAGTAATGCGATGAACATAGATGCAGAAAAACGACCGCTCAGATAACTGAACCTGGATACAGGCGTAGTAAAGATCATTGAATAGGTATTGTACTTAAAGTCTTTAAGTACCGCATTACCCACAATAGCTACCAGAATGATAAGGCCTATATAATTATTGATCTGACCAAAAAAAGCATCAATAACCAGCGGTGAGTTAGCATATATTTTCTCTCCACCCATGTTGAACTTCACATCAGGAAAAGCACCACCCACCATCAGTGCCACAAAAAATGTCACTACCAGCAACACAAAGAAGTATATATAAGTGGACAGCGATCGTAGCAATCGCCTCACCTCAAAAGTGAATATTGAACCGAACATCTTTAATATTTTTAGAAATTGAAAAATCCTTCCTCACAGCAATTAAAAATCACATTCTATCCAATATTTGCAAAGTATATATCCTCCAGTGTTGCCCTCTCTGTCACAAAACCATTACCCGGGTCTGTATCACAATATACATGTACCATCATTTTGCCTCCACTCAGTTTAGAAAGCACCAGTTTATAGTCGGCCTGATAGCGTGCCACCTCGTCCTTCTCTACCCGCTTGCTCCAGATCTTACCCTGATAGCTGTTCAGCATCTCTTCCGGATTGCCACGCTGCACCACTTTTCCGCCTGCAATGATTGCCATATCGTTACACAATTCGCTCACATCATCTACAATGTGGGTAGAAAGAATTACTACTATGTTCTCCCCTATTTCACTCAGCAGATTATTAAACCTAAGCCTTTCCGCAGGATCCAGACCTGCTGTTGGTTCATCTACTATTATAAGCCGCGGATTGCCAATAAGCGCCTGTGCAATACCAAAACGCTGTTTCATACCACCGGAATAGCCTGCCAGAAACTTGGTTCTGTGGTTATAAAGGTTCACCTGCTCCAGCAACGATTTCACCAGATCTTTTCTTTCCTTATCGTTATTTATCCCCTTTAGTCGTGCTATATAATGCAGCATTTCCTCTGCCGACACCTTGGGATATACACCAAACTCCTGCGGCAGGTAACCGAGTGTTTTACGCAGTTCCTGCTTGTTTTGCATCACATCTATCCCATCAAATACTATAGTGCCGCTGTCTGCATCCTGCAATGTAGCTATAGTACGCATCAACGAGCTTTTTCCGGCACCATTAGGCCCCAGCAGGCCAAACATACCATTGGATATATTCAGGGTTACATCCTTCAGCGCCTGTACACCGTTGGGATATGTCTTGGAAAGATTAGAGATCTGTAGCATTCTGTTTGGTTTAACGATTGTATATCGTTAAAGTTCAGATTTTGTTACAGGTTTTTGTAAATTATTTTCGCTTTCAGCATGAAATCCCCCTCTTGCGCCCCTCTCGACACCACATCCAGCGCATAAAAAAAGTGCCACACCCAAGGGTATGGCACTATATTAACCATCAATTAATATCCAATACTAAGAACTGCAGGTAATGCAACCTTCCTCCATGCTGCAGGTTGGACCCGCATATTCTGTTGTTATTTCGTCTTCATCAGTTGCAGCTGCACTTGGTTCGCTGGTAGGAATAACCGGCTCTATTTCCTGGCTAGCCTGCTTCTCTACGGTAAACTGTACAGCCTGTGTTGCAGCCTGTGTACGCAGATAATACATGCCTGTTTTCAGACCTTTCTTCCATGCGTAGAAGTGCATAGATGTCAGTTTAGACATGGTTGGGCTGTCTACAAACAGATTCAGCGACTGTGACTGGCAAATGTAAGCGCCCCTATCTGCAGCCATATCTATCAGATTACGCTGTTTTATTTCCCAAACTGTTTTGTACAGTTCTTTAATGTTGCCTGGTATCTCATCAATGTGCTGGATAGATCCATTTGCTTTGATGATACTGTTCTTCATCGTATTGTTCCACAGGCCCAATTCTGCCAGATCCTTCAGCAGATGCTTGTTCACAATAATGAACTCACCGCTCAATACCCTGCGGGTATAAATGTTAGAAGTATATGGTTCAAAACACTCGTTGTTGCCCAGTATCTGAGAAGTAGATGCTGTTGGCATTGGTGCTACCAGCAGAGAGTTACGCACACCTACCTCCATAACTTCGGTACGCAGTGTTTCCCAGTCGTAGCGGTCTGATGGCTGTATGTTCCACAAATCGAACTGGAACTGACCTTTAGAAAGTGGTGAACCATGGAACGTTTCATAATGTCCTTCCACTTTTGCTATATCCTTACTCGCAGTCATAGCGGCAAAGTAAATGGTCTCAAAAATGTTCTTATTCAGCAACTTAGCCATTTCGCACTCAAATGGAAGACGCATCAGTATAAATACATCTGCAAGTCCCTGCACACCCAGGCCTATCGGGCGGTGGCGCATATTCGAGTTACGTGCTTCTTCAACAGGATAATAGTTATTGTCTATGATCTTGTTCAGATTGCAGGTAATATGGTAGGTCACTTCATATAACTTATCAAAGTTGAATTTACCATCCTGCACAAAACGTGGCAGTGCTAAAGAAGCAAGGTTACAAACTGCCACATCATCAGGGCTGGTATATTCTATGATCTCTGTACAAAGGTTACTGCTCTTTATAGTACCCAGGTTCTGCTGATTGCTTTTTGCATTGGCGGCATCTTTATAGAGCAGGTAAGGAGTACCTGTTTCTATCTGTGCTTCCAGTATCGCAAACCACAGATCCTGTGCTTTTATAGTTTTCCTTGCACGTCCGTCAGCTTCGTACTTTGTGTAAAGTGCCTCAAATGCTTCACTGTGACATTCAGACAAACCCGGTGCTTCATTAGGGCAGAAGAGACTCCAGGAACCATTTTCTTCAACACGCTTCATGAACAGATCTGGTATCCACAGTGCATTGAACAAATCGCGAGCCCTGTTCTCTTCTTTACCATGGTTTTTCCTGATGTCGAGGAACTCAAACACATCGGCGTGCCATGGCTCCAGATAGATAGCAAATGCACCTTTGCGCTTTCCACCACCCTGATCCACATAACGGGCTGTATCGTTGAATACACGAAGCATAGGGATCAGACCATTGCTGGTACCATTGGTACCGCCAATGTAGCTACCTGTAGCACGTACATTATGTATAGCCAAACCAATACCACCTGCGCTCTGCGATATTTTCGCAGTTTGTTTCAGTGTATCATAGATACCATCAATGCTATCATCCTTCATGGTCAGCAGGAAGCAAGACGACATCTGTGGTTTTGGAGTACCTGCGTTGAACAATGTAGGTGTTGCATGGGTGAACCAACGTTCACTCATCAGGTTGTATGTTTCTATAGCGCTCTTTACGTCTTCTTTGTGTATACCTATAGCCACACGCATGTACATATGCTGCGGGCGTTCCAGGATCTTACCATTCAAACGAAGCAGGTACGATTTTTCCAGTGTCTTGAAACCGAAATAATCAAAACCGAAATCGCGGTCATAAATGATAGAACTATCCAGCAGTTCTGCATTGGCCTCAATGATAGCCATCACATCATCTGCCAGCAATGGCATCTTTCTAGCGTTAGCCTCGTCTGTGTAGTTATACAGTTGACGCATGGTTTCAGAGAAAGATTTTGTTGTGTTCTTATGCAGATTGCTGATAGCTATTCGGCTTGCCAGCAGTGCATAATCAGGATGTTTTATAGTGAGCGATGCCGCAGTTTCAGCCGCAAGATTATCGAGCTCGGTGGTAGAAACACCATCGTATATACCCTCGATCACCTTTTTAGCTACGTCTATCACGTTTACAGCCCTGTTCAGACTGTACGACAGTTTCTCAATGCGCGCGGTTATCTTGTCAAACTTTACGCTTTCTTTTTTGCCGTTTCTTTTTATTACGTACATACTCAAAATATTGTTAGATTATTATTAGTATTTTTTATTTCCGGTATTTCGATACCGCCTTTGGTAAATTTTACTGCTATTAAAAATCTTCGTCCAGCGAGAAACTCTGCGATGCAGAACCAGCTATGACACCGGCTTTCTGGTAGTCCCCTACTCTCTTCTCAAAGAAATTGGTCTTACCCTGCAGCGATATCATTTCCATAAAGTCAAAAGGATTCGTTGCATTGTAAACTTTAGGATAACCCAGTTCGCCTATCCACCTGTCTGCTACAAATTCTATATACTGCTGCATCAGTTTGGCATTCATACCTATCAGATCCACAGGTATCGCTTCGCTCACAAATTGCTTTTCTATAGTTACTGCTTCGCAGATGATATCATATACCTGCTCCTGAGACAACTTGTTCTTCAGCATACTGTAGAGCAGACATGCAAACTCACAATGCAAACCTTCATCCCTGCTTATAAGCTCATTACTGAACGTAAGACCCGGCATCAAGCCTCTTTTCTTCAACCAGAATATAGAACAGAAACTTCCACTGAAGAATATACCTTCTACTGCAGCAAATGCCACCAGTCGCTCTGCGAAATTGCCATTCTGTATCCACTTCAATGCCCACTCAGCTTTTCTGCCTACACCTGGCACTGTTTCTATCGCATGGAATAATCTGTTCTTCTCTTTCGGGTCTTTTATGTATGTATCTATCAGCAAAGAGTACGTTTCAGAGTGTATGTTTTCCATCATTATCTGGAAACCATAAAAACACCTTGCTTCCGGCAATTGCACTTCACTCATAAAGTTCACTGCAAGGTTTTCATTTACTATACCATCGCTTGCAGCAAAGAATGCAAGTACATGCGAAATGAAATGACGTTCGCCGTCGCTCAAAGCATCCCAATGCTTCATGTCATCACCGAGGTCAATTTCCTCGGCTGTCCAGAAACTCGCTTCATGTTTTTTGTACATCTCCCATACCTTAGGGTAGTTGATGGGCAGCAACACAAAACGGTCTTTATTCTCTCTTAAAAGTAGCTCTTCCTGCATAGTAATTTTTATATAATTTCCTCTTCGGACAATACCGGAAAAATGACAGGGCTCACAACTCGATCTTTCTTCTTCCTGCATCGCTTTTCCACCGAAAGTTCAGCAATCTTCGCATCCGGCAGGTATTCTGGCTTTCCTGATCTTCAGTGCCTTCCCATCTTCATTACTGAAGACAGTGGCGCGGAGTATCTGAAGACTTGAATGTATTGCTACATCAGGATTACAGCTACGGGGATAGCGCCGGACTTTGAAAACCGGCTTCCCTTTTAATCATCACAGGACAACCCTGTTTTAGAACCCGATACCTAACAAATGTAGACAGGAAAACAGACCAATTTTAAAAATGATTTGCACAATTGTGGATAACAGAAATTACATTAAAGGAACATCTTGCAATACTACCATACAACGATTTTAAATAATATATAAAGACCATTATATCGTCAGAAACTTCCATCACATGACAACAAATACCACTAAAAAACCGAAAATATATATCAACAAAAATGAAAAATAACAACCAAAAACTAACTAGGCAGTTCATCGGTTTATTTTTCATACTTATCCGGAATAATGAACTTAATTAGTATTGTATTACTTTAATACCAGCTTGTTCTTCCTTACAAGGGCTCGTTCAAAAAACTATAACTTCGTCCTACAAAAATCCCGAAACAATATAAAATATGGACCAGATTCAGGAATTCAACGAATACAGGGCAAAAATGAACGAGGTGATCCTCGGAAAGAACAACAAGGTCATTAACAGACTCTTCAATCTGGACACCAATACCTATGCCGAGGGTGCACTACCTGTGCGCACCAAAGAAATGCTGGGGCTTGTTGCCAGTATGGTATTGCGCTGCGACGATTGTATCAAATACCACCTTGGCAAATGCTTCGATGAGGGCATCTCTACTGACGAGATGTATGAGATCTTTGCTGTAGCAAACATTGTTGGTGGCACCATAGTAATACCACATACCCGCAGAGCAGCAGAATACTGGGAAGCACTGCAGACGCAGCACTAATCACAGAAGAGTAAAAAACTATTCAGGGTCATCTTCCGAGGCATTAATGCTTGCCGGAACGATCGACCCTGCATAGTTTCAGCTTAGAAACAGGCGCAACTACCAGCGGGAACTTCTCTACTACTACATTACTGGTATCTAGACCAAAACCTTTTTCTTCAGATAGACTGTATTCTTTTATTACAAAGTGCAGCTTCATCATCAATTGCTCCCATGCCGGCAATTCATTATCCTGACTCAGGAATTTCTCCATAACTACAAACGAGAAATCACCAATCATATTACTACTTTCCAGACTTCTGTATCTGCTGGTAAGATCCACCTCTTTGTTAGTTAGCAGATCTTCTACTACCTTCTTGAATAACAGATTGATGCGTGGCTGCACCCTAAATCCAAGCCTGAAATCAACCCTTATAATATCATTAGGTACAATATGTTCCACTATATACTCGCATGTATACGGATCATCAAGCGTATCAACATGCACAAACCAATAGATATCAGCGCGTTTAGGCTTGTTATACAAGATTGAATACATCACTTTGTGCTCTATCTCTTTAGGGTTGTCGGCACTAGTCAGGTACACCAGGTGTGTAGCATACTTAGGTACAGATTCATCATTACTCAATTCATTCAGCTTGGTTATATAATTCTCAAGTTTTATGAACTCCACATATCTGTTCTTGATCTTACGTGCCTTGAACCAGTTGTACATCACGAAAAACAGACCTCCGCCTATCACTAGTGTAACATAGCCACCATGTGGGAATTTATCGATATTGGCCGCAAGGAAACATGCCTCAATTGTAAGGTAAATCACCAGATACAAATAAATAAGAATTGGCTTCTTTCTCCGCAATACCAGGAAATTGGCAAACAAAGTAGAAGTTGCTATCATACACATAGTAATGGCAAGACCATATGCCGATTCCATATTCGAAGACTTCTCAAAATGCTGCACGATCCATATACAACCCACAAACAGTAACCAGTTTATAGCAGGAATGTATAACTGACCACGTGCTTCTGTAGGATAACTGATCTTGAATTTTGGCCACAAATTCAGACGCATAGCTTCACTTATCAGCGTAAATGAGCCCGATATCAATGCCTGACTAGCAATAATTGCAGCAGTGGTAGCAACTATGATACCAGGGTACAGGAACCAATCCGGCATCACACCATAGAATGGATTAAAGCCTCTTTCGATCATGGCAGGGGTAATAACCTTGCCATGATACTGATGTATAAGCCATGCTCCCTGTCCCAGATAATTGAGTATGAGGCAGATCTTTACAAATATCCATGAATACCTGATATTCCATTTACCACAATGACCAAGGTCCGAATAAAGCGCCTCAGCACCCGTAGTGCAAAGGAAAACACCACCTAATATGAAGAATCCCTTAGGATAGGTAATGAGCAATTTAATACCGTAATAGGGGTTAAATGCCTTAAATACCTGCATATCATCAGAAAGATGAATGATACCTAATAGCGCTAGCATGCCAAACCAAAGGAACATAATGGGTCCAAAGAAACGCCCGATGAATGCAGTACCGAATTGCTGAATAAAGAATAATGCGGTAAGAATTATGATAACTATGTAAACGATAGAGTTCTGGCTGATATGGGCCATTGCCGGCACCTGTTTCAACCCTTCTATAGCAGATGTTACAGAAATAGCAGGGGTAATCATACCATCGGCAAGTAGAGCCGCACCACCTATCATTGCAGGCACTACCAGCCACTTACGCCTTCTGCGCACCAATGCAAACAACGAGAAGATACCACCCTCCCCTTTGTTATCTGCCTGTAGGGTCAGTATCACATATTTTACTGTGGTCTGTAATGTCAATGTCCAGATGATAAGCGATAAAACACCTATGATAAGTTCACTAGAGATCATTTTTTCTTTAATGATCGCATTTAAAACGTATAATGGAGATGTACCAATGTCGCCATATATGATACCAAGAGCAATCAATAATCCGGCAATGGAGGCCTTTGTGTGTTTGGACGACATATACTATTCTTTACAGTAAAAAACCCCTCCAGTGTATTTACTTAAGCAAATACGATGGCGGGGCAGTGATTTAAAATTATGTTGGCTAAACTATTTAATAAAAATTGATGCTCAAATGCAATGTGCTCAAATTCCTTTTCTGTATCGTTCTCATACAAAACCATATGATTTTCAGCGAGTTGCACCCACTGCATCTTTTGTCGGCATGTATCTCTGTCTGGCATCAGTTCGTAAGAGAAAGCAAAATTACATCTGCTGAATGAAAAAAGTCTAAAACTATCTCCAAATGCAAAAATATTTTAGTTAATCTATGCCCTAAAAGCAAAAAGTGCTCCGGAATACCGGAGCACGATGCAATTTTCATAGTATTCGTACTTTCAAATTATTCAAAGGATGCCGCAATAAGCCTGTAATTACTACAAACTTTGCCGGTTTCATGTTTCACCACTCCTTCAGTTCCAATTTCACGCAATTCACCCGGTGACAGGCTTTCGATTACAATTTTTTTAGAACTCACATGGTTGTAGTATGTAACAGTCAATTCCACCAAGGCTTTGGCTGTTTTTTGCCCATCATTGTTCATAATGTAGATAGAACGCATTTTCTGTGATGCTGAAGAAGTTTTCTCCAGTACGAAAACAGATTTCCCGGCATTACTCAAAACCTTTGGTAAAGATAATTGCGGCTGGTCTAGAGTAGCCGGTGTTGGTAACACATCTGGCGTTGCATCAACTGTTACATTTTCTGACACATCAGGTAACACTACTGAGGCTTCGGCGTATTGCCCGAAGGAGGAGAAGGAAACAAAAAATAAGCATATCGATATAATATTAATTTTATTTTTCATAAACAGTATTTCTTAAAACGATTGTTAATGATTACAAAATTAAACGTTAATGAAAAATACTATACTGCTATCATTAGTAGTTTTTAAATAATTTATTTTTTAAACAAACCTAACTCTATAAACCAACTAATCACAGAATGATAAAAGAACATAGTAACTTCGTATTATCCTGTTATGAACTACTTTTTACATTGTTACAGATCAGAATTGGGCTACCCAGACCTAAATGAGGCTAAAAAGATAGTGGAGGTAAAAGAGGGCCCTCAAAACACTCCAGCCCTACCCGATAACAAACGTACCATTGCCAATGCACTCATGCAGTTCAATCCTGTTCTGGAGAGCCCGGAAGTAGATTTTGATGAAATTGCAGAACTATACAATATCTCTTTAGAGGAGGCAAAAAAAGAATTCGGACAAATAGAACTGCAAACCCCTTTCGGCGAAATAGCTACACAGATCGTTATCTTCGACAATATTGTATCAATATCAATACCATTCTGGTATAAAGAAGAAGAAGCCGCACAAGCATTTGCCAAAGCAGACACCTACACAAAGATCATCCGGCGCACAGTAGGTTACTATGTCTACGACCCACAAACAGGCTACGTCTACGACCCCTCCCTTGCCGATTTCGATGGCTTGCTGGTATACCTGAGAAGATCAGGTGTTGCACCTGTAAAAAGGGCTCAGATCAAGCGCAAAAAGGCCTGGTGGAAGTTCTGGTAACGATTAGATAATTACTCATATTCATAATAGTGAGTAGTAGTGTGCTTGCCCTTATAAAAGTAAACTGATCTCATCAGTCTGCCGTCGCTATCATACTGCATTTCAGTTCTGTCCTGCTCTCTGAAATTATTGAGATCTTTACCTATATAAATATGCCAGTCAGCTCTGGTCGAAATACGCTTCGATGCAGCCTTACCCTCATTGCTGTGAAACCATGTAGACTGCTCCAGTATGTTCTTTCGGGCATCCTGTTTATATACTTTTATAACAGGGTACTTCCTGTCTGCAGACCATTCATATTCTCTGTAACCTCCGGCAAAGTACTCATACCTTATAACTATTGTATAATGGTCTTCATCCCGCACATTACTATCTACCAGCACCCTCCCAAAATCATCATAACTCAGGTATTCATTCATACCTTCTCCATTTATATCAACCCTGGCTACCACATTACCTCGTTCATCATAGCTATACTGGTAGTTGGTTCTGAAACTTCCCGGCTTTTCACCTGCTATCCTCTTTTTCAGGTGCTTAGCAGTTACCTCGTTTTTCAGTTTGTCATTTGTTTCATTGTAGTAATAAAAGACCTTATCAGAATCCACAGGCCTGCGGTTCTGGTCATCGTAAAAGGTGACGACAGTTTTGTACAAAATACTATCATCATAAAAATGCTCATAAACGCCTTCTTCTTTCAGGCAATACATGGTGCTGGTATTGTCTAGATACACACAATAGCCACCAACCGTTTCTTTCAGTATCCTACCCTGCTCATCATACCTTTTAGTAAGCACAGGCCTGCGGTGCGCCTCATCATTAGCAGCACACTGGTACACTTTACACACATACTGCGCATCGGCATTTAGCGCTACACCTGTCAGTAGCAAAAGCACCATTCTTTTCATTGCGACAATCTACGAAACTAAAATAAAATATCAGAGCCGCCTTTTTGGGGCGGCTCTGAGCAATTTAGTTATATACAGGCATTTAACTGCCGTAAATAATTATTCTTCATCGTCAAACTGTAGTACATCGCGGTTTGCCATCAGTAGTTCGAACTCTTCTTTAGAACCTACTACAAGATCGTCAAATTCACGCATACCTGTACCTGCTGGTATCAGATTACCTGTAATAACGTTCTCTTTCAGACCCATCAGTCCGTCCGACTTACCATTGATCGCTGCCTGAGAAAGTACTTTCGTTGTTTCCTGGAACGATGCAGCCGAGATCCAGCTCTGTGTACCGAGTGAAGCCTTGGTGATACCCAGCAACATCGGCGAAGATGTAGCAGAGTTAGCATCGCGGTATTCTACCAGTTTCTTATCTGCACGACGCAGACCGCTGTTCTCTTCGCGCAGTTCGCGGATCGTAACGATCTGACCTGCATGCAGTTTATCAGAATCACCGGCATCCATTACCACTTTCTTATCATAGATCCAGTCGTTTTCGTCCATGAACTCAAACTTATCAACTGTATCTTCTTCCAGGAACTTGGTATCTCCCGGATCAACGATGTTTACTTTACGCATCATCTGGCGAACGATCACCTCAATGTGCTTATCATTAATCTTCACACCCTGCAAACGATATACCTCCTGAATTTCATTCACCAGGTATTCCTGCACCGCAAACGGACCTTTGATAGACAGGATATCGCTTGGCGTGGTAGCACCGTCAGAAAGTGACGTACCTGCTTTTACGAAGTCTCCATCCTGAACCATGATATGACGTGTAAGCGGAACAAGGTATTTCTTAACCAGACCCTCGCGAGATTCTACTATGATCTCCCTGTTACCACGCTTCACATTACCAAATCCTACAACACCATCTATTTCAGCTACTACTGCAGGATTACTTGGGTTACGTGCTTCAAACAGCTCGGTAACTCGTGGCAGACCACCCGTGATATCTCGGCTACGACCCATCACACGTGGTATCTTAACAAGTACCTGACCATTATGTACTTCCTGGTCTGGCTCTACAATGATGTGAGAACCTACCGGAAGGTTATACATTTTATGTTCTTTACCTTCAACAATGATTCCTGGTATCTTGGTTTTATCCTTGGTTTCAATAACCACTTTCTCGCGGTGACCAGTTTGTTCGTCGGCCTCTTCGCGGAATGTAACGCCTTCTATAACGTTATCGAACTTCACCCTACCACTGATCTCAGATATGATTACAGCGTTGAACGGATCCCATGTACAGATCACATCGCCCTTCGCTACTTTCTTACCATTCGCTACTTTCAGTATAGAACCATATGGTATGTTGTTGGTGATAAGCAGACGATCATTTGCAACGTCTACTATACGCACCTCACCTGTACGGCCAATAACTACTATCTGATCTTCGCCTTCTGCATCCTTGAACTTAGTTGTACGCAGACCGTCGAACTGAATAGTACCGTCGAAACGGGAAGCCAGATGAGATTCGATAGCTGAAGAACCAGCCACACCACCAACGTGGAACGTACGGAGGGTAAGCTGTGTACCAGGCTCACCGATCGACTGGGCAGCTATGATACCAACTGCATCACCTTTCTGCGCCATGTAACCTGTGGCAAGGTTCTTACCATAACATTTAGCACATACACCTCTACGGCTTTCGCAGGTAAGCACCGAGCGTATTTCTACTGCATCTATCGGGCTTTCTTCAATGCGCTGTGCCACGTCTTCAGTGATCTCGTCACCTGCACTTGCTATCAGCTCATCATTCAATGGATCATATATGTTGTGGAGCGACGTACGACCGAGGATACGATCATACAGTGGCTCTACTATTTCTTCGTTGTCTTTCAGTGCAGATGTTGCAATACCACGCAGGGTACCACAATCTTCACCATTGATAACCACATCCTGTGCCACATCCACCAGACGACGTGTCAGGTAACCCGCATCCGCCGTTTTAAGGGCCGTATCCGCAAGACCTTTACGCGCACCGTGGGTAGAGATAAAGTACTCCAATACGTTCAGACCTACTTTGAAGTTTGAAAGGATCGGGTTTTCAATGATCTCAGATCCGCTTGAACCACTACGACGTGGTTTAGCCATCAGACCCCTCAGACCAGCCAGCTGTTTTACCTGCTGTTTAGAACCACGCGCACCTGAATCAAGCATCATGTACACAGAGTTGAAGCCCTGCTTATCTGCTGCCATCTCACGGATCAGCGTTTCTGTTACACGTGTATCCACACGTGACCAGATGTCGATCACCTGGTTATAACGCTCGTTGTTCGTAATAAGACCCATGTTATAGTTGTCCCATACTTCATCAACTTCTATCTGTGCGTTAGCAACCAGCTGCTCTTTAACGTCCGGTACAGAAAGATCCCTGATATTGAACGAAAGTCCACCTCTGAATGCCGTACGGAATCCGAGTGTTTTGATATCGTCGAGGAACTGTACTGTTTTAGGAATGTTGGTATTCTTCAGGATCTGGCCGATGATCTCACGAAGCGACTTCTTAGTAAGCAGCGCATTCACGAAACCATTTTCTTTAGGCACAAACTGGTTGAAGAGTACACGACCCACTGTAGTGTCAATAAGCTTGATAGCTGTAGTGCCATCTGGTTCACGAACACTTGCACGAACCTTGATCCATGCATGCAGGTCAGCACGGCCTTCATTGTGAGCTATCACAACTTCTTCTGCGCTGTAGTATACTTTATTCTCACCTTTTACTTTTTCAGTATCGGTTGATTTTTTACCTTTTGAGATGTAATACAGACCAAGTACCATGTCCTGAGAAGGCAGGGTGATTGGCGTACCATTCTGTGGGTTCAGGATGTTATGTGAAGCAAGCATCAGTACCTGTGCTTCCACTATCGCAGCATTGCTCAGTGGAACGTGTACCGCCATCTGGTCACCATCAAAGTCGGCGTTGAACGCAGAACACACCAACGGATGCAGCTGGATAGCTTTACCTTCGATCAGTTTTGGCTGGAAGGCCTGTATAGAAAGACGGTGAAGCGTTGGGGCACGGTTCAGCATGATAGGATGACCCTTCAGTACATTCTCAAGAATGTCCCAAACCACGGCTTCCTTACGCTCAACAAGTTTCTTAGCGCTCTTTACAGTTTTTACTATACCCCTTTCTATAAGTTTGCGGATAATGAATGGCTTGAACAATTCTGCCGCCATGTCTTTAGGAAGACCACACTCATGCAGTTTCATTTCAGGACCTACCACGATAACCGAACGACCGGAATAGTCAACACGTTTACCCAAAAGGTTCTGACGGAAACGACCTTGTTTACCCTTCAGTACGTCAGAAAGTGATTTCAGTGCACGTCCCCCTTCTGCTTTTACAGCGTTCGACTTACGGCTGTTATCGAACAGAGAATCTACTGCTTCCTGAAGCATACGCTTCTCGTTACGCAGGATCACCTCTGGTGCTTTGATCTCTATAAGACGCTTCAGACGGTTGTTACGGATGATCACCCTGCGGTAAAGATCGTTCAGATCTGATGACGCAAAACGGCCACCATCAAGCGGCACCAACGGACGAAGTTCTGGTGGTATTACAGGAATGTACTGCATTACCATCCACTCCAGGCGGTTCTCAATACGTGTATTCGCATCACGGAACGCTTCTACAACACTGAGGCGCTTCAGAGCCTCCTGCTTACGCTGCTGTGAAGTTTCGTTCGCAGCTGCATTACGCAGGTCATAAGAAAGTTTATCAAGATCTATACGCGCCAGCAGCATCTGTACTGCTTCAGCACCCATCTTGGCAACAAATTTGTTCGGATCTTCGTCTGGCAGGTACTGGTTTTCTTTGGAAAGACCATCCAGTATTTCCAGATATTCATCCTCAGTAAGCAACTGCTGCTTGGTATCTTCCGAATCTTTAAGATTCAGTTTTGTACGTACCATTTCTTCAGCCTCACCTGCCTGTATTACTACATAACGTTCGTAATACACGATGCTCTCCATTTTCTTAGAGCTAACACCGAGCAGATAACCGATCTTGTTAGGAAGGCTCTTGAAATACCATATATGCACGATAGGCACCACCAGCTTGATGTGGCCAAGGCGCTCACGGCGAACTTTCTTTTCAGTAACTTCCACACCACAACGGTCGCACACAATACCCTTATAACGGATACGCTTGTACTTTCCGCAATAACATTCATAATCCTTAACAGGGCCGAATATCTTTTCGCAGAACAGACCATCACGTTCTGGCTTATACGTGCGGTAGTTAATGGTTTCGGGTTTCAATACCTCACCATACGAGCGGTCAAGGATCGCGTCAGGGGATGCTAGGCTGATAGTTATCTTACCAAATCCTGCCCTGGGGCGGTTATCTTTCTTTATTGCCATTTTAAATTTTCGTTTGGTATAGCACAACGGGTTGTGCCGATAATATTATGAATACAATTCCATTTACAGAGACGCAAAAGTTATTTTGCGTCTCTGTGTTATAAACAATTTATTCAAATTTCAATTCAAGACCAAGGCCGCGAAGCTCATTCACCAATACGTTGAACGACTCTGGTATACCTGCCTTCGGTATGTTGTCACCTTTAACGATGGCTTCATACGTCTTCGCACGACCAACAATGTCATCCGACTTGATAGTGAGCAACTCCTGAAGGATGTTGGATGCACCATATGCTTCCAGTGCCCAAACCTCCATCTCACCAAAACGCTGACCACCGAACTGAGCTTTACCACCCAATGGCTGCTGCGTAATGAGACTGTAAGGGCCTATCGAACGTGCGTGCATCTTATCATCCACCATGTGATGCAGTTTGATGATGTAGATGATACCTACTGTTGCTTTCTGGTGGAAGCGCTCTCCGGTCTCACCATCATACAGGTATGTATGGCCAAACTCAGGAAGACCTGCTTCATCTATAAGACCTTCTATCTCAGATACAGAAGCACCGTCGAAGATTGGTGTAGCAAATTTCACACCCAGTTTCTCACCTGCCCATCCAAGGATAGTTTCATAGATCTGTCCGAGGTTCATACGGGAAGGTACACCAAGTGGGTTAAGTACTACGTCAACCGGAGTACCATCTTCCAGGAATGGCATATCTTCTTCACGAACGATCTTCGCAACTATACCCTTGTTACCGTGACGTCCCGCCATTTTATCACCTACTTTCAGCTTACGCTTACTTGCAAGATATACTTTCGCAAGTTTCAACACACCTGCTGGTAACTCATCACCTATGCTCAGGTTGAACTTCTCACGCTTGTAGCGACCCAGTTCTTCGTTGAACTTGATGTTGTAGTTGTGCAACAGCTGGTTGATCTGGTCATCAGTTTCTTTATCACCTGTCCAAGCCAGTGGATTCACATTCTGGTAATCAATAGATCCGAGCGTCTTAGAGTTGAATTTACCACCCTTGCTCAGTACAGTTTCACCAAAGTTGTTGGTGATACCTGCAGAAGATTTGTCTTTCAACAAGATCTGCAGTTTCTCGAACAGGAAGGTCTTCAGATCTTCCAGGTTCTTCTCATGTACCTTATCTATCTTCTCTATCTGTGCTTTTTCGCGCACTTTAGAGTTCTTATCTTTTTTAGCGCGCTGGAACAGCTGCTTAGAGATCACGATACCTTCAGTTCCGCTCGGTGCTTTCAGAGATGCATCTTTTGCATCACCTGCTTTGTCGCCAAAGATCGCACGGAGCAGTTTTTCTTCCGGTGTAGGATCAGTTTCACCTTTTGGAGTGATCTTACCTATCAGTATATCGCCTTCGCCTACATGTGCACCTATGCGAATGATACCATTCTCATCCAGATCTTTTGTAGCTTCTTCAGATACGTTAGGGATATCCGGGGTCAGTTCTTCTTCACCCAGCTTCGTGTCACGTACTTCCAGTTCATACTCATCGATATGTACCGATGTGAACCAGTCTTCACGTACCACTTTTTCATTGATCACTATCGCATCCTCGAAGTTATAACCCTTCCATGGCATGAACGCCACTTTCAGGTTACGGCCCAGTGCCAGTTCACCATCCTGTGTTGCGTAACCTTCTGTAAGGAAGTCACCCATTTTCACTTTCTGGCCCCTGCGCACGCATGGACGAAGTGTCATGCTCGTGCTCTGGTTGGTTTTCTTATACTTGGTAAGTGTATATACTTTCAGATCGTCCTCAAATGATACGAGACGCTCTTTATCACCACGCTCATAACGAACATGAATATTATCAGCATCAACATACTCAACCACACCATTGCCTTCTGCATGTATCTGGATACGTGCATCGCGGGCAGCCTTAGCCTCAAGACCGGTACCTACTATCGGCACCTGTGGTATGATCAATGGCACCGCCTGACGTTGCATGTTCGATCCCATCAGCGCACGGTTGGCATCATCATGCTCAAGGAACGGGATCAATGAAGCACTCAGACCAACGATCTGGTTTGGTGCCACGTCCATATATTCAACTTCATTCGGATCGAGGATCGGGAAGTCACCTGTCTGACGGGATTTAACCTTGTCTTCCAGGAAGTTGCCTTTATCATCCATAGGCACGTTCGCCTGGGCTATCTTGGCAAGATCTTCTTCTTCTGCGCTCAGGAACCTGAAATTCTTCAGGTCAACCTTTCCTTCTTTTACTTTACGGTATGGAGTTTCTATAAAGCCCATATCATTGATCTGCGCATGCACGCAAAGCGTTGATATAAGACCGATGTTTGGTCCTTCCGGTGTTTCAATAGTACAAAGACGACCATAGTGGCTGTAGTGAACGTCACGAACCTCAAAGCCCGCACGCTCACGGCTAAGACCACCCGGACCGAGCGCCGAGATACGACGCTTGTGCGTGATCTCTGAAAGCGGGTTGGTCTGGTCAAGGAACTGTGACAGCTGCGATGTACCAAAGAATGAATTGATAACTGAAGAAAGGGTACGCGCATTGATCAGATCAATTGGCGTAAACACCTCATTGTCACGAACGTTCATACGCTCGCGGATGGTACGTGCCATACGGGCAAGACCAACACCGAACTGGGCAAACAGCTGCTCACCTACAGTACGCACACGACGGTTGCTCAGGTGATCGATATCATCGATCTCTGCCTTACCATTCGTCAGGCGCACCAGATACTTGATGATGGAAATAATATCTTCCTTGCTCAGTACCTTGGTGTTCAGGTTGATGTCCAGACCCAGTTTACGGTTGATCTTGTAACGACCAACTTCACCCAGATCATAACGCTTATCACTGAAGAACAGTTTCTCAATGATGCCACGTGCTGTTTCATCATCCGGAGCATCAGATCCACGCAACTGGCGGTAGATATGCTGCACCGCCTCCAGTTCAGAGTTCGATGTATCCTTATTAAGTGTATTATATATTATCGAGAAGTCTCCGCTCACCTCTTCCTTCTGCAGGAATACGGTTTTGATACCCATTTCCTGTATCAGTTCAGCGTTAGACTCGTCCAGTACGCTATCGCGATCCAGAACCACGTCATTACGCTCAATGGTAACAACTTCACCGGTGTCCTCATCTACGAAGTCTTCGGTCCAGCTGCGCAGTACACGTGCTGCCAGACGGCGGCCTATGTGACCTGCAAGTGACTTTTTATCCACCTTCACCTCTTCGGCCATGCCAAACAGGTCCAGGATGTCTTTATCTGTTTCGTAACCTATTGCACGCAGCAATGTGGTTACAGGGAATTTCTTCTTACGGTCAATGTACGCATACATCACGTTGTTGATGTCGGTAGCAAATTCCATCCATGCGCCCTTGAAAGGTATCACACGCGCACTGTAGATCTTGGTTCCGTTCGGGTGAACGCTCTGTCCGAAGAACACACCTGGTGAACGGTGCAGCTGAGATACAACTACACGCTCAGCTCCGTTGATAACGAATGTACCACGTGGGGTCATGTATGGGATGTTACCCAGGAACACATCCTGCACAATGGTTTCAAAGTCTACGTGCTCTTCATCATTACAGCTCAGCTTCAGCTTGGCTTTCAGCGGCACTGAATAAGTGAGGCCGCGCTCCATACACTCGTCAATAGTGTAGCGGGGCGGATCAATGAAGTAATCGAGGAATTCCAGTACGAAAATGTTCCTTGTGTCGGTGATAGGAAAATTCTCCTTGAACACCCTGAACAAGCCTTCGTTGTTACGCTTATCAGGCGTAGTCTCCAACTGGAAAAAGTCCTGGAATGACTGAAGCTGGATAGCCAAAAGGTCGGGCGTTGCTCCGGCATCATGTAACTTGCCGAAATTTACTCTACCGGCTGCGTTCTTTTTTTGCGTTATTGCCATAATGTTCTGTTACTCCATTTTTACAAATAAAAAATACCTGAAAAGCAGGACTGGCCTACCTTTACAGGCATTATTCAATATCAGAGAATAGTAATGTTTTTTTCTTGCACGTATAGTACCCCCAGAAAAAGGGAAGGCAAAGATAAGAAAACACTAATAATAAGCAAAAAATATTCCAAACTTTTCTAAAAGTTCACAAAATACCCTGAAAACCACTAAAATCAATCCAAATTAATTATTTTCTAATGTATAATTTTTAACTTTGCATTCAGATAAAATTATGTTAAAACTAATATTTTTAACAATATTTTATGTTAACAATAGTATAAAGTTTCTGAAATACAACTACCTATATCTTTCATTCATCTCCTATCAATAATTGATATAGAAGTAAATTTCATAAAATCTATCTTAATTGAAATAGTATTTAATGACACATTATTATTAAAAAATAAAAATAGTTGTATTTTCACGGCCCAACTACCATTAAAAATGAAAAAACTAACACCATTTATTATAGTAGCCTTAGCAGTTATCATATTCTCATCCTGCAAAAAGGAATATTCCTGCACCTGCACCATAGTATCAGGAAAAGTCAAAGACTCTGTATTAATATACGACCTTGGTAAACTTACTCCACGTGCTGCGAAAAGAGAATGTAAAGGCAAAAGAGGTGCTATTTATGGCAAACAATACGATTGCAGCTTGTAAATTCCATCATATTCCTGCAATTAGGCTTATTTTGCTTTTCTACACCTATCAGTAAATAGAAAATAAATATTTACTTCAGTTTAAACTCTATTGGCTCCTATTCTATATTTACAGCAGAAAAACAACAACTTATGAAGAAAGCATTTCCTGTTTTTGCCTTCGCAGCATTGCTCATCACCTTTGCTTCCTGCAAAAAGGATTATAGCTGCACCTGTACGCTTACCTCTTTTGCAACAGGAAAATCAAGTTCATCTACAGTTACGCTGGGCCGTCAAAGAAAAAGTGCTGCAGCTGCCGATTGCCGTAGCCGCGAATCCAATATTATTGGCGCCAAAACCACTTGCGTACTTAAATAAATGATAAAATTGTTATTTACAGCACCCTCTAAATGGGTGCTTTTTTACTTTTAGCACTACCCTTTTAGGTTTTTTCTTACTTTTACTGGTATGAAACTGAAACAGATATTCTCATTATTGCTCGTATGCGTTTCCTTTGTTAGCTTTGCTCAAAATGCGCCCAAAGCCAATATCAAGCTCATATCAGCATATACCAGAAAGATACCTCAATCTGCTCAGACCAATCCCCCTATGGCAGGCAGTTTCTTCGTTATACGCTGGAATGAAGCAACCTACCCCGAAACTATGTTCTGGCGTGGCGAAAATGGTTGGCTCACCTGCAAAATTGAGAAAGCAGCAAAAAGAGGCGGTGCATATCAAGGCAAAGAAACAGAGATCGATAAGATCAAAAAAGGAGATCTGTTATTCATAACTCCACTCACCGGAGGTCGTTTCCCTATACCAGCAGAGATACCGGAAAATGCTAAGAATACGCTTTTCTACAAGACTGCCGGCAGCCCATGGATCGGTTTCCACATTAAGAAGTTCAGCAAGAAATAAACAAATAATATCTTTACAATATATAATAAAGGAGGGACAAAACCTATGGTTCTGACTCTCCTTTATTTATTATGTACTTACCGGATATTTTGATGCTAGTTCTTATTCCCAATATCTACCAGTTCTCTGGCACTACTTATTGCCGCATCCGATGGCTTCTCTCCACCTATCATTCTGGCTATAGAAAGTACTCTTTCATCCTTTTCCAAAACCCTTACCTTGGTGTTCAGTCTGCCATTAGCATCTGCCTCTTTGTATACATAAAAATGCCTGGACCCTCTCGCAGCAACCTGTGGCTGATGGGTGATACATATGACCTGGTGGTAGTCCGAAAGATCCTGTAGGAGAATTCCAACCTGCCTTGCCGCTTCGCCTGAAATACCTGTATCTACTTCATCAAAAATAAGAGTTGGTAAATGCAATGCTTTAGCAATCAATGATTTGATACAAAGCATTATCCTGCTCATCTCTCCGCCCGATGCCGCCTTGTGTAACAGCTGAAATTTGCCGCTTTTGTTAGCATCCAGCTGGAATTGTATATCATCTATTCCATGAGTTGATGGTTGTATATTATTGATAGTCAAATTAAAACGTGCATTTGGCATACCTACCAGCACCAATAGCTCATTAATCTTTTCTGCAAAGCTGGTGGCCGCCTCCTTCCTCAATCCCGAAAGCTGCGCTGCAACCTTCATTAATTCTTTATATAAGGCTTCTGTTTCCCCGGCCAGCTTTTCTATTACACTATCCAGATCGGTGGTTTCCTTCAGCTCTTCTTCCAGTCGTTGATGCAATTCCAGCAACTCTGCAGTGGTCCTCAGACTATGTTTCTTCAGCAACTTATACCCCAGATCATTGCGTTGCTGTAACTCTTCCATTGTAGCAGGATCCAGCTGCACCCTTCCCTTTTCGTCCTCCAGTTCAGCGGCAATATCCTTCAGTTCTGCCCATGCCGATGACAATCGCTCTTGTAACGGCTTTACCTCTGGCAGCACTTCTGCTATCGACTGCAGTTGCTGCATGGCCTTTTTTAGCTCATTTACCAGTGGCTGCTCCCCTTCTTCAAGTACTCCCTGCACTCCTTGCAAAACGGTCAGTATTCGCTCTGCATGTGCCATCTGCTTCAATTGCTGCTCTGCCTGCTCTATCTCATCGGGTTGAAAGGCAGCCTGAAGCAGTTCTTCCAGCAGATATTGTTTATAGTCCGATTCCTGCTTCAGTTTTGCCAGCATTGCCTTTTTCTCATCCAGCAACTTCAGCGAACTCCTGTAGGTCACATATTTCTTGCGGTAATCCGCTGCCAGCTTCATGGTATCAGCCACAGCATCCAGTGCATTTACCTGAAAATCATCTTCTTCCAGTGCAAGATGGCCAAATTGCTGTTGCAGATCCACCAGCAGAGAAGTTAGTTTATTCAGAACCGGGAGTGTAACAGGAGTATCGTTTACAAACGCTCTCGACTTGCCTGATGCGGATATTTCTCTCCTGATAATACAAACAGGCTCATTATCAAGTTCAGCATCCAGTAGCGCATTTCTGAAGGTTTCATTCTTTTCTACATCAAAATGAGCCTCCACTACCGATTTCTCTTCCTTGTTTATCAACACAGAGGTATCGGCTCTTTCTCCCAGTATCAGCGACAGTGCACCCAGAATTATGCTCTTTCCCGCACCTGTTTCACCGGTCACCGTATTCAGCCCGGCATCTGGTTTTATGGCCAGGTGATCTATAATAGCGTAGTTATCTATAACTAATTGCTGCAGCATGCTTCAAAATTAGTGAGAACAGTGGATAACGAACACTATTTTTGCAAGATGAAATGTTTTTTAAGAAAGAAGATCGGCGACCGTGTCATAAACGGGCATCCCTGGATATTCGGTAATGAGCTTGGCGATAGCGAAGGCACTGCCGAACCAGGAGATATCGTAGAGGTCTATTCCTACAATGGCTCTTTCGTAGGCAAGGGTTACATCAACCCAGCCTCACAGATACGCATCAGGCTCCTTACCCGCGAGAAAGATGATATTATCGATGATAAGTTCTTTGCACGCCGCATTCGCGAAGCATGGGAGTATCGTAAACAGATTGGTTATGTAGAGAACTGCAGGCTCATATTTGGCGAAGCCGATCAGCTTCCTGCTCTGATCATAGACAAGTTCAATGACTACTTCGTTATCCAGACACTTTCCTTGGGTATGGAACGCTGGAAGCCGGCTATTGTAGCTGCGCTCAACAAGATATTCACCCCAAAAGGCATTTATGAAAGGAACGATGTTCCGGTTCGTAATCTGGAAGGTATGCCGCAGATCAAAGGATTCCTTTCTGAGCCATTCGATACCAACATCATTCTGAATGAAAATGGCCTGAAATTCCATGTAGATATTGAGAACGGACAGAAAACCGGCTACTTCCTCGATCAGCAGGACAACCGCCGGGCCATTCAGCACATCGTAAAAGGTGGCGATGTACTGGAGGCCTTCTGCTATACCGGCACCTTCTCTATGCATGCAGCACATTATGGTGCTAAGAGCGTAATGGGACTGGATATATCAGAAAATGCAGTAAGTACTGCCCGCCGCAATGCGGAATTGAATGGTTTTTCTGACATCTGTAAATTCCAAGCAGTAAATGCGTTCGATGTACTGAAACAATGGGTAAAAGAAGGCAAACGCTACGATACCGTAATTCTGGATCCACCGGCATTTACCAAAAGCCGCGAGAATATTCAGAAAGCTATAACAGGTTATAAAGAGATCAACCTAAGGGGTATGAAACTGGTAAAACCGGGCGGCTTCCTGGTAACAGCCTCTTGCACCAACCTGGTTCCTCCGCAAATGTTCCTAGATACTATAGGACTGGCAGCAAAAGATGCCAAACGCTCACTGCGTCAGGTGGTATGGCAAACACAGGCTGCCGACCACCCTATTCTCTGGAACATTCCTAATACGCAATACCTCAAATTCCTGATAGTACAGGTAATGTAAGAGAATAAATATTTAAGCAGTAAGCAGTCAATATATGTAATAATCTACCGGTATTCTTGACTGCTTACTGCTTTTCTTTTTTAGCTAAAGACCATCATAGGCCTTTTGCAGACCCGCAATTTCTATTTTCTTCATTTGCAGCATTGCCTGCATTACCCTGCCTGCTTTCTCCCTGTCAGGGTCGCTCATAAGTCTACCCAGCGCAGATGGTATTATCTGCCACGAAAGCCCGAAACGATCTTTCAACCAGCCGCACTGCTGCTCCACTCCGCCGTCCTGCAGCAATCCTGCCCAATACTCATCTACTTCCTCCTGTGTTTCGCAATTCACCATCAGCGAAATTGCCTCGGTAAATTTAAACATCGGACCTCCGTTCAGAAAATGATATGGCTGTCCGAAAAGCTCAAACGTGCCTGTAAATACCTTATCACCCATACGGTTCACATTTACTACCCTGCCTTCTTTGAAAACCGAAAGGTATAGATTCATTGCCTCCTCGGCATTGTCATTAAACCATAAAAACGGAGTTATCTTTTGCATATGATCCAATATATAATACTTTGAAACAAATGTAGTTTGTCGCATTTAATAATCAGATGGGCGATTACGACAAAAAAGGGGCAAAAATTATGGCTTCAAATTTATCAATTCAAAAAATAGGCCGCTACAATGTAGCGGCCTCAATATTGAATTAGTTGTTATCTTATTTGATGTTTGGATCAGGCATCACAGTACGCTTGTTACAATCGCACTCATCAGGCTCCTGCACAAAATCTTCCAGCCTGTCTTTTAGTACAAAAGTGCTTTTGCTGTCGTCTTCATATACTATTTCACTTATAGCCCAGTGAATACCATTGGGCAGACACATGTTCAGAAAACCAACCTGCTTGAAATCTATAACAGCACCTATGATAGTAGCCTCTCTGGTCACTACCTTGTTTCTTGGAGCTGAATAGTATACATAAGACACCTTTTTGATCTTCTTATCTGCCAGATTCTTGATCTTTACAGTATACTTCTGCTGCTCACAGTCATAGCATCCGGAGCAATCAAGCTTGTAAGAGCAAAGGTTGAAGATCTTGTTATGCCTCAGGTAGTCAATACTCTGTGCATTCAGTTTTGCGGTACTAAGTGCCACAGCACACAGTAAAAACAGCAATCTCATCCGGGTTAGCATATTTGTTCTGGCTTTTATTTTTAGCGGAACCAATGACCGCCATGCTACAAATATATAAAATGCATGGTAAACACAAGGGGTTGATCGCTATTTTTTAAGTCCTAATTTCTGCATTAAATAATAATCAATATCATATATATCAATCACTACACTGCTCTTTTAACCATTCATCAGCATTAACTTTGGCGCTACCATGAAACCCTACATTACCAACAGATATAAAAGTCTGGTAGCCATATCTATAATTATTGCCGCCACTTTTGCCACCTACTTAAACGTATTTCATGCAGGCTTCATATCCTGGGACGACGGCGATTATACATTCAACAATAATGCCATTAGAGCATTTTCCGTCGATAATATAAAGGTATGGTTTACTAATTTCTATGTTGGCAACTATCTCCCGCTCACATTGGCATCTTATGCCTTAGATTATTTCATCGGCAAGTCGGAACCAGCTACCTACCACAACACAAATATCTTACTCCATACCATCAATGCTTGCCTGATTTATAGATTCATAAAACAACTGAATGCCAACTACCTCGTTGCATTTTGGGTAGCTCTTTTGTTTGCTTTACATCCCTCCCAAACCGAGAGTGTATCATGGATATCTGAAAGAAAAACAGTTCTTTCGGGCCTCTTCAGTCTTTGGGCAATGATCTGCTATACCTCAGAAAATGATACTCACCACAACAGAAAAATAATCCTGGTTACTATTCTTGCGTGCTTTGCTATGCTCTGCAAAGCATCTGCTGTAGCAATTCCCTTTTCTCTCATAGCTATTGATGTATGGACAGGTAAAAATCTAAAGGACAAGCAGCTTTGGTTGGATAAAATACCGGTAACCATCGCTGCTGTCATTACAGGTTTGGTGGCAATCTCTGCCCAAAAACATGGTGGATTTATAACCCAGTCTGGCGCAACAGGTTCCTTATATAATATACTGTATGCCGGCTACGCATACACTGGATATATTATAAATGTCTTTTTGCCCGTCAATTTATCTGCAATATACCCATACCCTAAACTGCCTGAACTAAAACATTTCCTGGCTTTAGCAGCCACAGGAGGAATAGCACTCTTATCTGTTCACGCTGCAAGGAAACAATGGCGAATGCTGCTGGGAGGCATAATTTTCTTCACAGCAAACATCATACTTGTATTGCAATTTATCAGATTCGGAGAGGCCATTATTGCTGACAGGTACTTGTATATGGCTTCCTTAGGTATTTTCATCCCATTAGCTCATTACTTATGCCAACTGCTACAAAACAAACGCAAATTATTCATTGCAATTGCTACCTCTGTTACCTTGCTGCTATCTATACTTTCTTTCAATAGAAACTACAGTTGGCAGTCTGATATGAATTTTTACACTGCACTACTTCAGACGTTTCCAACCTCTTCAGTAGCTAATTCCAGTATAGGTACACTGTACATGCAGCAGGGCAATCTGGATCTTGCCGAGATACACCTGAATAAAGCAACCCAATCAGATCCCGAAAACTATAAAGCCTGGCACAGCAAGGGTGCTATGCATATGAGACAGGGGCGCGCTATGGAGGCATTAGAATCATTGAACAGGAGCATAGCAATTTACAGTTACCCCAAGGCATACTTTTCACGCGCCATGCTGCATCTTTCTACCGGGCGCTCCGATCTTGCACTTTCGGATATAAATCAGGTATTATCCATACAACCAGACAATGCTCGAGCATGGTACATAAAAGGTGCTTGCTTGTCTCGATCAGGCAAAATTTCAGAAGCAATTCAAAGCTACACAAGAGCACTTTCAATAGACGGATCAGAACCGCTATACTATATCGGAAGAGGTAAAGTACTAATCGCCGCTGCTCAATTCACTAGAGCCGCAGAGGACCTCAAGTTAGCTATACAACAGCAACCACGAAATGGAGAATGTTACTACTTGCTGGGGCTGGCACTACAGGGACACAAAATAAACCCATGCGCTGCCTGGCAAAAAGCAATCTCATTAGGATACAAGAATGCCGAATCAGCATGGGCTAATTCCTGCAGATAGATCAATGACACCTTGATTGGCGTTTCATGGCATATTCAGCAATTACATGCTCATATAGCTTTTCATACTGTGGTATGATGTGCTGCTTCTCAAATTTACGGGCATGTGCATGCGCCGCTTTCTTGAACTGAAGTAATGTATCATCGTCCTGCAATATGCTGATGGCATATTTTGCCATCGCTGCAGTATCACCAACATCTGCCAGATAGCCGGTCTTACCATGCACATTGATCTCAGGCAATCCTCCTGCATTGGTAGAAATTACCGGCACACTGCAAGCCATTGCCTCCAGAGCCGACAAACCGAAGCTTTCTGTCTGCGAAGGCAGCAGGAACAGATCGGCAATACTCAATATCTCACTTATCTGATCTTGTTTACCTAAAAAGCGCACATCGCTATAGAGGTCCATACTGCGGGCCAGCTCTTCTACACTCTGCCTGTCAGGGCCATCGCCTATCATCAATAGTTTAGCAGGCAGCACTTTCTTCACTTCCGCAAATATCTTTATCACATCTGGCACTCTTTTCACAGTCCTGAAGTTAGATACGTGAACGAGTATTCGTTCCCCATCGGGGGCCAGCATCTGCTTAAAATGGTTCTTATCTGTCTGAAAGAATCGTTTCACATCCACAAAGTTGGGAATCACATGTATCTCTTTCTCTATCGGGAATGAGCGTATAGTTTCCTCTCTCAAACTGTCCGATACAGCAGTTATGGCGTCCGACTCATTTATAGAAAATGTTACTACTGGTGCATAGGTACTATCCTTACCAACCAGGGTTATGTCGGTACCATGCAATGTGGTTATGAAAGGTATATCCTGACCTGTCTTTTTCAATATCTGCCTGGCAAAATAAGCGGCAGATGCATGCGGGATCGCATAATGCAGATGCAACAGATCCAGTTTTTGTGTCATGATCACATTCACCATGGTACTCGCCAGCGCGGTCTCATAGGGCGGAAAGTCGAATAACGGATAGGCCGGCACCTTTACTTCATGAAAGAAGATATTGGGATGAAATACCTGACTCAGCCGAACCGGCTGCTCATAGGTAATGAAGTGAACCTCATAACCTTTGTCGGAAAGTGCAAGCCCCAGCTCCGTTGCCAGAACTCCGCTACCACCAAATGTCGGGTAACATACAATGCCGATTTTCATTCTTTTTTCCATTCTGTAGTGCCGCAACTATTATTTCTGATAGCAAATATCAGATTACCCTACAAATATAGGCTGATAGCAGTATCACTATTACCAATACATCCCCAAAATGAGCTAATAAAAAAAACCCGTAACCAACAGATAACATTAATATCAGCAATTATTCATCTTTCGGAGTTATTAACATCAGTTGTAGATAACTTTTCCATCTGCAGCAATACTTACTTCCTTTAAGATGTTGTTTATTAGTACGTTTGCAATAAGTTTATTTCCACTAACATTTCCATATGTCTCTCGCGGCAAACCCTCGCAGGTATGTCATTAGCCTTATTTTCCTTGGGGTAGCATCTATCATGCTGCTCAGGCTGTTCTTTTTGCAAAATTTCGAGCCCAAATACAAGATCCTGGCAAACGACATTGCTATCTATAAAAAGGTAGTTTATCCCCCTCGCGGTGTCATTCTGGACCGTAAAGGGCGCACTCTGCTCTCCAACACTCCTATTTATGACCTAATGGTCACGCCACGCAATGTGCCGAAGAACTTCGACACTTCCGAATTCTGCGCGGCATTGAACATAGACAAAGCCACCTACGAATCTATTCTGGGAAAGGTACTCGTGCGCAATATTGATGTTCGTCAGAGCCCCTTCATAGAACTGCTCAATGAAGAACAAACAGCTCGTTATCAGGAAAATGCCTACAAATTCCCTGGCTTCGAACTCGTAGAAAGGAATATCAGGGTCTACGAAAAACCGATCGCCGGCCTCATGCTGGGCTATATCGGCGAGGTATCGCCCGAAATGCTGAAGAAACCCCGATACGAAACTTATCGTCAGGGCGACTATACCGGCCTTAGCGGACTGGAGTTGCAATATGAAGAAGTATTGCGTGGCCAACGTGGCGTACACTATCTCGAACGAGATAAATTCAACCGTCCCCGCGACCCCTACAAGGGTGGTTTGCTCGACAGTATGGAGGTCTCCGGCAAACAACTGGATCTTTATCTGGACATGGAGCTGCAGGAATATGCCGAAAAACTCATGGCCAACAAAATTGGCAGCATAGTGGCAATAGATCCACAAACGGGTGGCATCCTGGCAATGGTCAGCAGCCCCACCTTCGACCCCAACCTGCTGAGGGGCAAAGAACGAGCCCGCAACTATGCCTCACTTTACCGCGAAGCTACCCGACCTTTGTTCAACAGGGCCACGCAAGCCATGTATCCTCCGGGCTCTACTATCAAACCATTTACAGGCCTTGTAGCACTGAATGTTGGTGCCATTACCGCCGAATATGGCTATGGCTGCCGCGGCAGCTATGGCGCATGTAGCCGCTCCATAGCCTGCGAGCACAAAGACGCTGGTCACGCTTCCAACTTCAGACAGGCATTGGCTCACTCCTGCAACTCCTATTTCTGTCAGCTATTCCGACTTACGGTAGATTACAAAGGTTTCGGCAACGTAAAAAAGGGACTGCAGGTCTGGCACGACTACTACACCAGTTTTGCCTATGGTCGCCAGACAGGTATCGATATTCCTTTTGAAGGAAAAGGACTTGTACCCGATTCGAACATGTACAACAAAATGTATCGTGGCTCGTGGAACTCCTGCACCATTGTTTTCGTAGGCATGGGGCAGGGCGAATTATTGCTTACACCATTGCAAATGGCAAATGGTATGTGCATCATTGCCAACAAAGGCTATTATTACACACCTCACTTCGTCAAGGCCATTGGCAAAAATGAAAATGACACCTTGCTGCGCAAGTACCATCAGAAACACGTAGTGCTCAATATACCTGACAATACCTTCACAGAGGTGCAGCAGGCAATGCAGGATGTGGTAGAACATGGTACAGCTGCTGCAGCTAAAATAGATAGCGTGACTGTTTGCGCCAAAACAGGTACTGCAGAGAACAAAGCACTGGTAAACGGGGAGGTAATAAAAATGCAGAACCACTCTATGTTCGTAGCATTTGCACCCAGAGAAAACCCGAGGATCGCAATTGCGGTGGCTATAGAAAATGCAGGCTTCGGCGCTACCTGGGCGGCACCAATTGCCAGCCTGGTCATGGAGAAATACCTGAAAGACAGTGTTTCTTCAAAACGCAAGGCGGTAGAAGATAAGATGATGAATGCAAAACTCATCAACAAATACACTTATACCATAGATTCAGTAATTCGCCTCCGCGACCTCAGAGCATACAATGCCCGACAGTTACGCAAGCGTCTTGCCGATAGTACCCGCAAAGCAAATGACTCCATATTGTACAATAAATGGATACATTATAAACTAAGGGCCAACACCTCATCGCAAACAGGCAAAAAAAGGAATTGAGTTTTATATGAGTACCCTGAAAAAAACATTGTTTAACAGGATTGATACACCGCTGTTGCTGATCTATCTGGCATTGGTCACCATCGGTATACTCGCAATATTCTCTGTAGAACACCGCACAACAGATACTTCCATCATCATGATGAATAAAAGCTACATGAAACAGATCATGTGGCTGGGCTATTCCCTGTTCATCGGATTCATTATTATTCTCACAGACAGTAAGTTCTTCTCCTCTTTCGCCTTTCTGTTATATACTGTCTGCATTGCCGTGCTCATAATTACCATATTTGCCGGAGTAGACGTAAAAGGTTCCCGATCCTGGCTCGGAGTAGGCGGTTTCAGATTTCAACCCGGCGAGGTGGCCAAGATATTCACCTCCATGGCATTAGCCAAGTTTTTCTCCCTCAACGAGACCAATTTCAAAAAGCTCAAAGACAGGCTCATTGCCACGGCCATAGCGCTTACTCCGGCAGTTCTTATAATCCTGCAAAAAGAGACTGGCTTGGCATTGGTTTATTTCTGCTTCTTCCTGGTCATGTTTCGCGAGGGTTTACCAAGTGTAATCCTGATACTTGGGTTTGCGGCTATTGCGCTCGTTCTTACCTCATTACTCATCAACCGTTCTACGCTGGCCATTCTGCTCACAGTTTTCACCATTCTGGTCGGCATTATGACCCGCCAGACACTAAAACGCAAAATAGCAGCACGCGTCATTTTGATCAGCGTCTGGGTATTTTCCCTGCTATTTTCACAGATAGCTGTTCCATTTGCATTCAAACATGCGCTCCAGAAGCACCAGATAGAACGTATCTATTCCATGATCGGTATAGATGTACCCAACGAATACAACAAAGCGCTGGCTCCGGGAGAAGAGAAAAAAGAAAAGACCAATAGCTCAGAATACAACGTATTGCAATCAAAAATAGCCATTGGGTCCGGAGGTATGTTCGGCAAGGGCTTCCTCAATGGCACTTCTACCAAGAACCAGTTTGTACCGGAACAGAATACCGACTTCATTTTCTGTGCCATTGGCGAGCAGTTTGGTTTTGTAGGCAGTGCAGTGCTCATTATACTTTACATTTCGCTCATGCTCAGGGTCATCTATCTGGGCGAGCGACAACGGTCCGACTTTACACGTGTTTATGCCTACTGCGTAGCATGTATCTTGTTCTTTCACTTCGCTATCAACATCTCCATGACCATAGGGCTGGCACCGGTTATCGGTATCACACTACCCTTCCTCAGTTATGGTGGTTCGTCCTTACTATCATTTAGTATTCTCATATTCATTCTGGTTCGCCTTGATGCCGATAGACAGGTTCTGATCCGATAATTCATGCTCCTATGCGAACAATTGCATGGATATGCGTCATTGCTTTGTATGCAATAAGCATAGCGTCTTACTTTTATGTCAGAGATATCTCGCGTTATTACAATAACAGGTTCATCATTGTATTATGGGCAATACTGGTAGTAATAATGATATTCTTCACTATAAATGTATTGGGGCCCTGGTTAATTAAAGTATTCAAGAAAGAAAAAGAAGACTGATTTTACAACCAGCCCCTCATAATTGCTATTTAGCAGTAGCAACAACATTGTCGCATTATCACATTACTTTTGTGCCATGGCTACTATTTACCCGCTATCAGAAGGCGTTTTCACTATTGGGCACGATAAGCAATTCATCCCTTTCAATATGGAAACTGATGAGCTGAACGAACGTCCCTCAGGTTCACTGCTGGTAGAGGTGCAGCCATTCCTGGTTGTCACCTCGCGCGATGTTATCATTTTCGATACCGGCCTTGGATTTACCAACAGCGAAGGTATTCTGCAGATTCACGACAACATTCGCAAACATGGCTACGAACCCGCTGCTGTTACCAAAGTATTGCAGTCTCATCTCCACAAAGACCATGCAGGTTGCATGGTCTTCAAAGACAATAATGGGGTCTTAAACCCCACTTTCCCCAATGCCGATTATTATATATATCGCCCCGAAGCTGATTTCGCCCTGGCTACCGGCTTACCCTCCTACCACCCCGAAGACCTGGAACCTGTGCTTAGTAGCGGTCAGGTAAAGTGGCTGGATGGCGAAGAAGGACTTATCGATGGCTACATTCAGTATACCCATTCCGGTGGCCACTGTCCGCAACACATTGTGTATCTTATAGACGATAAGGGAGAAAAAATATTCTATGGCGGCGACGAGGCACCACAACTCAAACAAATGAAAATGAGATACGTGGCCCGCTATGACTTCGATGGCAAAAAAGCTATGGCATTACGCGAACAGTATGCCGAAAAAGGACGCGTCGAAGGATGGCAATTCTTGTTTTACCACGATGTAAAAATGCCGGTTTCCCGTTTGTGATACTAAGATAACAGAAACTACTTTGCTGTTTTCATACACTTGGCAAATTGCATGATAGCATTGGCGCTATCTGCAGGGAAAGACTTTTCCTGACCTGCAATAATGAACTTAGATATCTTCTTGGCAGAGAATTCCTCTATCTGAGATGGAGTAAGTGTGTAAAATACATAACGGGTAGCCTCAGTGCGGTCGTCGGTAAAATCATGACTCACATCAACTGTATCATCTACAATTTTAGAATTATCATCAAATATTATGGTCAGCGACTTCTCTGCTTTCTCTGACTGGCCACCATCTGAGGTCTTGTTATAAATTGCATCCAACGGACAAACCACATTGAACATGGCTACAAAATTATCATACGGAAACTCTTCGTCCTTGCTGATGCTGCGTTTCAGCCTGATGGTCGGAGTTTCATCGTGTTTGTAAGGCGTAGAAAAATCGGTTTGCACCTTATTCTCAGATACCTCCTTTTTCATCAGCTTACAGAAATCCTGGGCAGATGCGCCCTGTACCAGAGCCAGCAACACTAATGTATAAAGCAGTTTCATGAATTCGTATTTTATAAGGGTATAAATATAATAATTAAGTCACCAATTATCAAAAGCAAGCTATCCGCCACCATAATTATCTTTACTTGTTGCTTTGGGTTATCTTTGCCCCATTGTGTCCACACACAACTTCAGCTCACATGTCAGTTAAAAATACTTACGAAAGGCTTGCTACGGCAGCCCACATATTCTACATTCTGCTCACGCTTTCCTGGTTCATCACCAGTTATATTGTAGGCAGTTATATAAATTATATATCCTTACTCATGTTCGGTATCTTCTGTGTACAGGCATACTACAATCACAGAGTATCCAATCTGGTCTTGGGTCTTATTACCATGCCGGCATCTATTTTCTGGGGTTTACAATTCCTATTCATTGGCGGCAAAACCGGATTCGATGCTTTTACCAATATCATGATGCTCTTATCAGTAGTCAGTTTTGTGTTCTCTATCATACTCGTCTTCAGTTATCTCAAAATGAGTTTCGGAGATAACAACTAAAACCAGGCTCATCCCCACTCAATACAAACTGAATGATCAAGACCGTTTCCATACAAGTGCTGCCTGCCGATGCATTCGACGACAGAGCTATCAGACGTATTGCAGCAGAGGAGTGTGGCGTAAATACAAAAAGGATAACAGGTTACCACATCCAGAAACGATCTATAGATGCCCGATCACGTCAGGCCAAATATATCCTGCAACTGGAAGTATTTATTGATAGCAAGATTACGGAAATACCAGCCTTCGATCCTCAATTACAAAATGTAAACAATTCACCTCATGTAGTTATCATAGGCGCAGGCCCGGCAGGAATATTTGCAGCTTTGCGCCTTATAGCTTCGGGCATAAAACCCATTATCATAGAACGGGGAAAGGATGTACGCAGCCGCCGCAGAGACCTGGCAGCCATCAATAAAGAGGGCGTTGTAAATCCTGAATCTAATTATTGTTTTGGCGAAGGCGGAGCCGGCACTTATAGCGATGGTAAATTGTACACCCGATCCACCAAGCGGGGCAATGTATTGCGCATTTTGCAATTATTCCATCACTTTGGCGCAGAGGCCGATATACTGTTCGATGCACATCCGCATATAGGCACCAACAAGCTGCCTCAGATCATCACTGCTATGCGGGAACAGATCATAGCATGTGGCGGAGAAGTTCATTTCCAGACCAAACTCACAGACATATTGCTCAATGGCGATAGCATAAAAGGAATTGTAACCAACAATGGAGATACCATAAATTGCAAGTCTGTTATACTGGCTACCGGCCACTCTGCCCGCGATATCTTCGAATTGCTGCACCGAAAGAAAATACTAATTGAGTCCAAACCATTTGCACTGGGGGTGCGCATAGAGCATCCCCAGTCTCTTATAGATACAGCCCAATACCATTGCCTCCTTCGCGATCCCCACTTACCTCCCGCCAGCTACTCGCTGGTAGCACAGGAAAATGGCAGAGGGGTATTCTCCTTCTGCATGTGCCCGGGCGGCATTATTGCACCCGCTGCAACTGCTCCCGGCGAACTGGTAGTGAATGGTTGGTCTCCATCTAAACGCAATAACCCATACGCCAATTCAGGCACCGTAGTTGCTGTAGATGAGCATGACTTTGCCAGATACAAATTCGGCGGGCCACTTGCAGCCATGCAATACCAGCAAATGGTCGAGCAAAACTCTTTCAAAGCCGGCGGTGGTGCATTAGTGGCACCTGCACAACGCATGACAGACTTTGCCAATAACAAACTTTCTGCCACCCTTCCGGGCTGCTCTTATTTGCCCGGTATTAACAGTGTGCAACTTGCCGATGTACTACCCCGCGAGGTTTCAGATGCACTTCGCAAAGCAGTTGTAACATTTGGCAAAAAAATGAAAGGGTACTACACAGAAGAAGCATTATTGGTAGCTACCGAATCCCGCACAAGTTCTCCGGTGCGCATTCCCAGAGACAAGGACACCCTGCAACACCTTCAGATAAAAGGCCTGTATCCATGCGCGGAAGGTGCCGGTTATGCAGGCGGTATAGTATCAGCTGCTATAGATGGTGAAAGATGTGCAGAGATGTGTATCACCATACATAATTGATATATATCATAAGCTTCAAATAAAAGCCGACTATTACTACAGTTATTTACTTGATATCCTACAATAAGAACTATCTGTACAGCATGCAATCGATGATAAAAAACATGGTATCAGATACTAGATAAATAATCAACAAACATATAGCAGAAATACAACTTATTCACTACTGTAATACCCTTAAAAAAACAACCGTATCATGCAGGTTATTCAGCACCTTCTGAAGAATCCGATATCTTTCATGATCGCTATTACAGATTTACGCAAGATCATTTTGCGCTGATACCTCATAAAAAAGCGGGCACCTTGTGGTGCCCGCTCAAAATTAGCTACTGATAAAATACTATTGTTTGGTAAGAGTGCCTGTATACACATCGCCGCCACTTACAGCACGATAGAAATATAATCCTACAGGCAACATTCTGGCACTTACTACAGATATGGCTCCCGATTTCAACTCCTGCTCATGAACCAGCCTGCCATCAGCACTATACAACCTGAAAATTACCGGATCATTTCCCGGAGCAGTTGTTATGTTCCACTCTTCATTTGTTGGGTTAGGGAACACGATCAGACTATTAGTATTTCCTTTTACATCATCTACACCAGAATAACTGCTTGGATAGAATCCTGTACCACCACCAGATAGTGTCTTCATCTTCATACTGGCGAACAAAGTAGAGCCATTAGCACTATATGCCCATGTATTAGTAGATGCCGATGTTCCGTAGTAATAAATAGATACATTTGTAGCTGGTGCAAAAACAACACTATCTACTGCCGGACTGGGGTTAGTAGGATTATTCACTTTGTACATTTTGTATCCGGTCAGCGGAGATGCACCCGGTGTGCTACCATTTACATCCAGCGTATCTGCTCCGGTGAATGGGAACATTACAGTTACAGGAGTAAGTGGCTCTGTTGGTGTTGTTATTTTCCAATACCTGCGCATAGCATAATTATTGGTGAGCGATGATCCAACTGTACCGGCAGGGAATGAAACCAGATCGGCAGATCCGCTATTGTAGCCGGACAATGTTGCTGTCACCACACTAAAACCGGCAGAATCCAGTGTTCCAATATTATTCCTGTGCTTCTTGATGAGCAGCACCAGCGTATCATCTGCCTGATCTGCAGTGTTTTTATCATACCAGTAATAAGTTGTTGTGTCGCCACCATAAATATCCGTACACTCCCTGTTAGCTGTGAGTACTTTACCTGAAGTAGAAAGCACTACATTCGGACGATATGTTTCACCACAGGTACTGGAGAACTTTGTACGAATATGGGTACGTATGGTATCTCCGGGTTGTTTACCAAAACCTCTGGAAAGATTTATCCCTACACTCTGCAAATGACAATAACTCATCACAGTACCACCACCTGTTGGGTATGCCGGAGATGGCGAAGCACATGATCCTTCAATAGTATAACAGGCATCTATTACTGTATTACCTGTGCCGGAAGGGTTCCAGCAACACCTGTGCGTATGCGGAGAACCTACAATATGCCCCATTTCATGCGACAGCACCATCAGATTCCAGCTATACGACGGGAAATTGGTAACACTTGAGTTGCTGATATTGGCAAATCCGTAAGGACCGCTTGAGTCACTGGAATATGATGAGCAAAGAGCTTTCAGCCATGCCACACCACCCATGCTGCCATATCTGGTAGACAACAATAGCGCCAGATCACAACCATGCATTACGTTCTTAGTAGACCAGCCGAATTTCTTGAGGAAACGAATAGACTGAGAAGAAGTTATGGACATATACACATCACTTGCAGTATTTACCTGCACATACCTTAGCACTATTGGAATTCCTTCATTCCTGTAAACAGTTGCCTGATTATTGAATAAAGCTGTCAAGAAATTAGTAACCGTAGTTGTGCTTGATCCTTTCTTGGTATAGGTATCATAGTCGGCCACCTCCATTATTCGCAACTGATTACAGTTGTTGTAAACATTGTTGTTGAGGAATGTAGTGGTTTTGCCGGCCAGCTTGTTGTCGCCATACACATCAGGCAACAGATCAGCATCGCAGCCTGGTCCCTGTTCTTTTATTTTCATCTTCACATCATTGTAAAGCAGATAATCAGAAAGGTGATCATACTGTTTCCCGGTCATGCTGTTAGGCACCAGTACATAGTTACCTACATCTGGTATAGAGAATATTCCATAAACTTCATTGTCAAAAAATGAGATCGCAGCTACAGATCCCGGTATGCCTTTCACTACACCTCTGTAATAGAGACCAGGAGTGTAGGCAACTTTTGTTTCCTTACCATTCTCACCCATAGCATGCACTTCAAAATCGTTGGCAAGTATATCATACTTACCCAATTCTATAGTGAAAGTACCACCGTTTACACCTGGTACTACCAGACTTATAGCAGCGTGTTTAGCCTTCATCAACTCAGCCACATGTGCATAATCTATTGTAAGAGGCTGAGCTTCCTCAACATATTTCAACAGTTCTGTCTTGTCAAAATTATTGTTTGGGGTCCAGATATTTCCAACCTCTACAAAAGTATTAGTGGTCTTCATCCTGCTGATAAACGCGTCCATTGGCGTATAATTAGCTGCTATTGCATTTCCTCCTGCACAACACAACATAAGAGCCAGACTGAAAATACCTATGATCTTTTTCATTTTTTATAATAAAAATTTTACTGTAGACAATTTTATGGTATGCAATATATGTATTTAGAGTCAAAAAACGTGCCGTACTTGTTGAATTTCAACAGCTTACTAATGAACATTGAAACATTCTACAACCACATGACAATTCTAATTTCATTGCAACAACACCCCTATCATACTTTCATTTTCCAGGTACTTACTGCCGTAAAAAAAGCAGGTATTGCTACCTGCTTAAATAATATTTACCTCAATCAGAATACTCTACCCTAGCCATTCCATTGCATTTTTGTAGAGCAATTGCTCTTTCAATGCAGCAGAGTAATTCATCTCTTCTATCAATTTACCCGGGTGATGCTCACCCAATGGGAACGGATAATCACTACCCATACATATCTTATCCCCACCCATTATGTCCACAATAAAATCCAGTGCTTTGGGGTCGTGCACCAATGCGTCTATCCAGAACTTGCCAATATAATCTCTAGGATTCACACTATTATCTATAGCACAAAGATCAGGGCGAACATTGTAGCCGTGCTCTATTCTTCCTACAGTCAACGGAAAACTTCCCCCGCCATGCGCAAATGCTACTTTAAGCTTAGGGAATTTTTCGAAAACCCCGCCAAATATCATAGAGCAGATTGCTCGGCTTGTTTCTGCCGGCATACCTACCAGCCATGGCAACCAGTATTTGGCCATCTCTTTTTCTCCCATCATCTCCCATGGATGCACAAATATGCTGCAACCTAGCTGCTCTGCTGCCTCCCAGAAAGGAAAAAATGAAGGATCGCTGAGATTTTTAGTGTTGATGTTGGACCCGATTTCCAGACCCGGCATTTTCAGCTCTGTCACACATCGCTCCATTTCTTTTATAGCCACATCCACATCCTGCATAGGCACAGTGCCTATACCAATGAACCTTTCCGGATGATGGTCGCAACACTGTGCTATGTGATCATTGAAAAAACGGGATGTCTCCAATGCATGCTCTGCCTTGGCAAAATAGTTGAAAAGCACAGGTATGGTAGACAGTACCTGTTTGTCTACACCCGTCATATCCATTTCTCTGGTACGTACTGTAGCATCCCAGCAGTTATGTTCTATCTCCCTGAATACCTTATCTCCCTTTATCATGCGGGCACAACAAGGTTTGTGGTGCTCCAGCCTGATGAACTCTCCATACCCGAACTTCTGAAACCAGTTCGGTATATGCTCAGGCATGATATGGGTGTGTATATCTATTTTCAATGTAGTACGTTATGATTTTAAAAAATACTTTCCTGCTTCCAATGATCTCCTGGTCTTGCTGTTCAAATCATAGCCTGGTCCAGATCACTGATAATGTCTTCTATGTTTTCCATGCCCACACTCATCCTTATTAGCCCGTCACTGATACCATATTTTATACGTTGCTCACGCGCCACTCCCATATGTGTAGTAGATGCTGCATGAGAAACCAATGTGTCGCATGTTCCCAGAGATACTGCATTGGTACAAAGTTTCATTTTGTTAATGAAACTTACTCCGGCATCAAATCCTCCCTTCAATTCAAAACTCATTAGGGCGCCTCCATTCTTCATTTGCCTCATAGCTACTTCATAGTCAGGGTGACTGGGCAAACCGGCATAATTCACTTTTGCTACAGCATTGTGCCGTTGCAGGAAATTGGCAATTTCTATAGCATTACTGCAATGGCGCTCCATACGCAACCCAAATGTCCGCAATCCGTTGGTCAGCAAAAATGCATCAAATGCATTGCTGTTGCCTCCCAGCAAACGATGCATTTTGGTCACAGGACCATTCATTTTCTCTATGTCCTTCCCAATCACTACCCCACCAATAGCAGTACCATGTCCGTTCAGGAACTTGGTCGTAGAGTGCATAACAAAATCTATATCATACCTGAAAGGCTGCTGCAGATAGGGCGTCGCAAATGTATTATCTGCACATACCGTCAATCCATAACTTTTACCCAAGGAAGAAAGCGCTTCCAGATCTATACACTGCAAGGTTGGGTTAGCAGGTGTTTCCAGATACATCAGCGCAATATTGCCATCTGCTTTCAGTGTCTCTTCCACCAGATCAATGTTGTGAAAGTCTACTATCACAGACTCAATTCCCATTCCCGGCAGTATCTTTTCTATCAACTCGTGGGTACCACCATACAACGACTGATGGGTAATGATCTTTTGACCCGACTTTACATTACTCAGCAGCATGGTAGACACAGCCGCCATACCCGACGAATGTAGTATCGCCTTCAGCTGCAACGGATTGCCACTGCTGTTCGTCAGCTTGTATGCTTCCAGCATGGCTATCTTCTCCTCTGCCTCTGTAATGGTCGGGTTACCCCAACGGCCGTATATGTAGCCCGGTTCATTGCCTTTAAATACGTTTATCGACTGCTCCGCACTCTCAAAAGTATACGTACTGGAAGCATAAATAGGGGTGATGTGGGCCCTGTTGCTCTCTTCCGTATGCCCTCCCCTGATGCAGATAGTATCAAACCCTGCAGCTATATTCTTGTCCATTTTATACTGATTATTCCTGTAAAGGTAACGCCTGCCGGGGAACTTTTACAATGCGGTATTGCAGCCCGTCACCCACCATCACAGAGGTCACATTGGCCGGCAACTGCTCCAGATAACCATTCAGTCTGGTCATGCTGTCTATTGCATATACCGGCACATTATTGGTAGCATCATATGCCGGAAACGTCATCAAAACCCAATCACCGGGTACAGTATTATCAAAGGGCAGGTTGCGGGTATTATCATATGGATAGGCCACTCCGGAAGTTATGAGTACAGGTATTTTCTGCGCTTCTGCTTCTATTATGGCAGCTTGCGTATGCCTGTATATATCCATTCTGCGGGCATACTTACTATCTGTAAATGAGGCAATAATGGTGGAAAATATGTTACCGGCAAGCCCCAGCATCAAAACCAAAGACAAAACAGCCGACACCTTGCCGGCCTTCCCATTGCTCATTGCAGTAAGCAAATGTATCAGCAGTACAGACAATGCAGGAACGGCAAACGCATTCAGCCGGGGCTCTCCAACCGGCAATTTACCCGCCACATACAAAACCATTATCAGTATTGGCAACAACACAGCATACAGCAGTAGCATATCAGGCAATTCACCAAAACCTGCTTTCAACTTTTTTAAGATTGTAAATACCGCATAAACAAATGCAGCACACCCAAGCACACCAAACAACCACCAATAGAGAAATCCTGCACCCGCCTGCGCAAACAAATGAAAGACATTCTCTAAGAACTTATCAGGCTCAAACCCGTTTTGCATCATCAGGTGCGCCCAATAGGCTTTCATATCGGCATCCGCCCCCAACTGATACGCGTCTTTCAAATAAAACACAGTAATGCTGAACGTACATAAAAACAATGGTAGCCATTGCCTTAATATAGCACCAGATCGGTGCTTCATATCAGCACCTTTATGCCACTGCAGTAAATTCTGAACCAGTACTACCACATATACCGGCGCCACTGCAATTGAATAGGTATAACTGAAAAAAGGTGCAATAAGAAACCCTGCACAGAATAACAAGTATCCCAATACATTTTTACGCTCACCTGTTCCTGCTTGCTGCAGATACACTAATTGCCATAGCACACAAACACTCAGGAACAGGTCCATGGTGTACTGCTTTATTTGCACAAAATATTCTGTAAATGTGCCGCAGGATACCAGCATCAACACCAGTAAAAAACGGTTATAGTTATTAGGCTCATACACTTTTCCTGCCAGCCGGTACACACCCCACATAGCCGCAGTACCTATAAGAAAAGAAGGTAAACGAAGCGAAAAGTAACTGTAATGCAACTTCGCAGTAAACAACTTCAACAAAGAAAGATACAAACGCGGAAACTGCTGCATAAATGCCAGCTTACCCCACAACTCCTCCTCCGACTTGAACTTTAGATTATATATAATGCGCCATTCATCTACCCAAAATGGGCGCACCTCCCACAACAAAGATACCGCCCCCCATATCATCATTAACACCAGCACGATCAGTGTCAATGTCCTGGCTGCTATATGTGGGTTCTTTATGTTCAGTTTCATTATGCTCGGTGGGCAATGCCGCTTGGCGTGCTAATATATAGCAAGCACAATGATTATAACAACAAAAAGCCCGCATATCTTTAAATATGCGGGCCTGAAATAATATATAGCACTCATTAATTGAGGAACCTGTACCCTACAGCTATCTGGATGCTGGAGTTACGCCATTTATCGTTAAGTGATGTATTGTTCACATCTATCAATCCTTTCACATACCTCACACCTGCTGTAAGTTTCATTGGCAAATGCACTTCCACGCCACCTACAAGTGATATATCACTATTGCGGAAAGTACCTTTGTAATCAACATCATTCGTTCCCTTTGCAGATATAAGCGATGTGAACTGAGGACCTACCTGCAACCATACCCTCTTTATAGGTTTGTACTCAAACAATACAGGAATGTCTAAACCAAGTGTATTAATACTGTAACTAACACCATTTCCTTCAAGTTTAGCGGTCTTGATCAGGCCTTCTACCCTTATTCCTCTTTTCCTTTTATCTACACTCAGGAACAGGCCACCCAGTATACCAGGCTTATAAGAGCTTTTGAATGTAGGTACTGTGGTAACGTCAGTGATGGTCGTTTGCTGCATATTCAATCCCAGCTTTGCACCTATTGTAACTGTTGGCACTACCTTCTTTACAATTCCAAGCTGTGCATTAGCACTCATTGAAAGTAAAAGAGCTGAAGCGCAGGTAGCAAGTATCTTTATTCGTTTCATGCGTTGTGATTTTTGTTACTGCAAATATAAACCACTATTGTGGGTAATGATAGCAGATTATTATATTATTTTATAGGATACCGACACCTGTAAACCGGTCGTTGTCCATGATTTCGCCTTCAGATAATACTTACTGTTGTTTACATCAGTAATACCCTTAAGCACTCTGGCACCTGCTTTTATTCTCTTGGTCAAACCCAGCTCTGCACCGGCAACAATAGAAAAATCGGTGGTTTTTATGAAACTGTTGTCGCCATATATACTGGTAAATGCGTTGTTCTTATCTTTCAGTGAAGCTACATAACCCAGCTGCACACCGCCCAAAAGCTGCAGTTTCTCCGTTAGCTTATAGTCTAGCAGCAATGGCAGATTTACATATATAGCCTGAAAATCACCCTTATTTATTGTGTCAAGTCCTGTATAGTATGGCGTGTAAAAAGAAGCCAGATACTTGGTTGTGTATCTTGCTGTGGTTCCCAGCAATTCTGCGCTCAAACCTACACGTCCCAGGCTCTTAGATACGTAAATACCTGCCATTAGTCCCGGCGATGGCTTTACAGGAGCTCCTGATAATTGCTGGAAACCTCCACCCAGTTTCACTCCTGCATTCAGAAATGGAGTAAAAGTGCCCATCACCTGAGATTGGGCTGCAAATGGCACTGATAAAAACAAAATAGCAGAAGTTAGTATGTTACGATGTATCATTATTTATTACGATTGTTTTTCATTTGCAAATGTAATACATCAACACTACCCTTCAATATTACTTCTCCCTGATCAGGGTAAATTTTATAATTCAGCACCTATTCTGTTATCCATAATTTGCCTGGAAAATATTGAACCATTCCTTTCAGACTAAACTTTTTACTTATCAGATTTATACCGTAATTTGCGCCCGTTCTCATTTTTTCAGAAGAATATTACTATACTATATGAATTTTCAACTTACAGAAGAGCAGATAGCCGTACAAATGGCGGCAAGAGATTTTGCAAGAACAGAATTGCTGCCTGGCGTTATTGAGCGCGATGAAAAACAGAAATTCCCTGCAGAGCAGATCCAGAAACTGGGCGAACTTGGTTTCATGGGCATGATGGTAGATCCTAAGTACGGAGGTTCTGGTATGGATACCATCTCGTATGTACTGGCAATGGAAGAAATATCTAAAGTAGATGCTTCTGCCTCTGTTTGTATGAGCGTAAACAACTCTCTGGTTTGCTGGGGTCTTGAAAAATATGGTTCAGAAGAACAGAAAATGCGCTACCTCGTTGAATTGGCTAGCGGCAAGAAAATAGGTGCATTCCTCCTCAGCGAACCTGAGGCTGGTTCTGACGCTACTTCTCAGCGCACAACTGCTGAAGATATGGGCGACTATTACCTGCTCAATGGTACCAAAAACTGGATCACCAACGGTAATTCAGCCTCTTATTATCTGGTAATTGCACAGACATACCCTGAAAAAGGACACAAAGGTATCAATGCACTCATCGTAGAAAAAGATACTCCGGGCGTTACAGTAGGTGCTAAAGAAAACAAACTGGGTATACGTGGTAGCGACACACACAGCATCATGTTCCAGGATGTAAAAGTGCCAAAAGCAAACCGTATCGGCGAAGATGGCTTTGGTTTCACCTTTGCTATGAAAGTACTTACCGGTGGTCGTATCGGTATTGCTGCTCAGGCGCTTGGTATTGCAAGCGGTGCCTACGAACTGGCACTGAAATACTCTAAAGAAAGAAAAGCATTCGGAACAGAAATATCAAACCATCAGGCTATCGCCTTCAAACTGGCTGATATGGCTACCGAGATAGAAGCAGCCCGCCTGCTCTGCCTCAAATCAGCTTGGACCAAGGATCAGGGACTAGATTACACCCTCTCTGCATCTATGGCCAAATTGTTTGCTTCAGAAATAGCACAGCGCGTTACCAACGAAGCTATCCAGATCCATGGTGGTTATGGCTACGTAAAAGAATTCCACGTAGAACGTCTCATGCGCGATGCCAAGATCACACAGATCTATGAAGGTACAAGCGAAGTACAGCGTATAGTTATCAGCCGTACAGTGCTCAAAGGTTAATTAGTAAAGTGATTGAAGTAAATACAAACTGCAACCGCATCATCCCGATGCGGTTGTTTTTTTTATAGCTTATTCGAAAACAGGCGCACTTCCAGTTCATCTTTGCAATCCGACAGCAATTCAGCTACAGTCTTCAGTAAAGTCGGGTGAATCAGATCGGGTGCTATTGCTGCCATTGGCACCAACACAAAAAGCCTATCCTGAATACGTGGATGTGGCACTACAAGATCTGTAGTGTTGATTACCTCATTGCCGTAAAAAAGTATGTCTATATCTATTGTACGCTGTCCCCATCTCTCCTCCCGCACTCTATGCATTCCGGCCTCTATTTCCTGCAAAGCAGACAATAGCTGATGAGGTAATATTGAAGTCTCTACAACTATCACCATGTTCAGATAGTCTGGCTGATCTGCTACACCCCATGGTGCCGTTTCATATACAGGAGACAACTGCAGTAGAGGTCCGCAATGAGCAGCTATACTGTTTATCGCAGTTTTCAATTGCAATACTCTATCTCCTTCATTACTGCCCAGGGCCAGATATACACTTTCCATAAGTACACCTCAAAAATAAGTAAGCCGTAGTTGATATTACAAGAAGACAAAAAAAAGCTCCGGTTGCCTTTACCGGAGCCATTGTAAATGTAACCATCCCACAGTTACGCTACTATTATGATCAACTGCATTTAGCAGCAGATATCAGACTTTAGATCACAGAACATATACTACAATCAAAAACTATGACCATGCAACAAAAATACCAAAGCAGTTGCTCTTCAAAAAATGATCCCGGTCAGCGACAAACCTGAGTTTGATCAGCCATTAGCTATGTGCTATAAAAACAGGTATATCTGCTGCCTTCAGCACCAGATCAGTAGTGCCCGGCCTGAAAAAGCGAGATATAGCATTCCTGCCATAGGCTCCGGCTACCAGCAACTTATTATTACTTTCTTTTTCCTCCATAAAATAATTGAAGAGTACATCTCTGGCATTACCGCGGAAAGAAATAATGGTAAAGTCTGTAAAATGGAAGTTCATCCAGTCTGCAAACAAATCATCATAACGCAGGTCATAATGTTCGTTACCTTCCTCTGTAATATGCAGCACTTTCACCGGTTTATTACCCAAACCCGGCAATATCTGGCTGAACTGCCTTATGGCAAATGCAGCAGATCTGCTGCCATCATAGGCAACCACAATTTCGTCTATGGTCCTGTATATTTCAGGACTCAGCACTACCGGACATTCCGATGCTGTGAGTACACCTGTTACAAAATGGGTAGGTATATTTTTCTCTGCAGAAAAACTGAGCAATGGAGATATGATCAGCATATCAGAGAATCTGCTCTCCCGTAATATCACATCCAGCGGCACGCCCTGCGCACGCAAAGAGTGTCCAATAACGCCACTTGCTGCACAATCTTCATTAAATAAAGCAATGTTCTTTTCAATTTTCTTATTGATCTCCATTTGCTCATCTCCCGACAATGCTATCTCTTCTACATATACCTGACCTGCTACCATTTTCATTTCAGCACCAGAACTAATAGCACTGGTATCCTGAATAAAAAGACCAGATAGCTTCGCCCCCGCAGCAGCAGCTACCGATGCGGCAAATCGCACATCGTCGGCTACGTAATTAAGACCATCAATGATCAGTAGTATCTTTTTCATAGTGATTTTTATTTTTATCAGCAATAATTAACACAACAAATATCAATACTATCAGATCATAATAACCTGACAATCGTCATTTGATCACCTGAATATCATCAACTCTGTGTTAAATCTTCGAATGGGATATGGTCGATTTTATATTTTCTGGCACCCTATTTGCACTACCTACAATAACCAATATTACTCCATATGACACTCAGCGAAACTTGGTTCATGGAAGGATATATAGACTTTGAATTGCAGAAATACAGACTGCTGGCCTATCTGAAGGAGGTAAAGAAATACTTTAACCAGACAAAACTCTACCCCATACTGGCCGACATTGCTGGCCACTACAACAACCTAATTGCGTTCCGCAGCAATAAACAAAAACTAAAGGATGCCTTTCCTAAAAATGTAAGCAAAATAGACAGCGACAAAATGCAACTTATATATGAGCAATTGCTCACAGACAGCGCGCTCATGCAGGAACTGGATGAAATAACCGAATATGCTGCAGAACAAATGAAAAACACCATAACCGAGGGTACCGAGATCTATGAGTTCATACAGAAGCAATTGATCATAGAACCGGTGGGCATTATGCCCCTCTACAAGAACGAGGGATACATATTGCTGCACTGCAATGCACAGAGAGAAGTTTGGATCTACTACTACAGCACTACCCTCTTCGAAAACAAGGATGCTAAATACAGAGGTTTAAAAATGGAATTCATAGACCAGCGCTATAAAACGCCGGCCAATACCTACGAACAGATAAAACTGGAACTCATTCGCGACTTCTGCATGCTGCCAAATCCTGCCGTCTACAAAGTAGAACTACCGCTGAATGTACCGCTAAATGAGACCCTTCTACCCGTCACCAGGCGTACATTTATCAAATATCTGGCTATCTCCTGATAACATACAGCAGCTATTAATAGAACTTGGTCAGATACGGATAGCGCTCTTCATATAGCTTCTTCACCCTGCTTAGTATAGTATTGCGCAATCCGTCTATGTTTCGCTTTTCTATGGCCGATACAAATATGGCCGAGTTGTTGGTAAGTGTCTGCCAGCGTTCTTCCAGTTGGGTCAGCATATCGTTCTTCACCTCATCATCCAGCCATGGATCAAACACGGTCTGCTCATACAGATCCATCTTATTGAATATGGTTATGATCGGTTTATCAAAGGCGCCTATTTCCTGCAGTGTTTTATTTACTACACCCATCTGGTCTTCATAACCGGGGTGAGAAATATCCACCACATGTAACAGGCAATCTGCTTCACGTACCTCATCCAGCGTACTCTTGAAACTCTCTACCAGATGGTGGGGCAACTTGCGAATGAAACCCACCGTATCACTTAGCAAAAATGGCGTCTGCTCATAAACTACCTTGCGGGTAGTTGTGTCCAGGGTGGCAAACAACTTATTTTCAGCAAATACTTCAGATTTGCTCAGTATGTTCATCAGTGTACTCTTACCCACATTGGTATAGCCCACCAGTGCTACTCTTATGTATTCACCACGCTCTTTGCGCTGTGTTTGTGCCTGCTTGTCTATTTCGGTCAGTCGCTTGCGCAGCAGAGATATTTTGTCCTTTACTATACGGCGATCGGTTTCAATCTCTGTTTCACCTGGTCCCCTGCTACCAATACCTCCACCCTGTCGTTCCAGGTGTTTCCACATACCCTTTAGTCGGGGCAATATGTACTGATATTGCGCCAGTTCCACCTGCACCTTTGCCTGTGCTGTTTTTGCCCTGCTGGCAAATATGTCCAGAATCAGATCACTTCGATCTATGGTTTTTATGCCCGATGCTTCTGATATATTTCCTATCTGCGATCCTGTCAGTTCGTCATCAAATATGATCAGGTTCACACCTCTGGCCTTTGCAAACTCTGTTATTTCCTGCAGTTTACCCTTTCCCACAAAGGTCTTGCTATCTGGCTTAGGTAACTTTTGTATGAAAGTTTTCACAGCTACTGCACCTGCAGTCTCTGCCAGAAAAGCCAGCTCATCCAGATACTCTCGTGTCATGGTCTCCGTCTGTTCCTTGTACACAAGCCCCACGAGGATTGCCTTTTCTTCCTGTTGTATTTTGTTATTCTTATCGAGCACTATATGGAAAAATGAAAAAAGAAAAATTAATACTTATCTGCAATACATCAAAAGTAGCACATTTAGTTAAGAGAGGAACAGATACACTATACCTGCACCGATTTACCTCCCATCGTTTCAGGCAGGTCTGCATATCGTTTCATTAAATAAAGTGGTTGGTTGACAACTACTGTTTTGCCTGTTTCCTGAAACGAGGAGCATCGCGCACCACATTTTTCTTGCGCTCCAGTTTCTTCTCTTTTTTATCTACTGCTTTCTTACTATGTCCCGAATTCAGGAAAACAGATAATCCCGCACCATAGTTGAAGTAGGTCATAGATGTTAGGCTGCCGGTATTATTTACCCAAAGATTCGTAAAACCCTTCTGAGCATATACTCTTAAAGCAAGTCCCTTCTTTGTTTCATATCCCACCTCTCCCTTTACAGCAATAGCTGCATTACTATAGTTATCACTTACAGAAGTAATGACCTGGTTTACAAAACCTGTATTGTTGTAGGTACTTAACTTCGCCCAGCCACCAAGTATCAGCATAGGCACCAGGCCGCCGCTGCCAAAAAAGCGGTTGCCACTTACGGTTTCTGGTTTCAGCGTCAATGAAAGTGGTAATTCCAACGTTTCCATACTCAGCCATTCTTCCCGCGAACTATTGTAAAATTCGTTCCAACGCTGGCTGTTTCTGGCATACAGCAATGCCGGCTGAAAAAATAACACCCTGTTTAGCTGCACATCGGCCAATACACCTAATCTGAAATCAGGCACTACATCAAATCTGTCCGATCGTAAATAACCTGCATTACCCTTATAAACGAAACGGGTATTATTAAGACCTATCATTGGCCCTATCTTCAACTGCCCCATTGCTGCAGCAGAGAGCAATACAGAAACTGAAAGTGTAAGTATTTTTTTCATGGTTGGGTGTGTTAAAAACAAATCAGGTATAGAAAACACAATTTCATCTGTTTCCTGCTGCAGATAAGTTTAACTCAACCTTTCCTGCTCCCTCAACCACCTTTCTGGTATATCTCCTTCGCTGGCTATGAGGTAGTCTTTATGAGAACAGGGCACAAAAGAACCTTCCGGCAACTTCATCCACCACCTGTTGGTGCGCTTGCTCTTCAGGAATAAGGTATCCATATCGCTGAAAACCACATTGAACATCACAAATTCATCCCTGTCCGTCAGCCTGGCTTCAGACTTGCGCACCAGATAGCCGTCTACAAAGTACCAGATCATCTGCGCCATTTGCCTTGCGGTCATATTGTGCACATCATGCTGCTCGTTATAACCATATATACCAAAAGAGGTAAGCGATTCGCTCATACCGGCATATCTGGTCAGTATACAGGCTTCCTCTCCACTCAACCCGTTTGGTGAGCCGTTTATATTGGCTGGTGCGTCGCTGTAACGTATCACCGACATATCCAGCCCGAACAGGTTACTGATACGCAATACAGGCTCTATATCTTCTATATGTTCGCGCACCTTACCCAGTCTGTAAAAATCAAAACGCAACTTATCCAGCGTCTCCAGCATTTGTGGATGTGCATAATAACTCTGGAAACCTATATGACTGTAATGAGATATGTAGTTGGGACTTGCCGTAAGCATATCCAGCAAAAAGCCCGAAGCATTAACTTCTTCAGTTTCGTCCAGATCTATAAGCATATCTGCTACAGAGGCCACAACCATTTGTTCAGCCTTCTTGAATGCCTCATATTGCTGCAACATCAGGTCGTGCCCGCCACCTATTACCAGCGCTATTTTCCCGGCCAGTTGCAATTCATGCAGCACTTCCAATAGTGCAAAACGGGTATCGCCGGGCGTAGCTCCCTGGCGAACGTTACCCATATCTGCTATTTTAATGTCAGAATGCCAATAATACATTTTATATAACTCCTCTCTTACCGTATCCGGTCCATTGCCATAGTCCATAGACTTATCTACGCCATTCCAGTCAGCACAGCCTACTATAACTATATCAGCATCATCCAGATTGAATCCGGGTCGGGTAAAACAGGCAATATTAGCCCCCAACTGCATGGGTTCGTAGGAAAGCTCCGACTTAGTATCTATAAAATGTGTTTCTTCAAGGAAGTAGTGCAGGTCATTCATATAATAACTACAGATTGTTGGGCTAAAAGTACGTAAATTTCACAGACCTACTTATTGCAGTAAGGAAAGTAATTTACTGTTATAACACCTGCTTTTTGTGACATATGCCAGATTTTCAGGTATCTCTGCTGATTACCATTAAACGGGTACAAAAACCCACTCCATTGTTTGTGGCGCATTGTTAAAAATAGGTAGGAAATCAAATTTATATCAGTTAAATACCCGTATAATTTTATACTTTTGGAACAACATGGCAACAGGCAAAAAAGCGAAACCAACTTATATAAACGCGATCATGGGCGTGGCACTGGTGTTGTTCCTGCTGGGCATACTGGGCTGGCTTGTCATCAACGGTCGTGCACTTACACGTGCCTTCAAAGAAGATCTGGAAGTGAACGTTGACTTTCATGATAATATAAGCACCGAGAATGTAAATAAAATGAAGGCTATACTGGATAAACAGCCGTTTGTGCGCAAATCCCGTATCATAACCAAGGAAGAAGCCGCTGCCATGGAAAGCCAGGTTGAGGGCAGCAACATCGTTGAATTTCTCGGCTACAACCCTCTTTTTACTTCCATTTCCCTGAAAATGCATGAGGGTTACGTAAATAAAGACAGCCTTCAGAAAATACGTCAGTTCATAATGCAGAGCAATGTGGTAAGAGATGTGACCTGGCCAAACATGGTAGTAGATCAGATGCACAGCAATTTCCGCAAGATAGGTATCATACTGGGCGCGCTATCGGCCATCCTGCTTATTGTGGTCATTTTCCTTATAGACAATACCGTAAGGCTGGCAATGTTCAGTAACAGGTTCATTATCAAAACCATGCAGATGGTGGGCGCTACACAGTCGTTCATAACCCGTCCTTTTGATATTCGTGCTTTGCTCAACGGCCTCACCAGTGGCGTTATTGCGGTTATTGGTTTGTGGCTGGTCATGTCATTTGCCAAGTCTCAGTTGCCTGTACTCGATCTGCTCAACGACCCGCTACTTATTACCATGCTCATCCTCAGCATGATCATTCTGGGTATACTCATCTCCATGATCAGTACGCACAGATCTGTGGTAAAGTACCTGAAAATGCATGTCGACGACCTGTATTAATAATGCCACTATGGTGGAAAACGTAAAAAATCTATATTTGCAAAGTTAACCTAACAAAGATGTCTACGCTCTCAAAACAAACTACCCGTCCATCACTTTCTGCAACCGCCACAAAAGGTGCTCCGAAACCACAGCAAACCTTCCTTTTCAGCAAGGAGAACTACATGTGGATGATAGGCGGTATCGTATTGCTGCTCATTGGCTTTTTACTGCTCTCTGGTGGTAAAAGCGCCAACCCCAACGAATTTCATGCCGAGGAGCTTTATAGCTTCCGCCGCATTACACTGGCACCTATAGTGCTGATGCTGGGCTTTGCAGTAGAGGTTTACGCCATCATGAAGAAACCAAAAGAATCTACTGAAGTAACTACTACAGAATAAGACATACTGATAAGATCATCTCGATACTATCCCTCCGGTAAACCGGAGGGATTTTTTTATTTCAGCCCATCTGCCCCCCCTAATACCCTGCTAACACCCTACTTTTGTAAAAAAACCGCTACGATCTGTAACTTTTTCTTGCAATAGGCGATATACTATACCATGAACGCTGATCAGTACAACAAATGTGTGCAGGAATGGTCTGATGCGCTTTTCCGCTTTGCGGTAAAATGCACCGGCCAGACCAGCGATGCCCACGATGTGGTACAGGGTAGTTTTGAGGTTTTGTGGCAAAAGAGAGAAGAAGTAGCCCCCGAAAAAGCAAAGGCATTCCTCTTTCAGGTTGCCTACCGCCAATCGGTTGATAATTACCGCAAGCGATCCAAAATAGCGTTCAAGGAAGCACCTGAGGAATCATGGTCGCCAACAAACCCCGATCTGAAACAGGTACTGGACAGAGCTCTTGCCCGGCTCGATGAGCGATCGCGGGCACTGGTACTGCTGAAAGACTACGAAGGGTATAGCTATGAAGAAATAGGCAGAATAACCGAATTGAACGAATCGCAGGTGAAAGTTTACCTGTTCAGGGCAAGAAAAACTTTAAAAGAATATCTCGTAAGTGTAGAAAATATAATATAGCGATGATCAACTGGGAGAATTACGAAGAGTATCTGATGATGCATGCCGACGGAGAATTGTCGGCGGCAGAAGAGCAGGAACTAATGTCTTTCCTGTATGAACACCCTGAGCTGCAAAGCGAGCTCACCGCCTACTCTATGTCTAAACTGATACCTGACACTACTATCACCTACACCAAAAAAGACACACTGCTGCAACCTGCTACCGCAAAAAAAGTGATCGCCTTCCCGGCATGGAGAAAGTATTCCGTGGCGGCAGGCGTAGCAGCAATTTTCTTTATCTCTTTCTACAAACTTACCACAGACTCAACTGACAATACCACACCTATAGCAGTTGCCACACAACCGGCAGCTACCCAACAAAACAACATACCCAACAATACCCCCGCTACTACTACACCCGAAAACACCACACTGGTAGCAGCACAGCCACAACAGGCTATAGCCGCTACAAGCACTAAACATAACACAACCCCAAACACATATACTTCCGCAACCAAGGCTGTAATAAAAGGAAGAAATAACAGCTACAACACCACAGCAAAAGATGCTGTTGCTGCAGTAACACCTGTTACTACAGAGGCTATAGGAAGGGTGATACCTGCAGAAATGGTAGCCTGGAAAAATATTCCTGATTTTTCTGCACCTGCTGTAACAAATCTACCCTCTGTTGCGATAAACATATATGAAGGGGACGAAACAACAGGCAACTCTCTGATAGATAAACTGCCTATTGACGAACTCAAAAAGAAAGGCATTGAAAGTGTTGCCACCGCAATGGCCAACGGTTACGACAAAGTAAATGCCATCCGTCAGGAGATTTCCGGATCCGTTATCTCTCTGAAAATTGAAAAAAGGAAACTGGTTGTATCATTTTAACTAACATAACTTTTTAAAACATAACTTTTTATGAAACGTATCTTCTGTACCGCCGCCGCAATTGCCGCTCTGCTTTTTGCCAACACACTTTCTGCTCAGGAAAAAACTACCGAGGCACCTGCTAAAAAGAAAGGACGCACCTTCACTATCTCTAACAAAGGTGTGACCGTAGAAGCAACCGATAGCACTACCAAAAAGAAAGCGCCCAAAAAAGACAACGAAAAAGTTGGCAAACCACACCTCACCTTCACTATGCTGGACCTGGGCGTGAACCTGCTGAACGATAATACCGACTACACCAATGCTGCTGTTGCAAGCTACCTGAATGTACCTGCTGCACAGCGCAATGCCAACCTCTTCGACCTGAAGAATGGCAAGTCTATAAATGTGAACATATACCCGCTGATGGTGAAACTGCCACTGATAAAAACCAAGAACCAGCGGTTGTATGTATCTACCGGTATAGGTTTGCAGGTATATAACTTCCGCTACGAGAACCCGCTAACATACACCAAAAACCCCAACAGCATCATCATGGACAGTATCTCTTTCAAGAAAGATAAACTGGCTGTAAACTATGCCAACATACCACTGATGTTTACTGCTAAAACCAGGCTGCACAAAGACAGCTGGCTGGTATATGGTGCAGGTGTAACTGCTGGCTACAGACTTTCTTCCTGGAACAAACAGGTATCAAGCCAAAGGGGCAAGATCAAAACACATGGCAACTTTGACCTGGAAGATTTCAATACCTGTGTTACTGCAGAGTTTGGTGTAGAAGGCATCATCAGGTTCTATGGCAGCTACCAGCTTACCTCTATGTACCAGAACAATATAGACCAGCGTCCTATATCTGTAGGTATCAGGATAGGTGGTATCTAATAGTTCTACACAACAGACCTTTATATAGCAGGCACTCAGTTCATACTGAGTGCCTGCTATAGTTTGGGGTGGGTCATATACTATGGTGTGGCATGATAGTTATACCCTATCTTCGCTATCATAAACACATACAAACAATGGCAACAACGAAACTGACGATCAACAACAATGGCTCTATTAAAATAGAGGGCGACTTTGAAATAGTGGACAAGAACGGCAATGTATTTGGACTGGGTGGTAGGGAGATAGTATCTATATGCCGCTGCGGACTGTCTAAGAACAAACCTTACTGTGATGGCTCTCACAAAGGCAACTTTGAGCATGAGGCAACAGCATTTGATCTGGCACCTAAGAAAGAAGCCTAAAGCCAACCGCGGGTAGCATGGTATATGACCCCAACAAACGAAAGCACAATCCATGGTACAAGCTATGGAAGACCATCCTGAAGGTATGCGGATGGCTCTATGCTATTGTAGTGGCGGGGTTGCTGCTATCTTATCTGCTACTGCCTGATGCAGGCATGCTATTCTTCTGGCCCATGCTACTGGCTATATTCAGTGTACCACTGTTCATGGTGGCGGGCATAGCCCTCTATATAATGAGAGAGGATGACCGGGAGCGGGCCCGCATCTATGCGCGGCTGATGCAACAAAAAGACGAGACACAACAAAGGGGCTGAAAATTCAGCCCCTTTGCTTTTGCCACGGATGGAAAATATATGACAAATCTTATACTGTAACTTATGCAGTTACAGTACCGTAGAGTTCTGCTTTTACTGCCTTCACCCTGTCGTTGGTAACGTATTCGTCGAAGGTCATTTCGCGGTCTATGAGGCCACCCGGAGTGAGCTCCAGTACACGATCGGCAACAGTATTGGCCAGCTCATGATCTCGTGTGGTGAAGAGGATCGTACCCTTGAAGTCTTTCATACCGTTGTTGAGGGCGGTGATACTTTCCAGATCAAGGTGGTTGGTAGGCTCATCCAGCATCAGCACATTGCCTTTCAGCATCATCATGCGGCTGAGCATACAACGCATTTTTTCACCTCCGCTCAGTACACTGCTTTTCTTCAGAGTTTCTTCGCCGCTGAACAACATCCTGCCGAGGAAACCACGGATAAAGGTCTCGTCTTTTTCTTCAGAGTACTGACGCAGCCAGTCTACCAGGTTGTCGTCGTTGTCTTTGAAGTATTGCGTATTGTCGCCGGGCAGATAGGTAGTTGTAACGGTAACACCCCACCTGAAAGTACCCTGAAAATCGGTATCTTCTCCGGAAAGTATTTCGTAGAATGCCTTGGTAGCCAGTGAGTTTGAAGAAAGAACGGCTATTTTCTGGCCACGCTTCAGATCGAAGCTGATGTCTTTGAAAAGTAATTCGCCATTCAGGGTTTTGCTCAAACCTTTTACCTCAAGTATCTGATCGCCTGCCTCGCGCACCTGATTGTTGAACAGGATCGCAGGGTATTTACGGTTCGACGGCTTCATATCGTCGAGCTTTATCTTATCGAGGGCTTTCTTACGGCTGGTTGCCTGCTTAGACTTAGAGGCATTTGCCGAGAAGCGCGCGATGAACTCTTTCAGTTCGGCTATCTTATCTTCCGCTTTTTTGTTCTGGTCGCTACGCTGTTTCAGCAACAACTGACTAGACTCGTACCAGAAGGTATAGTTACCGGTGTAGAGATTGATCTTGCCGAAGTCGATATCGGCAACGTGTGTACACACGGTATCGAGGAAGTGACGATCGTGCGATACAACCAGTACTATCTTGTCGTAACCAGCCAGGAAGTCCTCGAGCCAGTTGATGGTCTCGAGATCAAGGTCGTTGGTAGGTTCATCGAGCAGCAGGATATCGGGGTGACCGAAGAGCGCCTGTGCCAGGAGCACACGTACTTTCTGGTTACCGTCCAGTTCTTTTACGAGTTTGTAGTGAAATTCTTCTTTGATACCCAGGTTGCTGAGCAGCTGAGCGGCATCGCTTTCGGCATTCCAGCCATCCATTTCTGCAAAAAGGCCTTCCAGTTCGCCGGCTTTGAGGCCGTCTTCTTCGCTGAAGTCTTCTTTGGCATAAATGGCATCTTTGGCTTTCATTACCTCGTACAGTACGCTGTTGCCGCGGATAACGGTTTCCAGTACCGGCACCTCATCGAACTCATAGTGGTTCTGCTTCAGTACGCTCATACGCATACCCTTGCTTATCTCCACCTTGCCGGTAGTAGGATCTATCTCTCCTGAAATGATCTTCATGAAAGTAGACTTACCGGCACCATTTGCGCCGATAACACCATAACAGTTACCCTCTGTGAACTTGATGTTCACATCCTCGAACAATACGCGCTTACCATAGCGCAACGATAAATTATTTACTGAAATCATATTGTATAATAGTAGAAATTCTAAATCCCGAATGTGCGCTGCAGTTGCAGCTGCTGGTGGCCATGCCGGATGAGTGATACGGACACCTATTTGGGGGTGCAAAGGTACGCATAAGATGGGTAACTATGGTATGATTAAATAAGTATTTAACAATTGTGTGATATTGCGGGGTTTGTGGTGATTGTTGGTGCTATCTCCTGCGTTTTGAAGACCCATACCCTGAAGGGAGATGGGCTGTGGTGGTATCTGCCATTTTTGTCTGAATCACAGATTTGTGGGATGGCGCAGATGGCACTTATTGTTTTTGCTGCTACTTCCCAAAATCTCTCACGGGAAAAAAAATTTTTGATCACTTGCTAAACTGCTCATAACCAATGAAGTAAGCAAAGAAAATCTCCCAAAAATCTCCCACTCGCTGCCCACTTGGGAGGGTGTTTTCTCCCGTGTTTTGAAGACCCATACCCTGCAGGGAGATGAGCTGTGGTGTTTTCTGCCATTTTAGTCTGAATCACAGATTTGTGGGATAGTGCAAATGACACTGATTGTTTTTGCTGCTACTTCCCAAAATCTCTCACGGGAAAAATATTTTTTAATCATTTACTAAACTGCTCATAACCAATGAAGTAAGTAAACAAAATTTCCCAAAAATCTCCCACTCTGTTCTCACATTTTGGTAGGTGTGTTCTCCCGTGTTTTGAAGACACCTACCATGAAGGGAGATGGGCTGTTGTGTTTTCTGCCATTTTTGTCTGAATCACAGATTTGTGGGATGGTGCAGATAGCACTGATTGTATTTTCTGCTACTGCTTAGCTATGCCACAAATACTGTAACACTGACCTGCTGCTGACGAAAAAGATATAGATCAGGTGTGGCACACCGGAAAAAGGTGAGCCACACCGTGTATTTTCCTCCCGTTCTTCTCCCTTGGACAAAATAATGTCACCCCTTCGGGGCTTAGTGTGCTGTTTCCTGTTCGCTATAATCATGTCGCCCCTTCAGGGCTATTTGTATACGGGAGTGGGACAGATAAAATGTTCTCACATGCTTGGAATTTCTTTCGTTTTTTGTCTGAACCGCTGATTTATGGGATGTTGATGATGGCCATTTAATAAATTATTAGTTATTGCATAGCTATGGCACAATACTCTACGACTACTTTGCTGCCGACAGGGAATATTCATATTGGGGAATTGGGCTACATATCAAATTTGATATCCTTTGGAAAGAAGCAATCAATAATTTTTAGAAAAATAGTCTCTACTGTAAAAATGAGTGTGACAGAAACAAAGTTGTCTTCTTTTCTTTTCATGCTCAACGAATTCGTTCAGCTTTGGGGGGCTTAGCGAACCACACTAACAAAAGAGCGGAAAGAGCACCCGACACAGCCCCAACCAATAATACCTTCATAAAACCGACGTCCTTATTGCGGCCTGATAGTGCCACTAGGAAACTGAGTAATGTGTTGAGGCCAACAGCCAAAATAAGCACAAGCAACAATGTGTCAATATGCATTATATTTCTTTTTAAGGGTCAGTCAAAAATATGCACAATTTCTGTCAGTACAAAGTTATAATTTACCTCGCTTCAATCAAAGTGGTAGTTCAAGCAGTCCAGTTCAGCACCGGAAAAGCCATTACCTTTATCTCTTTGTTTTTGTTTTATTCAAAAACCACCTGCTTTGCTGTCGGTTATATCCAGTTCACCCTTTGAAAAATATTTCAGTGTATTACAGCTGGCGTAAAGGTGGCGCTTTGCAATGCCCGCCAACGCATTCGAGTGTATGCGAAAGAACAAGCAAATATGTTAAAACACTTGATGGGCGTGCGAAGCCATAAAAAACGCCGAAACACTTGCTATTATTCACTTCCTGTCCGGCGGTCCGACTTTGAAAACCATTATGTAGAACTTAGCATAAAGCATATCAACTTTTATAAAGAGAACCTCCTTCTCTCATACATTTATTTTATCCAGTTCTACAATATTCCTTCCTCAAACCCAATTTCTTACCCTGTTTTTACGTCTATACTATAAATGCCAAGCTATGAGGTATACATTCCTGCTGCTGTTGCTGCCTGTTGGGGTAATGGCGATGCAAACTGGGGATAAGGGTAGGATGAATAACGGGGTGAATGTGGAGGTGACGGAATGCTGTGGGCTGACTGTGTGCGGGGAACGGATGGAGATAGCGACGCTGCCGGTGGCGGAGTTGCCGGAGCCGCTGCCTATGACGCTGACACAGGAAATAATGATGGTGCCGCAAACGGTGAATATGGTATCGGTAATGCCTTATACGGATCTAAGTAATGTGGTATCGGCTTGGGAAGGGATCTATCAGCAGAAACGTGGTGCTGCGCTGCAGGTGCGTGGCGGCAGACCGGGAGAAATACTGTATGTTATAGATGGTATGCGTATAGATAACTGAACATGATCTTATTGCATTTGATCTGGAACGGCTTGTAGTAAACAATCTTTTTGTAGAGCAATCAAAGAATATGCTGCATTGCAGCAAAACAAGCGTTCCTGCAAGACAATTATGAACTATTTTTGCGGCAAATACTATACAAGATGACGCTTGCCGCACAGGTAAAACACGCTGCTTTTGACGCTATACAACATTTGTATCCGGAGGCGGAGACCAAACTATCTATGATGACCGTGAACCAGACGAAGCCTGAGTTTAGCGGCAACTATACGGTAGTGCTGTTTCCGTTCGTGAAACTGCTGCGACAGAAACCCGATGCGCTGGGCGTGCAGCTGGGTAACTATCTGCTGGAGCATACTACCCTCTTCACTGCATTTGACATAGTGAGCGGCTTTCTGAACCTGACCATAAAGGACGAATACTGCACCTACTACCTGCAGCAGCACTATACCCAAACCAACTTTGAGAACAAGACCGAGGCAAAGCGTCGTGTGATGGTGGAATACTCGTCGCCGAACACCAACAAGCCCCTGCACTTCGGGCATATGCGCAACATATTTCTGGGTGCGGCCATGTCTGAGATACTGAAGGCGAATGGCAATGAGGTGATAAAGGCCAACCTGATCAACGACAGGGGCATACATATATGTAAGTCTATGATTGCCTGGATGTGGTATGCCGAAGGTGCTACCCCGCAAAGCACCGGCATAAAGGGCGACCACCTGGTGGGCGACTACTATGTAAAATTCAACGACGTATATAAGGCCGAGATAGCAGGACTGACAGCCAGCGGCATGGACGAAAAGACGGCAGAAAAAGAAGCACCGATAATGAAGGCGGCACAAGACCTGCTGCGCAAATGGGAAGCCGGCGACAAGGCTGTGCGCGACCTGTGGAGCACTATGAACGGTTGGGTATATGAGGGATTTGAAGTATCGTACAAAAAGCTGGGGGTTTCTTTCGATAAGATGTATTACGAAAGCGACACCTATCTGCTGGGCAAAAAGATTGTAGAGGACGGCCTGAACAAGGGTGTGCTGTTTAAAAAAGAGGACGGATCGGTGTGGATAGACCTGAAGGAGGACGGACTGGACGAAAAACTGCTGCTGCGCGGCGACGGCACATCGGTATACATGACCCAGGATCTGGGAACAGCCCAGCTGAAGTATAATGATTGTAAGCTGGACCAGTCGGTATACGTAATAGCAGACGAACAGAACTACCATATACAGGTACTGAAACTGATACTGAAGAAAATAGGAGAACCCTGTGCAGATGGTATCTACCACCTTTCTTATGGCATGGTGGAGCTGCCAAGCGGCAAAATGAAAAGCCGTGAGGGCACGGTAGTGGATGCCGATGACATGATGAATGAAATGGTGTCTTTATCGAAAGAACAAACCGAACAGTCTGGCAAGGCCGAAGGCTTTACTGCCGAGGAACTGGCATGGCTGTATGAGACAATAGGCATGGGTGCGCTGAAGTTTTACCTGCTGCGTGTGGACCCGAAGAAGAAAATGATCTTCAACCCCAAGGAATCTATAGATCTGCATGGTTTTACCGCCACCTTTATACAATATGCACATGCCCGTATCTGCTCTATACTGCGCAGGGAGGGAGTGGCATTGCAGCCCGAAGCCGCCAGCCTGCCTGCTATACCAGCCGGCAGCGAACTGATGAAGCTGGAGAAGGAAATGATACTGATGCTGGAGCAATACCCGGCCATACTGGCTGATGCAGCTGAGGAATATAACCCATCGGCATTGTGTAACTACTGCTTCCAGCTGGCACAGCTCTTCAACAGTTTCTATGATGTGCACAGCATATCTAAGGCAGAAAGCGAGGAGAAGAAAAACCTGCGCCTGATGACGATAGTGCATACCGCAGCGGTGCTGCGCAATGGCATGGGGCTGCTGGGCATAAGGATGCCGGAGAAGATGTAAGGGGCAAACAACCAATAAATTATCTGATATAAAACTGAAGGCAAGCGGCAGTGAGTGCTACTGCTATGCCCAGCAACAACCCTATAAATGCAAAGACCATGGGTACCCTTTTGCGTGCCTGCAGGAGGTAAGGATCTATGAGTTGCTGCAATGCGGCAGGCGGATAATTGGCAATGAAGCCGGATATCTTGCCGGAAAGTGCGGGATCTGTGGTAAGTGATGATGTATAGCGCGCAATGACCTCGGGCAGGAGCAGCTCTATTTCTTCCATCATTCCCTCTTTGAGTTTCACTATGGTATTTTCGCCTATAAATGCGGCTATGACCGGCATTTTCTCTTTGAGCTTTACCCTGAGGAAGCTATCGAGGTGATGCTCTATCATGGGGCGCAGACTATGCAGTGTTTTGGGATCGGTGAGCCGGAGACCTGTGCCTGAAGCCATTTCCTGAACAATACCCTCTGCGACTTTGATAGCGATCTGGTGCTGATACCGTGGAATGAAGCCCTGCAGCGTGATACCGAAAAGCTTTTTGGGCGTGAGCGGGTAGAGCACCATGTAAAGGAGCACCCAGGCAGTGAGCCAGGCGGTGAACGCAGTGAGAAATGGCAGGAAGAACAGGAGCAGTTTGATCATGCAATCGCTAAAAAAGCCACCCTTTAGGGATGGCTTGTTTTTTTGTATGAAGTACGTTTATAAGTCCTAAGAAAAATATAGTGACTTAGGCTATCGGGGCGTGGTTATTTAATATTAGCGAGGAAATCCTTCACTTTATCTTTATGCACCATACCTTCTTTAAAGGTATAAGAGCCTGATTTTGGGCTACGTACAGCCTTAATCACCTTTGTGTAATTTTTAGCTTCCGCTGCCTGTTTAGGGTCTTTCTTGATCGCGGTTTTAGCTGCTTTTGCCATTTCTAAATATTTTAATTAGATTATTTAATTTCTTTGTGAACCGTAACACGTTTCAGAATTGGGTTGTACTTTTTCAACTCGAGACGCTCAGTTGTAGTCTTTTTGTTCTTGGTAGTAATATAGCGGCTGGTACCGGGCATACCACTGTTTTTATGCTCGGTGCATTCCATTATTACCTGAACGCGGTTTCCTTTCTTAGCCATTTTTTTATTTTTACTTTACTTAAGATATTAGATAGATACACCTTTTTCGCGAAGCAATTTTACTGTGCTAAGCAAACCATTTTTATTGATAGTGCGGATAGCATCAGTTGTGAGCTTTATCGTTACCCAGCTATCTTCTTCCGGAAGATAGAAACGTTTTGTCTGCAGATTTGGCAGAAAACGACGTTTTGCTTTCTTGTTAGAAAAGGATACTTTATGCCCTACTACTGGTTTTCTACCTGTTACCTGACAAACGCGAGCCATGATTTATATTTTTTTTGGGACTGCAAAGGTAAGTGGGAAAATTTAAAATAAAAAATAAAAAATAAAATTTTCACGATGATTTTTGAGGTTTTCCCCAACATATCAACACTTCACTTTACAATAATTACAAATTTAGGGTAATTCCGGCAATATTATAGCATCCAGATCGGCGATTCCGGGGATATTTTCGCAAACAAAGGATTCGCCATAGGCAGTACCTATTCTTTTGCCCATGAGTGCATCTCTGCTTTTCAACTCTTCGAGGAACTTGCCGGTGGATATATAAGTAAGCGGTTCAGAAGAGGTTGGATCATAGAACTGACTGCCATAACATTTGATGGCCTGCATCTTGAGATCGAAGGTATCTGTGATATCTACGATAAAAGTAGGCTCCATAGGTCTGTCCTGGATCATATGAAATACCCTTTTAGGCCTCCAGGCCTTTTGGGCTACCCCATCTCGCTCTGTGACGATACGTGCAAGGCCGGAAAGGAAGCAAGCATCGGCGATGAGGCGCCCACCCCTGCCATGATCGGGGTGGCGATCGCTAATGGCATTGGCAATAACGATCTCGGGGCGATAATGCCTGATATAGCTGATGAGCCTGCGCTGATGCTCTTCGTCGTTGCGGAAGAAACCATCGGCCATGCGGGCATTCTCTCGTACGGACATACCCATAAGTTCTGCCGCCATACGGGCCTCTTCCCTTCTTAGTTCCACAGAACCCCGGGTACTGAGTTCGCTCTCCGTAAGATCTAATATTCCTACCGCCTGCCCTGCCCTGGCATGCTTGATGAGTGTACCAGCACAACCCAGTTCCAGATCGTCGGGATGGGCAGCAATGGCAAGAATATGCAGTTTATTATCTATTAAGGTTTTCATTTGGTGGGGCAAAAGTAGTTCAGAACTACGAAAAGCATGTAGGTACATCATAATTTATTAGTGTAGCGCCATAAATAATATAAATATTATAAATAAGAAAAGCCGCTAACTGTGAGATTAGCGGCGGTGGTATATAAACAAGGGGTAAAAAACAATATTAAACATCTTTGCCCCAGTCGGCCAGTTCCTGAGCAGACCAGAGGCCGGGGAAGAAAATGCGGCGCTGGTACATGGGGTGCATATACTTCTTCCAGTCGCTGCCGCCGGTGCCCTCTGTTTCTTTCTTGCCCTTGTCGAGGTAGGCAGCGGCAGCATGGTAGTGCGCCATGACCCAGGAGATATTGACCGTACGATCGTAATGGCGCATGGCGGCAATAAGGGCTGGATCCAGCCTTTCTTTTTCGGGGAGGGCCTGGTATTGTGCCCATATGTTGGTGCCTCGGTAAGCAGCTATCTTACGGAGGAATTCGTCCTTGTACTTTTCTTCAAATAGACTGATGAGGGTACTTTTCTTACCCGTAGCATAGTCTTTGCCGGCGGCATGCCAGTAGAGGTGGTCGTAAGCCTCCTCAACCGGGGTATCGCTGCTGATGGTGTGTCTGTAACGGGCATCGGCGAGCAACTCCACATTGGTAGAGGCAAACTCTACCAGCCTGTACTGTGCACTCTGAAAGCCACTGGCAGGAGTGAGCGTGTTGCGGAACTTCATATACTGATCGTATGACATGCCACTGCTCATGATATTGAAGGACGAAGAAAGCACATCGAAGTAGCGGCTCATGCGGCCAATCTTTTCGGCAAAGGAAGCTGCATCTTTCTGGCTGCCATTGGTGAGCTGACCGGCCTCCCAGAGGGTCATTTTGAACAGAAGTTCATTGACCTGATGATACATAATAAATATCATCTCATCGGGCAAGGTGGTGCGCTGCACCTGCAGGTTCAGGAGCACATCGGTCTGGATATAGTCCCAATAAGTGATGGGTTTGCTCCATACCAGTCCTTCCAGGTGCACATTCACATCCTGATCTATGCTTTTGAGCTTGTCCTCAAGCCTGCCTAATATTTCTTCTCTGTTGCTCATGTAATAAAGTATTATTTACCAAACCTGAGATGGATGTAGGAATCTATAACATCTGCAGTAGTATGCTCATCAATGCCATGATCTGCAATGAAATCTTTCACCATCAGCTCCTGCTCATTGCCCATGTTGTAGGCCACACTATAGTTGACATCGGTAAAGGAAACCATGCTGTATAGCGGGAAATAACCACCCGGATAGAGATCTGCTATGCGCCGCTCTATGCGCCTGTGGAACTGGTAATCGCTATCGGCAACCTTATCGCGCATAACGAGGTAGTTCTGCAGGGAAAGATCCTGAACGGCATCGCCTTCGGGCTTGCGCAGGCGCTCGTATTCACTGAAGACGAGGCTCCAGTCGTGCCCGTGCTGCTCCATGAGCGCAGACATAATAGTACAATCTTCGAAGCCGCAGTTCATACCCTGACCAAAGAACGGTACAGTGGCATGGGCTGCATCGCCCATGAGGACGGTATTGCCGTAATGCCATGGAAAACAACGGATGATAGCCAGTGAAGACAGCGGATGATCGTTCCAGGTATCTGCCACTTCCGGCATCATATCGTAAAAATCGGTAAAGGTGTTTTTAAAGAATTCATTCACCTTATCCTTGTCGGAGAGGTTATTGAAACAGTATTCGTGACCATCTACCGGCATAAAAAGGGTGCAGGTAAAGGAGCCATCGGCATTGGGGAGGGCTATGAGCATGAACCTGCCACGAGGCCAGATATGGAGGGTATTCTTAGCCATTTTGTAAGACCCGTCGGCATTTGCAGGCAGCAGAATCTCCTTATAACCATCTGGAATGTAGTTCTGGCTGTAGCTGAACCTATCCATACGCTGCATGGAATGATACCTGACCGCGGAGAATGCACCATCTGTAGCAAAGACAACATCGGCTGCAGTCTGAGAGACCTCTCCGGTGGCGGTATTGCGGAAGGAGGCCGTATTGGTGTTTATATCCACTCCGGTACATTCCTGATTGAAATAGAGATTGGCATTTTTCCCGGCCTCATCCATCAGGATGCTGTTGATGCCGCCACGCGATACCGAATAAATAGCCTCGCCATCCTTGCCATATTGCTGGTAGGTGGTAGAACCATCGACCAGGTGCATGGTGCGGCCATACATGGGTATGGCTATCTCCCTGATCTTATCGCCAAGTCCCACGGCATCGAGCGCCTTCCAGCCACGGTATGAGGTAGCCAGATTGATGGACTTGCCGGCAGACATGCTGTTCTTGCGCATATCGGGGCGACGCTCGTATACATTTACCTTGTAGCCTGCCCTGTTTAAATATACGGCCCACAAAGAGCCTACTAATCCACTTCCGATTATAGTTGCCTGTTTCATGTTCTATTGATTATTTTCCAATACGGGTACTTCCATAACTGAACCGCATTTTTTGCAGGTGCGCAGATCCAGATCGTCGTAAAAAGACTGCATGAGTGCAGGCAACTGTCCCACAATATCATCGAGGTGGAAAGTGGCCTTGTGGAGCTGGTTGCTGCATTTTTCGCAATACCACATGCAGGAATCGGCTTCTGTGGCCGTACGGCGACGCTCTACCACCAAACCAACGGTATTGGCCTTGCGCTGCGGAGAGTGCGGCACCCGGGGAGGCAGCATGAAGATCTCACCTTCTTTTATCTGTATACAGCGCACTACCCCATCTTCTATTATAGGTAGTTCCATATCGCCGACAAGCTGGTAAAAGAACTCTTCGCCCTCGTTGTAATGGAAGTCTTTGCGGCAATTGGGACCGCCCACCACCATAATTATGAAATCGGTATCCTCGTAAACTACCTTATTGCCTACAGGTGGTTTCAGCAGTTCTCTATTCTCTTCAACCCACTTCATCAGGTTGATGGGATTAAGTATGGCCATATGCTCGATTTTATGATGGCTATAGCGCCAATGGTAAAGAAGAAAGGCGCTATAGCTGCCGCAATACTAAAAATGAAGGGAGAGAAAAAACATGATACAGGTCAGCAAAAAACATGAGAAAAGAACTGAAATAAAGAACGTCTTCCGGTAGAACGGAAGACGTTGTGTAAAAGAAGCAAAACAGTGCAGAAGATCAGAATTTATAGGTATACCCTACCCTTACCACCTGTGTTTCGTAGTAATCTGTAGCTACATATCTGAAGCCATCTCCCTGAACCTCCTTTTGAATTCGGAGTGTATTGGCAATATCAGTTGCATTGACAAACAATTCGCCCTTGCCATTCTGTATACTTTTCTTTAGTCCAATATCTGCAGAGAAACGGGCATTGGTGCGCCCCTGAGGAACAATATCAGGTGCCAGATAAATAATAGTGAGCTGCAGATCTGTTTTACGCAGCAAGTGAACTACTCCGTTCAACTTTACATTACCTGAAAATAATTCCTGCTTTGCAGCAGCATAGGAGACAGGTTTGGGGTAGAGATTGACCACGGTGAAGGCATCTATGCTATTCTGCCAGGCATTGATGTTGATATTGAACACCCCCCATTTTGCCATATTTCTGCTAAAGAGCAGTTCTGTACCTGTGCTATGACTAAGACCCGCATTCTGGTAAACATTGTAGATCAGCGTACTACCGGGCACCATTGTGGCTATACGTGTTATGGTGGCATCTGCCGTTTTATTGTAAAGTGCCGCATAGAAATAACCATTGGCAAAACTATGCTTGTAGCCCAGCTCTATAGTATTGGTGAATTGCGGACGTAATGCCGGGTTGCCCACCTTGATGATCTCTGCATCATCGTATTTGGGAAAAATACGAATATCTACCTCATTGGGCCTGTCTACCCTGCGGTTGCAAAACAACGATAGTCTGTTGTTCTCGCTGATCTTGTACGCCATTCGAAGATTGGGAAACGGTTGGGTGTAGTTGTACCCATCGCTTTTGTAGGTATTGTGACCAGGATTTACATCGTAAAGCACCTTCACATATTCGACCCGTAAGCCAGCCTCAACTTCCAGCTGTTTGCTTTCGAATATGTAGTTTCCGTAGACGGCAGGAATGGTCTCGGTGTAATTTGCCCATCCTCCGGCATTAGTATCCAGCGGAGAATTGAGCCCAGGTATAAACAACATATTTACCGGAATGTAGCGACGGCGAAATTTGAGACCTGTTTCTACTCTACCATACCTGAATGGCTGTACATAATCGAGATTCAGATCTGTAACATGCTCATCAGAAATGAGTTTAAAAGAATCCATACCGGTATACCCTGGCATTATGTTATTGAAGAAATACTGTTCATTCTCCCGATGATAGGTATAACTGAATCCGGCACTAAATAAGCGACCCGGCTGCCTGAACCTATACTGCCAACCTGCAACAGCTGTGGCTGTTGTCTTGAGCTCATCTTCCAGAAACTGCCAAAGACGTGCCCGCTGTGACAGGTCTGCATTGAAAAAAGGTTCTTGGCCATGATCCATTATCTTCTCGCTGCTGAAGAGCCCCGAAACATTGACCGTACTACTACTACTGACATTCCAGTCGATGCCGGACCTTACAGTAACTACATTGGTATTTCTGTTGCGGCGGGTCTGTTGCCTCACTACCTGACCATTGTCGTAATAGCGGTCTACAAATTCGTTCTTATTGAGCGTATGCGTGTATAGGTCATCGGCCTGAAGAAAGACAGCTACTTTCTTTTTCCGGTAAGAAAGCATCAAAGAAGGATTGGCCTTTGGTGTTGCCTGATATTGAGCTCCTATTCCAGGCAGATTCTGCTGTTTGACCCACAGCGCACCCAAACCACCAATTAAGCCGATCTTACCATTAAACCCCTCTTTCTTTTCTTTCTTGTAGATAATGTTGATGATCCCGGCATTGCCATTGGCATCGTAGCGGGCAGTGGGGTTATTGATGATCTCTACCCTCTCTATAGCCGAGGCAGGTATATTATCGAGGCCGGACTGACTTCCAAAACCGGTAAGTGCTGTCTGCCTGCCATCTAAAAGAACTACCACCTTGTCGTTACCGCGTAGCTGTACTTTACCATCCTGAATAGTAATACCAGGGAGGTTTTTCATAGCCTCCAGAACCGACGAGCCAGACTGTGTGATGTTATCGGATATACTGAAGGTTTTTTTATCGAGCCGGGAAGCTACCTCATCCGTTTTCCCCGAAACCACTACCTCATCGAGCGAATGTGCATCAATTTCCAGATATACAGTGCCAATCTCCAGATAACGATTGAGTGTACCTACTACTACTGATAACTTCTTTGCCTGATAGCCTGTATAACCGATGACGAGCACATAATTTCCGGGGCTGACATCGGCAAGTGAAAAGCGACCATCTTCTGCAGTAACAGTGCCTGCCACAAAGGCGCTATCGCGCTCTGATAGCAACACTACTCCTGCAAAAGGAACTGTTGTGTTTCCTTTCTTCTCTTTTACCTGCCCCGACACCGTACTTTGTGCATAACCATGCACAAAGCCTACGCAAAGCAGTAAGAGCATTATATATTGTTTCATTTTATAGCTTGATTTTTAGTAAAATAAAATAAAATGTGTGGCCGGTTGCCCGATTTAAAGCACAGCTGCTGCTGCCACAATAAGTAACAACAGCAGCTACTGCATGATATGTTTCGGGATATGGTCTATCAGCGTTAGTCTTTACTGATAAAATTGCCGGCCTCATCGAAAATAAGATCCTGTTTCTTCACCTCTACCTCGTAACGAACCGTTCCGTTAGCGAGTATGATCTTTGCAGCTTCCGTAATTTTCCCTTTGGCAGCAGCATAAGCTTTTGCTTTTGCCGGCAGTGCCTTTACAGGAATATCAGTCTCGGTTTCTGCAACTATACCATCGGGTAAATAGAGCAGAGACATCTTCTGACCATTGAGGGCAAAACCCACTTCAAAATTACCTTTCTCTTTTTCCCATTTCGCCGATGTGGCTGCAGGATATGCAACTGCAAATGCTTTTTTCACATTTGCCGGAATACGTTGTGCACTTACTGTCATTGCAGTGAGGAGTACACATACCAATACTATTATTGAAGATCTCACTGTATAAATTGTTTGTGATTTGAATAAAATAAGTAACTGCCGCATGAACAACACGCCAGACAGACTAATCAGAAACAACATTACACATTGGGAGGGCGTAAAATATCTGAATGAAATTGAAAACAATAAGCCGCCTGCCTGCAAAGTGGATGAATGACCTTGTCTGAACGAAGGATGACAGGTGCGGGATGAACTACATTGAAAGGCCGGGCAAGAGGCATCACATACTGAAAAACGGTCTGAACCAACCTGAAAGGCGCATGTGGACGCTCCCCGTCTTCCACCGGCTCCTCGCCCTCAAAAAATGTCATCACATCTTCCAAATTCAGTAAATGACCGAATACAAAATCAAGTGGCGTAAGATCGGGATCTTCGAGGCTGCACTGAGCATACATATCGTGCAGGCTGAAGGTATGCATGCAGCCGTCGGGGCGAAGCAAATTGCCCATACCCCAGAAAACAAATAACAGAGTTCCGATCAGCTTTCGCATGCCAAACAAAATTAGTACTAATCAACAATAAGTCAGGGTATATTAGTGTTAAATAGTTAATCTAATAATCTGCTTTTTACAATATTTTCGCTTTTTATTTTGTTTAACAAAACAATAAATATATTAAACACAACGAAAGCAGGGAAAGAGGTACTTTTGTATGTCTGCTGACCAACAACACGTCACATTTCTTTGTCTGCAGCCACTAAAATACCTCTCATGACACCCATTCTGGAAGCAAAGGGACTGAGTAAAACCTTCAGGAACCGAGCCGCAGTAAATGATCTGGACCTAACGGTGCAGCGCGGTCAGGTTTATGGCCTGCTGGGACAGAACGGCGCCGGCAAAAGCACACTGATACGTATGCTGCTGGGGCTCATCTTCCCCGACAAGGGCACTATAAAGATAAACGGGCAGGAATTCACTCCGCGCAGCAGGCAACTACTGGCACACGTGGGGGCCATCATAGAACGACCCGACCTGTATAACTACCTGAGCGGCTGGGACAATCTGAGGATATTTGCCGCACTGAGCAGGCAACAGATACCCAACAGCCGACTCTATGAGGTACTGGAAATGGTGGGCCTGAGTGGAAGGGAACAAGACAAAGTAAAGACCTACTCGCTGGGTATGAAGCAGCGACTGGGTATTGCTGTAGCGTTGATACACAATCCGGATATACTGATACTGGACGAACCAACCAACGGATTGGATCCGCAGGGCATTGCTGAGATCAGGAAGCTGATACAGATGCTGAGTATGGAACAGAACAAGACCATAGTACTTTCATCGCACCTGCTATATGAAGTAGAGCAGATGGCAACCCATATGCTGATACTGCACAAGGGGAATAAGATAAAGGAAGGACCGGTGAAAGAACTGATAAACCCCGATGAGACCATAGTAGAGATAGATATACTGCATAATGCCGCGGTAATTGAGCTCCTGAAAAGCACAACGTGGCAGAAACACATTACCGCATCGGGTCCAACACAACTTACCTTCCGCATCAACAATAGTATGGTGCCAGACATTAATAAATACCTGGTGGAACAAGGTGCACAGGTGACCCGCATTCATGTCAAACATTCATTAGAAAATTACTTCTTAACCCTTACCAATGATTAAGCTACTTTCTCTGGAGCTCTATAAGATCTTCAGGCGTCCGCGCACATTCATCAGTTTCGGTCTGGTAACTGCTATAGCGCTGGTCATTCAGCTGGCTATGACGGCAGGTGGTAAGGAGTTTCTCTCCTTCGGGATGCAGGGCATAACCGAACAGTTCGACATAAAGGGAAACATACTGAACGGCTACCTGGTGGCCTACCTCATATTGCAGTCGCTGCTGATACACATACCATTGCTGATAGCGTTGGTGGCAGGCGATGCTCTGGCCGGTGAAGCCAATATGGGTACGCTGCGACTGGTGCTGACCCGTCCTGTAAGCCGCAGTCAGCTGGTACTGGTGAAGTTTGCTGCCAGTATCATTTACTCCCTGCTGCTGATAATGTGGCTGGCAGTAGTGGCACTGCTGCTCTCTGTGGTACTCTTTGGCACGGGCGATATGATCAATATGAAGAGTGAGACCTTTATATTGTTGTTAAAGAACGATATACCCTGGCGCTACTTTGCCGCATTCGGCTTTGCATCGCTGGCTATGTCTTCTATAGTTTCGCTGGCGCTGTTCCTGTCGGCTTTTGCAGAAAATGCCATAGGCCCTATTGTGGCTACCATGGGTATAGTGGTGGTACTGACGATACTAAGCAATCTGGAATTGCCGTTGTTCAACATGATAAAACCATACCTGTTCACCACACACATGATAGGCTGGAAGGGTTTCTTTGATGACCCCGTACCCTATGCTGCCATAACAAGATCTGCAGCGGTGCTGCTCTCCTATACCGGAGGGCTGCTGCTTGCAACTATACTTTACTTCAATAAAAAAGATATCCAGTCATGATACGATACAAGATCTCTGCCCTGCTACTTTTGCTGACACTAGCCTACACAGCACCTGCACAAACGGCAGATGAACTGTTTGCCACCATACGCACCAAGGTGCTGCAGGTAAAAGACTACGTAGCTGATGTGAATATGAAGATAGATGTGTCTTTTATGCAGGTGCCACTACTGAAGGGTAAGCTATACTTCAAAGCACCCGACAAGATGAAGCTGGAACGCAATGGCGGCATATCTATACTGCCGCGCAAAAACATAAATATGACACTGAGCAACCTGATACCAACAGGCAAGGTAACAGTGATAGATATGGGTGTAACCACGATGAAAGAAAAAAAGCTGCGATTATTGAAAGTGGTACCCGATGACGACAACAATGCAATAGTGCTGACAAAGATGTGGATAGATGAGGCCAACCTGCTGGTAACGCATACAGAAACCACTACTTTCAACGATGGCACTGTAATAATGGATCTGGATTATAAGAACTACATAGCCTATTCGCTGCCCGACAAAGTGAAAATATTTATGGACCTGAAGGAGTATAAACTACCCAAGGGTGTGACCATGGACTATAATGATGTGCTGGAAAAGCCCAACCCTGCAGCTGCTGTAAAGAAACAAAAGGGCACCATAGAAATACGCTACCTGAATTATGTGATCAACAAGGGACTGAATGACGCAATGTTTACAGCGGCTAAGAAACCTTAGTTTATTGATCAGGTCAGGATCAATTCATCCTGACCTAACTCGTTTCAATCAGTAGTAATAATAGTAACACAAGCGATTAAATCAATCTTTAGCGCAGGAACCATTTGCTGTAGCCGGCATGTTGGGCATATTTAGTTTGGCCCACTGATACATACTATCTATGATGGGTAAAAGGCTACTGCCGTAAGGAGTGATCTTGTACTCTACTCGAGGTGGGATCTCCGGATAAATGATCCGCTCGATGACACCATCAGACTCTAATTCTCTAAGCTGATTGGTGAGCGTCTGTTTACTGATCTCGGTAATGTTCTTAGTGAGCAGACTGTAGCGATTTCTGTCTGTCCTTATCATATGAATAATGCTTGGCTTCCATTTCCCACCTATAATATTCATGGTGAAGCCCACCGGACAATTGCCCGGCACAAAATTTTTGGTCTTTCTTACTGCTTTTTTCTCCATTAGTCTAAAAAGTTAGCCTATACACATCTTATGCGTATACATCAGTATTATAGGCGAAGATAATACTTTCGTAGAGCATAAATAAAAGACATAAAATATGAAACTATTACAACCTATTAAAATTGGCAACAAACAACTAAAGAACAGCATGGCTATGGCACCTATGACCAGAAGCCGTGCCAATATGGAAGGAGTTGTTGGCGAATCGACGGTACTGTATTACAAACAAAGAGTGAGTGCAGGGCTAATAATTACAGAGGCCATAAACATCAGCAAAGAAGCAACCGGTAGTCCGCTGACACCAGGCTTGTACACAAACGAGCAAATATGTGCATGGCGTAAAGTGACCAATGTAGTTCATGAGAACGGCGGAACCATTTACGCTCAATTATGGCATACCGGACGCGTAGGACATTCTATGGTGAAAAAAGGCGAACTGCCAGTTGCACCATCAGCCATAGCCATAAAGGGGCAGCAGCACTTTACGATGGAAGGCATGAAGGACTATGAAACACCAAGCGTGTTGAGCACAGAGGAAACAGAGCGTATTGTGCAGGAATATAAACAAGCCGCTATCAATGCAATAGAAGCCGGTTTTGATGGCGTGGAACTGCATGCCGCATTTGGGTATTTACCTAATCAGTTCCTGGCAGATAGCGCAAATGAACGTACCGATAAGTATGGCGGAAGTGATGAGAACAGAAACAGATTTGCTCTGGAAGTGATGGCCGAAATAGTGAATGCTATTGGTGCAGAAAGATCGGCAATAAGAATTTCGCCAACAAGCACCTATAACAACATAACACATACAGATCCGGTAAAGCAATTCTCTGCACTGATAGACCAACTCAATCAATGGCCTTTATCCTATCTGCATATTATGAACGTCCCGTTTCCTGCTGATAAATTCCCGAACTATCCGGAAAATCCGGTAGAGACCTTTGGTAGCTTATCTAAGAACCCGGTAATGGCCAACTGTGGATATAACAAAGAAACAGGAGAAGCAGCGCTGGAAAAAGGAATAGCAAAACTGATATCATATGGCACACTATTCCTTGCCAATCCGGACTTGCCTGAACGTTTCGCACAGAATGCACCACTTAACCAACCCGACAGAGCTACAATGTATGGTGGCAATGATAAAGGGTATATTGACTATCCATTTCTGAACCAATAAAAATGAAATAAAATGAACAGAGTATTAGTGATACTAACTATAGATACTGATAATATGCCTGCTAATTTTCAGGAGATACTAAAACACGAACGAGAAGTAGTAGCCTCCTGGAAAAAAGAAGGAATTCTGGAACAGCTGTTTTTAAGACCAACCAAAAATGGCGCAGTGCTGATCTTAAAAAATGTAACCCCTGAAAAGGCAAATGAATTAATGACCACATTACCGCTCTACCAATTAAAAAAATCGATGGAGATCTTACCATTGATAAAGGACGAAACAATTTAATAAACTGATCACAGCAACAAGAAGTAAGCAGCTGTAGCCATAATACACTGCACCTTACCGATCGTTGCTGTGATTATATTTTGCATGTATCTATCTTTGCAATAAAATAAGCAGCATGGATAATACCCGAGTATACAGAATGGCATTTGCAACTGTGTATCCGCTTTATATAAAAAAGACTGAACGAAAAGGACGTACAAAAGAAGAAGTAAACACAGTGATATACTGGCTAACGGGATATAACGAACAAAGTCTGCAAGCACAGATAGACCGCAAAACAGACTTTGAAACATTCTTTGCAGAGGCACCGGCACTGAATGTAAATGCCGGGAAAATAACCGGAATGATATGCGGATACAGGATTGAAGAAATTGAAGATGAACTGATGCGTAAAGTTCGGTATATGGACAAACTGGTAGATGAACTGGCCAAAGGAAGGGCTATGGAGCAAATACTGAGGAAGTAGTATTGGGAATAGTGATTCCTAAAAGAATATAAATTCTGGCGAACAATTAAGCCCCACCCAGGGAACAATACATCATCTTTATCAATCTGATTTATTTGCAACCAATATGTAACTACTTTCAAAACCCGGACAACCAGTATCTGGTACGTTTCAGGTAAAAATCGGGGGATAACGGAGCATAACTTTCATAGTGAAAGCCATTGTAGTTAAAAGGTATTGCGGGTTCAATCTGGGTGCCTTCATGCCACTCATTGAAAGAGGTTATTCCTATCATTTTCAGATTTGCCTGCAAGGCTGCTGCAAACATTTCATCATAGTATTTTCCTTGTTTCCTCGGTTTTGTATTAGCGCTATTCCAGGGTCTTATTCTATTGTCATTATAGCCCGGGCCTACTGAGGGTATGAATTTCTTATTGTGCTTATCTGCCCACAACTGCATGTTTTTCCAGTTGGCAGGGGTAGAACCGAACGTAAAACCGCTACTGGCAAAATAGGTATACATACCATCGAAAGAACCATCTATAAAAAACTGTTCGTCTTCCTTGTTTACCCAAAGGCCAATGATATCTGCATCGTGTGCGGTATGCCTGATAGAATACCGGCCGGTATCTGCTAATAGCTGCGCCCACTGTATGGCTGGTATCATATAAGAATCATAAATGAAGAACAGTGGCCTGCCGGTTTTCTGATCTCTGTAGTATGCAGGATGTGTGCCAAATTCACCGATCAGAAAAACGATTGCGTCTTTAGTTGTCAGTACTGTCTTTCTTACAACCGGTTCTATCTGAAAACAGACCTTTACGTGGTGACGATAAGCAGCATTCAATATTGGCCTTACAGATCTGTAGGTATAATCATCTGCGCCCAGCCAGGTAACGGCCATCACACCTATACCTGCTGCTGCTATTTGTGCTACATGTTGCTCTATTATTTGTGTATCTGCACTGCTATATTCGCCAGATTGCGGATAAAAATTCGCACCAATATCTCCATTCCCCTCAAACATCTTTTTAGTGGTGTCTTTATCATTTTGCGGCATTACGGGATGTGCCCAATGATAAAGTTTGGCATCGATAGTCTTGTTACCGTACCAGTTATAGTAAAAACAAAAGGCACGATAATTCAGCGAGTCTGCCGACTGTGCCTGAGCAACCCAACTTAGTGTAAGCAAGAGGAAGAATAATCCTGATCTCATCGACCCTGTTTTAGAACAAGACTGTAAGGTAATAGCTTTTGTATTATGTGTAAAATAAAAGCGGAGCGCATACAGAGCACTCCGCTTTGTAAAAAGTAAACGTTAATGACATTTGGCAGAACCCCACTCGTCCAGTTTGTAACGGTGATGTAAAGGTGGGGCGTTTGTAACTCCTTGACCATTACCGCACTTTCAGATCTCAATCAGAAGTAAATATCATTCCGTTCATTGACACAAGCCAAGACTTGAAAAATAGTATGATTCTAAGCTCCACTATTTTTCGGTCGGTTTGTTCTTGCACGCTGTTAGCGTCAGATTTATATTTTATACTATTTTTCAGATATCGCTATGTACTTTTTTAATTCAGTTTGATTTTCAGCTTGTTTTATTAAAAAGTCTGCTACGTCAGCTCTGTTAATCCCGCCGATATTAATTCCTATGAATAGTTTGTTTTCAATACGGTAATTCTCAGTCAATTCCTTGTCTAATAGCCTTCCAGGTCTCACAACTGTCCAATTCATATCGGTATTAGTTATAATCTCTTCCATGTTAGTTTTGTCAGCATAGACGTCTTTTAAAAGGTATTTTAAAAACATCTTTACAATCCAAGGAACATAATTTTTACTTTCTCCAGCTCCAAATCCCGTAACAAAAATAAAAGGGATATCTATTTTGTTCTCACTATGTATTTCCACAATTAATTTTGCAAAATCCGAAAAAAGTGTGGTAGCCTTCATATTCCTGCCAGTCCCCAAAGTAATAATTAAAGCATCTGCGTTTTGGATCGAATTTAATAGGTCAGGTTTATTAGTTGCATCACCAAGTATTACTTTTAACGATTTTTTCTCTGCTATATCAATTTCAGATCGAGAAAGGGTCGTTATCGAGTGATTTCTATTTAATCCTCTTTTGACTGTTTCTAATCCAATTCCAGCCGAAGCTCCTATGACAGTTATATTCATTTTGCTTTTCTAATGATTTAGTTTTTGAGCTGAGCGCCAACTAGTATTAATTCAGTTGAGGGACAACAACATATTAAATTTGCAGATATTGTGTTTGTGATATAACGAGTCAAATGTTCTAAACACTCCATGCTTTGTTCATCGTAAATGCTTCAATCAACTTTACCCCTTTAAAATAATACATCTGTATGAAAGGTTAATTTATTTTCTGACTTTACTTTATTTTCAACCAATCTTTACTGCTAAACAAAACTAAAATATCCTTAGAACAATATCTCCCACTCGTCCCAGTTTGTAACGGGGATGTAAAGGTGTGGTCGATTGTAACGCCCGAAAAAAAAGCCCCGCAAATTGCGAGGCTTTGTAAAAGTGATCCGGATTGGATTCGAACCAATGACCCCAAGCTTAGAAGGCTTGTGCTCTATCCAACTGAGCTACCGGACCAGTACAGTTGGGTTTCTTATGTGCGGTGGTAAAATATTACTATCTAACCACCTCTTTTTTATAGTGTAATTTGTCTTAGTGCTGCAAGATATCCTTGACTCTAAAAAGCGTGCAAAGGTAAAGAAAAAATGTGAGCATGCAATACATTATTCGCCGCCGGGTGCCTGACCGTCCTGCAAAACATTTATGTCTACCAGTTCTTTGCGGTAATTCCACACTTCATTGCCCCATATAAAGCCGTCGTACTGGCCGCTGGGCACAAAGGTATACTTGCGTGCAGGGTCGTTGGTAACAGAGGTAAGTTTGTCGAAAACGATCATCTGCTTCTCCGGGTCCCAGTTCATGGAAGCGGTCACATCTTTTTTGTATTCCAGCACAAACCTGTTGATGGGTTTGCCGGGGAAGTTGCGCGAGCCTATGCTGAATATGGGTGCACCGAACGATACCCCACCCGACGGTGTGAAAACCATTGGATCGAGCACTTTGCGGTTGCTGAGCAAACTACCTGCATTAAGGCCGAACATGGTGTATACTTTGCGCCCCTGCACCGTCTGGGACATAATGCGGTAATAAAGAGCACCAAACCACTTGCCACCAGAGAACACACTATCTTCCAGTCCTTTGTCGGCCTGTTCGCTATAGTCGTTGAGGCCTATAAGCTTCAGCTGCGGCTGCATGAGCTGTATAGCACCATAGTAGCGCTTGGTGAGCTTGGCGGGTTCTATACCCCAGTTGAAGATGCGGAAGGTATTATCATCGGAATAAATGATGCTGATGAGCTTCTGCAGGGAATCGAAAGTATAGAGGTAAGAGTTGGGCAGCTTGAGGGTGCGCACCAGCTGGCGGGCAAAACGCTCGCTATAGGTAACCCGCATATCGGGCAGAAAGGCTTCGTACATAGAATCGGCAGCAACCACCAGAGAGTCTTCCATTTTTCTAAACTTCTCCACATCCTGTTGGCTGATACCCTGTGCCGAAACAGGTGCTGCAGCGGCAGCTGACAAAAACAGAACGGCAACAAAAACCAATATTCGCTTCATTGATCTCCTTGTTTTCTTTTGACTCAAACCTAAATAATATTTTGTTAAAGATACGTTGAATAGTTATACACAGGATGCATTTATATGGCCATATCAACAGACATAACTACCCCACCCGCCGGCCATGTGCCGGCAAGTAAATGCCTGAATAGAGCAATATGAAAAAATTAAGCCCTGTACCCTGTGCGGTCTCCGTTGTTATTGCCAATGATAAGGTTGAGTATGAGTGCCAGAATAAAGGCACCTACTGTGGCACAGATAATGGTATTGATCAGCGGGCTGTCGGTGAAAGAAAGATAATTTTTGAACAACAGCTTACCTACCCAGCCGCCAACAATACCCAGTATGATGGTGGCAATGGTGCCATAACCACGACCGGGGGTGAGCAACTGCGCCAGAAACCCGGCAAGACCACCTATAACAATGGTTATGATGAGGCCGCGCCAGTCGTGCAGTTCGTTGGCCAGAGAAATTAATAGAATTGGATGCATATAAGGGGAGTTTTTGCTAAAATATAAAAAATGTACAATATATTTATTATGCTAACAAAAAATAGACAACTATATGTAATTTAGTAATAAAAAAGCAGGTAATCATATTTAAGTAATTTTTTACATTGAAAGTCGTGGTATCTACACCTATTTATCGTTTTATAGTTTATTTTTGGCAACCCTAACCAACACAGTTGGGTTTATTTCCGTCTTAGTACGGAAACAATCAAAAGTTCAATATGAATCGAATCACACTTGTTGCCGTATTGCTGTTCAGTATGGCTTTCAGAGGCGTTGCAAAAGAAGGATACCACATAAACCTGAAGATCACCCCTGCCACCAATGACAGTGTGGTGTATCTGGTTCAATATTATGGCAAACCATTACCTACTATATACAAAAGAGACTCTGCAAAGCTGGACAAAAAAGGTAATGCCGTTTTTGATAGTAAAGACCCCGACTTTATTGGTGGTATCTACATGATGCTGCTATCTGACAGGAAAACCTACTTTGAGTTCCTGCTGGATAAGGGTTCTGATATTACTATCAATGCAGATCTTACAAAACTGCCACTGGGTGTAACTTTCAAGAACTCTCCTGAGAATGAACACTTTCAGGACTATGTGGTATTTCTGAAAGACTACAGTGTGCGCCAGCAGGATCTGCAGAAAGAATATGCTGCTGCCCGCAATGCAGAGGACACCGCTGCGGTGCGTAAAAAATCGGTACAGGCATCGAAAGACCTTGCAAAGTATCGCCGCGAACAGGCCGAGAAATACAAGGGCACGCTGCTGTCCGGTATATTCCACTCGCTGGAGGTACCTATAGTACCTGAAGGAGAGCATATGCTGGCCGATGGCAAAACACGCGATTCTGCTTTTGCTTACAAATACTATAAAAGTCACTACTGGGAAAGCTACAACCTGAAAGACGACAGGCTGATACACACCCCTATCTATGATGCCAAGCTGGAAGAATACTTCAACAAGCTGGTACTGCCCTGGCCGGATAGTATGATAAAAGAAAGCAACGAACTGCTATCTAAAACAAGAGGCACTAAAGAAACCTTTAAGTATACCCTTTGGTGGCTGACCCGCAATGCCGAGAACAGCAAGATAATGGGCATGGACGAAGTGTTTGTGTACCTGGTAGAGAACTACTACATGAAGGGCGATGCTACCTGGCTGAGCAGCGAAGAGCTGAATAAGTATATAGACAGGGCTATGAAAATAGCACCCAATGTGATAGGTAATCTGGCCCCGGAAGTGCGCCTGCCCAATCTGACAACAGGCAAAGACGAGAGTCTGGCCAGCTTCAAAGCTAAATATACCCTGCTGGTGTTCTATGCACCAACATGCGGCCACTGCAAGGAAGAAATGCCTGCCATAGATTCTGTTTACAAATCGCTGCTGAAAGGAAAAGGCATGCGTGTGTATGCAGTGAGTACTGAAGGCGATGAGGCTGCTGCAAAAGACTTCATCAAAAAATACAAGCTGGACGACTGGACCACTACCTGGGACCCCGAGCATGTGAGCGACTGGCGTTCTAAATTTGATGTGTACAGTACACCTACCATATACCTGCTCGACGAAAAGAAAATAATACGCGGCAAAAGACTGGATCACAACAACATAGCCAGTCTGGTGGAAATGCTGGAAAGAAAGGAAAAAAACAAATAACGAAATATAAAAAACAGGACAAAAATGCGAAAACTGGTTTTATCATGCATGGCTGCAGCTCTGGTTACTTCAGGCTACGCTCAGGCATTGTTCACTTATGGGCCTAATTCTGTAACCAAGGAAGAATTCCTGAGGGTATACAAAAAGAACAGTATCAACAAAAAACCCGACATGTCTGAAAAGGAGCTGAGAAGCTACCTGGACCTGTACTCTCTTTTCCGCATGAAGGTGGCAGAAGCTGAAAAACAGCAGCTTGATACTGTGCCAAGCATAGACCGCGAACTGAGCAACTACCGCAAACAACTGGCCAAGAACTATCTTACCGACGACCAGATAACCAACAAACTGATACGCGAAGCCTATGACCGCATGAAGGAAAACGTGCGTGTGGCTCATATACTGGTTAGCTGCCCTCCCGGTGGCGACACTGTGGCTCCCCGCAAGAAAATAGACAGCATTTACAAACTTATAGACACAAAGGCACAGACATTTGAAGCATTGGCTGCAGCCCTGTCTGACGATAAAGGATCTAAAGACAAAGGCGGCGAGATAGGCTACATCACTTCTTTGCTGTATGTATACCCGTTTGAGAACGCTTCTTACAACACGCCGAAGGGCAAGATGTCTGCACCATTCCATTCTCAGTTTGGCTATCACATTGTGAAAGTGCTGGACCGCAGGGTAGATAAGGGCGAAATAAAAGTTGCCCAGATAATGATCCAGGTTGTGAAGTCTAAAGGTGAAGAAGGCATAAAAAGTGCCCGTATGCGTGCCGATAGCGTAATGGCCCAGCTGAAAGCTGGTGCCCGTTTTGAAGACCTTGTAGCTAAATACTCTGATGATAAATTTACCGTGAACGATAGCGGTGTAATGAAACCATTTGGCGCAGGCCGCATGGTGCAGGTATTTGAAGACGCTGCATTCGGCATCAAAAAGGCAGGCGAAGTAGCAGGACCAGTGCAGACAGATTATGGTTTCCACATCATAAAACTGCTGGCTAAATACCCGCTGAAACCATACGACACCCTGTACCCTCAGCTGAAGCGTAAAGTAGAGAACGATGCCCGTGCACAAACTGCTAAAGACATCTTCTTCGAAAAAATAAAAGGACAGAACGGTTTCAAAGAGTATCACGATAACTATACCGAACTGTATAACAAACTGCTGGCAATACCCGACACAGGCGCTACAGCCAAAAGCATAATACTGGACGACTACCGTAGTATGAACAAACCAGTACTGGTAATGGCAGGTAAGAACTATTCACAGAATGACTTTGTTGCATTCCTGTTCAACCTGACAAGGGGCAAACTGAATGGCCCTAAACCTACTGTGATCCGCGATGCGTATAGTCTGTATGTGAACAATCTGGTAACCGATTTCCAGGAGCACAAACTGGTTGAAGAAAACCCTGAATTCAAAACACTGATGACGGAATATAAAGACGGCATCATGCTCTTTGAACTGATGGACCGCAACGTATGGAGCAAGGCATCAAAAGACAGCGCAGGTCTTAAAGCATTTTACGAGACCCGGAAAGGCAAGTATATGTGGGAATCCGGCTTTGAAGGTGCTGTTTACAAATTCAAGAACAAAGCAGCCTTTGATACCGGTATGATAATGATACCACAGAAACGCTATACGGAAGAAGATATTGCCAAAGCAATAAACACTACCGACAGGCCTGATGGTGTAACAGTGCAGCGTGGCCGTTATGAATTCTCTCGCTACAAAGACGCTACTGTGAATGATTTTGCGAGCAGCAACATTAAGGTAATACCAGGCGACAACGGCAGCTATACTGTAGTGGCAGCCAAGCAGGTATTTGCAACACCTGTGCCTAAATCGCTGGATGAAGCTCGTGGGTATGTAGTAGCTGAGTATCAGGATTTCCTGGAAAAACAGTGGAACGACAAAATGCGTCACGACTACCCTATCAAGGTTAATGAGACTGTATTCAAGTCTTTGGTGAAATAAGCCGTACTTACTAAATAACGAAGCGCTCCTGCCCCAAAGCAGGAGCGCTTTTTTTATGCTCCCTTATCCCGCAAACGACTACCTGAAATAAAAATGCCAGCCATTACAGGCCGGCATAGTGTATGTGATTCGGTTTGTATGATCGGTTATATTTCTGTGACCAGCTGCTTCACCGTAGCTACCCATAGTGGCTGTGTATTCATGCACGGAATGTAACCGAAGGACCGGCCACCGGCATGCATAAAGTTCTCATTCTCGCGAATGGCTATTTCTTCCAGCGTTTCCAGGCAGTCGCTGACGAAGGAAGGGCAAATGACCAGCAGATCCTTTATGCCTTCTTTGGGCAACTCATCCATACGGGCAGTAGTAGCCGGCGTGAGCCATGCCGAACGCCCCAGTTTAGACTGGAAAGAAACGCTGTAGCGCTCCTTGGGCAGCCCCAGCTTTTCTGCTACCAGCCAGGTGGTCTCGTAGCACTGGTGCCTGTAGCAATAGTTGTGTGCCGGAGATGCTTTATGGCAGCAATCGGCAACCTGCAGACAATGCCTTTCGGTAATATCGCTTTTAAGGATGTGCCTCTCGGGTATGCTGTGATAGCTGAAGAGTATGTGTGTATCATTTCCGGCAATATGCGGGCGCATACTCTCTGCAAGCGCATTTATATAGGACGGATGATTGTAGAATGGACGAACCACTTTGATGCTGAAGGGATACTTGCCATCAGCATGTACCTTTTGGGCATGTACAGAAGCCGTCTCGAAGCTGGACATGGCATAGTGTGGGTACAGCGGCAACAAGATCACTTCTTCCAGATCTGGGTGGGCACTATAAAGTTCATCATAAGATGCCTTCATAGACGGGCTTCCATAGCGCATAGATATTACCACAGGTATGTCTGCCATTTGCTGCTGCAAAGCATCTCTCAACAGACGAGTAATATGCACCAGCGGAGAGCCATCTTTTGTCCAGATGGAACTATAGGCTTCTGCCGATTTAGGAGCACGAAACGGATTGATGATACCCTTTACCAGTATGCTGCGCAACAGGTAGGGAGAATCTATGACCCGTTCGTCCATCAGGAACTCATCGAGGTACTTTCGTACATCCTTAACTGCTGTAGAATCGGGCGAACCCAGATTCATCAATACAACACCACGCTTCTTTTTAGTATTCATTACACAATTCGAAATGGGATGCAAAGAAACATACTAATAGCAGCAAATGTACCAACCATAAGCAGTAACCACACCCGAAATGACGGATACATGACAGAGGCAAGTAGTAATCTGAAAAACTGCTACTTAGACAAATAAACTATTACTGTACTACCAGCTTTGCTCTGGCAGTACCGTTATTACTGGTCATTTCGCAAACATAAAATCCTGCAGGTACACCCGCTACAGACACAGTGAGCTTTCCTGTATTATCTACCAGACCATTTGTTGCCTGTAACATCCTGCCATCGGCAGCTATGAGCCTTACACTAACTGCAGTATTGCGGAAAGTAACACCCTGAGTATTTATCGTGAACTCGTTGTGGCAAGGGTTTGGGGCGATGCTTATTTTCTCCATAAGCGACGATAGCTGCTTCACACTTACCACAGGGGTAAGTTCAGCTTTCCCGCTTTTCCACATGCCCCTGCCATAGGTTGCCGCCCATAACTCGTTGGTAGTATGATTGATATTGAGATCGCTGACCTTTACGCTGGGTAGGTTGGTGTTGTATAATGCCCATGATGTCATAGTGGTGGTTTTGTAGAAAACAGCCACTTCTGTACCCACATACTTTGTTAGAGAGAACGTATCTATCACCATACAGTTCACCGGCACATTAGGCAATCCGGTGCTTTCATTGGTCCAGCTGGAGGTGGTAAGATCATAGCTATATACTTTGGCAGCAGAGTAACCACTAAGTGTTACCCAGAACTTCTTTTCATTCTTAGGGTCTACCACCAGATCAGATACATAATTGGTAAAAGGCAGCGTGAGTGCACTCCATGTGGTACCGTTATCTATGGTATAGTGTATCCTGGAAACCGAACCTGCATCACGAACCGCATAGATATAGTTTGGATTGGAATTAGCAATAGTTATGATATCGATATTTACTCCGGCACTGAAGATGGGCGAAAATGTGTTCCATGATGAGCCTGCATCTGTAGAACGGAAGATCTGCTTATAGCCTATCAACAGTACATTAGGATCGAGAGGATCCTGTGCATATGGAGTGATCCATGCACCAGGTGTAGGAAGATCATCGGTAATACTATTGAAACTGGCTCCACCATCGTAGGTCACGTTAACATGGCCATACTGTGAAGCGGTGAAAAAGTTGGTAACCGGATCGGCATTGCTGATGAGGCACATCATACCATCTCCGCCTGTAAGATCTGTAGCTGTTGTAGCTTCTACTTTTTTAGAGCCGTTATCCTGTGCGCCACCCAGGCAAAAAGGAGCATCGTTATGAACTGCGTTCCTGTAGAACTGAGTAATACCCAGACCATTTGACAGATCCCTCCATTGGTTGGCCATAGGCAGGTAAGTTTTATAGATACCTCCATCGCAACCCAGGTAAATGGCATGATTGAGCGGGTTGTAGCCAAGCCAGTGCTTATCGGCATGTACTACCTGCAGACCAGAACCTGTGTTGTACCACTGACAGGAAAGATCCCATGATAGGCCACCATCAGTAGAATAATAATTATTGATACCGCCTACTATTACCTTGTTCACATCGAGCGGATCTATAGCCATGCATAGGTCGTACCAACCCTGACCACCGCAATTGGTAGTAGGAAAACTATTGTCGTAACAAAGCAGGTTGTTGGTACAGGCTGTATTGTCTGAAAAGATAGCCGGAAAAGTACCTCCATAATCGGTAGACTTGTAAATACCCAACAGACCACTGTTATTGTTGGCTGCCAGCGCCATGATGGTACCAGGTGAGGCAGGAGTAACTGCAATGCAGATGCGGGAAGAACCAGTTATAGCAGTGATCTGCCCCCAGGTGAAACCACCATCGGTAGACTTGTATACCTGAGCGCCACTGCTGAAAGAAGCAGAACCATATACCACTGCCGTATCAAATGGTGCATAAAGCACCTGCCTGAAATTGCTGAGATTAGTTCGGCGCCAGGTAGCCCCACCATCCGATGATTTGTACAAACCGTTGGAAGTACCCAAGATGAGCTTATTTGTATCCTGCGGATTAATGATGAGCGAGCGAGCCATCTTGAAGGAATCCGGAGTCCAGGTAGATGGACCAATGTTAGACCATGTAGTACCACCATCATAAGACTTAAGCACACCTATACTATAGTCGCTTCCACCATTGGCATCGCCGGTAACCACATATACTGTGTTACCGTTTACGGGGTTCACCTTAATGTCGCTTACTGTAAGAGAAACGAAGTTGTCATAGAGTGCTTTCCAGGTGGCACCACCGTTGGTGCTCTTCCAGGCACTACCCGCTACACTACCAACATATATAATGCTGGAGTCGAGCGGGTGAAAAGCAATAGTGTTTACCCTGCCTATACCCGAATAACCTCCGTTTGATTTATTGGGACCTACAAAAGACCAGTTATCGGTGGCAGTACCTTTAGCTGCTTTTTTGCCTGCAGCTGCATTACGCTGAAATTCGTACCAGTTCTGCGCCATTTTGTAGCCGGGCACTATATAACCGTTAGAGTCGAGCTGCTGTTTCCAGTACCAGCTCCAGCGACCGAAGTGATATTTTTCATCCTCTTCAATTGCACCATCTGCCTTTTTGTGCTCCTTCTCTTCTTCTTCCTCAACTGCAATTGCCTTGTAGGCATTTACAATATCAAGGTATTTATGCTGCTTGTTGTCTTGCGGCATCCAGGGCTGTGCAAAAGAGTTGAGCGCTGCAAAGGCCAGCAAACTGAGAATAATAGTTTTTTTCATCTTTCGAATATTGTTACGGCATTGCAATGGCCGGTTTTTTAGTAATTGATTTGACTGGGAAAGAGCTCCATTTACCACCTGTTCTTATGAACAGGGTATTTACAGCACCGCGTAAAACAGAAGCCGGAGCCACCTCTTTGCAGCCTGCAAGCGAAGTAAACATGAGGGTATCTCCGGTTTTGATATCAGCAGTCGGGATGCGCTCTATGGTGTAGTCAATGCCGGGTGGCATATCCGCAGATCTTTTGGTAACCTTGTGTGCCTTTTCCATCTTACATTGTACCACTGCTCCATTGCCACGCCAATAGCATATTTCCGGTGGCGTAGTTGCTGTCCAGCTGAGCACAAAAAAAGTATTGGCAACAGAAGTCCCTTCTACCCTACCCGATAATTGCTGACGGGTGTATGCTTCTATTAGAATAACAGGAGCTTTTGCGGTTTTTTGCTTCTTTCCGGCAGCCAATGAACTAACTGAACATATTGATAGAAATGAAAAGATAGCTATGAGGGGTTTACAGATCATGAAGACAAAAATAAATAAAAAAACCTTCAACTGTTACAGTACCAGGAAGTTATGGCATAGTTAGCCTGAAGGTACCCTTGGAGGCCACAATAGTATCTGCAATGAAGTTGAAAGTACCGGAAAGGACATTGTCAGTATCGGACTGTATATTGAATGTACCCGAAGTAGCAAAATACCTATGGTTATCGGAATAGTAAGTGATGGTGGTAAACGGCGGATTGACCGAATAGTTCTTCAACCCGTTGTATCCGTTGATATTGATAACAAGTGTAGTGGTCTTATTGGTCACATTTGTAGCAGTAACCATGTAATTGTACGTACTGGTATCGTTTGCAGAATTTTTTACTTTGTACGTGAATAGGGAATCGGTTTGCCAGACAAGACCGTTCACATACATTTTCACATTTACCAAAGAATCTACACTATTATCCTGCTGCGCACTTTTTACATTAGAAGGCCCCTTGGTCTTCTTGCACGAAGAGAAACCTGCTGCCAACAGTATTAGGGATAAGTAAAACAGCTTGCTCATAATAGGAGGAATGATCTTGAGTAATAACGCCGAAGCTGTTATTTTCGTATAACCAACTTAGTTATGGCTGACCAACAGTGTAATTACCGTTTGTTACGGCAATACCATCATCGGTGTTGAATGAGAAATAACCGGTAACAGTAGTAGTGGTAACCTCTGTGATAGAAACCACACCACCGGTAGCCTTACCTGTAACACCGCCATGATAGTAAACAGCCCCTGCCTGACCCTGTACGATAGAGAACACGCCGGTCTTTTGCTTGAAGTTGGCAACAGAGACAACGATTTTATCGTAAGGTGCTATCCTATCTGAAGAATTGCCAGTGATAACCAACGTAGTAGAGGTATCTACCACCTGAGTATCGATAGTAGCAGGAGTAACGCTGGAAGCAACAAATTTAAATGTTCCTACATTGGCAGTCATAGAAGGGTTAGCGGTAGTGATATACGGCCTGTTTTTGATACAACCTGTAAATACCACGCCAACTGCTGCGATAAGAAACATTGAAATGAGGACTTTCTTCATACTAGGATATTTGCGCTAAGATAACTTAAAATATTTTTAAAAATCAACACCCTTGTTGCGGACCTAAAAAATACTGAACAGGCAGCCATACCCTATTCGTAACAATAAGTTTACAGTGCTCTAAGGATTATTTAATCAAACGTTTGTTTAAAATCAAACAATTGTTTAATTTTACAGTCGGAATTTTGAGTAAATGGAATACAACGAAAAACAACTGTCCATTATTAATACAGCAGAGAAACTATTCTCTGTTACCGGTTTCGACGGCACATCGGTGCGCGACATAGCGCATGCAGCCGCAGTGAATGTGGCAATGATATCCTACTATTTCGGATCTAAAGAAAAACTAATGGAAGCGGTCTTTGAGCAAAAGACCTATAAAATGCGTTTGAAAGTAGAGAACCTGATACAGGACGATAAAATGTCCAATTATCAGAAGGTGAGTGTACTTATTGACGATTATGTAGATAAGTTCCTGAGTCAGCCCCAGTTTCATAAACTGATGCTGAGAGAACAACTGGACGATAAACCGGGAGGCGTATCGGGCATGATACTGGAATTGAAGAAGAAAAACTTTGCCACCATAAAGAAACTGATACAGGAAGGACAAAAGGCAGGCGAATTCAGGAAACATGTAGACGTAGCCCTGATGATGGCAACAATGGTAGGAACCGTGAGTCAGATGATCATATCGGACAGGTTCTACAAGGAAACAAGTAATATGGAAAAAATGAGCGGCGACGAATACAATATGTATATGAAGAAGAAGCTATCCACACATCTTAAAAATCTTTTTAAATCAATACTTACAAATGAAGCAAAACACTAAGACCAATTCGCTAAGCGTATTTTCGGCCGCAGTGCTCTTTTTCTGCACTGCCGGCAATGCTATAGCCCAACCGACTATGCGTCTTTCGCTGAATGAAGCTATCAGTCTCAGTTTGCAGAACAGCGGCAAGTTGAAAATAGCCGGCGCACGTGTGGAAGAAGCAATTGCTGCCAGTCAGGAGGCAAAGAACAACAGGTTGCCCGATCTGAAAGCAACGGCATCTTATCTGCAACTAAATTCTCCATCGGTAGATCTGAGGGTGAAACTGAACAGCGGAAGCGGATCGGAAGGAAGTATGAAGGTAGACCATTTAATGTATGGTATGCTGAATGCATCTATGCCCCTGTTCTCCGGATTCAGGATAAAATATGGTATTGAGTCTGCAAAGTATCTGGAGCAGGCTGCCAAACTGGATGCCGAGAAAGACAAGGAAGAAGTGATACAGAATACTATAGGCGCCTATAGCAACCTATATAAGGCCAAAAAATCGGTGGAACTGGTAAAAGAGAATCTGGCACGTGAAGAACAGCGCGTGAAAGACTTTACTAACCTGGAGCGCAACGGACTGATGGCCCGCAACGACCTGTTAAAAGCACAGCTGCAGCAAAGCAATATAGAGCTGACTTTGCTGGAAGCAGAAAATAATCTGAAGATCACCAACATAAATATGGCATTGCTGCTGGGCCTGCCGGAGAGTACAGACCTCCTGCCCGACTCTGCCGGTATGGAACCATCTGCAGATGCAGGCACTATAACCAAGTGGGAAGAAACTGCACTGTCTCAGCGCAAAGACAGAGCCGCACTTGCTGCCAAAGTAAACGCTACGGCAACTTCTATAAAAGCCATAAAGGGTGAATACTACCCAGGTGTGGCACTGACAGGTGGCTACGTAGGTGTGAACATACCCAACCTGCTTACTGTGACAAACGCACTGAATGTGGGTATGGGAATGCAATACAATCTGGGTTCCATATGGAAAACAGGTGCCAAACTGGATGCGGCCAAGGCCCGCCTGCACCAGATACAGGCTACAGAAGGTATACTAACCGACCAGGTGCGCCTGGAGGTAAACAATGCCTACCAGCAGTACCTGCTGAGCCTTAAAAAGATCGCAGTTTATCAGAAATCGGTAGAACAGAGTAACGAGAATTACCGTATTACCAGAAACAAATATGACAACAACCTGGTGACCACTACCGAACTGCTTGATGCAGATGTGGCACAGCTACAGGCAAAACTGAACTATGCTTTCTCTAAAGCAGATGCTGTAGTAGCCTACAAAAAACTGCAGCAGGTAGCCGGAGTATTGCAGCAGTAACCAAAGAAATGCTCAAAAATATATTTACAGAAACAAAACATTCACATAACGCTCAATAATAAAGATCATGAGTAACAATCAGAATACAGAAAAAGAAGCACCAAAAAAGACAAACAAACGTTTCCTTGCAGTATTGATAATGCTGGTAGTATGCGGTGGCGGATTTGGTGTAACCAAATACATACATGCCCAGCACCACGAGGAAACAGATGATGCACAGGTAGATGCAAGCATAAGCCCGGTGATACCACGCATTGCGGGATATGTGACCGATATACGCGTAAAAGACAATCAGCTGGTAAAGAAAGGTGACACATTATTGATATTGGACAACCGCAGCGGGCTAATACAGGTAGCACAGGCTGAAGCAGCACTGCAGGCAGCACAGAACAACCTGAATGTAGCTCATGCAAGTACTTCTGCATCAAGAGCTACAGTATATACTTATGAAGCAAACATAGCTACTGCCAACGCGCAGATAGAAACAGCCAAGGTGACCCTGAAGAGGGCCACTCAGGACTATGACCGCTATGCCAACCTGATAAAGGATCATTCTATAACACAGCAACAGTTTGAACAGGCTGAAGCAGCAAAAATGACTGCTGAACGCCAGCTGCAGGTTCTTACAGACCAGAAAAATGCTGCCATAAGGCAGGCAAGTGCTGCTACATCTCAGAGCAGTGCTACTGCGCAGCAGGTAAATGTGGTAAGCTCTAATATAGAGCAGCGCAAAGCTGATCTTGAGAATGCTAAACTGCTGCTTTCTTATACAGTTATTACAGCTCCGCAAGATGGTCGTGTATCTAAAGTAAATGCACAATTGGGTCAGTTACTGCAGCCGGGCCAGTCACTCTTCAGTGTGGTGATGGACACTAAACCATGGGTAATAGCTAATTTCAAAGAAACACAGATCACCAAAATGCATACGGGACAGGAGGTAACGATACACATTGATGCCTTCCCGGGTCATGAGTTCAGTGCAAAGGTGGCTTCCTTCTCTCCGGCTACAGGATCGAAGTTCGCGCTGCTGCCTCCGGATAACGCATCGGGCAATTTTGTGAAAGTGGTGCAGCGTATGCCGGTGAAAATAGAATTCAATGAGAATGACCAGTTTGTAAAAGAACTGCGCCCGGGCATGAATGCCTATGTAGACGTACATATCAACTAAACCCTGAAACATGCAAGAATCATTAGTAGAATACGGCTCACGACGGGTCATTATCACCATCACGGCCATCTTCTGTGCCCTGTTGGAGATAGTAGATACCACCATCGTGAATGTGGCCCTAAATGACATGAAGGGCAACATGGGTGCCACCCTCAATGAAATAGGCTGGGTGATAACTGCCTATGCCATAGGCAATGTAATAGTAGTACCCATGACCAGCTGGCTGGCTGCACAGTTTGGCAGGCGCAACTATTTTGCTGCTTCGATCATCATCTTCACCATTTCTTCTTTTCTGTGTGGTAATGCGCATGGTATATGGGAACTGGTTCTATATCGCTTTATACAGGGATTGGGTGGCGGTGCGCTGCTGGTAACCTCGCAAACGATCATTACAGAAAGCTATCCTCCGGAGAAACGCAGTATGGCACAGGCTATATATGGGCTGGGTGTGATCATAGGCCCTACGCTGGGACCGCCATTGGGTGGGTATATAGTAGAACATTATTCATGGCCCTACATTTTCTATATCAACATACCCATCGGTATCATAGCGGCACTGCTCACGCTGCAGTTTGTACGCAGCCCCAAGTATGCCGAGAAAAAGTCTATGAGGGAAGTAGATTGGGCAGGTATAGCCTTGCTGGCCATTTCTGTAGGTTCGCTGCAGTATGTACTGGAGCGTGGTCAGGAAGATGACTGGTTCAGTAGCAGTACCATAACCACACTTGTTGTAACAGCGGTACTTGGTTTCTTCTTCTTTATATGGAGAGAGCTTACTGCCAAGAATCCGATCGTAGAACTGAGGGTATTGGGCAATGGCAACCTGAGAGTGGGCACCATACTATCCTTCATACTGGGCTTCGGTTTGTATGGTTCTACATTTATCATTCCGCTGTATACACAAAGCAGCCTTGGGTGGACCGCACAACAATCGGGCGCACTTATGGTACCTGCAGCACTTACTACTGCTTTCATGATGCCGCTTATTGGTAAAATGTTGCAGAAAGGTGCCAAGCAGCAATACCTGGTAGCCTTCGGTATGCTCATCTTCTTTGCCTATAGTTTCTGGGGCTATAAGATACTCACTCCCGACACCAGCAAGGAAGCCTTCTTCTGGATGCTGATACTACGTGGTATAGGAATGGGTATGTTGTTCATACCTATCACTGCCCTGTCGCTGTCTACACTAAAAGGACAGCAGATCGGTCAGGGGGCTTCCTTCACAGGCATGATGCGACAACTGGGTGGTTCATTCGGCATAGCACTCATTACTACATTTATGGCGCACCAGAATACGGTGCACCGCAGCGATATGCTGTCTCACCTGAATGTAGATGACCCTGCTGTGCAACAGCGCATACAGGGTATACAACGCAACTTTATAGCCAAGGGTATGGCGCCCGATGTGGCACTGAATAGCGCCTACAAGTCTATGGACTACATGGTAATGAAGCAGGCCGCTGTAATGTCTTACATGGACGTATTCCTGTACATAGGATTAGTGTTCCTCATCTGCATACCGTTTGTGCTGATGGTGAGAGCCAAGAAAAATAAAGACGTGGATATGTCTGAAGCAATGCACTAAAAACTACACATGCACTACTTATAAGCAGCAGCAATGATCTTGTAAGTAGTGCATGTTTTTCCTGTCAGGTTATCTACACAACCTGCACAACCTATATAGCGCACCTCTCCGGCTGCCAGGTTATCTATAAGCACCGACTTCTTACTCATTCTTCCGCTGAAGGTAACGATCACATCAACTTTTGCCATCAAAGGTCTGTTGGCATTTTTGTTGGTTATACCCATTGCCTTCATACCATTGGCACAATCGCCGGTAGCAGCAATTATTGCCACATCTCTGCCTGCATTACCTTTTATTGTGTCTGTACGTACAGGTGCAGGCCTTGGTGCAATAGGCGCAGGAGCAGCGGTAGCAGGGACATCTGTTTTTGGCACATCCTGTGCATGAGCACCGGCAGCCGCAAGCAGCAGCACAACAGAAAGAGTAGAAACAAGTTTATTCATAGTCCAGTTATTTTGTAATCAAATTTAATACTATTCGGGTTCATAATATATACCGACAATTTATAAAGGGCTTTCATCATAAAAATGCCACCCTTTCCGGGGTGGCATTTTTTGCAACGCTACCATTTAATTATACTTCAGCAAAAACATCATGATAAGTGCGCTCCGGTATCTCCTCTTCACTAATACCATCGGAGAAGACCATTATAGAGATACCCGGCTGCTTCCACCAATTGCGCTCCAGTAGTCTGGAAAAACGAATGATACCGGTTATATGACAGCGCCTGTCATTACTCACCCACTCCTCTACCCTTTCGAACTTCTCGTGTGGTACATGCAACAAACTTCTGAAACTGATGCATACTTTGAGACAGAAGTCATTGCTGAGCAGAGCAGGTTCGTGATAATTCAGTTTCTTATACTCGTACCGATAATTATACCTAAGCGCAGATAGGTCGCTGAGCACAGCAGATGCTGTAGGAAAACCACCGGCACCCTTGCCATAAAAGAATTGTCTGTCGGCCAGACTGCTCTCTATCTCCACTCCGTTATATTCTTCGCGCACTTCATAAAAACGGCTTGTAGCAGGTACCAATCTCGGCAGTACAAATGCTGCTACGCTTCCATCAGTTAGTTTGCGTGCAGTTGCCACCAGTTTCACTTTATAGCCCTTCTCAGCCGCAAAAGCAGTATCCGCAGCATGCAGATCACTGATACCCGTATGCAATAAACGGGAAGGATGCACAACAGTTCCATAGGCATGCGTGAGTAATATGCTCAGCTTATTTACCGCATCTATTCCTTCCACATCCAGCGTGGGGTCTGTTTCTGCAAAACCTGCAGCCTGCGCCTCTGCAAGCGCATCTTGAAAAATTGCTTTGGCTTCCGTCATGCGGGTAAGAATATAGTTGGTAGAGCCATTTACTATGCCGCTGATACTGTGCAACAGATCGTTATCGTAATACTCCTCCAGATTGCGGATGACCGGTATACTGGCACAACAGGCCGCCTCATACAGAAATGAAGTATTGTATTGCTGCTGCAAGTCTATCAGCTCCTGCAAATGTTCGGCTATCATTTTCTTGCCTGCGCTCACCACTGCCTTGCCGCTGCGCAGTGCCGTAGTAACAATATGATAGGCAGCATCAGGATCGTTGATGAGTTCTACGATCACATTGATCTCTTCATCCTGTAGCAGTTCAGCTGCATTGGTGGTAAACAATGCCGCATCGGCATTCCTGCTTTTATCGGCATGCCTGATGCATACCTTTTTGATCTGTGCATTGAGCGTGGGTGTATGCGTCAGCACTTCGTAAAGGCTCTCGCCTACTACCCCGAATCCGAAAAGTCCTATGATAAGTTTGGTTTGTTTGTTTCGTATAGACATGAGTTGGTGATTTAGAAAATAAAGGAATGATAAACAGTAATGAATAAAAACGTTATGCGGTTAATGAAGCTACCTCGACAGCTACGGTTACTTTATTGAGCGCCTGATCAATATCTCTGATGAGATCTGCAACGTCTTCCAGCCCCACACTGAGGCGAACCAAACTATCTGCAACACCAGCAGCCTTGCGCTTTTCTTCGGGTATGCTTTTGTGGGTCATAGAGACCGGGTGGCACAACAGACTTTTTACTCCTCCCAGACTCTCTGCCAGTTTGAACAGCTCTGTACCCGTAACCACTGTTGTTGCTGCTGCTACGGTATCTTCCTTCAGTGTAAAGGAAACAACACCACCAAAACCACCCTGCTGCTGCCTTGCCGCAACATCATGATTCACATGTGTACTCAGCCCAGGATAATAGACCTTATCTACGGCAGGATGCCCTTCCAGGAAACGAGCTACTGCCAATGCACCCGCCGAGTGTTCTTTCACCCGCAGGTATAGGGTTTCCAATCCACGTATCACCAGCCAGCTATCTTGCGGACCAAGGATGGCACCACTGGCATTCTGTATGAATTTTATCTTATCGCCCAGTTGTTTGTCTGCGGTTACTACCAATCCGGCAATCAGGTCGCTATGACCGCCCAGATACTTTGTGGCACTATGCACCACAATATCTGCTCCCAGCAATATTGGCTGCTGCAATGCGGGAGACGCGAATGTATTATCTACACACAATAGCGCTCCGTGCCGATGAGCGATCTCCGCAATGGCTTTAATGTCGCTTATCTTCAGCGTAGGATTGGTGGGCGTTTCCAACCATACCAGTTTAGTTTTTTCGGTTATTGCATCCAGCACATTGGCAACATCTGTAGTATCCGTATAGTTTACCCTGATGCCGAATTTGGCATAGATGTGCGTAAAAAGCCTGAAGGCGCCACCGTAAATATCATCAACTGCCAGTATCTCATCACCGCTTTCCAGCAGCTTCAATACGGCATCAATGGCCGCAAGGCCGCTTGCAAAAGCAAAACCGGATGTGCCACCTTCCAGTTTTGCGGTTATGTTCTCAAGTGCTTCTCGGGTAGGGTTATTGCTGCGTGCATAGTCAAATCCCTTGTGCACTCCCGGTGCTTCCTGAACAAATGTAGAGGTCTGGTAAATTGGCACAGAAATAGCGCCTGTAAGTTTATCGACCAGTATGCTGTGTATCAGTTTTGTTGCGTTACTCATCTTTCGTGTTTTTAGAAACGGTTAAGAAAAAACGTTCTGCAAACACTTATCGAGAAAGATCATCGGTAGCGCCTCTATGCTCAGTCTTCCGGACGATCGAACATAAAAAAAGCTCCACCGACAAATCAGAGGAGCTTGAGTATTTTGAACCCGCACATGCGGAGGTACAAGAAAACTTTGCGTCTGACTTATCTACCCCGTTTCCGGGATGGAATTAGCACCAGTTCTTCCGCTGCCGCGGGAGGAGGTTGCTAAGGCTTCACAGGGCCATGACCCTCTGCCTTTCTTGATAAGTGAATTAAAGAACTGATGCAAAGGTAAATACGCTTTGCTGATATTTCCAAAATATTTTCTTTCAGAGAAAAATGAGCGTCACCTGAAACACAATACCAGAGCACCTTTCGAAGGAAAATATTTTTCTTAAAGAACTGTACTATGGCCTGCCTCCTTCGCTGTCACTATCGTCTGCACTGTCATCGTCATTAAGATCTATGTGGCGAGCCGATCTGTAATTCGGATCGTTCAGCATGTCATTGTTTCGCATTTCCAGTGCTGACTCTTCTGCTACTTTTTTTTTTACTCTGTCGCCAAAAACAAGATTCACACCCATGTGCAGGTTCATGTTCTTACTGTCCAGCGGCTTAACAGAAGCCCACCAGTTATCCGTAGCAAAATACCACTGCATACCTGCAAACCTGGCCACAATTGCACCACCCACATTGAATGCGGAACCAGTCTTCATTGTGTAGGAAAGCGCACCGGTGAAGTGTTTACTGAGCCTTATCTGATATGCCAGTGTTGTAGCCATTACCATTTTCTTGCTGAACTTCTGAGTGCTCACCTGTGCACTTACCGTATGCAGATCACTGATGCGGTAATTGCCCATAGCATAGAACTCAGTTGGCAATGAGGTCTTGTAGGAACTCGTATTCTTTTCAAATTTGATCAGATCCTTTACACTATCAATATACTGATTGGTAGAAAGGAAATTGCTGTCGCCGGTACTCAGGTAAGAGGACAGATCAAAACCATCGAAAGTAAATGAGGTCGGCCCGGCTGTGTAGTTGTGGATATTGCTTTTCCAGTTGATATAGCCGAGGTTGTTGATACCTGCTGCAACATCTATTTTCTCATTGAGCTGGTATTTTGCACCAAGGTCTATACCCAATCCTTTGTTCTTCGTATTGAAAGCATAACCCGGGAAAGCCATATTATTCTGTGCACGATCGGCACTGTCTGCCAGACCGCTGGTTTGCACATTCATCTCTGCAGTGGCAGTAATGGCATAGTAGTCGGGCTCGGTATATAGCTGCAGAGAAGACTCCTTAGTGTGAATGTTGGTCTTGCCAAATAACAGCTTCGGACTGGCGCCAAAAGTCCATTTACCAAAGTTCTTGGTACCATGCAGTGCATACTCGCGATACCACGAAGCATTGAGTCCGAAATTACCGATATCGATCGACTGGCCTATATATGCACCATTGCCATACCAGGCAAATTTGAACAGATCTTTAGGATAAGAGAACCTTACATCGGCACGGTCTGAAACCGAAAGACCTACCGTAAAATCTTCGAAGGCTACATTGGCAGAGAACAAAGAAACATCTGCACCAAAAGCTACAACATTCCTGCTTTTCAGCCCGTTGATGAAGTTGCCGGGATGGATGCTCATTGTAGAATCGTTGGTCCTTTTAAACAGATCGTTATAGCTGAATCCGGAATTGTAGATATAGAACGAAATACCCGAAAGCACCGGTATCCCTACAGATATTTTAGCATCTGTCTGGTTGGTGGCATTCATCCACTGCGACTGGTGTAGCTGTGGCAGGAACTTCATTGTATAAGAATCCTGTGCCATTGCCAGTGCAGGCATTGATAACAGTAAGGTTGTAAGATATTTTTTCATGTTCTGAGTGATCATAGATCTGTTGATGAAACATTAAGTTTGAACCTGAATGCCAATTTGACCAACAGACTGTTGGATGACTGTATTTTGATAGAACCTGTGCCGCTTGATTTTAATTCACCCCGCACTACTGCGTAGCGAACTTTCTTAGCCATAGCATTATATTGAGCTTGCTCCATGGTAAAAGTAGTGATCTGAGACTTACGCCCGTTCACGCATCCAGAACCATCTACCGGCGCCTCTGCAATAATGTCTGATGCAGTTGGCACCAGAGAATCTATGAAGTTGTAATTCTCATCGGCAAAGTAAAGCTGTACACGACCATAAAGTGGCAGTGCATTATCCATCAGCATTTTGAATTCAGCCTTTTGTAATACACTGGTATCTTCGCTCAGCACAAGTTTGGCTGTATCCTGCAGGGTAAAGGTGATGATCTTGAACCATGCCGGCAATTCTGCATCAGCAGTAAGCGAAATAGCACTGGAATCTGTAACAAAGCTGTAGGTGCTGCCTGCCCCACCCGGATTGATACGTACACGACCATTGTAGATAACATGGTTTGGTGCCGGATTGAATAATGTTTGCACTGCACCACTGGTACTGGCACTGTCCAGCGTGTAGGTTGAAACAGCTGTCTGACCAGGGGTTGCTGCACCGGCCACATTCACCGGACTGATGGTCATATCTTTTCTGATACCCATTGCTGTAACACCATGCAGGTCGTCAAAGCTGGCAGCTACATTCAGCCCCAGCGAATTATGAAAACCAAGATTGATCTTAGGGTTGTTCACAAAAATATTGGCATTGAGCGTATTGTCAAATACTGCCACATTAATGGTATCAGCTGGAATAGGAATATCGTAAGTACCAAGGAAACCATCTATAAAGCTGTAATTGATATCGGTCATTGATATGCTTGCAGACAGATTATCTCCGGGCAGCAATGTCTCGCCTGTACCGGTAAGGGAATAACGAACTTTATACTGCAGGTAGTTCTTAGTGGCACCTCCGTTAGTAAGGTCGAAGTTGTAACCTGCCAGATCTATAGAGGCAGTAGATGAAGCAGATGGCCAGTTGATATTGGTAGTCACCTGTAGCGGACTACCACCCTTCAGTACCGTTGGGAATAAAAGAGTAGCAGTTACTTTCTGCTTAAAAGTTGAATTGATGGTCAGCTTCAGCAGCCCTCCTTTCACATTGATGTGCGCCAGTTGTGCACCGCTGGTATCGCTGTAAGTGAAATGGTTACTGAACGAATCGGAAAGCGAACCGGAATAAGAAGCAATGGACTGCGGTATTGAAAGCGTGAAAGAAGGCGCATTGTATGCCTGATCGGGTATATGCACAAAGTCCGATGCCTTGGCATAGAACAGATCTCCGCTGTAGTGCAATGAGTATACACCCTGTGCATCTTCTGTAATGTAGGTCTTAGGCTGAATGATATTCTTCAACGTAAGATCTGAATTGAGAATGGGCAATGCCCAGTCGGGCTGCCAGTTATCTATTGAGAGGTGCTTGAAATCAAAGTCCTTTTTCTTCACACATCCCAACCCCACAACAGATGCGAGCGCCAGTATTCCCAGTGTTTTCTTCATACTATAACAGCGTTTATGATATTATGGTTCCACATTGATAGTGTTATCAAGGTGAAATTCTCTATAAAGATAATATAACTTATCCTTGTATTACAATGGTTTGGTTTTAATTTTTCGTCATTTTCAGCATATTCTGTTTACCAGAATTAACTGCACAAAAAGCATACTGATTATCAGCAGATTAGAATAGCAAGATTGAAAACTAAAACCTTTAGAACAACTACCAATCTGCCCCTTTTCTTTTACTGACACCGGCTTCTATCTGCGCATTGCAGAAGGCATGAAAAGAAGCTACATCGGCAGTAGTGGCCGACACATCGAACTGATACAGATTATTGCTGAGTGTATCTACAGAAAGTACACCATAGCGCAGTAATACCTGCTCTATTTCGTGCCAGGGTATGAATCTACGTCTGGAAGTGGAAGGCAAATGAACACCTGTCTCATCTACCCGCACTGTCAACTGTTGTCCTGCATCGCGTTCCCAGTAAAGTGAATAGAGAATGGCCGCTACCAATACACTGAAGATACCCATTGGAAATTTCCATTGTTCTTTAAAAGACAATGCCGCAATTGCTAATGCTACGAGCAACTCCAGCACACGCATTATCTTATTTACTTTTCTGCCGGTGATCCATTTATTGCGGGCAACAGTAAGCCCAATGAGCAGCGTACCTGCAGCCAGCAACGCAGCCCCCCAATAAGTAATCTCGAAATTGTACACGTAAATTATAGCACCAGTCCCCACAAATGCCAATCCGCAAAACAGATGTAATGCTGTGAGTTGCTGTGGTTTCACCTTGGTACCAGATACAGGCAGTTCGAATAACATGCCGCAAAAGTAGGATATAAATCTGTGAGTCTATACGGACATGAGGCTGCAGCCCCGCAATGCGCTATGATCCATGCGGCCCAGCACCCTGAAAGTACCATCTGCGGCAATGATACCCATATCTTCGGTAGCTATAAAGGCACAGGAATGAATATTGGCAAGGTCTATAACATTGATAGCGCCGCTACCGGTAGTAAACACATCCAGCGGATCATTGATGTCCCTTACCAGTACCTGCATCGTTCCGGTAGATTTGAATACACCCTCCCCTGTCGAATAAGCCTGAGACAATAATTCTGTCATGCCGTATTCTGAATGTATGGCAGGCAACCCGAACTGTTTTTTCAGCAGATCATGCACCTCGTCGCGGGTCATTTCTGCCTTGCGCCCCTTCATGCCTCCGGTTTCCATGACTATAGTGTGGCTTAGCTGCATAGGAAATGCTTCCGCAAAATCGAGCAGCGCAAATGTCACCCCAAGCAACAACGTTTTTCTTCCGGCGGCCACCAGTGCCAGCAAACTATTGTGCAGTTGCTCCCATTCGTTGATGTAAAAACCGTTTTCGGCAGCCTTACTCACCTCCATCAGCGTGCGTGCCATATATACCAGCGATGCGTTGCTACGCTCCAGATAAGATGGCAATAAGGCCAGAATAGTATAGTCTGCCGGATCTCCGTAAAACTCCCTGAAGCCGGCCAATAAAGACTGTTCATAGACCTGTTTGTCATGCACATAGTGGCGCGATGGTATCTCGCCGGTTGTACCGCTGCTCTCGAAAATGATTGCTGCGGTATTTGCAGTGGCAGGTGCGGTAAGCACTATCTGCGATTTAAAAAAGGTAATGGGCAGGTAGGGTATGTTTGTCACCGATGTTACCGCTGCAGGATCTATGTGCAACATATCGCAGTATTGCCGGTAAAATGAGTTGCTGGTATGCTGATACCTGAAAAGTTCCAGCGCAGCTACACCAAAATCGGCAGCACCTCCGTTAAGTATTTTTTCAACAGACATTAACGATGTATTGTGAGGCACTTTCATTAACTTTGATAATATGAACTTTCGTTATATAGTATTCTTGCTGCTGGGTGTTACTATGGTCACCTCTTGTGCTAAAAACGAGATGTCAAATATACCTCAAATAACCTTTTTATCCATTGACCCTACCCTTTCTTATACAAAACCTGATACTGCAGTCTTGCTTTTCAGTATAGATGACGGAGATGCAGATCTGGGCAATGCAGCCGCTTCCGGCAAATTCGATATCTACATGAAGGATCTCCGATTCGATTCGGCAGGATTTACAGGTTATTATTTTCCGGTTCTAAATACCGCTGCGCTCGATCCTAAGAAAGGTGTTACTGCGCGTTGTGCCTACATTTTCTATAACTACATGCTCTCTCCACGTACCGATAGTGTACATAGTAAGGGCTCCGATACTACCCGATTCGATCTGTATATAGTAGATAAAGCAGGCCATCAGAGCAACCATATCATTACTGACTATATAGTTATCTCTAAATGATCTGACAAAGCCTGAGCTACTTCCTCGGGCCTGTTATAGATCATAATGTGCGAACCGTCTTCCACCCATCTATCCGGATGTACATTGCCGGGTCTAATCACCCTGTCGGCAGTGCCATGTACCTGAAACAAACCCTGCGGAATAGTTTCATTCTCCCAGTGCAGTATGGCATGTGCACACCATTTCACAAACACAGGATCTCCGGCAATGAGCATTGTTCTGAAAGTTGCTTTCTCCTCCTCTGTCTCTGCACCCAGCATAAAAAGTATGAGGGGATTGGGGTTCACGAACCAGGCAGCGGGTATCACCTCTGCCCTGCTCAGCCAGCGCAGTAAAGCACTGTCGTAGCCCAGTTCGCTTTTTGTTTTGGCGCTGGATACTAATAACACCCTGGCTTCCGGTACCTTTTTACTGATCTCTGTTGCCAGCATACCACCAAACGACAAGCCTATAATGTTGGGTGCCTCCTCTGGTATAGAGGCATACATCTTCATGGCATAGGTAGCAAGGGTATCATCTTCGCTGTGCGGCACCCACGGCACAGGCACCAGCGTATAGCCGGGAATTGCAAGCCTCGTAAAAAAGCGATGGTCAGCACCCAATCCGCTGATACAATATATCTTCTTCATGTTGCCGACCATCGTTTATAAATAGGTTCTTAACGTACTATCCTTTATACTCGCCCCAAATGCCTCGCAGCACATCCGATATCTCGCCCAGTGTACAGTAATTCTCTACTGCATCTATTACAGCCGGCATCAGGTTTTCTGTAGAAAGTGCTTTAGCCTTTATAGTTTCCAGACAAGCTGCAGCCTTTGCGCTGTCGCGCTCTGCTTTCAGTTTATTCAGTTTTTCCGTCTGTACCTGCCTTATAGAATCATCGATCTTTAGCAAAGAGGGGGTGCTCATTTCGGCAGAGGTAAACTTATTGACCCCTACTATGATCTTGGAACCGTTCTCTATGTCTTTGTTGTACTCATAGGCCGACCTCGCTATCTCGTCCTGCATAAAGTGCTGCTCTATGGCCTTTACAGAACCACCTATAGCATCAATTTTCTCGATCAGTTTCCAGGCAGCGGCCTCTACTTCATTCGTCAGCGACTCTACATAATAAGAACCCGCCAGCGGATCTACTGTATCTGTAGCGCCACTTTCGTAGGCAAGTATCTGCTGGGTACGCAGTGCTATAGATGCCGCCTCTTCGGTTGGCAGCGACAATGCCTCGTCATACCCATTGGTGTGCAGCGACTGTGTGCCTCCCAGTACTGCAGAAAGTCCCTGCAATGCTACACGTACTATATTATTCTTAGGTTGCTGTGCAGTAAGCGTGCTACCTCCTGTCTGAGTATGGAAACGCAACATTTGTGCACGCGGGTCTGTAGCGCCCAGGTCCTTGGTAATATTGGCCCACATGCGCCTTGCTGCCCTGAACTTGGCAACTTCTTCGAACAGATTATTGTGCGCATTGAAGAAGAACGACAGACGCTGTGCAAAGATATTGATGTCGAGCCCCTTGGTTATGGCTGCCTGCAGGTAAGCCTTGCCATTTGCCAAAGTAAAGGCCAGTTCCTGCACCGCATTTGCACCCGCTTCGCGTATATGATAACCCGATATAGAAATGGTATTCCACTTAGGTACCTCCTTGCTGCAATACTCAAATATATCTGTGATGATGCGCATAGATGGCGCAGGCGGATAGATATAAGTGCCGCGGGCGGCATATTCTTTCAGAATATCGTTCTGTATGGTACCTGATATCTTCTTTATATCTGCACCCTGCCTCTTGGCAAGTGCTATGTAAAATGCCAGCAGTATGAATCCGGTAGCATTGATGGTCATGGAGGTAGTGATGTCTGATAGTTTGATACCATCGAACAGTTCTTCCATATCTTTTATGGAATCTATTGCCACACCTACCTTTCCCACTTCACCCTCAGACATAGCATGATCAGAGTCGTAGCCTATCTGCGTAGGCAGATCGAAAGCAACGGAAAGGCCGCTGACACCCTGCCCCAGCAGGAAGTGATATCTTTTATTGGATTCCTGAGCCGTACTGAAACCGGCATACTGCCTCATGGTCCACAAACGATCGCGATACATGGCCGCATGAACACCCCTTGTAAAAGGGAACTGACCGGGCTGGTCGTCCATTTTCACAGGCTCGCAATACACTTGTTTGATCTCTATTCCGGAATCGGTCTTTATTATTTTATCCATAATCAGTTGCAGTTATTGGTTGCAGCAGACAGCAAAACAGTCTGTGCATGGCAGTTACATACATACCATTTCAAGATGTAAATATACAACTACATTCAGGGAGTGGAAAGAGAACCACACACAATAAAAAATAACTAATAAGCGGCATTAGCCACCTCGTTCACATTCACTTTATTGGGTGTAACCTGCATAACCTCAGACATGCCCAGCATATGACGCTGCTCTACAGTAGACAATGCAGCCTTGCGTTCCAGGTGCTGGCCTACTATGATCTTGATGTCTTTGCCGGCAACATGCAGAATGTCGTTCTTCAACCTTATCTCCCTTGCCATACGACCTATGATAAAGACACAAACAACACCAATAATGGCCAGTGCATATGTAGCAGCTATGAGCAAAGTAAGATTGGGGGCTCCTATCTGGTTGCGCAATTCGGCATTATAAAAGATCTTATTGAGCAGACTGAAAGGATAGATGCGGTGCAACAGGGCTGCAAAAGCAATTCCGCCAAGGCTAATGATGTAACAACTGAACTCTGTAATGAAAAGCGTGCCACTGCTGAGCAGGCGCTGAGCAGCAGGTCTGCGTAGCGAAGTAGCCAAAGGATCGAGCATTTCAAGCTGATCATTGATCATTATCCGCTCTTCTCTGAATTCTGCTAAAAGATCATCCTTCAAGGTGGTTAATGACATTCTGGTAAAGATTGTTTGATACAAAAGTAATGTTGCCTGCACCTTCGTAAGGCACTTATGTTTCCACAGCATGTTAGTAACATTTATTAAAGAAATGCTAATAATCGAACTAACAAAGTAATGCGTGTGATAAACCCTTAGATTTACAGATGTTCCAATTTCTGGCAGATCTCTTCAAAAGCAAAGAACCCATTCCGGCAAGTATATACGATATCAAAGCCGAAGCAATTGATGGCACCTTAATAGATTTGGCCGCCTGCAAAGGGAAGAAGATACTGATTGTGAACACCGCTTCCTATTGCGGGCATACGCCTCAATATGAAGGATTACAACAACTGCATCAACAGTTTGACAACAAGCTGGAAGTAATAGGATTTCCCTGCAACAACTTCCTAATGCAAGACCCGGGCTCCAATAATAAGATAGCCGAATTCTGCAGTACCCGTTTCAGGATCACCTTCCCCATGGGTGCTAAATTATCTGTGAAAGGCCCCGCAAAGGCCACTATTTACAGATGGCTTACCGAGAAAAAATATAACGGCTTTGCCGACAGCAGCGTGAAATGGAACTTTCAGAAGTACCTGATCAATGAAGAAGGTAAACTCACTCATATCTTCTCACCAAAAACGTTGCCGCTGAGCGATGAGGTAATTGCCGCAATAAAGGAGTAATTATACCAATTCTATCACTGTGATCTCGGGCAGTATACCCAGTCTGCCCGGATAGCCGAGGAAACCAAAGCCCCTGTTCACATACAGGGCTTGCTTACCTTCTCTGTACACACCGGCCCATTCGTTATACATATACTGCACAGGGCTCCACTTGAACCATTTGCTGTCTACGCCAAACTGCATTCCATGGGTGTGGCCACTCAGCATCAGGTCTACATCCTTGTATTTCTCCAACACCTCTCCGCGCCAGTGAGATGGATCGTGTGAAAGGAGTATTTTAAAAGGTACATTTTTTTCGTTAAGCCCTTCGTAAGCCTTGGCCATATCGCCATACTTAGGAAAGTGTGCTTTGTTGCCCCAGTTCTCTATCCCCACAAGTGCTATCTTCTCCTCGCCACGCTGCAGCACTATGTGCTCATTCATCAGCAGCCTCCACCCTACTTCAACATGTATACCCTTCAGTCTTTCCAGATTCTCTTTTTTAGCCTCGCGCGATGGCCATTCCACATAGTCACCGTAGTCATGATTGCCCAATGTAGAGTATACACCCATAGGCGCCTTCAGCCTGGAAAAAATCTCTTTGAATTTATCATCGACTTCATCTGCCACATTGTTTACCAGATCTCCGGTAAATAAAATGATATCTGCTTCCTGATGCATGACACGCGCTATACCATCTGCTACAGCCTTGTGATCGTCGAAACTGCCGGTATGTATATCTGAGATCTGCACGATCTTCAGTCCCTTGAATGAATTTGGCAAATTATCAAAAGCCAGTTTCATCTTGCGCACCCTGTAGCGGTAACGGTTGGATATACCTGCAGAAAAACCAACCACAGAAAGTCCGCCCAGCACCAGCGCAGCCTGCCTCATAAAGGTAGACCTGTCTATAGTGGTAGCCGTATCTGCAGTAGTAGAATTCTTGCTGACCATAGATGTTACAAGCCATGTAAACAACCTGCGTATATCATCTATGAACATGACCAGCATAATAAGCACCTTACCTACCACAAAACCCAGTACAAAAGCCATGTAGAGATTGCGCACCAGATGTGGCACATTATTCCAATTTACCTGACGAAAAAAGATAAGCCCCATCCAGCTGAGGGCAGTAAGCGACAGATACAGCGTAAAGAGTGTGGTGCGCAATACCGGTGGCAGGCTACGCACAGCAGAACGAACTACTATAAAGCTATAGTATTCAGCCATGCCTATTATACTCAGTATTATCAGGAACCTCAATTTCATAATGTAAAAGCTCAAAGGTCAAAGGACAGCCACACACTTATGTAACTGCTTTGTAAAAAAGAAGGATTGGATCAGAATTTAAGGAATTCTTCTATTTGCGAATGGATAAGATGTTCGGTTGTTGGCTTCAGAATGTTTGCATCAGTGCCTATCTCTTCTTTCACTTTCGACAACAGAACTTTGTTATACAGCACATTCACCTTCAGGTAATTGAGAATTGATGTCATGTGCTCTATGCCCCTCAGGTTGCCTGCGCGTCCATCAGACAGCCCTACCAGTGCTGCTTTTTTGTGCCACCAGCAATTCTTTATATCACTATTGTCCATCATTATCTTCAGTATGCCGGGGAAACTGGCATTGTACTCAGGCATAATGAAAAGGAACTTTGTAGCAGGTATCAGAAACTGACTTTCCAGTTCCAGCATGGTAGCTCCACGCTCCCATACCGTTTTGTCTTCCAAAGAAAGCAACTGAACATCTGGTGTGTGAGCCAATAATATATTACGATATATATTGGCGGTCTTCAGTGTCATGCTGCCTTTCCTGTTTGTACCTGCTATAATAGTTATCATCTCTATTTTTTCCTTTTCTCTCTGGGGGTAATGATTTAATGTTCAAAGATGGCTACAATTTACCGGATAGAAAAAATCCAAGGTATTTACTGCGCTCTTTTCTTGTTATTCATACATAATGAAATATTATGGACAGGATTGGTTTAGTAGCTAAAAGGCAGAAACCACCCGACGGGGTGGTTTCTGCGAAAATATGATCAGATCAATTTTCTATTACATAAACATCTTCACCTTCTTCCTTCATACGGTAGTGCTCTCTGGCATATTGTTCCAGCATTATGGGGTCGTTGAGATTTCCCTGCAAATCGGTCACCAGCGCCTTCTTTTCGGTATACATACGCTTTATCTCCTCTTGCAGATAACTTATGTTGCCCTTGGTAGTTGCCAGATCCTTCTGCCTTTGCTGCTGAGACATCCAGTCGTTCTGGTCAAAGAACAGTATCCAAGCTGCAAAGCAGAATGAAACAATGAAATACTTGTTCGTTATGACCTTAGTTACCTTTTTCATGCCCGAAAATTACATACCCCTGTGCAAAGATGTTTGTTTAAATTATCAACATATCCACATAGTGGCTACACCAACAATTATTTACCGAACCTCAGCGATTTGCCCGGATAGTAAGCAGTATCCTTCAGTTCCTGCTCTATACGCAGCAACTGGTTATACTTGGCCATACGATCGCTGCGGCTTGCAGAACCGGTCTTAATCTGACCACAATTCAGTGCAACTGCCAGATCTGCAATAGTTGAATCTTCGGTCTCACCGCTCCTGTGGCTCATGATGGTATTGTAACGGTTGTGCTGTGCCATGGTCACTGCATCAATAGTTTCGCTCAATGTACCAATCTGGTTCACTTTTACCAGCAGGCCATTGGCAGTATTTTCCTTGATGCCTTTTTCCAGACGGGTTACATTGGTAACGAACAGGTCGTCTCCTACCAGCTGCACCTTGTCGCCAAGTGCCTCTGTCAGTTTCTTCCAGCCTTTCCAGTCATCTTCTGCCATACCGTCCTCAATGCTCACGATCGGGTACTTTTTGCACCACTTCACCCAGTATTCTACCAGCTCGTCGCTGCTCATTTTCTTACCATCGCTCTTATGGAAGTGATATTTTTTATCTTTTTCGTTCCACAGTTCGCTGTTGGCAGCGTCCATAGCTATAGATACCTGAACACCTGGTTTGTAACCGGCTTTCTCTATCGCTTTCAGAACTGTTTCAATCGCTTCTTCGTTGCTCTGAATGTTTGGTGCAAAACCACCTTCGTCGCCCACGTTGGTGCTGTATCCTTTATCTTTCAGTACGGTTTTAAGCGTGTGGAATATTTCCACACCCCAACGAAGACCTTCACTGAATGAAGAAGCCCCGATAGGCATAACCATGAATTCCTGAAAATCTATTTTATTGTCGGCATGTGCACCGCCGTTCAGAATGTTCATCATAGGCACAGGCAGTGTGCGGGCATTGGCACCGCCTATATACCTGTACAGTGAAAGGCCCGAAACCTGTGCAGCAGCTTTTGCAGCAGCAAGGCTCACAGCTAGCATAGCATTGGCACCCAGTTTTGCCTTGTTGGCAGTACCGTCTATGTCCAGCATTATTTTATCTATGCTGCGCTGATCTGTAATATCCACACCATACAATTCTTCTGCTATTACATCATTCACATTGCTTACTGCCTTCAGCACACCTTTTCCAAGGTATTTCTTTTTGTCGCCATCGCGCAGTTCCACCGCTTCGTGTTTACCGGTACTTGCACCGCTTGGCACGGCAGCACGACCCATAATACCATCGCTGGTAATTACATCTGCTTCTACTGTAGGATTACCCCTGCTGTCTAATACCTGGCGGGCAATAATGTCTGTGATAAAACTCATCTGTATGATTTTTTGGTTTTGTGGTGCAAAAATATGGGTTAAAAGGATAAAATAATATTAATAATGGTCAGCCTGCGGATATTAGTACCGTTAGCTCCTATTCTTCTTCAGGTATATCGCCTATCATTACCTTTTTCTCCTGCAATATATTGTTCGCATCGTCATGCAGGCGCACAAAATAAACACCTGCCGGGTCGCGGGGGCGAGAGAGCGCTACCACCACCGCCGAGCCCGACTTGTCTGAAACTATATTATTCTCTACCCTCTTATATATGGTACCATCAGAACGGTATACCGAAACATATACATTCCTGTAGCCTTGTGTACCATTCCAGGTGATATTCGTATAAACCTTTTCCTCATTTCTACGCACCATAGCCCCAAATCCCGAACTGTCTATTCTGTAGTTACGGTAAAATATGGGTATCTTCTTTTTCATTTTGGCTGCTATGTGCGCCACAAACTTCTCAGACTCTATGGGATGTACAGGAGAATAAACCGAACTAAGCGAATGTCCATTGGTAAACATCCATACCGCACACTGCGCCAGATTAGGCGGCACACTGTTTTGTTTTGCATATTTCAGAATGGAGACCAGATTTGTATCTACCTGCCGCTCATAGGTATAAGTATCGGCCCTTAGCGGGCACCTTGCTGATGAATTGCCGCAAAATGCAGTAACGTTGGTGGTCTTTTTCTCATATGCATTCAGCACAAACATATCTCCGCCCAGCAATATGAGTGGCTGACGGGTAGAATCTCCCGGTTTGAAATACAAACCAGACTCAGTAACTATGGTCAGTGTATCATCCACATTGCTGGTCAGCTCCAGTTTCAGCGCATTTTCGCCGGTTGTACCCCTGCCCTCCGCCAAAACCGTTATCAGTTTTTTGGCCATGGCATTTCTTAGGGTCAGTCTTTTGTTCTTAGCACTAACAGAAAGGGTACTCTCTAATATGAAAAGAAGCAACCAGCTCCCTATCAATACTATTCGCTGCATAGAAAATGGATTTTGTAACTGTACAGAAATAAAAATACTTAATTTTCGGTTAAATAAACGCTTTTCATCATTTACCGATTTTCACATATCTACATAGTACTGAAGCACAATGCGGAAGAAAAACACCAATTGAAAAATAATATCCTGATAGTGAATGAATAGCCACATATTACAAATTGCAAGACAATGTATGCAATTTTAAAACAGACAATTTACTGACAGCAAAAAAGACACACGGAAGTATTATAAGATTGCAATCCCTTAACTTTGCGGCGAATTAAAAAGTGGCTGACAGGATGAAAAAGACTCAAATAGTATTACTGGTGCTTATCATGGCAGGAATTGCAGTACTCATCAGCGTATTTGGCGATTTCAGTTCTTATGAGACTTTTGCCTCTGCTGCAAAAGAACCCAAGAAAAGCTATTATATAATAGGATATCTGGACACTACGCAGGGTATGCAATATGATCCTCGTATAGATGCCAACCACTTTACCTTTTTTGCCAAGGATAAAGCCGGCCTCAAGAACAAAGTGATCTTCAACGGCGAAAAGCCGAGGGATATAGAGAAATCGGAACAAATAGTGATGATGGGTTATATGGATGGCGAAACTTTCCATTGCTCCAAGATCCAGATGAAGTGCCCTTCTAAATACAAGAAAGACCAGATAGTAGTAGGCAAACAGGGGTGATATTAATAAAGTAGCATTTTTTTACATTTTTCTTTTTTTTGACGTTCTTCTAATAAGATATACATGAGCACTACGCAATTCACAGGAGAGCATCTGTGGCCCGGGCAACTGGGTCATTTTTTTGTGATCGTTTCTTTTGTGGCTGCACTGTTCAGTGCATTCAGCTATTTCAGGGCGGCACAAACCGAAAATGACCTTGCCGGCACCCGTACATGGACCCTTCTGGGCCGTGGCAGTTTTCTGCTGCATACTTTTTCTGTCATCGGCATATTCATTGCGCTCTATTATATTATTACCCGCCATCTTTTCGAATACCATTATGCATGGGAGCACTCATCCTTTGATATGCCCAGCGAATACCTGCTTTCCTGCTTCTGGGAAGGGCAGCAAGGTAGTTTCATGCTATGGACATTCTGGCATGCCATACTGGGGCTCATAGTAATGCGCACCTCAAGGCAGCTGGAAACACGCACCATGGCCATTATAGGCCTGGTACAGGTGATCCTCACCAGCATGATCATCGGTATTTACTTTGGTCACGACATCAAGATAGGTAGCACCCCCTTTATGCTGATGCGCAATGCCATGCAGAACGCACCCATCTTTGCAATGCCCAATTACATGGAATTTGTAAAAGACGGCAACGGCCTCAACGTATTGTTGCAGAACTACTGGATGGTGATACACCCTCCTATCCTGTTCCTGGGCTTTGCACTTACGCTTATTCCTTTTGCTTACTGCATAGCCGCTCTGTGGAAGGGAGATTACCAGAGTTTCATAAAACCAACCATTGCATGGTCTTTGGCTGGCGGCGCCATACTGGGTACCGGCATAATGATGGGTGGCGCATGGGCCTATGAGTCGCTGAACTTTGGCGGCTACTGGGCATGGGATCCCGTAGAGAATGCATCGCTGGTACCATGGCTCACACTCATTGGCGGTCTGCATACATTGCTGGTTTACAGAAGCACCAAGCGTGCGCTTATCATCACATTCGTATTATTGCTGCTCTCTCACCTGCTGGTATGGTATTCTACCTTCCTTACCCGTACAGGTATTCTGGGCAAAACATCGGTACATGCCTTTACCGGAGATGGTACAGCACTTACCTACCACCTGCTTGCAGTTATAGGCATTCTTCTGTTGCTTTCGATAGTGATGCTGGCTGTACGCTGGAAAAAAATGCCCCGTATCCGTACCGAAGAAGAAACGCTTTCCCGCGAATTCTGGATGTTCATAGGTGCCATCATTCTTTTCCTGGCCTCTGTGCAGATAGCTATTACTACCTCTATACCGGTTTGGGCACCACTGGCCAAATGGATATCGGGCAAGGATTTTGCACCGCCTACCGATGTAATGACCCATTACAACAATATTCAGGTATGGGTAGCCATCATTACCGGACTCCTCTCTGCTTCTATCCTGTTCATGAAATATAAGAACACAGATGCCAAGACGCTGGGCAAGAAACTGGGGCTGGTTACTGTTATCTCCGGCATCCTTACCGGACTAATAGCATGGGGGCAGAACATTACCACCTGGCAGTATGACCTGATGCTGTTTGCAGCCTGTTTCGGCATAGTGGCAACAATATATTACGGTATAGCCATTCAGAAACTCAAGTTCAAAAAGCTGGGCCCTTCTGTTTCGCATCTTGGTTTTGCTACCATTTTGCTGGGTATTCTGCTTTCTTCCTACAACAAACATGCTATATCGCTGAACACTACAGGTATGTCCTTCAACCTGCAGAAAAATACGGAGAGCGAGACCATAAAAGAGAACATGGAAAACATGATCATGTTCCGCGGTATACCGGTAGCAATGGGCGACTATTTTGCAACTTATATCGGCGATAGCGATGTGGCAGGCAAGGACAAGCGTATCTATTACAAGGTAGTTTTCGAGAAAAAAGATACGGCAAGCAAAAAGATCACAGAGCGTTTCATGCTTTATCCCGATGCCTTCATCAATCCTAAAGGACAGCAGGGCTTCAGCGCCAATCCATCTACCAAGCATTATATCGACAGGGATATATTCACCTACATCAACAGCGCTACAGATAAAAGTAAAGCCGATACCAGTGCCTACCACAGTCATATAGTAAACAAGCCCGGCGATTCCATATACCTGAATAATGGTTTCATGATCTTCAACGGCTTCAGCAACGAGATCACAGACAAGCGTTATACACCTGTAGATGGCGATCTGGCTGTAAAGGCTCGTTTGTCGGTATATGATATGCAGGGCAAAAAGCAGGATATAGCACCGCTATATATACTGCGCGACAAGCAATATATAGTTCAGGTAGATGATACTGTATCTGCACTGGGACTGTATGCCCGCTTCGGTGCGCTGAATGTACATTCCAAAGACTCTGCATCTGTAGACATACAGGTACGCCAGACCAACCCTATGGATGATTTCATAGTGCTGAAGGCGCTTGTTTTCCCCTACATCAATGTGCTGTGGCTGGGTATAGTGGTCATGGTTTTCGGTTTCTTCATCAGCCTGGGCGATGTGGTAAGCAGAAAAGCAGCTACGATACAGTAACCTATTTTGCGGGCTTTCCTTATCTTTATTTGGTGCCGTCATAAACGGCCCCTACAAAATGCAGGAACCGATCAGCGATCTTACTAATTCATATAATGCAACTGCAACTGCCAAGGGGCAAAGCAGCTACACTTTTCTATACTTAGCCATATTATTGGCAGCAGCATTTGCTGCCAGCTTCCCCATCCTCTCCAACGGTTTTGTGGAGTGGGGAGATAATGGTGCACTGCTGGAGAATGAATTACTGAAAGACGGACTCAGTGCCACTTCCGTCAGCAGGATATTTACCACAACTACAAATGGCGGCTACAGCCCGCTGGCAATTCTGCTGCTGGGTATAGTGCAGCAATTTTCATCTGCATCGTCTGCCGATGCTGCATTTACCTTCCATCTTACCGATCTCCTGCTACACCTGCTGTGCAGCATTAGTGTATTCATGCTGTTCCGCAAGTTGCGACTTAGTGCTGCAGCAGCATTTATCGGAGCACTATTCTTTGCAATTCACCCCATGCATATTGGTGCAGTAGCATGGGTATCTGCTACCGGTGACCTGCTGGGCAGCCTGTTCTTTATTGCAGCACTGCTCTGTTACAGCAACTATATTACCGGCAGCAACAAACAGAAGTGGTATATAGCAGCTATTATATGCTCCCTATTTTCGCTGCTTTCCGGTTTGCAGGCCATTGCAGTCCCCTTCCTGCTAATGGCTTTAGACAGGTATCACGAAAGAAATAAGGCAGCACAGCAACCTACTATTGCAGAAAAAGCGCCCTGGTGGTTCATGAGCACTATAGCAGGCGTGGGCTGGCTGCTACATAACATTGGTGCCTCATCAGCCAACAGACAACCTTTTACAGACCGGCTTTTGCTGCATACCGAAGCTATTGCTACCTACCTTGTAAAATGGGTATGGCCCTACAAAATGAGCCATTTCTACCCCGTATCCGTTCACCATACCACAGCTAGCTATGTGCTCATAGGTGTTGCCTTATTGGTGTCGGTTGCCGCATTCCGCATTGCCGCAAAAGTGCAGAACAGGGCTATTCTTTTCGGACTTTCGTTTTTCTTCATCAATATAGCAATAGCACAGCTGGTAGCCCCTTCCGGTTTGTCCTACATGGCCGATAATTATACTTATCTGTCTTACACAGGGTTGTTCTTTATCGTAGCCTATGGTTTCAGCACCATTTCTGCCAATAACAAAAACGCCCTGCAAACATCCCTCTTCTTTATAGTGGTCTATGCACTGGCACTTACCTATACTGCCTACAAACAGAGTAAAACCTGGAAAAGCACCATGTCGCTCTACGAGAATTTCATAAAGTGCTTCCCCGATAGCTACTATGGCTTTAATGAGGCCGGTATCTATTACCTTAAAAAGTCCTTTACCATAAGTGGTAATGACAATGCGCGACTGGTATACCTGAATAATGCCAAAAAGAACTTTCTGGATGCTTACAGGGCAGACTCTATGGCCGGCAGGCCGCTGCCTTCCGTTAGTTCAGAGATCTACCAGAATGCGGGTATAGTATCGGGGCTCACAGGCGAAAAAGAAAATGCGATCCTCTATTTCAGCAATGCGCTGGCACTGACCCCGCAAAACATAGAAGCACTAAAGAACAGGGCTTACCAGTATTTTCTGGACGGACAAAAAACACTGGCCATTGCCGACTACGACAAAGCCATTGTACTGCAACCTGCCAATAGCGAACTCTACTACCTGCGGGCAAACTGCTATTATGCACTGGGCAACATTGCCACAGCCAAACAAGACCTGGTGCGGGCCATAGAACTGGGATCGCGCGACCCTAACTGCTATATTGCCATGTCGGTGATCTTCAGGACCGAGAATGATGCAGTACATGCCCGCGAATTTGCTGCAAAAGCCCGCGATCTGGGCGCCAATGTACCCGAAGAATATTTCAGATAGGTTTACCGGCAGTCTTATTGTGCTTTAGCAGGATTTTTTTATAATTTTGGTATCAGTTTACCAACATTAAAAAAATCAACTCATGCCATCTTTTGACATCGCCAGTAAAGTAGACCTGCAAACTTTAGACAATGCAGTGAACATTGCAAAGAAAGAGATCGATAATCGTTTCGACTTCAAAGGCACACACGTATCTGTTGAGCTCAACAAAAAAGATATGACCATTGCCATAGAAGTGGAAACAGACATGAAGTTGGCTCAGCTGGAAGATGTACTCCTTACAAAGGCTATGCGCCAGGGTCTGGAAGCCAATTGCTTCGATATGACCAAGGAGCACTCAGCATCGGGCAAGTACATCCGCAAGACCATTGCCATAAAGAATGGTATAGACAGAGATAATGCCAAGAAAATAGTAAAACTCATTAAAGACAGCGGACTGAAAGTACAGGCTGCTATAATGGATGATGTGATACGCATTACCGCCAAAAAGATAGACGATCTTCAGGACGTGATTCAACTGTGCCGCAGCTCCAATCTGGATCTGCCACTGCAGTACATCAACATGAAGAACTGATCCCGTTCATCAATACCCATACTTTTCTTTCCAGCATTGTCGCAGGTATTCGCGCATGCGTGCCTCTGCTGCATTACTGCCCGGGTCGTATAGTTTAGCACCCTGTATGGCATCAGGCAGAAATTCCTGTGCTATAAAGTTACCCGGATAATCGTGCGCATACTGATACCCCTTGCCATAATCCAGCTTCTTCATGAGGCCGGTTGGCGCATTGCGTATGGGCAGGGGCACCGGCAGATCGCCTGTTTTGGCTACCAGTTCCTGCGCCTTGTTAATGGCCATATAGGCCGCATTACTCTTAGCGGATGATGCCAGGTAGGTAACGGTCTGCGATAATATGATCCTACACACGGGATACCCTATCATCTCTACCGCCTGAAAACAACTGGTGGCCAGCAGCAGCGCATTGGGGTTGGCATTGCCTATATCTTCGCTGGCCAGAATTATCATTCTCCGGGCTATGAATTTGGGGTCTTCCCCTCCCTCTATCATACGGGCAAGGTAATAGACTGCCGCATTGGGGTCGCTACCCCGAATAGACTTGATGAATGCAGAAATAATATCGTAATGCTGCTCTCCGCTTTTGTCGTAAAGGGCCATCTTGCGCTGCACTATGTCCTGCACCACTTTATTGGTCACCTCCCTTACCCCATCGGGCAGCGAACCTGCAACCAGTTCAGTCAGATTCAGCAACTTGCGGGCATCGCCCCCACTCACCTGAATGAGTGCTTCCCATTCCTGTATTTCCAGCGCTTTTTCCTTCAGCCATTCGTCCTTTTGCATGGCCTGCTCTACCAGCGCTTTCAGGTGCTCTTCGGTAAGCGGCTGCAGCACATATACCTGACAGCGGCTCAGCAAGGCACTTATCACCTCGAACGAAGGGTTTTCTGTGGTAGCACCTATCAGGGTAATGATCCCTTTTTCTACAGCCCCCAGCAGGCTGTCCTGCTGCGCTTTATTGAACCGGTGTATCTCATCTATGAACAGCAGCGCATGACCTGCCTTGCGTGCCTGCTCTATCACCTGCCGTACTTCCTTTACCCCACTGTCTATGGCACTAAGGGTAAAGAACAGCATATTCAAAGACTGAGCTATGATCTGCGCCAGCGTGGTCTTACCCACTCCGGGAGGGCCCCAGAACAATATAGACCTGGCCGATGCACTCTTTATCATTTGCTCCAGCACTCTGCCGGGCCCAACGAGGTGCTCCTGACCAATGAACTCATCCAGCGACCGCGGACGCACTCTCTCTGCCAGAGGTATGTTTATATCGGCCATATTTTGTGATCTGTTTATGTTTTAAATGCCTAAATTAGCCCTATGTTACCAAGACTCTTTTCCCTGCTGCTTTTAGCGGCTGTAGCTACTACCTCTTATGCGCAGAAAAACACCAAATCTACGCAAAATACCCCCCTTGCCAATATTGACCACAAACAACCCGGCACTCCCATGCCGCCACTTGTTTTCATGGCCTACAACGATACTACAGCAGAAAATGCTACACCTCCGGTAAAAGAAAAGAAAAGGAAACGGAAAACCACTACAGTATCAGACTCATCGCTATACAGTGTAGTTACAGACAAGGATCTGGACAATAATGCAAATCTCCTGGTTATGCTGTTCAACCCGACCTGCAGCCATTGCGAAGAAATGACCTTTATGCTGGAAAAGAACATTGATGCCTTCAAGAGATCCAAGCTGGTGCTACTGGCTACCAAACCCATGGAACCCTACCTGGCCGACTATGCACAAAGACACCATGTAGCCCGCTATCCGGCCATGTATATCGGTTACGACACCACAAAATTCATTGATGATATGTTCCTGTACCAGACACTGCCTCAGATAAACATCTTTGACAGGGACAGGAAGTTGCTGAAAATATTTGCAGGAGAAGTGCCTGCAGATTCACTGAAGAAGTTTATAGAATAGGTATATTTTTCATAAAGCAGCAGCACCACATCTCACCTTTCGGTATAGATTTACAATGCGCTGTATTCTACTATTTACGGTTATCAGGCTACCTCAATACCCTTGTTCTTTACATAACTCCTGATCTTTCGTACATAATCCAGGTAACCTGTTTGCATACGGAACATAAAAGCTGAAAATGTGATGAGGAATACACCAAATACAGACATGGTGATCATTCTATCGCCACTGGTAAGGAACAATATAACAGAAGCTATAAGCAGGAAGATACAGAAGATCACTATCAGCTGAGGACCACCCTCATCCAGTTTCCTCATTTTTGAACGGATAACCACACGGGTCTTACCATTATCATCTTTAAAGTCAAGTTCAGTTATTGGTAGTGTTTTGATCTCAGTAACCTGCTCAGCATGTGGGATAATGTTGATCATGTAATCGAGCTCTATAACTTCAAAATCAAGGTTGTGGATCTTAACGTGTTTACCCAATAACCTTTTCTTGATCTCGTCTTTTGAGAAGGGGGAAGAGAATTCGTGAGTTCTTGTAAAAAACATAGGCTGTGTTTTTTTAAAGGTTAGAACTAATTTTAATAAAATTACTGATTAAGTTTTACATTCCAAATAATACCAATAAAATAAATTAACACACTGATAATTTTCAGGAATTACATTAACATACAATTAACTGTATGAGTTATTTATCATTATTACACACTCCTGATTTTCAGGTAAAAAGCAATGATCATACAGATGCATAGATCGTACCAAAGTCAATACTGAAGGGCTTTTCAGAGAAATAATAATATTCCGGTCTGAATATAGCAGGCCATGCATTAAAAGAGAGACGAATGAGTAGAACAGCGAATTTATATATTAACATCTCATTTGCAATGATAATATTATTTTATACATTATAAATTATATTTAATCACCTTACTGTTTAAATTACAAGATTTAATGCATTATATATTAAATTATTCAACCAAACAAATTATTATTAACTATAAATTAATTGGCATAGTTTTTGCTGTAAATTTTACATTAACATGATAATAGGTTTTGTTTGTTATTTACAAGTACATACATTTACCACAGAATTGCTCCCGAACACAATTATATCATTCCTAAAAAACCAATAAAATGAAAAAGAAATTCTTACTCTTTTCCCTTTCAGCCGTAACACTTGGCGCAACATTAATGAGCGACTCTTCAGGCCCTGCACAAGGTGGTAATAACAGAACCGGCGCAAAAGGATCTACTGCAAATTGCTCTAGTGGCGGTTGCCACGGTACTACAGCAACTGCTACTGCTAAGATCTGGATAGATTCTGCAGGTGTACCTGTTACAAAATACACTGCAGGTAAGGTATATACCATAAAGGCAGTAGGCAAGCACACAACCAATACAAAATTCGGTTTCCAGTTCACTGCAGTTTCAGGAACAGGTACTGCTCAGGTAAACGCTGGTACTTTCTCTGGAGTCCCTACCGGCGCTGCAACTCGTGTAGCTTCAGGACTTAACATTGTAGAACAAACAGGTACAATATCTGCTGTTAGTCCTGCAGATTCTTTTGTGAAATCTTTCACCTGGACTGCACCTGCAACAGGCGTTGGTAATATCACCCTTTACCTAACAATTAATGGTGTAAATGGCGATGGTTCTGAGAATGCAGCCGATGGCTCTGCAAATGTTTCAATGTCCCTGCCTCTCTACACTCCTCCTACTTCAGTAGCAGATGTAACAGGTAATGTAGCTGTGAATGCATTCCCTAACCCTGTAATGAATGAGCTGAACCTACAGATGGGCAACGCTTACAGCAACTACAGCGTGCAGGTATACGACATTACCGGCAGGAACATATTGAGCACAGAAATTGCAGCCAATGCTACCGGCAGCGCTACCATCAATACCAGCAACTGGATACAGGGCCTGTATAAAGTAGTAGTAAGCAATAACAACGGCAGCGAAGTGATCTCTGTTGTAAAACAATAGTTTTCAGACAATCCCTATAATAGTAAAAGGCGCTCTGTGAGCGCCTTTTACTATTATATCCGTATCCAATTTCACTTATCTATTTCATGATCACCTGCACTGTTTTGCGGGTCTGCTGGCGCAGCAGTATCTCTTTATCCCTGGTCAGGTCGAAGATCACCTCGGGTGTAAAATGACGAACGGTAAGTATGTTCACATTCTCATTTACCGATACTTTATAGTCCTTGCCCAGCACCTGTCGAAGTGCCGCCACCTTGTCTTCTCTGTTGTCTATACAGGCCACAAAACTGATAGCGGCATTCTGTATCAGGTTTATCTTCACCTTCAGGTTGTGAAAGATGCCGTATATCTTGCTCAGATTATCTTCTGTTATAAAAGAGAAGTCCCGGGTGGTAACCTGCACCAGCACCTGCTTATCTTTCAGCACTATCAGCGGCGGGTAGTGAACATCACTTACATCGGCCTTTATCACAGAGCCTTCCAGCTCCTTATCCAGGAAGCACTTTACATAGAGCGGTATATTGTTGTTGTGCAGCGGCTTTATGGTCTTGGGGTGAATGATCTGTGCCCCGTAGAACGCCATTTCTATCACCTCGGCATAAGAGATGGCATCTATCTTCACCGTATCCGGAAACAGCTTGGGATCAGCATTGCGGAAACCGTTCACATCCTTCCATATCGTCACAGAATCCATCTTCAGCATAGCCGCCAGTATAGCTGCCGTATAGTCCGACCCCTCTCTGCCCAGCGTTACCGACTTGCCATAATTGGTAGAGCCTATAAAACCCTGCACTACCACTATATTACCCTGTTTCAGCTGCCTGCCCAGTATGGCTTCAGCTTCCAGCTTGGTGTGGTTCCAGTCTACCACCGCATCGCGGTAGGTATCGTCTGTTCTTATCACTTTTCGTATGTCGGTCCATTCGGCCTGCATGCCATGCTGCAGCAGCAGGAAGCAGAGCAACCTCGATGAGAACAATTCTCCCATACACACCACCTGATCATAAGAGTAGTCGTAGCTGCCGGTCCCGGCGTCTTTTATTGCCTGCTCAAACTCGGCAAACAATGGTTTGAAAGCCTCGCAGGCCTTTGCATAAAATTCATCATTCAGCAGCGTACGGGCATAGTCCAGGTGTTGCTGCTCCAGCTTTTTGGCCAAAGCCTGCGCCGCTTCCTGCTCGTTTTGGCAGGCACTGTTCACTATAGCTTCCAGCGCATTGGTGGTCTTCCCCAGCGCAGAGAGCACTAGGAGCAATGGCTCTTTTACATCTGTAATTATTGGCAATAAGGCAGTCATTCTGCCCGCATCTGCAATAGATGCCCCCCCGAACTTATAAACTTTCATAGAAATGGCAAAGGTATTATATCAGCAATGAAGTATGGATGCTTATATAATTATGATACATTTTTTACAAAACGAATATTACATATTATATAACCTTCTTACCCTTCATTGCATCTTTCAGCGCACCTTCCATTACCCTCTCAGCATAGGGGCGCGACACCTCATTGAGCTGCTCTGTCTGGTGCTGAATTCGGTCTTTATCCTGCGCAGTTATGGCATCCTTCAGCAACTGCATGTGCGCCTCTGTGGTAGCCACCTCTTCATCCATCAGCTGGTCTCTGTATTTCACCAGAAAACGCTCTGTGGTATCCAGCATCTGCTGCGCCTCAGTAGCAGCCTCTACCAGTGCCCTGGTGCTTATATCTTCTTTGGCATGTGTCAGACTGTCCAGCAGCATTTTTTCTACTTCTTCATCCGTCAGGCCATATTGCGGCTTCACCTCTATGGTCTGTGCCACACCACTGCGCAGTTCTGTAGCACTCACCTTCAGTATACCATCGGCATCTATCAGGAAGTTAACCTCTACTTTGGGCAACCCTGCAGGCATACCCGGTATACCTGTCAGATTGAATTCGGCCAGCTTACGGTTATCTTTCACCAGGTCGCGCTCTCCCTGAAAAACAGAGATACGCATACCACCCTGACCGTCTTTGTGCGTGGTGTACTGTCGGCCGGCACGGTTGGGTATCTTAGAGTTGCGGGGAATCAGCACATCCATCAATCCGCCCATGGTCTCTAAACCCAGCGATAGCGGGGTCACATCCAGCAGCAGCATCTCTGTGTTGTTGCCGGCCAGTATATCGGCCTGCACTGCAGCACCCAGTGCCACCACCTCATCGGGGTTCAGCTCGTCATGTACTTCCCTGCCAAAGAATTGCTTCACGCTATCCTTCACCAGTGGCACACGGGTGCTGCCACCCACCATTACCACAGCATCTATCTTGTCCCTGGTGATACCTGCATCGCGCAGGGCATTGGCACAGGCTGTCATGGTGCGGTCTACCAGTGGCTGTATCAGCTGGTTGAACTGTGCCCTTGTTACCGATACCTTGATACCGTTTATTTCGCCCTCGTAAATATCGTTGTTGGTCAGGTGCTTTTTAGCTTCCTCTGCCGTTACGCGCAGCAGCTGCATCAGCTGCTTGTCGCTGCTACCCTCGCCCAGCTGGGTGCGCCAGTATTGCGCCAGCGCATTGTCCATATCATCTCCGCCCAGATAGGTATCTCCGTTGGTAGAGAGCACCTCAAAGATACCATTGGTAATATTGAGTATTGACACATCAAAAGTACCACCCCCCAGATCATAAACAGCAATCGTCTTCTCCTCGTGATGTTTGGCACCTATGCCATACGCCAGACTTGCCGCCGTAGGTTCGTTAATGATACGGAGCACATCCAGCCCTGCCAGCCTTCCGGCATCGCGGGTAGCCTGGCGCTGCGCATCGTTAAAATAGGCCGGCACTGTTATCACCGCCTTGCTTATGTTGGCCTTCAGTATGTGTTCGGCACGTTTCTTCAGCTCCTTCAGTATGTAAGAAGACAGCTCTATAGGCGTGTAGAACTTCTGCCCTACCTGCACCTTCACCAGTGCATCGGTATCATCGTCTATAATGTTGTAGGCAAATACGCCCGCATGGTCGCTCACATCTTTGTAAGACTTACCCATCAGGCGTTTCACAGAGTATATGGTACGCTCGGGCTGTTGCAGCAGCATTTCGCGTGCCGGTGTTCCCACCGTAGTATTGCCATATTCATCAAAATGCACAATAGATGGCACCAGTGTCAGGCCATCGGTCTCGCGCAGGGCTATCGGCTGCTTACTATCCTTGCGCACTATGGCCACCAGACTATTGGTAGTACCAAGGTCTATGCCCACTATTATATCTTCTGTCTGTAAACTGCCTGTGGCTATGTTGATGGCTACTTTGCCCATAAATCTCTTTTGAACTGCAAATGTAAATCAAAGGGTATATGCCCGTTGCTTTTAGTTACTATAGGGGTATAAAGAGTAAGGAGGACAAATGCGCCCACCTCACACTCATTAATAGGCATAATCTGCCAGATACTCATACTTACGGGTCAGCTGTCCCTGCTCGCATATAGTGGCCCTGTTCAGTATATCACTTTCAGGCTTCAGCAGCTCCGGCAGTATATATTTCTTCAGGTGCACCCCGAAATACTGCGATGCATCGCAGGGCAGCTCGTTCGGCAAATTATCTACCGCCATTATATCTATGGTATCCTTCGTATTCCGGTAGGCCTCTGTGCGCTCAATAGAGATCCTGTCTACCCCAAATACCGGCTCGGCAATAGTTGTAGAATCGAGTGTGATGGGCACCGATCCGTCCACATCGCAGCTTATGTCCGATATCACACTGATGCGCCAGTCATTGCGTTTTATGTCCTCTTTCTCAAACAAACGGGCTATACGGGCCTCCCAGTATATGCCATTCATCAGTATATCTGTCTGGTTCACATAGGCCGAGAATAAACACTTATAGGCCTCCGGATGCGCATGAAAATCATCGCGGTGAAACATATTATTGTCCTTGCGGGCATACAGATCGCCACCTTTCAGGTGCGTAAACACCGGATATTCGTACTGGTGGGTCAGGTAGTCCATAGGCTCCACCTCTTCTATATCCAGCTGGCGCATCACATCCAGCACGCCGGATGCTACCTTGCCAGATCCCGTTACCGCTATCTTCAGATTAGGGAGTTGCACTGTTTCATAGGCCTTTATCAGATCAGCATAAGAGCGTACACTATGTGCTGCCGGCAACTGGTACAGCCCGTGTTTGCGGCCATAGGTCATCAATCCGTTGTGCGCGCCTACTATACCTGCATACATACCAAAACCCAGTATGCGCTGCTCATCACTGTGCGTCAGGCACTCATAATCTATCATACGCACCTTTTTTTCTATAAGCGCATGCATCAGCCCCTTGTTGTGGGGTTGTTTTTTCTTGGTGTGCGAGAAGAAGAGATAGGTCTTGCCCGGCTGCAGATACGCCACCGGCACCTCCTTTATACCCAGCAGCACATCGCAGTGGGTCAGATTGCTGCTCATCGGTATACCTTCTGCTATATATTCCTCATCTCTGAAGCATCTTGTAGGCGATGGCTCTACCGTAATGCTTATCTCGGGGTATCTGTTCATTATCAGACTACACTGCTGGGGTGTCAGTGCCACCCTTTCGTCCGGTAACTTTTTCCTTTCTCTTATCAGTCCTATGCGCAGCATATCGTAATTTTGCCGCAAAGATAAGCCGCTCCGGCTCCCTTACCAAAGATGGGTGCTGACCGGCAACTGCTATCATGACCAACTATTTCGATATTTACGAACTCCCCATATCCTTTCATCCCTCGCAGGCTGCCGTAAAAAGTAAATTTTACGAACTGAGCCGCCGTTTTCACCCCGACAGGTTTGCACAGGCCGGTGCCGATGCCATGGCAGAGACCATGCGCATGGCCGCTACGGTAAACGAAGGCTACAAGACCCTGAAAGATGCAGATGCCACCATGGCCTGCATCCTGCGTATGAATGGCCTGCTGGAAGAAGATGAGAAATACTCCCTGCCACCCGCCTTTCTTATGGAAATGATGGACCTCAACGAAGCCGTGAGCGACTACGAAGACGCGCCCGACAACGAGGCCGCCCGGCTCACCGCCCTCAATAGCCTTGCAGAGCTGCTGCAGGCCTGGGAAGATACCACCACTGCCCTCACCCGCCGGTTCGACGAAGGCGAACAGAACGAGGCCATTTTATTACAGATAAAAGATATGTATTTCCGCAAAAAATACTTATTGCGCATTCAGGAAAGAATTGATAGATTTGCAGCCCAATTGTAGAAGAACACCACAAGAGGTGATTTATTTTCTTCTATTCAAGCCCCGATGGCGGAATTGGTAGACGCGCTAGACTCAAAATCTGGTTATCGCAAGGTAGTGCAGGTTCGATTCCTGTTCGGGGCACCAAAAGGGAAGAAGGGTCGAAATTATTCGACCCTTTCTCTTTTTTTAGCGTATAATCCTTTGTGGCATTGATAAGTAGCGGAAGAACACCGCTCTCAGGATTGGTTCGAAGTTCCTTGTTTTCAAAAACAAGCTTTTCAGGGAACATCGAACCAATAATTTGGTGTTTTGCCTCCAAACTCGCTTCTGTAAAGAGTTTCGTCATATTACTCAAAAAATAAAATCCAAATTCCATCACTTCCTGCTCTTCGGGGTTCTTCTCACTAAGATTGATTTGCTTTCTTACAAGCCGTTCAATTTCCGGTTCTATTCTCGACTTGATACTGCGATATTCGCCAGCATCCAAAGCTCCATCTAACATCAAAGTCTGAGCGTTCTGTAACCTATTACGGTAGGTATCAATTTCCCGATCTACTTTCTCAACTTCAAGCGATTGGTCTTTATTGTTCTTTTTGTAGTGGTCGGTAGTAATGTGTTTAATGGTCTGCAACAATTTTTTATTGCCACTGATCTGATTCAGTAGCCCATAAAACAAGTCGTTAGCCATTGGTGCTTTAAAACGCTCTGCACAGCCATCAAAACAATGATAGTAATAATATTTACCACCATTACCTTTTGAACCACTACCTGTTAGTGTCTTACCGCATCTAGCACATTTTAAAAATCCCCGCAACGGCAATTCCTCCTGCTTACTGTTATGTGTGGGAAATCCCAATTTCTTCCTACCCAGAATCACATCCTGTACGGCATAAAATAAAGCGTCAGAAATAATTGGCTCATGTTTACCCAAAACGATCGTGGCTTCTTCATCTTTATAGGGTGGAATGACGATCTTGCCAATATAAATGGGATTGCGCACCATATGCCAAAATATGTTCCGGCTTATTTTCAAACCTTTGGCATTAGCTAGTTTTCGTGCTGCCTCGATGTTGTATTGTCCGGTTGCCATCTGCTCAAAAGCAAACTTCACCAATGGCGCATCTTTACTCGGTATAATGCAGGGGCGGTTGGCTTCATCCCTTCTGTTAATATAACCCTTGGGTGCCTGTCCCATCCACCTGCCATCTTTCAATGCCCGTCTCATTCCGGCAATAACATTGAGCGATCTTCTGTCATTCTCCACTTCTGGAGTGGTTAGATATACCGCCAGCATTATTTTGTTCTCCGGCACGCTCATATCCAACGGCTGTTCGATCGCTTGTGGCTCAATAAACAATTTCCCGAGCACACTTATCATGTTATATGCTTCAGGTGCGTTTCGTGAAAACCTATCCCATTTCAGAAATAACAGCAAGTCGGCATATCGCTTGTTCTTTTTCAGGAACTCCAGCATTTTCCTGAACTCTGGCCTTTCAAAGGTCTTTGCCGAGTGATCTTCTTTGTACAAGGCAACTACTTCTATGCCATTGATGGCACAATGATTGCGTAGCCGCTCTTCCTGGTGTCGCAAACTGTGTCCTTTCTCAGCTTGCTCGTCTGTACTCACCCGGATGTATAGGATAGCTTTCTTCTGTCTCATTCGTAATGGGGTTTAAATTAATAATGTTGTTTCCCTTTCTCTTTTTGGAAGCATTAAAAATTACATCTGCCAATACATACACCCACTCTCTCATTTTCAGCAATTGCTCATCGGTGTATGTATGTTCTTTATCATTCCAGATATTGCTCATTACCTCTAAGGATACCCTATCTGTAAAAGCATCTACTCTAAACTTCTCCGGCTTTAACGCTTTGCAACTCATAAAATTTATATTTCGTGCAAAGTATCCAGTCCTAAAAAACTGCTTTCCCGAACGGGACAAATTCTCCCCGATCAGGACAAATATTCCCCGATTTCATAAAAATCAGGCAGCATCCATCTCCTTGGGTTCGCCAATTTTGTCAAAAATAATTTCTACTTGTTTTATCGTGTAAAATCTACCTTTTTTGTCTCCTATGTCAGACGAAAATGGTTGCAGCCAGATCTTTACTGTTCTGGGCTTAACGTCATATAGTGCAGCGAGTTCTTTTAGTGAGTAGGGCCGCAATGGGATTGTTCTATTTTTCGATATAGTGTCCATACCAAATTGTTTAACTGTTAATACGCTTGTGTCTTGGTTTCATCTTCGCTGTGGAGTTGTGAGATAGTAATTTCATTATATTAGTTGTACCGTGCTGTAAATTCATCCATATTTAGATGAAACAGGGAAGCCACCCCTTTATCATTCAGTTTCTGTTTAGTTTTCAATTCTTTGATCCATCTCTTAACCAACGCTTCTCTTTCGATCGGGACATCTAGTTCTTTCGGCTCTCTCCTTCGCATCTTTTGCTCATTAAATTGCTGTAATAAATACCGCTTCTGATTGGGTGTGAGGTAGCCAAGGTCATCAGCACGGTATAATAAAGAAATCATCGATACTTTCCATTTGCGTTTTAGCTCTCCAAGTAAAGGCAATGTAACACCATTATCAAAATCCATCCTGATGGCAGCTTCCGGCATTAGGAACTCAGATGCGAACAGGTTCGCCTCATGTGCAACATCCCTCTCCCAATTTACACTGGTTGATGTGTGCATAACAAGATGCCCTAATTGAAATGCCAATGAAAACCGCTGGCGGTCGCCAAGCAAAGTATTATTGTAAATAATGATAGGCTGCAAGTCATCAGTTAGCACACAACGACTATCGACACGCTCAGTACCAAAATCAAAACTTGTAACAACAATACCTTTGTTTTCAAGTAACTCAACAATATTGTCAATAATGGCACTTTCCACCTTCCATGCCTTCCGTATTTTCTTTGCAATAATAGCGGGAGTGTTCTTTTCGTTAACCTCAAATGACGGCAAATCCGACTTCATTATGTTCAAATCGGACAATAATCGCTGAATATGTAGTCTTACGATATTTACATTAGCGTTTAACGGTGTGAGTAGTTTTTGAGCTACACTATCTCTCTTACGATAATTCAAATGTTCAGGATAAATATCATTCTCCTGACCAAAAAAGGAAACAGGAAAATTTGTCGCCTCAGCAATTAGGGCAATAGCTTCATCGCTGGTGTTCATGTCACCCTTCTCCATTTTACTTACTGTAGTATTAGCCACGCCTATCTTCTCCGCTAGTTCCAATTGCGTGATCCCCCTCGCCTCTCTCGCTAAAACAATCATGTTTCTGTTTATCATATCATCTTCTTTTCACATTTCCGAACAAATCTAAAACATGATTTGTAATTTGCCTAATTAATTCCCCTATTTATTTTCTGTTTAATTTTTCGACACCGAGTATATACCTGTTTAGCTGTGTGAAAATTGACTTATTCACAAAAAACCGAACTGCCGTGAATAATACCGTACATTTTCAAACATTCTCAAATGCCTCACGAATCCCCCACGAACCAATCCCGAATCCTGAAATCGTGAATTTGTATACAATTTGCAAGTTGCACAACTACTATTTCGATCAAAAAAATGCAGAAACGTTTAAAAAATTGCACAAACCCTTACAAACTTTCAACTCTTGTCAAGAAAGTGCAGAAAATGCAACAAAATTTTAGAAAGTATCAATCTTATTCAATCTTGTTGAGAAACGTTTAGAAAGTGTCAGAAACAGGAAAGTGCCACTTTGCGGTGATAGCATCTTTGTGTCGCAAAACAAAGAAATATGCGCACAGCAAAGATCATTCACCTCGCACCTCACCCAAACCCAGGCCATAAAAGGCAGGTGACAACCATTGATAAACTCTCCAATGCCGCATGGTGTTTTGCCCACGCCATTTTATGGCCGCAGCAAACATTCAGCAAAGAGGATATAAACAGGACATTGGAATCCATCCAGTCCTATTTTGAGTTGGCAAAGGATAAGAAAAAAGCATTTACCAGCTTTTGTGAACGTATTATACTTACAGACCGGTACGTTTCTGCCCGTCCTGAAAGATATGTCCCCACCCCGTCCGTGTGGTTCAACAGAAACTACGAATTCGGTTTTGCAGGAACTAAAAGCTGGTATCATCGGTTACAAATACAACGGGAAGAAATACCAGGCTATTTGCAACAGATCTCAGTAATTGCCAGCTCCTACCACGACTATTCGCTCAAGCCCTCTGCCAAAGTATTTACCCGGTGCCGGAAGAAACTCCTTGAATTGAAAGCATACAAGCTACTTCAGTACTTCTACAATTCTATTATTCATCTCAACTACTCAATACAATAATAATGAGCAAGACAATCAACACAACCGCTGCTACAAGTATTCCGCTACAACCCTACACGCCCTTGCAGCTTAGTGCCATGTATCTGGTAAGCAAAAAGACATTTAACAAATGGTTGCAGCCATTTGCTGAAGAAATCGGAGAACGGAAAGGGCACTTTTTTACTGTCAATCAGGTGCAGACAATTATTGAAAAAATTGGCTTTCCGGGCACTTTGATCGCTGAATAGTACGAGCAAATCGAGGAAAATTTGTCCTGATCGGGGAGATTTTGTCCTGATCGGGGAATATCACTCCTGATAGCGAAAGCAGTTCAGAATGGCAATAGACCTTTGTCCTACAAAAGCAAAAAAATGATGAAACCAGATACAGTAAATGCGACCTCCAACTTCAGCAATGTGATGCTTACAGGAACAATACTGCTTGCCAATGTGGACATGAATGGTTTGCTGGACTACAGCCTCAAGGCATTTTTTGGCGGGGCAATTTGGCTAGGGTTTAAGGTAACTGCCGATTACATGGAACGGAAACGTAAATCGAAAAACAAATGAGTAGAGCAAACAAAATTCTGGCAGGTACCGTTATAGGAGCCGGAGCCATAGCCGCCATTGCTTACCTGAAAAACATTAAAAGAGCGCAGGCACAATTGGAAATTATCCCTGTTATCAACATTCACCAGATAAGCCTAGAAGGACTAACCGTAAGAGTAGATGCGCTGCTAAAGAACCCGACAGGTGCCAGCTTCAAAATCAAATATCCTTTTGTCAAGCTAACTCATAAAGATGCGCTGTTAGGTAGTTCACAGGCTGTCAACAAAGACATAAAAATACCCGCATTCGGGCAGGTGATGATAAAGGACATAATGATCAAAGTGCCAGTACTTAGTTTTTTCTCCGTTGGCTACGACATCATCAAAGCCCTGATGAATAAGCAGCCCATAACACTGACCATATCAGTGATCACCACAGCCGATCTGGGTGTAACACAGATAGCTATTGAACACACACAGGATATGACCCTAAAAAAGTAAATAGTGGAAGCAAGAAAGAAACGAAATATTAAAAGTGGTGAGCAATACAGCCGATTATTCCCGGAGGCAAATACAGATACGCATACCATAATGACAAATGCTGGCGTGAGCGACACTGTTGCTTTTATCCCGAAAGTCGTGCGAAAAACACTCCATCATACAAAGGCTATTGCCCAGGTGCTGAAAGGAAACAGCGAGTACGACACCTGCCGTAATATCTGGCAATTCGTGTACGACAATATTGCTTACCGCAGGGACAAAGATGGTTATGAGCAGATTAGAAGCCCGGCAAGATCTTGGCACGACCGACAAGCCGGAGTTGATTGTGATTGTTATACCACTTTCATCAGCAGTATACTTTCCAATTTAGGTATTGCGCATCAATTGAGAATAACAAAGTACAGCAAACCCTACTTCCAGCACATCTATCCAATTGCCAACTGTAACGGCAGGGACGTAATACTGGACTGCGTTACTGACCAATTTGATTTTGAAGTACCATACAGCGAAAAAAAAGACTATCCAATGGATCTACAATATTTAGATGGCTTAGATGATATAAGCTACAACGACAACCGCCTGTTTGACGGCACAGGAGAAATGGAAGAATTAGGAAAGCTGTTTAAAAAGAAAGCAAACGCACCTACCTCCGGTGGTGGTAATAAAAAAAGTGGTGGTGTATTTAAAAAGATAGGTACAGCCGCAAAAAAGGTCACAAAAGCTACCGGAGGATCCGTTAAGAGCACAGGTAAGAAAATAGCTACTACTGCTAAAAAAGCCAACCTGAAGAAGGTACTCAATGTAGTTAACAAGGTCAACCCGGCAACAATAGCACTTCGCAATGGATTGCTGGCAGGCATGAAGCTGAATGTAAGCAATGTGGCTAAGCGGCTCCGGTGGACTTACCTCTCCCCTGATCAGGCAAAAGCGAAAGGGATGCTGATGGATAGATGGAATAAGCTGGTGCAGACCAGGCAAAAACTGGAGAACATCTTCTATGGTGCAGGTGGCAATCCTGCCAATCTGAAAAAGGCAATACTTGGTGGCAAAGGCAATAGCGATAAGGCGGTAAATGGTTTTGACGGTTTCGATGGCTTGCGTAACCACAGTGATGCAGCACAAATGAGCATACATACTTCTCTGTCGCAATTACTTGGCACTGAAATATACTACTCCGAAAACGGGTATCAGTCTCTTGGTGAATTAGGTGAACCGGTTACCCTTGCGGTAGTTGCCGCAGCATCGGGCGCAATCGCAACGATCGCAGGACTTATTAAGAAAATTGGCGACATATTCGGTGGCAAGGGCGAAGGCTCTAAAGATTTCAATGAGGCAGAGAATGCAGCAGTTGAGAAAGAAGCTCAGGCGATCTCCCAACAAGCAAGCGAAGCAGGCGTATCACCTGCCGAAATATTTACGCCAGCAAGTCCATCTGCCTCCAATGAAGGCGGTAACGGATCGCCCGGTGCTGCCACACCGCCATCCACATCAAACGACAACCCGATGCCTGGCGATAGCGGAGGCGGAACTACTACGGCTGTTTCGCCAGCAGCGCAGACAAGTACCGAAGTAACCGAAAGCGAAGAAAAGACAGCGGCAAAAGCTGCCTCAGATGCAGGCAATAACGAAGAAGGATTTTGGAACAAGCATAAAAAATGGCTGCTTCCGGTGGGAATAGGTATAGGCGGATTAACAATAATAGCTATAGCAGCTTCGGCGATAAAATCTAAAACGAATACCCCAGCTCCCGCAAAGTCAAAACCTATGCACGGCCTGCCATCCAGAAAAAACCACCAACGAAATAAAGGGAAAAAGCAGGGCAAGAAAAAATCGGTCAAACTGATGTGATTCAACTTCAACAATTAAAACAAAACCAACATGGCAAAACAAAAGAAGGGTGGCAAAAATAAGTTTGCCCAGAAAGCAAAACAGGCGGGATTCATTGACTTTCATCAGCGATTAAAGACGAAGGACAATATAAAAAATTCAGCCCTCGAAACAGGCAAAGATCTACTCATCGGTGTAATAGGTGGCGGTGTGGCGGGTGCGGCAATTGGTAAACCATCCCTGCTTGTTGGCATCGGACTGACAGGAGCAGGACACTTCACGGACAATCACCTGCTTAAACTATTCGGTATCGGGTTGATGGCAGCCAATGGCTTTCAAAGGTCAAAATCAGTGAACGGACTGGAAGGGCTGGACAAACAAGCGATCCTCAACCGTATACAAGCTTACAAAGACAATTTTTCCGAGAAACTGTTTATAGATAAGCTGACAGGGAAACGCTCCGCAAGTGCAGAATCTGCAAATGGCATCGGGGAACTTCAGTTCTTCAACTACCCTAACGATGTAAATGGCGCATACGATGAACTGGCTGCCCTTGAAGACCTAGAACAGCAAATTGCTCAAAGCGGCATAGACCAGATGCAAGTATCTGGCATGGGTGAGTTTGGAGCATTTGGGGAAATGGGAGAACTGGCATCCCTGGACGCATCAGATCTCAACCTGTAACAAACAATGTAACAACGATCAATAACCAAAGTAAAAACCAAAAAACAACTATTATGTTAGAATTCAACGGAATTGAGGAGTACAGCAACCAGGGCGCATTGCTTGGTGTGGACGGACTGGATGATGCGGAACTGTTAGGCGCATTAAGGAGCATGAACCCCATCAAACGAGCCAAGACAGTCAACAAGCTGGCAAACAGCGGCCCTGCAAGTAAGGGATCAAGGGCGGAAATGGAAAAACACTTTGGTGAACTGCCGCCTAGTATCAAGCAATCACTGGTAAAAGGTGAATTGCGCCTTGCGGACACCATCGTCTATTCTATCAAAAAGGTAGGAGCCAAGACAATAAAGATGTTTGAAACGCAGGACACAAAGGAAATCGGCTTGCGCAACATTTCCAATGCCAAACTGCCTAAGAACCAGGTATTGCTGGTAAGTGGTATTATCCTGTTGGCTGGCACTTCAGCGGATGCGACCAATGACAAGGTTATGGCAACGGAATACAAAGGCATTGAGTTTTTCCCGGCCATCGCTTCAGGCGAACTTAACCTGAAATCCAACAAAAAGCAGATCGTGCCGGAAACAGGCTGTGCTGTTTTCAAGACAGGCAACTATCATGGCGTACCTGCTGGCTATTACAAATTGGCTAACCCTCGTCTGATCCTTGACGATGTGCTGATAGAACTGACTGTTGAGTTGGGTACAATGGACGGCATACCCGCCAATACCTATCTGTATGCGGCATTGCATGGTACGATCACTACTCCATAACCGATAGCGGCAGCTACTGCCAAGCGGTAGCTGCTGCTTAAATCAAAAATATGGCAAACCCGATTCGCAAAAGGCGATCCAACATACCCTATCTGCCTTATATAGCCATGAGCATTGCCATTCCCGCATTGGTTGTGATATTCAGTAAGAAAGCAAAGGCTGCAAACCAAAGGAAACCCTACAATAACCTGAAAGCCTTTCTCACTATGATCCAATATGCGGAAGGCACTTATGGACAAAATGCCTACCGTATGCATTATGGTGGACAGTTATTCAACAGCTATGCCCGGCATCCGAATATCGCAATTACCAAAAGCGGTATCACCAGTACAGCGGCAGGCGCATACCAGATATTGTATCGTACATGGGTAAGCGTACAGCAAGCATTACAACTGCCGGATTTTAGCCCGGCAAGCCAGAACAGGGCAGCAATTGAGCTGATCCGTCGAAGGGGGGCATTAGATGCAGTATTAGCAGGAAGATTTGGAGAAGCGGTGGAAAAGTGCAGGAAAGAATGGGCATCACTTCCCGGAGCGGGATATGGACAAAGAGAACGCAGCCTTGCATTACTCAGCGATGTGTACAAGAATGCAGGCGGGCAGGTAGTGGTATAACAATTAAAAGACAAACAGATGAACGAAAACAATGCGCCTGCGATCAATATAGCAGGTATCGTCAAAAAGCGGTTTGACCTGCTAATCACCGCAGGGGATGTAACCTATACCCAAACCTTCGAGCTGGATAAGACGATCGCCTTTGTAAAAGGAGTGTTGCTTACATCGGATAAGGACGATCTGATGTATTACAGGGGATCGCAAAAGATAGAGATCAACAGGCAGGAAATATTTCCCGAAGGGTATGAAAGCAAACTGGTGATCAGCGGTATTAATTGTCCTGTCAACGAGCGGTACTACCTGACCGGTAATATGCCCATCGGCAACGGATTGGTGAAGATCGAATACAAGGATAAGGATGATAGCCGTGCGCCATTTGAAGCCTACCGGATATCACTCTACCTGGACTGTGAACTGAAAGCCTATTAACCCGACAAACCGAAAGACAATGCTGACCAATGTAATTATAGTACCAATACCCATAACACGACAAGGACAGAAGGTGTTTTTTGAGGTTGCTATCCCCAAAGACGTGAACAGTGTAATCGGGGTAGAGGCAAGCATAACCGGTTTGTCTGGTATTACGCTGGCGGAAATTATTGGCAGGCAGGTTGCCGGGATGATAAAATTGCAAGCCGAAGGTATAGCCAACCAATGTTACAGCACTCAGGTACATATCGGAATCAGCAGTTTGGACAAGAACCAGCCCGGCTTTAACCCTGCCTTTACCGCTTGGCAACAAAATAGCTATGTAGGCAGCTACAACCGGGAACCGGAACAAGTAAGGATCGGCAAGACGAACACGCTATATGGTAGTTATACGGACATATATGGCATAAGAATAAGCAGGGATCTGGTTTATACTGCCGGGTTGTATTTATGGACAGAAAGAAAAGACAACTGAAATGACACAAGAACTGGCAATAGCGTATATCCGTAGAAGAGCCGCAGAGCTTGGGCAAGGCGATCAGTATAACCTCCGTTTCAGGCATTATGTACTGCTCCCTTTGGGTGAACAGAAAATAAATGGAGGAACAGCATTATTCATACTGGTTGACCCATCACCCCATATCAGGGTAGAAAGCGAAACAGCACTATTTGACCTGACAGAAACAACAGTTAACGAGTTGCAATACGAATTCCAGGGCATATTCGATATAACTAACTACAGTTCTTCCCTGCAACACGTTCAAATGATACAGGTAATATTTAAAAACGAAGCGCAATGCCACAGATAGAAGAAAAATTTGATCAGGACAGGGTGGATAGTCTGAAAAGATACCTGCTAAGAGAAGCTTCAAAGAACAGAAAGAAGGATTTTGAAATTGTTGTGGATGGCTTTAAGGTAGTGTCCCGTACCAATAACGTTGATGAGTTTGATGAGTATGAACAGGAAATAAGGAATGATACCAGCAGCCTTAGTATCCTCATTTACGATGGTCCGACAACTAACCGAAACACCAAGCATTCTTTCTACTTCAATGACGAAAGGACCACAAACAGAAAAGCAGTAAACGGATTGGGCAGCCTTGGAGAAATTGATCAACTGGTGCAGATGAGGATCGATGAAAACAACAGGGATCATATGGTTGCGAAGCTGAAGGAAGACCTGGAGCGGACACAAGATGAACTGGATCAGGCTTTGGAGTACAATGAAACGCTGGAACAGACGATCACCACCTTAAAGAACAAGAAACTATCAGACAATAACAACCTCGGAGATTTACTGAATGCGTTTATCGGCTCAATTATCAAATCAAATGCGAGCAAGCTGCCGGGTGGTGAAATGCTTGCAGGGCTATTTTCCGGTGCGGAAACTGAAAAACAGCAAATAGAACTCCCGCAAGAAGGGGAACCGTCTAAAGTATCCTTCAAAAAACAAAAACCAGCGGAGGAACCGGATGAAATGACACAAAACCGGCTCGCATTGATAGCAGATCTACAGAAAAAACTCAATGAACTCCAAATGGTGGGCTTGTTCTCCATCATTGAACACCTGACAACAAAACCTGAACAAATACAAACAGTAATCGAAATCCTTAACGACAAATAGAAAAAAAATGACACACCAATACGATTTCACTATCGAAGCTCCTACGGAAAAAGAAGCTGAACAAAAGATCAATGCTTTGGCAATTCTTGCCAGCAAGTTAAAAACCAACGAACTGGTAAAACTGGCGTTGGTCGTAGAAAAAGATCCGGTAACTACCAAGCTTGCAAAGAAGTTCCTCAAACTCAATTAGGCGCAAGTTATTGGCTAAGAACGTTTACAAACCCAAAAAGTAAATTAAACCGTGTACACGAACAATGAACAAGCAGGCAACGAAGGGGAACTTACTGTCCGTGAAAAAATACAATACTCCTTGCTGGGTGTCCTTTTGTTGGGAGGGGCGGTAATGCTTGGACGGGCAATTGTAAAAAAAGCCACCGCCAGCAACGAGCAGCGCAAAACCTATACAGAGGGCAATACCGCAACGTATGCCAAGCAAATAAAGATGGCTTTTGACAATGACGGCTGGTGGGGAACGGACAAAGATGTTTTACGGCAGGTAATTAGGGTAATACCAAGTAAGGCCGAGTTCAGAAAGGTGATGACCTCTTACCAAAAGCTATATGGCAGAAACTTGTTGGCAGATATGCAGGGTGAATTAAAAACAACAGAGTACAATGAAATACTGGCAATCATTTCAACAAAGCCGGAGCATGGCGAAGAGACTGTCAACGAAGTAACGGCTGAAAAATTGCAAAGCTGGGCAAAAAGGGTAAGGGCGGCATTTGAGATCAGCTATGGCCCGTTTCCGGGAACAGATGAGCCAGCGATCAGGGCGGTATTCCTTGAAATACCGACACAGGAAGCATACCGAAAAATGGCAACCGTGTATCAATCCATGTACGGGAACAGTTTTACGGACGACCTCAGAAGCGAACTTGAATTATGGGAATACGCACCGATGATGCAGCTTATTTCCGGCAAACCAAAAAATTAAACATGGCAACGAAAACGAAAAAAGCGGCAACAAAAAAGAGCGGCAAAGCAGCAACTCCCAAACAGCCAAAGGCAAGAAAGGCAAAACAAACGACTGAAAAAGGGGCTACTGCAAAATCTGCCGCAAAGGACAAGACAGGGCAGATCATCATGACCACCCTTGCTGTAGGCGTAGCCGGTGTCGCAGGCTATTTCGGTTGGCAGTACATGAAAAAGCGCATGGCTAGCCGCAACGATGCAGATGTAAGCATCACAGATACTGATTTCGTTACTACGGTTATTAAACCCGTAAAACCCATAAAGGAAACCCCTACACCTTCATCTGGAAGCCATACCCAAAGCAGTAATGACGATTTCCCATTGAAGAAAGGCAGCAAGGGTGATCGGGTACGGGCTTTACAACAGGCAGTGATCGACAAGTATGGCAGCAGTGCTTTACCCAAGTACGGAGCCGATAGCGATTTCGGAACAGAAACCGCCAATGCGCTGAAGAAATATGGAATACCTATACCCGTAACAGAAAGTGCGTTCAATCTGCTCACTCAAGCAGGAGGAAATGTGGGAGATGCAACCGGAATAGCAAAAAAAATATATGCTGCCGCTTCGACTAAAAACTTTAATGGTGTACTGAGTTTGCTGAAAAATATCAAGAACAAACAGGATTACCAGCAAGTTGGCAACAGTTTCCAGCAATTACGGTTGAGAGGAGTAAGACAGACCCTGGTCAACGGGCTACTCAGCAGCTTTGACAATGCGGAGCAGAAACAAAAGATCGGCATGGAGTTCGTCCGTATGGGTTTGCAATACAATGGCAGCAAATGGAGCCTGGCTGGTTTCGATGGGCAGCCGGTAGTAACAACAGAACCCGCCACCGTTTGGATCTCTGCCGCCCAAAGCCTGCAAGTGCCTGCAATGATGGTGTTGGGCAATGAAGTAACACGGAGGCTCGACTACACCCTTTTTGAAAACAACAACAAGTATTTTTTAGTCAAAACACAATCAATCAAATATCTATAAAATGAAAAACAGACACAAAAAAAGAACAGGCGATGGACATGTCCGGCACATCGTAGTACACAACACGGGAACAAGACCGGATATGCGGGTTAGGGAACTCGACAAACTACCTTATCACTTCATCATCACAAGAGGCGGCAAACTGCTAAACCTCAAACCGGTAAGGAAGGAAGATAAAACAATAGAAGTGGCATGGCTGGGTGGACTGGACAGGTATGGCAGGCATAGTGATAACCGAACGGAGGAACAAAGCGATACACTGTTTGATACGCTTGTCGTACTGACAGATCGCTTTCCCGAAGCACAGATTACACCTGCCGACAAGTTGTACCTCTATGGCTATGCCAACCCCGGCTTTGACCTGACAGCGTGGCTGAACGACTACATACCCGCCTTTCTCGCAGCCTAGTCTGCGGACATTCTTTTCTTAACAGGTTAACAACCAAACAATGACAGAAAAAATAATTGCCGCCCTGGTAAGCCGGGGCTACAGGGTACTTATGCGCCCATTTGAACTCAATATCGTTGGCATACGAAGCAGCGACAGAACGCCTAACGTCTTTAATGACAGCATCAATGCGGTGTACAAAGACGACAAAGGTCAATGGAAAGCACTCCACTACCCTGCAACAACAGATCCCGGATTATACTGGCTGAAAAATCCAATGAATGTATCAGGCACGGCTATTCTCAAAGCAGGACAATATATCAACTCCCACATTATCGGACTGCACCGCAACAAGTACACAGCACTAGTACAGCGGGGAGCAGTTACGGTAATCAGGGATGCGACACGGGATGATCGACACGACTTCAATGGCAAGGAGGAAAAGGGATTGTTCGGCATCAATATCCACCGTGCGAAGCCAGAGGGGGTAACCAATATCGTAGAGCAACATTCTGCCGGATGCCAGGTATTTGCTAATGCTACGGATTTCAACGCATTCATGGCATTGTGTGAAAAACACAGCGGGCTGTACGGAAACTTCTTCAGTTACACCCTTCTCAATGAGCCTGAGTTACAACAGGCGGCATAACTGTACAATTATCTAAAAGACAGCAGCGATGAAAAAATTCATTCAGGAGTTATTCAAAGATAAATCAGGCAATTACAGCATGAGAGAAATTGCAATTGCGTTATTACTACTTGCCCTACTCACAAGCTGGATCGCCAAGCAGTTCTTTGGGAAAGACATACCGGAGTTCATGTTCTTCTCTTTCTCCAGCCTGATCGCTGCAGGGTGCTTCGGTTACTCCCTTGAAAAACGAGGCAGCCCTCCAAACAACGACCTGCCATAAAACAGCATTACAATCAACAATTATTTCAAACACAAAAACAACAAACATGAAAAACAGAAAAATGAGCACTATTCTATTGTCCCTTCTTTCCCTGATTGCCGCATTATATGGGTTATTCCACTTTACCAACCCACGCCCGGATCAGAAAGTACGGGATAATCCTGATTATGCGATCAGTAAAGAGGCTACCGCCAATTTGGACAAGAGGTACAGGTCGCAACTTGATTCGATCGCCGCAATAGCCAATTCATTACAGGTAAAGGAATATGCCGTAAAGGCGCAACTTAATAAGGCAAAGGAAAGTAACAGGAGTTTGCAGCAGCAGGTTAACGGCCTTGTCGCACGATCAAAAGCAGCAACAGACACCCCTGAGAAACTGGTTGTGTGCGACAGCTTGCAGGAAGCGGTCGGCGAATGGGTGACTGAATCCGCTTACAAGGACAGCCTTTATGAAAGTGAAGTAACAGTATTAAATGAGATAATCAGCAATAAGGACAGTACACTCTATGTCCGACAGCAGATGTACGCAACCATTCGGCAGTCATTCGACAACTGTTTCGCAAATAATGAGTTGCTACTCGAAGAAAACAAGATATATGCCCGGCAATCAAAGAGGTGGCACATCAAAAACAAAATCCTTTCGGCAGGTGTAACGCTGGTGTCCGGCATTGCGATTTACAGCTTAATTAAACACTGAATCATACATGAAAGAGAAAACCATCATATCCACCGCTACAGTTGTCACTTCCTTACTTGCCTATTGGTATGCGAAGGCAGCAGGTAAAGATGCAGCGCCCATTGTTATGTTAGGCGGTTTCTTAGGTACACTGATTGGCGACGGGCTCGCAGAACAAGTCAAAAAAAATGAAAAAAATAGAAAATGATAACAAGGATATATGATAAAGCTGCAGGTATCCGTGTCGAGACCGGTGATACAGTACGCCTTATTAACAAGTCTCACATAAAGGATATTGCCATAGTAAACGGGCGTATCTGTATCAATACCGGTGAAGGAGTTTTGCAGCAGCTTTACATTGACTACACTGATGTCGATGACCCATCTACTCGTAACATAGAAGAACTGGCAATAGTGTTACAAACAATGATGCATAGTCGGGAAACTAACCTATCCGCTCAATTAGACACGGTAATAACAGCATTAGCAGCAATAGAATTATCCCTTCATGGAACTACTGATCATTTTAAGGAACCTCAGTACATTGATGAACCCTTTCCTGGCCTTAGCTACAAGGGTTATTCTCCCATACTTAATGCAGACAGCACTCAACCTGTTTGGGCGATTCTTGAAATAAAACAAAGTGGAACAATTACCTCTTTCAAGTGGGCTGACGCAAGCAAAGAGTTTAATAAGGTCTGGAATGACAGGACACATTACATGTACTAGCCGAAACAGCAACAATGAAAAATAATATATCCCTTACAGGGACAAACAATTTATCGGATGAAAAGTTATTACAATTCGTACAAAAGGTGGAACTTGAATTAACTATCGGTAAATCGAATAATAAAACGACTATTGAAAAGTTAGCAGGAAAATATGGCATTACCGACAAAACAGAAGTAAAGGAGTTAACTGAACTGGCAATAGTTCATAAGGCGAGAATGATAGCAGCAGGGGAAGGAACTATTAAACAGCATTTTGATGCTATTGTAGCTTTATACTACAAACAGGTCAATCTATCACACAGAACAAGCCAATCCATTTTATTGCAGCAGTATTCAACCCCTGCTCCAATAGGATATATAGCTGGTATCTTTTGCGGCTTAGACAAGCTCTCTATTCATGGTGGATATGGGTTTGAACCCTCTGCCGGCAATGGCTTACTCACCATTGCCGGAAAACCAGATCGGATCTATGTGAATGAGCTGGATACGATCCGCAATAGAAATTTACGCACTCAGGGGTTTGCAAATGTTTGGAACAGGGATGCATCAAAGCCTTTTTTTGACGTACAAAATAATTTTATAGCAGTTATCACTAACCCACCCTTCGGGAAATTAAATAAACCTGTTCTATTCGACACCTTCAAAATACAGACACTTGACCATTTAATGGCATTGCGTGCATTAGAAACATTGACCTATGACGGCAAAGCAGCTATCATTATTGGTGGACATACAAGCTGGGATGACAAGGGCAGGATACAGGCTGGACGAAACCGAATATTCTTCAACTACTTGTACAGCCGTTACCATGTTGCAGATGTATTGCTCATAGACGGCAAAAAACTATACTCCCGGCAAGGCACTTCGTTTAATGTGCGGCTGATACTGGTAAATGGCAGGAAACAAAAACCAACGGGTGTTGCACCCGTGTATGACCCGAAAAGAGACAAAGTAGTAACAACCTTTGACGAACTGTATGAACGGGTAACTGATGCAATGGACACGAAAACAGCACACAAAATGAACAGGATAAGCGAACTGGAAAGGGAAGCACTCGAATTGCAAGCGGCATTTGGTTTTGGAGAGTTGGGCGCACCCTACCTGCCTGCTTCTGAAAGTTGTGTGGTATTGAATACCCAGGTACCGGATAGTATGGCGTTTGAAACACAATCAGCTATTGCACAGATCAAAGAAGAAGTAGGTGGCGACATAGATAGTTTTGTACGGCATAGGCTAAAATTTACTTCCCATACAGCCCTTTGTAAAGCCCTATCAGCCGAACAGATCGATGCGGTGGCAACGGCAATCTATAATATAGAAGCAAGGGGGCAAGGCATGATTATCGGAGATCAAACCGGCATCGGCAAGGGCAGGATTGCAGCCTCTATCATACGTTACGCTGTTTGTCAGGGACTAAAGCCGGTTTTTTTGACAGAAAAGGCTAATCTGTTTTCCGACATCTACCGTGATCTTTCTGCCATTGGTTCGGGGCATTTAAAGCCGTTTATCGTGAATGGGAAGGAAAGCAAAACAGATATAAAGGACGAGGACGGCAATATTGTGTATCAGGCACCTGCTACATCGGAACAGCAGGCCATTTTCGCTTCAAGGGAATTGCCTGCTAAGTATGACTTTGTGGTAGCCACCTATTCGCAATTTAACAGCCCTGAAAAGAAACCCGAAAAACCATCGTTTTTACAAGCAATTGCCGAAGGTAATATATTCATTCTCGATGAGGCTCATAATAGCTCTGGCTCATCCAACACAGGCGAGTTTCTGCAACGGGTCGTCAGCCATACCAAGGGAGTAATATTCCTATCAGCAACTTTTGCAAAACGACCGGACAATATGCCCATATATGCCATGAAAACGGCTATTTCGGATTGTAATATGAGCAAGGATGAATTGGTGGATGCCATTACAAGAGGTGGTGTTGCCTTACAGGAAGTACTGAGTTCCCAACTGGTAGCCGAGGGGCAAATGTTGAGGAGGGAACGCAGCTTTGAAGGAATTGAGGTCAATTACATCAGCCTTGATGATAAAGCGGAAGAGCACAGGGCAATTGCCGACAACATAACCGAAATACTCAGGGAGATCATCAGCTTTCAGGACAGGTTCATTAATGAACAGGTAGCCGAATTAGATAAGATTGCTGTCGCAGAAGGGAAAGAAGTAGTAGTACGGGAAGGTACTTCTCAGGCTGGTGTAGATAACCAGCCTTATTTCAGCAAAGTATTCCAGGTTATCAACCAAATGCTGTTCAGCATAAAGGCAGAATCGGTAGCAGAACGTGCAATTATGCGTCTGAAGGAAGGCAAAAAGCCAATCATTGCTTTTGCTTCCACAATGGGTAGCTTCATTGAAACTATTGAAAATGACGAGGGTCTACCTGTAAGTGATGGCGACACTATCAATGCAGACTTTTCAGAAGTTTTGAAGAAGGGATTGGATGGCATATTGCGCTACACCGAAAAAGATGTAGACGGCAACTCCATTTACAAAAAGTTCGAGGTAAGTGAATTACCACCTGAAGCACAGGTGGACTATAATCGTATTGCTTCTGCAATAAGTTCCGTTTCTACAGGCATTACCATATCCCCTATAGATGTCATCCTGAAGAGATTAAAAGACGCTGGTTACACCGTAGCGGAAGTAACCGGGCGCAAATACGAATTGCAACTAAATACCAAAACAGGAAAAGGACTGGTATTATCCCGTAAGCGACTGAATACAAATGATGCTTTCCGGCAATTCAATAATAATGAGGTGGATGTGCTGATGATCAACCAGTCAGGCAGTACAGGTGCATCTGCTCATGCAATACCTACGGCAAAAGTGCCTGCCAATCAGGTACGCCAACGGGTAATGATTGTGCTGCAAGCGGAATTGGACATAAACACCGAAGTACAGAAAAGGGGCAGAATCAACCGTACCGGACAAATTTTGAAACCAATCTACGACTATGTAACTTCTGCCATACCTGCAGAAAAGAGGTTGATGATGATGCTTCAAAAAAAGCTAAAGTCATTGGATGCCAATACAACCTCTAATCAAAAACAATCTACTAAAATATTGGACGTTCCTGACTTTCTTAATAAGTATGGAGATAAGATAGTAAAGGAATATTTGGGTGAAAACCCGGACATAAATGACCTACTAGACGATCCGCTTCGTTTGAAGGACAGCAAAGCAGATGGCAGCGGGGAAACAACTGTTTCGGAAGATGCTGCACACAAAGTGAGCGGGCGTGTAGCGGTTTTATCTACCAAGATGCAGCAGGATTTTTATGTAGAGATAGCAGAGCGGTATAATGACTACGAGCAGTATCTGCGACAGGTCGGTGAATATGACCTTGAAGTAGAGGCGATGAACCTTGATGCAGAAACGCTCAGTGCCAAAGTGGTAAAAATGGGCAAGGGTTCTGACAGCGCATTTGGTGAGGATAGCATACTGGAGACGGTAAGGGCTAATGTGCTGAAAAAACCGTTCACTACTACTGAACTGCAGAACCTGCTTACAGAAGCGCTACATGGTGGTGATGCTTTATCGCTGCAACAGGAGCTAATTGCCGAATACCAGCAAGACAGCGAACGCAGGTTACAGGAAGACGAACAAGAAGCAATTGATAAGTATGATGAGTTGACCAGGAATGTACGGGAAGAAAAGAAGATCAAAAAAATTACGGGTGCAGCCGAGCAGGAACAGGCAATCAAGGAGCGGGAAAAGGAACTGGCTGAGGCCAAAGAAGGGCAGCTAAAGGTACTCAGGATTAAAGCCAACAACCGCAGGCAGTACCTTGAAAAGATATTTCGCTTCTTCTATACAGGGAGAACACTCAAATACCCGATTGAGAGTTTCACTGGCGGCAATGAACTTGTTCCGGCAGTATTTATCGGATATACCATAGATAAAAAAAAGCGAAATCCTTATGCCCCTTCCTTGATAAAACTTCGTTTTGCCGTTGCCAATAGTAGCAAATACCTATCTATACCGGCCTCCTATTCTGAAGATGTAATGTCTATCATTGGGGCTAGTGCAGATCAATACCAACCGGATGCGGATACACTGATGAAGCAATGGGAAGACTATACCAAACAAAACTATGTTGACAGGAAGGTAAGGCACATTATCACTGGCAACCTATTACAGGCGTTTAGTGATTTCAAGGGTAAGCTGGTTAGTTACACAACCAACGATGGGAAAACAATTAAAGGTATACTAATGCCGGAGAACTGGAATCCGGGTGAGCAAATACAGGACAAGGTAGTCGTGCCGATCATTAAAGCCCTTCCCCTTATAAAATCCCTGGTAAACGGAAAGCAGATTATTACTAACACCGGGGTGTCCTTGTTCCGAACAGGCGGCTATTACAAAATTATCGTCGCTGCTTCCCGATCAAAAGGTGGTGAAATATATCTCGATAAGCAGATTTTAGAGTTAGTAGAAAGAAACAACTTTGACAAGGTGTCCGATAAAATGGTAGCCTTGATAGAAGAAAGCCGGATCAGCCAGCTTGTCGAAGTCTTACAAATCAACCATAGTTGCGCTGTTACTATTAATTCGGCACAGTTCAGCGAAATAGGCAAAAGCAACCACAGATATAGCAGCCGCAAGAAAATAGAATTACCTGAATTTACGCCCGAACAAACCGAACCGGATAATACGGTGCTATTATTGGAACTGGAGGCAGAAGCACTCGCATTAGAACTTGAATTACTCGCAGCATAAAATATTCAACCATGTACACACCAGACAACTATTACGCACAGATCAATAGCTTGGTTTTCAATACGCTTCCTGAAACCCTTCGCAAAGGACATGACTTCGTTACAAAGGTTACCAGCAATGGCACAAACTGGACAAATTATCATTCCAGCGAAACCATCAAAAAAACGATCAATACCTATTTTGAAAAATTGGCTGATTTTGTCGGCAGTACAAAGAAGGCGGCTACGACTTCTAGCCGTAAACCCAAGCAGAAGGAGAAAGCAAAAGAGATCATGGTAGAAGCTATGCGCAAGCAAGGCAAATCCAAAACTGGCAAAGTAAGTTCTGAGCATGAGCCAATAATGGTAGAACGTATGCCGGATGAGATACGCTTTATCAAGCGTTTTGTGAATCTTGACGGCAAATCGAAAACAAAGGAAGAGGTATTATCCTTTGTCAATAGTCTCCAAAAATCAATATTGGAGAAGAAGATACGCAAGACATCGCCTTATGCCGACCAGATCCGATTTATTCAGGACAGACTGATTGAAACTTACAATGAAATGGGTGCCAAAATCGCTTTCCAGCTTAAGCCGGAAACCCTTGAGGCTCTTAGTAAAATCGCCAATGACGAAAAAGTGATGCCTTCGGTAGGCTTTATCAAGCGGTACATCAACCTAAATGGAAAAGTTGGTACGAAAGAAAAAGCGAAATTGCTGCTGGGGCAGATAAACCGTGCCTATGAAAAAGGAAATGTCAAAGACAGCGACCCTTACATAGTAGAAATGCATGAGATCAAAAAGAACCTGGAAACCTTCATCGCAGACAAGAATGTAAAGGTTTTGAAAATTGAGAGGAACAGCCTGAATGGTTTGGAAGGTATTCTCGGCGGTTGCTCCTGCCATAACCTGAATGGTTTTGATGATGATTTACAAGGTGACAAGCCGGTTATCATGAATAGTATGGACTTTGCCAATATGCGCTTCAAAACGCTTGGTTTAGGCGGCAAATGGCTGGATTTAATTGGTGATCCTTCAACGAATTTTTCTATAATGGTTTTCGGAAAGCCTAAGATGGGTAAATCCTATTTATGTATTGACTTTGCCGGATACCTGGCCCGCAATCATGGCAAAGTACTTTATGTGGCCAAAGAAGAAGGTCTGGATAAAACCTTACAGGATAAACTAAATGACAAAGAAGTAAAACATCAGAACCTCTATGTTGCCTCTTCCCTACCCGAGAGCTTAGCATACTATGACTTCATCTTTTTGGATAGTGTAAATAAGCTGGGTTTACAACCTGAAGAACTAAACAGGATAAAGGCTGTATACCCGCAAAAAGCCTTTATCTACATTTTTCAAACCACTAAAGATGGAAGATTCAGAGGCGCGAATACCTTTCAGCATGATGTGGATAGCGTTATTGAAGTACCAGAAAGAGGCAAGGCTGTACAGTTTGGCCGGTTTAATCAAGGGGGAGAAACAAATATATTTTCATGATAAAATTTCAATTGCCTCAGGGGTGTTTATCCCTGAGGCAATTGAAATAAATCAGATTCTTAAAGAAAGCTACTTCAGACCATAACCGAAATACTCATTATACCATCTGTATGTGTTCATTATCCAGTCATAAACATCTTTTCCTAATACAGAGACCGCATCAGAAGGTTTCATTTCTAAGGATTGACGAATAGTGTGGAGACCACTGAAGCCATATATCTCGTCATCTTCTTTTGTTGTTTGAGGTATGTTGTCGAAATTATGTTGAAATGGAGGAATCCCCAGGTAATCATACACTCTTTTCATTTCCATTTCCGGATAAAGACATAAAGATTCATACTTTATAAACAGAATCTTTTTATCAATTCCTTGTCTTATTACTTCTCCGAGACGTTCAATTGCTAATCCAACAGGGGGAGAATTAAACCATATATCAACTCTCTTTGGTGTAGTTGTACCTTGCATAGTTGCATGGTTGACAAATGAACTCGATTTGTGTTGATTTTGCCTATAGATTTTTTCCATAGACGCAATAATATCTGGCAAATGTCTAACCAGGCATATCATCTTAGGTTCAGGGTAAAAACTATTAATAAATCCCCAATGTGCTAAATGACCTCGTGATTTATCTATTACATATTGCTTGTCAGTAATAGCGTTATAGTATCCCAATATACCTTCACGACAAAAACCATAGAAGGCGTTTCTCATTAAATCAGGATCTTGCGCTTTGAACTCCAGGCTTTCTGTATAGTTGTGCCGGGCAGCATATATCAACTCCAACATTCCGCTAGTTGAAGAAGCATAAAATCTAGGATCTTGGTTCATCAAATTTTGAAAAACCGTACTACCTACTCGAGGTAAGGAACTTTGAAAAAAAATCTTATCAGGCAAGTTATATTTTTTAAAAGGTTAATTCTTAATGTAAATAGCATTGGCTTCATAATCAAAACCATTAAGTTCAAAAGCACTTTCCAATTCCACAAAACCTCTCGATCTAAGATATTCATCTATATCGGCTTTCAAAGTGTGCCCTTCATAATATGGTTTTAGACCTACTTCAGTCATGATAACCTTAGTATTATTGAGCGTAACATCAGCTCCTTGAAGTACTAGTAGTTCAGCACCTTGAACGTCCATCCAAATAATATCAACCTCTTCTATGTCATTTTCCTTTGTCCAATTATCAAGTGTGTCTGCCTTCACCATTATTTCATTCTGTACCAGGCTTTGTCCAAATGGTGTTCCATTTAAACCATCTATAAATTTAAACATAGATGAAGCTCCAATGTTTGGAGTTGAACTCAATTCCGGATCAATCGGATAAAATGGAATTTCACCTGCTTCATTACTTAGTGCAATATTGTGTATCCGTATATTGTCTTTGTTTACAATTAATGAATCGTTTAATCTCGATAAACATTGCTGATATGATTCAGGAACGGGCTCAAAAGCATCTATCTGTGCATTAGGAAAAACACTAGAGAATTCTATGCTTTGTCCCAAATGCCAACTTCCTATATCTAATATCCTCTTAACATTACTTAAATCAACCTTATCAACAATATGCATAAGCCTGCGAGCTACCATGCTGTTTCTATTAGTATCTTCAATAATTCTATCTTTCAACGGCCAATCAAGTCTATTCTTTTGCTCTGCAGTAGCAGCAGATCGTAGCTCATCTCCAATTAATGCCTCTACTATTTGATCTGCATTGAATATTTCAGATTCGTTGTTATATGGAAATTCGGTTGGCTGTCCAGATATATTGTATTTACCAAACACAGAATGACGCAATTCCGGTTTCAATGTCGGATCTCTGGCTATAATATTTGTATGAATATCATAACCAAACTGAGTAGGTGTATTACCTATCCAACATACAACAGAAGGCATGCCTAATGCTGCGGCTGCATGTTGACAAAAACTATCAATGAAAAGCCTTTTATGGCTCATTGAAATCAACGTGGCAATCGCCCTAAAATCAGCTTGTATAGGCGTAGTGTTCTGTAACGGAAACTGATCTTCTCTTCTAACGTGAACTACGTTATAATGTGGTGCAAATGTATTTACAATATGCTGTGCTACACTAATAGGAAGATCTCTTGTCCATGAATATTTATTTGGCTGATTAGGAGCGCCTCCATTGGTCTGAAGAAGAAAAATAGGTTTCTGCGATGCAAAGTTTTTACCATAAAATTCCCTCTCTCTATTATTAATGAAAAGCTCAGGTTGTTCCCCATTGTATTGAACACCGAACATCTCACACCAAACTTTAATTAAATGTCCATCCAGATTAATAAAATCGGTTGCCTGATATGGGTTATGTAAAAAAGTTTTTACCTTCTGGCCTTGTATGTGATCTTGGTAGAAATAGCTTAAATCATTGAAATTAAATACTTTATCTACATTAGGATTGCATAGAAAAACTTCCGGATATCCTGTAATTACAAATAACTGATCATTCGGATATTGTCTTTTTATTGCTTTACATACGGCAGTTCCTGCAATACTTTTGCCTATGCCTCCATCTATCTGGAAGATTATCTTCATTGGGTACATTTTTTAAGGTTAATGATTGTAGTGTCTTTTATGAGTTTTTTACTTTATTCTTTGTTAAATTTACTAAAAAATTTATTACAGGCTTTATCAGTAATATGTAAAAAATAAACACCGGCCGGTAGTTTCTCGATATCTATTTCTGTTCCATTTGCACTTGATTTAATTACACAATTAATTAACTGCTTACCTGGCACATCGGTTATAACCACATTGCTAATACCTGATAAATTTGAAATTACGATTTGTTTTTTAGCCGGATTGGGATGCAATATGATCTGTTCTGTGTTTCCTGTAATTGGATCAACATCTCCTGTACCTACAGACACACTAACTGGAGGTGAAGTCGTAGTATCATAACAGCCATTTACATCTGTAGAAGATACGGTTGCAGTTATCACGTCTGTACCTGCAGCCTTTGTGTAGGTGGCTATAGACGTAGTGCTTGTGAAAAACTGCACACTGTTCTTGAACCATTTTATGCTGTAACTACTACCCGCACCTGTTAGTGTAGCATTTACAAACACTATGCTTCCAATCGGTGATGATGTCGGAGCACTTAGCGATATTACCGGTGCAGATAGCGGCAATACTGTCATATGTATAGTATTGCTGATCGGCATAGCTGATATACCACAAATATCTACACCGGCATACACACATCGTATGCTGTCAGCCGTTTCTGTAGGTGTGTAGGTATAGGTGCTCCCTGTGGCACCTGGTACAACCACCCCATTTCTATACCAGCTGTATCCTGTAGTGCTACTACCTGTAGTTGTGGCAGTATAGGTTACTGGTGTACCTGCACACACCGTATCGTTGGGGCTTACTGCTATACTTACCGCAGCTATACCCAAAGGATTGAAAGTGACCTTGCGAATGCGGTTGTTAGATTCATCTGCAATGTATAAGTTGCCACATGGATTAAATGATACTCCTTGCGGATTCAGTATTTGAGCACTTAAAGCAGACATTCCATCTCCACTGAATCCCCCTATTCCATTTCCGGCACAAGTGTGAATAAAGCCAAACGTATCAACTTTTCGAATACGATCATTATAGTCATCCGCAATGTATAAACTACCCGTATCGTCTACTCCAATTCCTAATTCTCTGAAATTAGCACTTGTAGCCGGAATATTTTCCCCATTATAAGCAACAGCGCCAGTACCAGCAGCCGAAGTAATAATGCCTGTTATGAGATTAATCTTACGAATCCTTGTGCCCCCCGACACATACAGCAGGTTTCTATGTTCATCTATAGAAACATTATTGCAGCTAATACCTGCTGCTGTAGCTGGACCGCCATCGCCGCTAAACCCTCCAATTCCATCTCCTCCAACAATAGACACAATACCAGTAACAGCATCTATCTTTAGAACATATCCGTTAGCACACACATATAAGTTGCTATAGGAATCACAACAAATTCCCAATGGCTGTAACGATGTGGCAGATGCCGGACTCCCTGCTCCACTAAACGAAATAGTACCAGTTCCTGCAATAGTACTAATGACACCCGAAATGTGGTCTATTTTTCTGATCACATTGTGCCAACGATCTGTGAAGTAAATATTTCCTAACACATCAGTCTCAACTACCTGAGTTTGAATTTGAGCCGCAGTTGCTGGCCCACCATCGCCAGAATAGCCATTTGTGCCAGTTCCGGCAACTGTTGTAATAATTCCCGATGGGTTTATTTTCCTGATACGACAGGCTGAAGAATTATGCCAGAAATAATAATTACCATCACCATCAAATGAGCCACACACAGGCAAACCAGTTTGTGCAGCTGTAGCTGGTCCGTGATCACCTAAACTAATACAACTCCCGCATCCAGCCACAGTTGTTATTATCTGAGCATTTGAATTAGAGAAAAAAAACACTAGTATAAGCTGAAAAAAAACACTTTTCATTAGTACTATTTTAAGAATCTAAAACACATATACGATACAGTTACCAGAACTATCAGGATAATACCACAAACCACCAATAGGCAATCCTCCTGGAGGAGCTACAGGTCCTCCAGGAGGACAACTACCAATTGGAATTTGCGGTACTGCAATATTATTTGCCCACAACATACAACCAGAAGTATTAGCTGTTATGTTACATCCAAATATTCCAGTAAACGGTAAACCTCCGTCATTATTATTGCTACCACCTAGAATACTTGAACATTTACCAATTACGCAATTTCCTTCACCACCAACAATTGATGAGTGACAAGCCCCAGCACAAATAACATTACTATATCCACCACCTATAAATCCATAAATAGTATCATAACCGCTCGACGTACCTGTATCAATACAGTTATTAGTACCGCCACCAATAAATCCGAAATGTGCACCACACGACCCAGGTGCAGTGTTTCCTATTGTATTTGAGAAACCAGAACCTATAAATGTATAATCACCTAACGTCAAATTACCTAACGAAGTTGCAGGAACACCTCTAAAACCTCCACCATTGCCTACAAAGGAGAATTTTCCACAAGCACAGTTATACTGACCACTTCCTACAAACGAATGTTCTCCATGTGCCTTATTATTGATACTAAATGTAACCAGCGAATCGCTACCTGCACCTACAAAAGAACCAATGCCTATCGCATTATTGTGTGTGCCACCCACCACTGCAGAGTCACTACCATTTGTTATATTACAGCAGCCGGCACCAATAAATGATCCAATTCCAGCGGTCACATTACATGTACCACCACCAACAAATGAGCATGATGCATTTACACAATTACTCAAACCTCCACCAATCACTAAGTAATTTCCAGATGCAGTATTCCCTTTTCCACCGCCAATTGATGCATAATTTGACTTTGGGGAAACTATATTGTTACTACCTCCCGCTATAAAGTTAAAGCAGGTATTTACACTAATATCTGTATCTATACAGTTACAGCAGCCACCAACTATAATACTAAAATCAGACTTACAATAACCAGAACTAGTTAAAATGTTTGAAATTGTGTTTTTGTTGCCGTTTCCAATAAAACCATTCGTCGACTCATTCAAAATACAATTATCACCTCCGTTACCAATAAAACTGTCGTTTGAGCTTGATGCAATGAAATTATTACTACCATTCCCAATGAAACTATATTGGTTTGAAGTGCCAATTGTATTAATATTACCATTACCTATAAAAGATGAATCACCTGAGCCAATATTTGATTGACCATTAACAATAACCGAACAATTACCCGATGCTTGATTTGAGATACCATTACCCACGAATGAAGTAGCTCCAGACGCAGAGTTTGTATTTCCTCCAACTACTATTGCACAATCATTCCTAGTTGTATTGCTTATACCACTACCAATGAATGTATGTTTACCAGAATTATTTTGATTGAGTTGACCTCCAGAAATAACTGAAAAATCATCTTTTATGGTATTTTGACAGCCACCACCAATTGCTGCATTTTTCGTTGCTGAGATAAAGTTTAGTTGACCACCAGAAATCACATTGCTGTTTGAGGTATAGCTTGATATAGTGTTGCAACACCCACCTCCAATAACTGCAAATGATGTTGAAGAAAGACCAGTTGAAGTATTTCCTACACAGTTTTCATTTCCACCTCCTATACTACTAAATAATACATCCTGACTGGTATGATTCTTTGCACCTCCTAATATACCATTATTACCACCTCCATCAATTTTGTTTGCCTGTCCGCCTCCAATGAAATTTTGATCGCTGTTGACGCAATTTATATATCCACCAAATACTCCTGAGAACCTACCGTTAACCACATTCTGGCAACCAGCACCAACAATAGATCCCCATGCTGCATGACAAATTGTATTCTGTTCTCCACCACCTATTACAGAACAGCAAGCACAAACGGCATTACTTAGACCTCCTCCTATAAAAGAATGACTTGCCGCATTAAAATTAGGACCGCAAGTAATAAAATTAAGTTCTCCACCACTTATAGAATTAAAACAACCACAATAAATACTATTGTCTCGTCCACCTCCTATAAAATTCAAATTACTGCAGCAATGTATTATGTTGCGTTCCCCACCAACTATTGAGGATCTACTATCGAAAATACAATTGCTAGTACCTCCACCAATAAATGATCTATCAATGTCAATTCCCGGATTTGCTGGAGGTGGAACTATACAGTTAAAATCTCCACTTCCTATCATTGATAGATTAGAATTACACAATCTATTTTCCCCTCCACTATCTATACTTGAAAATGTACTGTGCCCTAAAATTCTGTTATTTAGCCCAACAGTGATTGCACTTGTACCAACAGGAAGAGCACCACTGAGATCAATGCAGTTTTGAATACCACCACCTATAAACGAGTAACAACAATTCACACAATTTCGTCTTCCACCAACTATACTATTCCACCCTGCATCATCTCTTATCAAATTCTGAACACCACCAACTATATTTGAACAACTACCATGAATTATATTTTGTGATCCTCCACCTATGTAAGATCGGTATATTACAGATGCTGTACCTACAGGCGAATCGATACAGTTATAATCTCCTCCTCCAATTAGCGAAGTACGTCCATTATTAATTGTATTCTGACCTCCACTATCGATACTTGAAAATAATGATTGACCAAGTATTTGATTATGGAGACCGGTCAGTATACCATTTCTACCCGTAGTGCAAAGTGGGCTAGCAGGAATAGGTGTAATAATGTTATTTATACCTCCTCCAATAAACGAAAAATTATCGTTTACAACGTGATTAGTCCCTCCAACTATAGCATTTGATGTACCCGTACTTGTGTTCAAAGAACCACCACCAACAAAAGAATAAACTGAATTCTGATGAGAATTATTTGCCCCACCAACAATTGCACTGCATGATGAATTGTTATTAATAACATTCTGACAACCTCCACTAACTACACCGTATAAAGAAATACCATCAATACAGTTCATGAAACCAGCACCTATAAAACCATGCTGAGAATTATTATTAATACAGTTTTGACTACCATTTCCAATGTTACTGTATTGAGAGCCGGTAGATATATGATTTAAACTACCGCCTCCAATAAATGCACATGATACCTCAACACTATTATTAAAACCTCCTACAATTGATGAGTTGCTAATTCTTGTACCTACGGGGTTACTGCAAATACAATTACGTAAACCTGAGCCAATAAAACCAAAATAACCATCGGAATGACAGTTACACGCACCTCCAGAAATTGACGTATATGCTGATTCACGAATTATTTGATTCTCAAAACCAGATAGAATACCATTTATACCTGGATGATCATTAGCGCCAAATATATCAATACAATTCAACCTACCTCCACCAATAACAGAATACATAGTATCTCTAAGAATCTGATTTTCTCTACCAGAACCTATAATGTTAGCACCACAATCAATTCTCCCAATTGCAATAGGATTATTTGTGGCTAACGTATGGCCAAAACCACCTATAACTGTATTAAAATAACCTGAAACTGTATTATTCTGACCATTCAAAATTGTATTTGCGCATCCAATTTGCACGCCAAGGGCTGTGCTTATCTGATTTGTATTATTATTTATTGGAGACAGCGGCCCTCCAAGTATATTTGAGAATAAACTAGCAGCTGAAATTGTACCAGAAAATCCTCCAGGTGTAGCAGGGTCACATCTTACTACTTGAAATCCGGCAGCAGTATTATCACAATATGGGTTTCCATTTATAGGCATAATTTGGGTATATTTAAAAGGTTAAAGAGTTTTATAAGACTTAAACAAGCATCAAATTTCTTTTATTCTCTGATAGCTCTGCATCAAGAATAATGGATACCAACACACTGTAAAAAACAGACACTTTTTCAGCATCTATATCATCCCATTTAATGCGATTGGGAAGCAATGTTGATGATCTATAAACGACTTCTACATATTGATCTTTAACCACATCAATAGTATCTATCATCATAAGATGAATTGATACCAAATTTGAAATGCTTGTCAAATATTCGACAAAAGCTTGAAGATCAAATATATTTTCATTTGAAATTTCAGCAATTACGTTGTTGGAAATGACATAAGTAAGACCAATACCAGTTATTCTGATTGTATGCCACGAATTATTGTGGGACATCGATAGATTGGTATTCAGAGTATCACTTTCAGATAGTTATATATTAAGACGTGGATCTAAGGTGGTTATTCGTTTGTTTTCAGGCATATGTGGGTATACTTTAGTGACGAAATAAAAAAAGAACTTAAATACTATAATCAAATATAACAATTCTGAAAATCAAAATAAAATAATTTTTATTCTGTTTTTCTAGTTAATCTTTGAAAGTAATAACATTTACAAATAGATAGTTATGATATTTAAACGACTTTACTCTTTATAAAAATTCCTAAATATAACATTGTTAACTTTAATAAAATAAATACCAGGTGGGAGAAATTCTAATTTGATTACTTCTTTTTCTGAATTCTTGTATAACTTAGAAAATAGCTCCCGTCCAAATATATCAAATATATAAATATAATTTAAGTTGTGTAATGATTTTACAGTTAAATCATTCTTTACGGGATTAGGATATATGCATATGTCTGTGCTTGGTATTTCTATGTCCTGTACATATATAGGTGCACAGGTTGGGTTAAATTCAATTTTACGGATTCTATGATTACGTCCATCTGCAATATATAAATTATCACAAGTGTCTAAAGCCAAGCCTGATGGATGATTTAACAATGAACTACTTGCTAAGTGGCCATCTCCCGAAAATCCAGCAACACCATTTCCTGCTATCGTAGTTATTATACCAGAACTATTAACCATCCGTAATCTATCAATATCATATTCAGCAATAAACAAATTACCATACCTATCTTTAGCCAATTTAAAAGGAATAGTATTTGCATCTGAAGCAAGCCCACCATCTCCACTGAATCCTGAAATACCTGTTCCTACAATTGTAGTAATAAATCCAGATAGACTTACCCGATATACCCTTGAATGGGAATTAGCTATGTATACATTCCCTGCTAAGTCTGAGCATAAACCTGTAACTCCAACAATGGGGGTAGTATCTGCCATTCCTCCACCTTGACTGTTTATTATTGCTCCTGTACCTGCAAAAGTTGAAATAATACCTGAAGAGTTTACTTTCCTGACTCTGGCATTTGCATCATCAGCGATATATAAATTGCCAAATTTATCAAAGCAAATATCTAAAGGGCTAAGTATCTTTGCTGAAATTGCTGGTCCTCCATCCCCTCCATAACCTGCTATTCCAGATCCTGCTATGGTTGTGATTACTCCATCTGTAATGTTTACTTTTCTAATTCTGTTATTACCTGCGTCTGCAATGTATAAGTTACCCAATGTATCGATTGCAACGGATTGAGGTCGGCTAAGCATAGCATTAGTAGCTAATCCACCATCTCCGCTGTAGCCAGCTAAACCAGTTCCTGCTACTGTAGTGATTATACCAAGGCTACTAATTTTCCTGATAGTATTGCCCGTGCTACTAGTTGCAAAATAATAGTTGCCAATTTTATCAAAAACACCACCAATTGGATAACTTATTTCTGCATTGACAGCTAAATCTCCATCACCTGTATTTCCAATAATCCCATTACCTGCAATTGTAGTAATGATCTGTGCAGGCACATAAAAAGGCAAAAAGCATACAAGTAATAACAGTAAACTATACTTCTTCATATTTTACATTTATACCTCTTTATGATCTTATAAACAACAAACCCGAAAAAATGCTACTATAGAAATATTATTAAGAAACGAATTATTTGCGGCTGCTGAAAACAAAAAACTACTCCTTTATAAAATGCTGCACATGCTGCTCATTTACACGCACAAAATACATGCCACTTGGTAGCTCTGCAATGTTTATACTTATCCTGTCTTTTGCTTTGTAGTTATTCTTCAGTACGCACGCACCCAATAAATTTGTTACAGTTATATTATTTATGTTTTTACAACTAATGTTCAGTACATCTGTTGCAGGGTTAGGGTATATGTTAGCTACACTGGTTTCATATTCTACTACCGGCACATATATAGGGGAGCATGTTGGGTTAAATTCAATTTTGCGGATTCGAGGATTATCAAGCTGTGAAAAAAATAAATTACCACAAGAGTCTAATGCTGTAGCACATGGATTATTTACCTTAGAGAGTGAAGCTAATCCGCCATCACCACTATAGCCAGGTGTGCCATTACCAGCCACTGTTTCAATCATACCAAGACTATTTACTCTTCTAATACGGTCATTATATCCATCAGGTACATAAATAACACCATTTGGGGAAACACTAATATATGCAGGCGCTATATTGGCAATTGTGGCAGGAATATTATCTCCATTATACATATAATTGCCTGGGTTTCCAGCAACAGTCACAATGACTCCATCGGTCTTTACCATTCTGATGGTATATGATGCGCCATCGGAAAAATAAATATTCCCGTTCATGTCGAAACTAGCGCTTATGGGACTACATGAAGCTGCCGTCGCAGGGCCGCCATCACCAAGACTACCAAGACTGCCGTTGCCGGCAATTGTCATAATAATGCCTGCTGAATTTACTTTCCTTAATCTATGATTGGCATTATCTGATATGTAAATATCTCCATTAGCGTCTACATTAACACCATAAGGATGATTTAATTGAGCTGTGGTTGCCAAGATTCCATCGCCATTATATCCTGCATTACCATCGCCAGCTATAGTAGAAATAATACCAGAAACCGCATCAATTTTTCTTATTCTATTATTCCCCTGATCACAAAAGTAAATGTTATTATAATTGTCTACTGTTATGCCTGATGGTTGATTAATCTTTGCAGCATTTGCAGGACCACCATCACCATAAAATCCATTGCCAGACATTCCAACTAAAGTTGTGATAATACCATTAGGTGCAATCTTTCTTATTTTATGCCCAAGCATTTCTGTGAAAAAAATATTACCATTTTTGTCCAATATCATACTTTCAGGACAATAGATACTTGCATTGGTTGCAGGCATCCCATCCCCACCTACCCCACCTCCAGCAACAATTGTTACTATTTGTGAATTGACAATATTGGGAAAAAGATACACAATTAAAAAAAGCCGAATTTTAATCATATACAAAGTATAATTATTCATATTACGGCATAATATAAAGAGGCAGTGCTCCTGCAGGTAAAGTAGAGCCAACTGTACATTTAAAAATAGTTCCTGATGGAAATCCTGTAGCTGTTCCTGGTGTATTGATAGCGTTTAAACACTCTATATGAAAAGTATTATTTGCTACAGAACATATACCTGAACCGAAAACTGCAGCATAATTATGTGTTACAGAATTATAGCCCCCACCCAATATTGCACTGTATGTTCCGCTCAATGTATTTCCACGCCCACCTGCTATAACACCTATGTGACCGTTTATTGTGTTATGATCACCAGATAAAATCCCACTATAGGTAATTCCAGGAAATATCACCTGATCTTGTCCTGCAAAAATTCCACTGTACCCACCACATGGATGAATGCAGTTACGCAATCCATTACCAATTATTGAGTACATACCTTCTGCAGTATTTCCATGTCCATTACCTATAAAGCCATGTAAAGTGTCAATTCCTATAGTATTTGTAAAGCCACTTCCAATGAAACTACATTGACCACCGGTCAAAATGTTATTACTATCTCCATTACCAATAAAACCATACTCATCAAGCACCTGATTATTTGAACCAGTACCTATAAAAGAGAAATTATTATTGCAAATAGAATTATTATTTCCAGAACCTAACATTGAATAGCATGAATCACAAATCCGGTTACTCAAACCGTTTCCAATAACATCAAAATTTGAATATAGCTGTTTTTCACCTGCTGTTGCTGTAATACTGTTTCTACTACCGTTAAGAATAATGTCATAACAAGCTCCATTCTCATCAGGTGCGCAAATGCAATTACAAGTACCGGTACCAACCAAATCATAACGACCATTATGCACACAATTTTGTCCTCCGGTCAATACTCCTCCAAAATGGTTAACTGCTAAGTTTCTAGTACCATTTGCAACAAATGAAAACGTACCAGTAACGGTGTTTGCTTGTCCATTTAGTACATTATTGAATGCTCCATACCCACTGTTACTATCACCGCCTAATATTGACATGTGCTGTGATATACCTGGGCCAGAAGTAATAGTGTTTCTAAATCCATTGTGTATGGAGCTGTAACCCGCACCCGCTCCAACACCCGTGTTAATAATATTACGTGTACCTCCTGTTATTACTGAGAATAAACCAGCCTGGGCATCATTATTACTACCTCCGGCAACAAAACTAATTGGGGCATCAGATCGAATTTTATTTCCCAGACCGCCACCTACAACACTATATTGATTTCCGCCTCCGGCAGATTCTATACAATTGGAATCACCACCACCAATTACAGAAAAGAAATTATCATCATCAACTAGGTTATTACATCCTCCACCAATTACGCTGAATCGTGAATTTGTCCGAATTGTATTTTGCGCACCTCCTGCAATTACATTGTTAATATTTGAACCAGCTACAACAGTTGAAATAATCTGATTATCATTTCCACCTCCAACAACACTATTCATTGCGCCTATACAAACAGTGTTATTACAACCTCCGGAAATCACTGAGTAATCTGCTAAAAGAGAATTCCCAGCTCCACTTCCAATAAAACTAAAATTTGACGAAATACTATTTTGGCATCCTCCTGATAAATAGGAGTAATTGTTTCCTCCTACAGAAAAAATAGAGTTATTCATTCCACCTCCAATGTTGCTATAAGCCCCTAATAAGGTATTATGTCTTCCCCCTTGTATACCAGAAAAATTTGAGTTTGCTAAAATTGAATTGCATAATCCACCAACAATACCGTTATATAAACCAGCACAAACAATATTACATCCACCTCCTACCAGCACAGACTGTGTTGATCCTGTCAATGTGTTACAACAACCAGCAACAATTCCAGAAAAGGAACCATCTGCATAATTATGAAATCCGCTACCAATAAACAAATGTTCATTTCCCAAAATACAATTACATAACCCATTTACTATGCTATTCATTCCTACAGCACTTGCACTTCCTATTCCGTTCCCACAGCCACCAAGAACAGATGCATAATTGCCACGAGCAGTGTTATCAATCCCATTTAATATTGAATTATAACAGCCAATTGCAGGGCCTATTGGATTGATTAAAGGAATATTATTATTCTGTCCCATTACTATAGCAGACCAATTACCATAATTAGAATGCGTACCGGGCATAGGACCTCCTAAGATAATTGAATCTATTCCACTTATAATACCTGCATCACTTCCTGCACGAGAAGCAACTGTACAACCGGTAGAAGCACCGCTAGGATCGCAAAATGTATTCCATGTAGCCATATTTTTTAGTTTAGGTTTATTTTTCAAATAGTGTATTCCAAATTTATACAATTGTTTTCTAATTATAAAATAATTTTCCATATCTTATTTTGAAATTTGCTTTTTCAACGTACCTTCATTCAACACAAAAATTCCCTTATGAAACTCCCCCTTTCTATCATCGGAAATCTAAATTTCAAAATACGATTCAATACCACACATGGTGACACCGATCTTTATTGGCGCATTATTGTCAATGACGTGGAATACCTTGTAAAATCTCTAAACTGTAATGTAAATACACACTCCGATGCATCCTTCGATGCTAGTGCTGGGACGATAAAATATCACATAGCAGGATCTTGTTATTCGCTTAATATTGATACTAATTTAAACGCCACATTAGCTCCTGCGCAAATAATATAAATATGGATCACTTAGATCTTCTTGAGGCTGAAGCCATACATATTTTCAGAGAAATATCATGGCAATTCAATCGTCCTGTGTTATTGTTCTCTGGCGGAAAAAACTCTACTGTGTTAATTAAGTACAAGAACACTAACACAAACGACTGCGTTAAAGTTTAAATCTACCTTTTCGCTAAATTAACACTCCTATCGGCAAATAAATCAAGCGCAATTAATGTAAAATTCTATTTACACAAGATGAACTGATACATTTCTGCGACACTTATCATATAGATATTTAGCGTCATATAAATAATTTATTGCGATCATGTCTGCATTAAAAAAAAATTCGTACTGAAATGGTACTGGGAGAATCTGAGAAGAAGAGGCTTTTATGCATATAAGCTACTAAGTAGGCATCACGAAGTCTGTCAACAAACAATTAAACTCATTTTTAGTTTGCATTAACAATAATTCATCCGTTAAGATCTATTACCAGTATGTATCTTTAGGTGAAACATCCTTATGATTATTCAATTCTGCGGATTATCTGGAAGCGGCAAGACCACCCTTGCAAATCGTGCGAAGAACGCTCTAGTCAAACTTAATGTGTTTGTAGAAGTCCTGGATGGCGACGAGTATCGCCAGGCTCTGTGTGCTGACTTGGGTTTTTCACGGGAGGACAGAAATACAAATGTGAGGAGACTTGCCTTTGTTGCAAGTAAACTTGCGAAGCACAACATTGTATCTATTATTTGCGCGATAAACCCATACGACGATATTCGCAAAGAAGTTGCCTCGAAGTATCCTGGAACAAGAACTGTGTTCATAGATTGTTCACTTGAGGTTCTTTTACAACGTGATACAAAGGGACTTTATAAGCGCGCGATGTTGCCTGATGGTCACCCGGAAAAGCTGACGAACTTAACCGGCGTAAATGATCCATTCGAGGTGCCGTCTTTGCCTGACCTGATAATCCACTCATCTACCGAATCGGTAGATGAATCAACAGACAAGATCGTTCGATTCATTTATCAATCGATAGTAAATGCGCCGCAAGTATTGTGAGATACCGGGTCAATAAGTATTCCCCTTCCTGTTGCTTTGTTATCGATATACCTATCGAATGCTATTGCCCGCTCAATGTAAATTTTCGCCTTTCCAATTTCATTCATTATTAACGTTCCATTATTTTTGACAAGTTCAAGCGTGTCAATGTTATATTTTGAAGACAGCTTTGTAACCGTGCATTTTACCCTTGTCCCATTGAGTTGTATGTAATATTCCGTGTTTTCCAACAATGGCACGTTTTCCAGCCAGCAAAGGGTGACATCAATGGTATCAGCAATTAATGGCGGTTCTTCATTTTGACGATAAATCAAATGCCCGCCGGCTATATGACTTTCTTCGGGAACGTGAAGCGTAATACTTTGCCCTACTCTTGCGTTCGTGCTGTTGCGTCCTGCAACAGTGAGTTGTTCAACAACAATTGCTTCATTACTAGGATAAGCAGCAATAGCCTGCCCAACGCTAATGCTGCCCGAAGCAACCTTACCCATTAGGACATTTACGGAGGTATTACTACAAACTAGCTGGACGGAAAATCTGAATGGCTTCTCGATAGAACTGTACGGCTCACATTTCTCAAGGTAAGCGAGCAAGGTAAAGCCCGAATACCATCCCAATGCGCTTGAGCTCACAATTACATTGTCTCCATACAGCGCACTCACAGGTATATAATTTATTTGCAAAATCCCAAGTTTCACTGCAATGATATCGTATGCTTTGGCAATTTCTTCGAACACATCTTTCGAATAACCAACGGCATCCATTTTGTTGACAACTACGAATACATTGGGGATGTTCAGAAATGCAGCTACCAATGAGTGGCGCTTAGTTTGTTCAGTTATTCCATTTTTGGCGTCTATTAGAATGATTATTGCATCTACGTTCGATGCTCCAGTGACTAAGTTTTTTGTGTATTGAAAATGGCCCGGAGCGTCGGTTAAAATGTACTTCCTATCTACAGTTGTAAAATACTTGTATGCAACATCTATCGTTATTCCCTGCGCCCGTTCAGACCGCAACCCGTCGGTTACCTGTGCCAGATTGACACCCTGCTCGTTTTGGGCCTCTAGGCTTTTCAAAATGTCAACCTTTATATTTCCTGTATCATGTAGCAGCCTGCCGATGAGCGTGCTCTTTCCATCGTCCACATTGCCTGCGGTAATTATTCTAAGAATGTCCATGTGATCTGCTATGTTGAGTTAAAAGTAACCTTTGAGTTTCCTGTCTTCCATCGCCGCGTCAGAAATTTGATCGTCCATGCGTGTCTGACCTCGCTCGCTAATATTAGAGTTCTCAATCTCGGCAATTACGTCTTCTATGGTAAGAGCAACACTTTCAACAGCAGCAGTACAAGTCATATCTCCGACCGTTCTGTATCTTACATTAGTTGTTAGAATTTCATCATATTTATCGAGATCAATATACTTAGAGACAGCAACCAGCTTATCGCCATATCTAAGGCAATCTCTTGTGTGACTGAAATAAAGAGACGGCAACTCAATGTTTTCGCGTTGAATGTATCTCCATACATCCAGTTCGCTCCAGTTGCTTATGGGAAACACGCGAACGTTTTCTCCTTCTTTAATTGCTCCGTTGTATATGTCCCATAGCTCTGGACGTTGGTTGTACGGTTGCCATGCGCCAGATGCTTCCCGGAAGGAAAAAATCCGTTCTTTTGCTCGGGCCTTTTCTTCGTCACGACGTCCGCCGCCAATGCATGCGTCGAAACTAAACTCGTTGATTGCGTCCATCAGTGTAAAAGATTGCAAGGCATTCCTACTTGGGAACTTGCCTTTTACATCGGCAATACTTCGCTTCGCAAGAGTATCTTCCACTTTGCGGACAACGAGATTCAGATCATACTGTGCTACCAACATGTCTCTGAATTGAAGTGCCTCTGGGAAGTTGTGTCCGGTATCGACATGCAAAATATTAAAGGGAATTCTTGAAGGCGCGAAGGCACGAAGGGCCAAATGGATCAGTAACGTCGAGTCTTTCCCTCCGGAGAACAGAAGCGCAGCATTTCTAAATTGACATGCCGTTTCACGCAGAATATGTATTGCTTCGCTTTCGAGGATTTCAAGGTGCATCATCTGCTATTCGATTAAATATCTACAAACATAACATTTAGATCGTGGTCAATAATAATTTTTTTATATTCTCCGGCATCATGAAATTTAATTATTCCCGCTATACTGTGAAAGGACAATTCGTAAAACGTGGGTACTACGTTTATTACAGACATGTAAGAAAAGAAAATCCTTGGATTCAATAATGACACGCCAATAAATATCTGTGTCGCCGAGTGTGGTATTAAACCTGATTTTTAAGAGGATATCCTCTTAAAAAAATTCCGAATCACATTAAAAATAAAATGCCATTTAGAAAAATTTGAATTTCAGAACTTATTGTATAAATTTGAATTACATTGTAAAAATATACCACTTATGCTAAAGGCCAAAAAAAGTACACAGAAGCCGAAGCAAGCCTCAGAAAAGACAGCTTCTTCCGCAGTGGAAATGAAACTACCTACAAGAACTAAACCTTCTCTAGGCGACATCCTGGAAAGTACTTCGATACATATTTACGGGTACGGGGAAACTCAATTAATACAAGGGAAAGTCAATGTTAAGAAAGATAATTCTACATTGAAAAGCCTTGTGTCATTTATTGAGTATCTAGCTACCCAGCAACAAAAACGAACTAAGATTTCATTAGAAGATACACATGTAATCAATGTATTTTACGGCCATTCGGTTGATTTTCGTCCAGTAAACGAAAAAAATATGCAACAACATTTTGCATGGAATTCAATTGAAACTAAGCAAGTTGATAATTTGAAAAATGAATTGTTAGACAAGAAATAAATAATTTACACCTTTCATCCCAAATATTATGTCCATCAATAATATTCCTTACCAAGACCAAACCGTATCTAATTATCAAACTCGCAGATGCGACCCCACTGGTTGGGTTTCCGGCACAATTGGTGCCGCTGCAATAAATTCTGGGATACTTTCCGGGTGTCTCAATACAATAAATTGTTGCACTTTTAACCTAATTGGCAGTGGCTGTGCCAATTGCATAGACTTCGGAAATTTTAATATAATTGCAGCTGGACGTCAGAATCATATCAATGCAGGAACCATAACTGGTAGTGTTTGCATATACGGCGCCAACACTATATCAGGAGGATATTGTAACTATATTCGGTGTGATTCTGAGTACAATGTAATTGGCGGAGGTGCTTGTAATCTTCATTGTTGTGTGCACTCCGGAGCCATAGGGGGAGGTTTACGTAATTGCATTACAAATGGTGGTGTCAGTTGGATATGTAGATCTACAATTGCAGGCGGCATGGATAATCAAATTGCCAACAGCAATTCAGCAATTTTAGGAGGCGCGGGAAATTTTGTGAGTGGCCGTTATTCATCCATTGCGGGAGGTGGCTTTGAACTTGCGCTGGGCGCTGGTGGTAATCAAATAATTAGCTCTGATCGATCATTTATCGGAGGTGGCTTACTGAATATTGTCAACACAGCATCTCATTATAGTGTAATCGGAGGTGGTAATACAAACTCAATCACCGGAGATACAAACGCTTTACTAGGAGGCAGGGGTAACATAATTAATGATAATTTCTCAGTAATAGGTGGTGGTATCAACAATAATATATCCCCTACGCCTGCAGGCGGTCAATGTACAACTGGTCGCAATGGAATATTAGTGGGGCTCAATAACCAGATTCTGGGGCAATCTCTTTTTAACAGCATCGAAAGTGGCGGACAGAATATAATCTGTGATGGCTGGACGTCCATGATTGGAAGTGGTGATTTCAATTGCATAGTACCTGAGCCGGGGTATAATACTATACAATATAGGAATTTCATTGGCGGAGGAACTGGGAACTGTATCCATTCAGAAAATTCAGCAATCGCTGGGGGGCAATTAAATGTAATCACTCGTTGTGCGCCTCATGGATTTATAGGCGCTGGCGTCAACAACTGTCTGGAATGTTCCTGGTGGTCTGTAGTAGGAGGCGGTGAAGACAATATTGCCACAAACGCGTTTCACGGGTTTATTGGAGGCGGAGACAGGAATCAGGCGACAGGTACTGCTCCCTTTATTGGAGGCGGCGTGTCGAATGTTGTAACCGGAAATGGTGCAATTACTGGAGGAGTATCTAATCAAACCGGCAATGGCTTTGTTGGGGCTGGCGGCTCAAACATAGCTTCCGGAAATTTTAGCGCGATAGGGGGCGGGGCATCGAACACGGTATCAGGCGCTTACAGTGGTGTGCTTTCCGGCCAATTCAATTGTGCTTTTGGTGGCTGGGGGGGGGTCGTAACGGGTTTCAGAAACTGTTCATTTGGCAATGGAACAGTCGTTGCAGGAGGAGGTACAAATGTTGCGTGTGCGGGAGATTTTAGTTTCATCGGCGGCGGCAGCTTAAATATTAGCTGTAATTCCTTTTCGACTATAGGTGGAGGATGTTGTAATTATATCCTCTCTGCTACCATTCCCCCTTTTCAGACTCCCTACAATACTATTGGCGGAGGTGTTAAAAACCTTATTTCGGCAGGATGGGCCAATGTTATAGCTGGTGGCGAGTGTAATTGTACTTGGCTAACGTGTAATAATGACACTTTACACCACTCGGTTATTGTTGGCGGACAATGCAACGTGACAAGAGCTTGTTGTACGTTCATCGGTGGTGGATTTTCGAATTGCAACGAGCATACATCTCATTTCTCTGCAATTGCCGGAGGTGGCTTAAATCGAACACGGTTTGAATACTCTGGTGTGTTCTCAGGTTGCTGCAACAGTGCGCTGTTAGATTATAGCTTTGTTGGTGGGGGTGGACAAAATATAGCGGAAGGAACTTATAGCGCCATTACCGGCGGTTGCCGGAATACGATATTTCCTGCGAACACTATTTATGGGTATATTGGAGGTGGCGCCGAGAACGTCATTATTAATACCGCCCCGGCTCCTTGTTTATTACCTTCTACTAATTATGGCGTGATAGGTGGTGGCCGGTGTAACGTAATTTCTGCTGAGTATGGCTGTTATTCTACAATAGGTGGAGGCTGCGGGAATAGTGTTATTTCTTGCAATCAATATAACGCAACAATTGGTGGTGGTGGACTTAACACAATCTCCGCCGACTATTACGGCACTATCGGCGGCGGCTGCAACAACCAGGTTCGTGCCAATTTTGGTGGCATTTTCAGCGGCTGCAGCAATCTTGTTGCTGGTTCGGTATCAGTAATAGGTGGCGGCGATACAAACATAATTCAATCTGTGAACAATGCCGTTATTGGGGGTGGAGCTTCGAACACTGTGTCCGGAGACTGTGCCAGCATCCTCGGTGGTTCATTCAATGTTGTTAGCGACGATTATGGAGTGGTTGTAGGAGGTTATCTCAACTCGGCTTCGGGTAAATACTCCTTTATTGGCAATGGTTTTATCACACCGGGAGGCCCAGCCGTGAATAACCTTGCCGATGGTGACTTCGCATTTATAGGTAACGGACGGCTCAACTGTGCATGTGGAACAAATTCATTTATCGGAAATGGAGCTGCGAATTATATCGATTCGAACGCAAACTTTTCTTTTATTGGAAATGGAGGGTTGCATTCTATTGCATTTACGGCACACAATAGTTTTATTGGTGCAGGTTATTATAATAGGATTATGGAAGGAAGTGGAGGAAGCGCGATTGTGATGGGTGATCAAAATACGATTGGTAGCAGCCTAGGCCCGGGGTATTGCAGAGCTGACAGCAGCTTCATTGGTGGCGGTGGTTTCAACTGCATAGATACAGGCAATACGCCAGGCTCCGAATCATGGTTTGGTTTCATCGGCGGCGGCCAGGACAATATGATTTGTGCAGGTGCCTGTCACTCGTCTATTATCGGTGGGCAAGGAAACAGGGTGTTGCACAAATGGGCTACCGTGAGTGGATATAATGTGACGACCAATCAGGATTGTGCATTCTTTGCAAACAACTTTGTGGCACAAAATATGCCGGCTCTTTTTGGTGCTCCAACCGGAACATTAATGTATTGGGATCTTTCATTGGGGCCATTGCCTACTACGGGATGTGTTGTATTTGTTGCATAATGTGAAAATTTGGTTCAATGAGAACATGGATTTGGTTGATTTTCATTTTAACACCACTGAATATACAGGGGCAAATCATAACTACCTATGCCGGTACCGGTTCTACTGTTTTCAGCGGAGAAGGTGTTCCCGCAACAAGTGCAGGCATTCCCAATCCAAACGGCATTGTTTTCGACAAGCAAGGCAATTGCTTTTTTGTAGATGGCCTAAGTTCCTACCGAATTAGAAAAATTACACCGGCGGGTATAATTTCTACAGTAGCAGGCATTGGTGTAGGTGGTTTTAGTGGTGATGGAGGACCAGCAAGTGCAGCTAAGCTTGGCGGAGGTGGTGGAATAGACTTAGATACTGCTGGCAACATCTATTTTGCCGACCCACAAAACAACAGAATAAGGAAAATTGACAAGGCTACCGGCATCATTACAACTATTGCCGGAAACGGGGTGGGTAGCTATAGTGGCGATGGCGGGCCAGCTACGGCTGCAGGGTTGTATAATCCTCAAGATGTTCGCGTTGATACGTCTGGCAATGTTTATATCGCCGCTTTTTGGAATAATCGCATACGTAAGATAGATGCTTCCGGCATTATTACTACAATTGCCGGAGGTGGAACTTCTGGTGTTGGTGATGGCGGGCCTGCGACATCAGCGCAATTGGTAGCTGTTTCGGGAGTTGACATAGATAAGAATGGCAATGTTTACCTTGCGGAAAACAATAGTAGTCCGATTAGTAATAGAGTGCGCGTGATTGACAACTTCGGGTTAATTACCACCGTTGCGGGCAATGGAGCCGGGATCTTCACGGGTGATGGTATAGCTGCAACTGCAGCATCAATTAGTCCATACTTTATTGCGTTTGATACGTCCGGGCAAATATTTATTTCAGACCGGGGTAACCTTCGTGTCTATAGGGTTGATCATTCGGGAATATTGCATACTGTAGTAGGAGATGGCAGCTCCATGACTGCGGGAGATGGAGGCCCCGCAACCGCCGCTTCTATTTGGGATCCCACATACATTGCATTTGATCCGTGCAATAATTTGTACATAAGCGAGGCAGGTGGTCCCGGATCGCGTCGCATCCGTAAAGTCACATTCAACCCCGGCAGTATTTCCTCGGTAACCATCACCTGCACGCCCAATGACACTGTATGTGCCGGCACCCCTGTTACCTTTACCACCACCACCACGGGGGCCAGCACTATGACGTTTCAGTGGTACAAGAACGGTGATGCTGTTGCTGGTGCCACCAGCGAAAGCTATACCTTCACGCCTGCCATGGGCGATAGTGTGCGCTGTGTGTACACGGGTGTGGATATATGCAGCTTCACCGGCCACCCCAGCAGTAATATGATAAACATGGTGGTGACACCGCTCACCCCGCCCACCATAGCGCTTGGCTCCACACCTTCATCATCTGCGGCTATTGGCAGCACTGTAACAGTTAATGCTGCTGTGGGCAGCGCCGGCAGCAGCTACACCATAAAGTGGTATAAAAACGCTGTACCCTTTGGTATTACCTCTGTGCCAGTAACCACGTATGTGAAGGGAGCAGGTGCAGATGTGATAACAGCAAAGGTATCCTCTACGGACCCACTAGGTTGCTATGATACTACTACATCAGCAGGTATTACTATCAATACGCTGCCAGGTGGTGTGAATGATGTGCAGACGATAATGCCAATAATAAGTCTATACCCCAACCCCGCAGCAGATGAGCTGTATGTGATTGGAGAAGCTACCAGCTACCGAATACTTAATGCTGTAGGCCAGGTGCTGCAGCAGGGGCAGATAATTAACGGAGCCATTTCAATTGCCAACTTTGCCCCAGGTGTCTACATGTTGGAGGCAAGCGATGCGGATGGATTAATCATATGCCAACGCTTTGTAAAGAATTAGCCCTATAAATTCAAACAAATCTTCATGGCAAAATCTAACAATCTCACATCTTAACAACAAATAAAAATGAATTGAATCGTTTAACTTACCGAAGTATTTTAACAAATAAACAGTCAAATCACTTATGGAAATTGATAAGCTAAGGGAAATTAATGAGCACATTTTGCAAGATCTGTTAAAAATAGAAAATGCTATTTCTGAGTCAATCCCAATGGTGGCTAGTCACGTCGCCAACGGCATGACACGAATTGGCAATAACCAAAGACAAGAGTGGGTGAAACAACAACAAACCAATCTTTTAGAGCTGATTTACACTGCTGCTTATGAAAATGAGCAATTTGAAGTTTGTTCTACTATAAAGGCTGAATTGGATACTCGGAAGTAGCCTGCCAAGGCTTTCTTTGACAGATTTCTCATTTTTGTTTTCACTTACTAATACGAGCAATCCGCACGGGTTGGAAGGTACGCTTCAGTTTTTTTACTTGTAGCTAGAAAACTTATTCATCAATTCTGTTTTACTTGATAGGGACAAAAAGGAACGAAATCCACTCTTTACAGGGTGGTTTTTTTCAAGTTTCTGAGATGAATATTTAGGCAAAATAACTATGTCACTTGTGAAACTTTAGTACGTCAAACTTGATTTCAGCTTAAATATCTCAGAAAATAAATTTCTTATTTGGTTCGAAGTTTTGTCTGTTCGGGGCACACAACAATTTATCGAAACGCCTGTAAAATCAACACTTACAGGCGTTTTGCTTTCTATCAAGTTACAATAGAGTAACAAAATTGTGGAAAGTTTTAGGATACTATTGTAGTAATAAAGGCAAAATTTGTAACTCGCCTCCAGAATTTGACCTGCTCCCCTATCCTTCTAAAAAGTTTTTTTAGCAAGTACATTTCCTACATTTCCTACATTCTTTCATGATCTTGTGTAGATAATGTAGCAAA
>CALQJX020000003.1 GCA_943331005.2 Bordetella parapertussis
AGGTAGTGTACAGAGGCGCAGCAACAACCAAACAAGGCAAACTGGATACACAGGTGCAGCTGGACAACAAACTGGCGAACGGCATGTATATCCTCACACTCCGCAACGGAACAGAACAGAATGTGTTCCACTTCGTATTGGAGCAATAAGAAATAAGGATTATCATTTCCTCTGAACGGAGGCAGGCGAAAAACCTGCCTCCGTTTTTTTATAACAGAACATTAGATATCTTATTTTAGGAACAATAATACTTTTGTGAGAACCTTACCGACATGCTGCAATTCACAAACTACCGGAAAAGCTATGGCAATACTGAGATAATAACTATACCAGACCTGAAACTGGAACATGGTATTTACTGGCTGAAAGGCACCAATGGTTCCGGCAAAACAACCCTCATCAGATCCATTGCCGGGCTGATCCCATTTGATGGGAACATACAAATAACCGGTACAGATATAAAGCAAAATAGAATAGCCTATACCTCTGTGGTAAACTATACAGAAGCAGAGCCTGTATACCCCGGCTTCCTGACCGGGAATGACCTGACAGCATTTTACAAAGAATCAAAAAATGCACCTTCCGGACAATTAGAAGTGCTATCAAACAAACTGGGAATAGCTGCCTATAGCAGCAATAAAACAGCCACCTACTCCAGCGGCATGACAAAAAAACTATCGCTGGTGTTAGGTTTTCTTGGCAACCCGAAACTGATCTTACTCGACGAACCGCTAATAACATTAGACACTCTATCTGTAGCAATTTTGCAGCAAATGATAAGCGAACATTATGAAGCGGGAGTAACATTTATCATTACATCCCATCAGGAGATACACATAAACAGTGCAGCAGTGCAACAGCTTGAGATCCGCAACAAAACACTACAGTGCGCATGAATCAGGTTCTGACAAAAATACTGGCAACTCAGTTCTACAAGATCAACGCAGGTTTCTTCCTTGCGTTTTTCATACTATTGTTTGGATTACTGAACGGACAAGCAACTATAGAGCTGCACTATCAGATCATGCGTAGTATTACTAGTTCATTCAGCTTCATGGGTGGTGCAATGATCGTTTGGGTACTATATAACATCAAGTGTTTATCCTACGGACTAAAAACAATTCATGCACCTGAGAATAGTTTTCTTTATGAAATAAGAGCAGCAAACAACAACAGACAAAAGCTATTGTGGATCGCAAATCACATAATGCTTTTAGCGCCAATGCTCACTTATGCAGGCATAACTATAGTGGTGGGCATTACCACCCGGCACTATCTGCACACAAGTCTGTTCCTGCTATTTCAGCTATTGCTATGCAGCAGCGGCCTCATATACTTCCAAGCTATAAACAGCAGCCATAAGCAGCCTCGTTATAACATTACCCTTCCCAAAACCAACTTCAGGAAGGGCTTATTCAGTTTCCTGCTATTGTATTCAGTCGACACTAAAAAAACAACTTTCATTGGCATAAAACTCCTGTCACTGTTATTGCTGCAGGGACTTATTGCAACGAATGCTTGTGAAGTAAACAGAGAGTCGGTGTGCGTACTCATCATATTCCTCATCTCTGCACATGCCTTACTACCAATATACTATGTAACATTTATGGAGGAAGAACTGGCATTTATGAGAAACCTGCCGATACCTGCACTTAAAAAGTTTGCATCCTATGTCTTTACCTATGGCATTATATTCCTGCCTGAACTATTGTTCCTGCTCATTAACGGCAATCATGCACTGCCGCTTTCAGTCACTTTATCTTTATATGGTGTAGCCATATCACAACTGGCATTATACACATCAATTCAATACCTGAGAGAAATGACCACAGAACGGTATACCATGATTGTCTTCGTTTTCTTCTTTGCATCAATACTGTTTCTGGCATCCTTCGATCTGTGGCCATTGTTCGCAATAGAGATCGTAGCAGCACCTGTTTTGTACCTGACCAAATACAAAAAATACGAATCAAAATACTGATGAGTCGAATTCATTTCCGAATCAGACAAATCAATACCATAGATCGGAATTATCTGTGTAACCGGGAGAGAAGCTAATAAATAAATGCTACTGAAAACGTTTGCGCCATATAAAGCCATCCAGTACATAATGGGTAGACTGTGGCAGCGACAACAAAGGTACCAACACCGACAATACCTCTTGAGATGTTAGCCGGGGCAACATACTAAAAACAGGGAACAATGATTCATGTTCTCGCCACACCATACCATCCCAAAGGCCTTCTTCAAGATAAGACAATACCAATATGATCAGCAAAAAATAAAATAATCGAATTGCAATTTTTCCGGCAGATACGTTGTTCCTCGCCTTTTGGGTAATGCTTTGCTGCTCCTGCATCCATATAAGCGCTATGTAGGGAATACCATGTGCCACTACATTCAGCAAGGTAAAAGCCATATCTCCATTGAAGTGAACGATGCCAAAATACCACGTAAACAAGGTTCCCGATATTAGAACATTCCGGGGCACATTTATCGTTCTGGTACGCACACAACCCAGCACCTCTTTCACCACATATGTTGCCACAATAAGGCAATAAACATAAAATGCCACATTGCTCAGCATACTCATATCGCCTGTAACAAAATCACCTTTCACAAACCAGTTGAAGTTGCGACCAGGTGTGCAATGCCAGTATATCAGCGGGTACAAGGTAGCTGCATAAATAGTTACTGTATCTATAACAGCTCCGGAACTTTGTTGCTGTTCGTAGCGGGAATATAATCGCACAAAACCATATTGCTGCCGCACAAAATGAAACACTGCCAGATAGGCAAGTATTCGCCAGAACAACAATGCACTTACCGAATAAAGCAGCACACCTGTAATGAAACAGGCAATGGGAATAAACAGATACAAAACTCTGTACTTACTGAAACGTTCTTTATCAAAATAGGTCCTGAACAGTGTGCTGTATACATGAGCCACATCTACCAGTAGCACCAGCACCACCCATGCCCATACCGGCATTTCGTCGGTATGTTTATATTGTGCAGGCAGGAAGAAAGTAATAAGCAGCGCCAGCAAACCGGGCAACAGTATAAAGAGCCCATCAAACGATGCACTCTTCAGCCATGGTTGTTTATATCCGGTTGCATTGGTCATGTGGTTGCCAGTATTTGTTTTGCTGCCCTTATACCCTGGCTGAATGCTTCTTCAAAAATAGAGATACCACTCAGGTCGCTATGGGCAAAGAAGATCCTGCCATTTACAGGCTCCATAGCCTTGCGCCGTTCAGCGCCCCATATATACCCTACTGTTGGCTGTATCATACCATGCCCCCAAACCCTCACATCTATATTAGTGATCTGTGCTGCTATACCCTGATGGGCATAAGAAAGATCTTCCAGCACCAGCTGCTTCCAGTCTTGCCATGTGTTGTTATAAATGGACTTCCTAAGTGCTGCCGGACTTTTACCTGTCAGTGGCATATACCACGTTAAAACTCCATCTATACCCCGCACCAGATCCTGATGATTGGCATATACATAACCCACCGATTCCCTGCCATAGATAACATTGTCCCAGCAGAGCGATGTACCCTTGCCTTGCAGCGCCCCGCTATAGGTAACGTTGGCTACCACCCAGGGTGCATAGTTCACTTTGTCATAAATAGCCGCTCTGTCAGAGCCGGGCCCCAGTATATGTTTGTTTACATGCTGAGGGGTACACAATAATAATTTACCCGCTTTTATCCGTACTGTCTTTTTCTCTTTCACATTGTAACAATCCACCTCCACAAACCCATCGCCCTCATGCACTCTGTGCACCAGCATACCGGTTTGCACAGGCACCTGCACCTGCCGCTTCAATGCATCCATCAGATACCCGTTACCTTCTGGCCACGTAAGTACAGCCGATGATGGTGCATTGGCAGCAACACCACGCCTTGCAGCAAAGTAATGTAAGCCAGCCCATGCCGATGTGTCCTTTAGTGCAGAACCGTAATCGTCTTTACAGCAATATTCCAGATACCACTTCAGTGGTTTAGAACTGTACCCATTATCTGTAAGATATTGTTCAAAAGAAATGCTATCCAGTCCCCGGTAATTTTCATCAGCCGATGATTCATCAACCGGTATAGCGAAAGCATACTTGCCATCATTACCTTTTTCCGATCGCAGCTTTTCCACCATTTTCATAAAGGTGCCAGTCTGTCGTTCATCTTCCTTGCTGATCCCGAATCTGGGAATTAGTCCTTCCTGCCAGTATCCGTCTATATATAATCTTTCCTCGGGGTCGTGACAAAGATGATACTCATTATATACTGGCGCGCCGTTTTCAAAACCGGTTATTACACCGGCAGCCTGCAGAAAATCAGTAAGCTCTTTATTAGTATTATTGGGGATGGGCAGGTAATGTGCCGCCCACGGATAAGCCGATACTTTATTTTTTCCATATACCGAATTACCACCTGCCTCATTTCCCATTTCCAGCAGCAGTACATTTTGGGCACCATTAGCCTGTAGCCATCTTGCGGCAGACAAGCCGGCTATTCCACCACCTGCTATCAGTATATCTGTTGTTATAAAAGAAGATGGAGCAGGTATGGCTCCTTCCTTGTGCACCATATGCCCTGTAGCAGATCCCGACGCTATCATAGACCCGCCTATTTGCTCTTTATGGCTTTCATTGGCGCAGCTCTGCACATAGGCGGCTACAAAAGGTATGGCAGCAAAAGCAGTCAGCCGCTTCAGAAAAGCTCTTCTTCCGGGCACCTGTGGTTCATCAGTGTATATAGGGTGCCCACTCATCTTCAAAATAGTTTACCAGTGCCTGATTGTTCAACTTGTTTACATCTGTGCTTACCTTACTCATATCCTGCGGAAAGGTTACCATACCCTTCATTACATTCCTGTCTATGAATTTCAGTCCACCCGGCAATGCACCCTCATAAGTCCAGCTATGATTTTTCATCGCCATTATATAGCCCCATTCTCCAAACGACGGCACATAAATATGGTAAGGAACGGTAAGAAATCCTGCTGCCACCATGGTATGATCTATGCACCAGAACGACCGACGGGCAATGAGCGGAGAAGTAGCCTGCACTACAACAATGCCTCTTTCACTCAGCAAATGATGCAACTCTTCATAAAAACGACTGGTATATAGTTTGCCCAACGAATAATTGGATGGATCCGGAAAGTCTATAATGATCAGGTCATATTGTTCTTTGTCTTTTCTTATCCAGTTGAAGGCATCGTCATTTACTACTTTCACTTTTGGCGATAGCAGCGATCTTTTATTCAGTTGCAACAACATATCATTGCTGCAAAACAACTTCGTCATAGCCGGATCGAGGTCTACCAGGGTCACAGCAGTAATAGTATTGTATTTCAGCACCTCCCTTACTGCAAGACCATCTCCACCACCCAGCACCAGTACTTTCTGCGGATTGGTTATAGCATGGAGTGCAGGATGCACCAACGCCTCATGATACCTGTATTCATCAGAAGAACTGAACTGAAGGTTGCCATTCAGAAACAATTTCAATTCTCTGTTATTTCTTGTCAATACCATTCTCTGGTAATGCGTGCTTTTGCTATAGATCACCTTGTCCTGAAAAGCCAGTGTTTCGGTATAGGTCATAATGCGCTCGGCAAAAACAAAACCGGCAAGAAGCACAGCCACACTCATCAATACCGGCACCAATAGCCTGCTCCTGAAGCGTTTGGTTTCCTCGAAATAGTAAAGCAGATAGGCTGCAACTGCAATATTGAAAACACCAAAAACAAGAGAAGTGCGAATGAGACCCAGATAGGGTACCAGTAATAAAGGGAAAATAAGCGATGCCAGCAAGGCACCTATATAATCGAAAGTAAAAACACGCGCCACCAGATCTTTGAATTCGATACCTGCTTTCAATATCCTCATCAGTATGGGTATCTCCAGCCCCACCAATATACCGGTGAGCACCACAAATGCATAAAGCACAATTCTGAAATAAGTAACATGCTCGAACAGCAGGAACATAGCCGGCGCACTGCAGCCACCCACAAGCCCCACCAATATCTCTATCCTGATGAACCATTTCAGCAGATCGCCTTCTACCCTGCCCGATATCCATGACCCAATGCCCATAGAGAACAGGTACACACCTATCACAGTAGAGAACTGGGTCACAGAGTCGCCCAGCAGGTAGCTGGCCATTGTGCCTGCCACCAGTTCGTAAATAAGTCCGCAGGTAGCAATTACAAAAACAGAAAAGAGCAAAAGCCCCCTGCCTTGTTTAGTAACTATACCACCACCTTCTGCAGCCAGCTTATCCATGTATGGCAGAACTGATGATCATGGCTATTGCTATCATAAAGGCTGCAGCCATTATAGCCAATGCAACATTCTTTTGCTCTACTATCTCTTTCCAGAGATTCTGTGGTGTTGTTTTTTCTACTATTACAAAACTCACCAGCAGCACCAGTATACCCAAAAATGAATACACAACAGATGCTACTATATATTTCATATTTATCAGCTCCATAGCCTCTTGAAATTTTATTTATGATAAAAATGGTTTCCTGTTTGCGAACGACCTGCCGGAACATTCCTTATTTCGTTATCATCACCAGTCAGCTTAGTACCTTTCAACGATACGAACAGATAAATAAAATAGCAGAGCAGCAATGATAATGCCTGCCATTTTATAGATGAGAACTGCCTGAAGAATGCTATAATATCCATGAGGTTTGTTTATGAGAATCTCTCGGTATCAACTAAATATTTCCTTTGATATTGAATGATGAAATAGACTGACACTAACACCAGCAACCAAACAAAGTTGGAATACAATGACGTATTTTCTTCCACCTTCACATAAATGGTAAACGTACGTTTCGAATCGCTGTAGGGATAAATATTGATGTGGTATCTGCCTGCAGGCACCGATGAAAATACTGCATCTACATTCGGGTCTCCTTCCGACCAGCTTTCACCACCCTCATAACCCGAATAAAGTTCGGCCACCTTGGTAAACTCATATTCCTTTCCGGTTTTTTCATTTACCATCGTCACCGGCAACTCCAGCCATTCATTCGATAACCCGGTTTGTAATTCCACATTCACGGCACCCCCACCCGATATCTTAAATGACTCGGTTTTTATAGGCGCCATGTTTCCACCCCATGCCACAGAATCTGCTGAGGTCTCATAACTTTTATCTAATACATAGTTCGATGGCTTTCCAAGACCTATCATGATCTGTGTTACTACGATAAGACCTATCAGCAACAATGAAAACTTCCTTATTATTGGCCATTGCGCATCCAGTTTATGTGGTTCTATTGCTCCCAGGCCTTGTTTCCTGGGCAGTTCATTCACCTCCATACCAAATGCTGCACTTACGTCTGCAGGCTGCAGGTAGTATCCTTTATACCATGTTGCATCTTCATTGGCAAAGGTCTCTGAAACTACAATTTCGGGCGGGGCTATGTATTCTTCAACATACATATGCTCCTGCTCATCTGCTACATTCCAGTCAAACTCACCTTTCAGTGCCTGGATCGTAAACTTATAGGTAGTATATTGTGTGTACTTCCTGAAAGGCTCCGACTGCCATACCTCATATTGCTCGGTATATCTGTTCTTATATATGGCAAAGTTATTATTGTCCGCAGCTTTGTCTAAAATCATCCAGTGCCCGTTATATTCGGCAAGCACTGTATAGTTCAGTTGACCCACATGTCGCAGCAGGTACTCCCGCCAGGTAACACTAGAAGCATTATCTTTCTTTACTAAATAACCGGTCAGAATGTATTCCTTGTCATTGAATTTCGCCTTTGCACCCAATGGTATATATGGCTGATACAAAAGGTTTCTGGGGAAAACATCCAGCTTCTCCGACTTACCATCCTTCAGCAAAAAATAGGTGTCACATTTTACACAACAGAAATAAATACTGTTCTCCTTATCATTGCACAACACTTCACTGCCGCATGAAGAGCATTGCACAAAACCATTGTTCAATATTACCGGTAACAGTGCGTCGCTCATAAATTACCTCATCAGTTCGTTTATCTGAATGTCTGTTGCATTGAAATAATTTATAGTTCTTTCATAAAAGACCCTCACTTTTTCAGAATTGTCTTTGTTGAAATTGGAAAGGAATATATCAAAAGTAGCCTTCGAAAATTCAGGCCAGGTATGTATCGCTGCATGCGATTCAGTCAGACAAACCGTGGCAGTAAAGCCTCCACCATCAAAAGAGTGATAGGTTTCCCCCACTTTGCTCAGCTCAAGCTCCAGTATCAGTTCTTCAAAAAGTGATTTGCATTGCTGCATTTCAGTTAGCACTTTCGGTGCTGCACTGAATGAGGCAAGTATATGCAGACCGGGCTTGTATAGATTCATCGGGTATAAATAGAGGAACAAATATATACAAAATCTATCAGCAACTTTTATCAATAGTTAGCATTTCAGCAGTAGCATATTCTTATTTGGAGATACACCGTTCCGTTGGTACTTTAGTGATCTGTAAAACTGTTTTTATCATGAGCGCGATCACGATCATTGGCCTTATAGTTCTGGGTATATCCGCCGGCCTGCTCAGTAGCATGGTAGGCATAGGCGGGGGCATTCTTATTGTACCTGTACTGGTATTCTTTTTTGCAATGAGCCAGAAAATGGCACAGGGCACTTCACTGGCATTGTTGCTGCCCCCCATTGGTATATTTGCCGTCATCAACTACTATAAAGCCGGCTATGTAGACCTTAAAGTGGCAGGCATACTAATTGTGGCATTCATTATAGGTAGCTTCCTGGGCAGCAAAGTTGTACTCAATCTGCCGGATGCTACTATAAAAAAGGTGTTCGGTGTATTCCTTATGCTTGTATCTATCAAATACCTCTTTTTCGATAAATAACCTGTAATTTTGCACCACCTAAAAAGTACCCTTTTCGGGTAAATATCATACTTATGCGCACCAAGATCAAAGAAATACTGAGCCGCGAAGATGCTGACTATAAAGTTAACGTGAAAGGATGGGTCCGCTCATTCCGCAACAACCAGTTCATAGCCCTCAATGATGGCTCCTGCATGGGTAATATTCAGGTAGTTGTAGACCTTGATACCGATGAACAGATCATTAAGAAAATAACCAATGGCGCTTCCATAAGCGTAGATGGTACAGTCATAGCTTCTCAGGGCAAAGGACAGCGTGTAGAAGTTAAAGCCGATTCCGTTACCATACTTGGCGAATGTGATCCGGAGAAATTCCCGCTGCAACTCAAAAACCGCCCAAGTCTGGAATACCTCAGGGAAATAGCTCACCTGCGTTTCCGCACCAATACTTTTGGCGCAGTTTTCAGAGTAAGGCACACACTCGCATATGCAATCCATAAATTCTTCAACGATCGCGGGTTTCTGTACTTACATACCCCTATCGTAACTGCTTCAGATGCAGAAGGTGCAGGCGAAATGTTCAGGGTAACTACCCTGCCATTCGACAATCCTCCGCGCAGCGAAGATGGCACTATCAATTATAAAGAAGACTTCTTCGGCCGTAGTACCAACCTCACAGTAAGCGGACAGCTCGAAGCAGAACTGGCAGCAACTGCATTCAGTGAGGTATATACATTCGGTCCTACTTTCAGGGCAGAAAACTCAAACACAGCTCGTCACCTTGCCGAGTTCTGGATGATAGAACCCGAAGTTGCTTTCAACGATATTGTAGACAATATGGATCTTGCAGAAGACTTCATTCGCTACATCATTGCTTATGCTTTAGAGCACAACCGCGAAGACCTCGAATTCCTGGCACAGCGCCTTGCCGACGAGGAAAAGCAAAAGCCAATGAACGAACGCAGCGAAATGGGTCTCATTGAGAAACTTACCTTCGTGCTCGATAACAAATTCGAACGTATCACTTATACCGATGCGATCAATATCCTGCTCGACTCCCCTGCCTACAAAAAGAAAAAATTCCAGTATGATGTAAAATGGGGCATCGATCTGCAGAGCGAACATGAGCGTTATCTGGTAGAAAAACATTTCAAAAAACCGGTTATTGTTACCGGCTACCCCAAAGACATCAAGGCGTTCTACATGCGTATGAACGATGATGGCAAAACCGTAGCTGCAATGGATATTCTGGCACCGGGTATTGGCGAAATAGTGGGTGGCTCTCAGAGGGAAGAACGTCTGGATATGCTCACTAAGCGCATGCAGGAAATGCATATACCCGAAGAAGAATTATACTGGTACCTCGACACCCGTCGTTTCGGTACAGTACCTCATGCCGGCTTCGGTCTTGGCTTCGAACGCATTGTACTCTTCGTTACCGGCATGACCAACATACGCGACGTAATTCCTTTCCCAAGGACTCCGAAAAACGCTGAATTCTAATTTATAAAGCAATCATAAAACAAAGATTCCCTACCGGTACCGATAGGGGATCTTTGTTTATAGCTGTTGCCAGTAGGTATTTTTCTCAGTTCCACGGTTCCCCAAAAAAAGAAATGGACACCATTTGCATGGTATCCATTCTCTATTATGCTTACTGAATTATACTTAGTTCCTCAACAGACTGCCTGTAAACACCTGGCTACCACTTACCATACGGAAGAAGTATACACCGGTTGGCAATGCACCTGCATCTATTGCGTTTACACCGCCGGTTTTCAGGATCTGTGTATGCACCATCCTTCCGTCTGCAGCATACAACTGGAAGTTCACAGTTTCTTCGTTGCTCTCTTTCAATGATACATACCACTCAGAGTTGGTTGGGTTAGGGAATATTTCTATACCCGACTCAGTGCCAATGTTACCATTTACAGATGAAGTTCCATAAGGATAGAACATACCACCGCTACCCAGCCTGCTTATTTTCATAAAAGCCATCAGTGTGCTGGTAGTAGTAGGGTACTTGATCCATTTATTGGCTGCAAGACCGGTAGTACTACATGGTATAGTTACGATATCAGAAGAAGTAGCAGTTGGAAAACTTGCAGTTGGGTTACCATCCTTAGGGCTCCTTACTACATAAGCCTTCATATTGGTCCATGGTGCTGTTGGGCCTGGCACACTGCCATTCACATCGGTAGTATCAGCACCCTGCAGTGGGAAACCAAGATCTATTGGATTTGTAAGGTCAGTTGAACCAATAGGTTTCAGTGTCCAGTACCTGCGCATAGAGTAGTTGTTACCCGCACTTGCCACACCTGAAGTACCGGATGGGAATGTAACATTTACCCCTGTACCACCACCATAGCTGGTGAGTGTAGTTGTAGACACCACAAATGCAGTATTGTTCAGGTTACCTATGTCATTACCGTTTTTCCTTATTATCAGCGCCAGTGTATCATCTGCATGATCTGCTGTGTTGTTATCTTTCCAGTAATAAGTGATACCGGAAGAAAGGTCAGTACACTCTTTGTTGGCTACAATAGTTTTGTTGGCTACTGCCAGACCTGTATTAGGATTGTACAGATCGCCGCAGGAACCGCCTACGCGCGCCAGCTGATACCTGATAGTATCGCCTGGCTGAGGACCAAAACCATTGCTCAGATTGATACCTGTACTTACCAGATGGCAATAACTCATGATGGTACCACCACCTGAAGGATACATTGGCGATGGCGCAACACAGCTGCTCGATATAGGATTAGAACACCTGTCTATTGCTGTGTTCCTTGCCGGTGGGTTCCACACGCACTCATGCGTGTGTGGCGAACCGAGGTTATGACCCATTTCATGGGTACTTGCTTCCACATCCCAGCTATAGGTAGGTACTGTAGGAGTGGAAGTGCTGGCAGTGTTATCAATATTCACAAAAGCATACGCACCTCCCGAATCCCATGTTCTGTAAGTAGAACACATTACATTCAACCACGCTACACCACCCATAGTACCATACTTGGTAGTAAGCAGCATTGCCAGATCGCAACCATGCAGAGTATTCTGTGTTACCCAGCCAAACTTCGTCAACCAACGACCCGAATTAGCAGGCAGTGTCTGGTAAGCATCTGTTGCATTGTTTACCTGAGTATATTTCAGCACTGTAGAGATACCTTCGTTTTTGTAAAGGGTACTCATGTTATTATACAAAGAGGTCATGTAGTTGGTACAGTTCGTAGCATTCGAACCTTTTTTCACATACATGCTGTAATCTGCTACCATGAAGGTTCTTACTTCTCTGCAGTTTGCATATACCTTGTTATTAGGAGTGGTAGTGGTCTTGTAAGCTGCCTTTGTATCATGAGCCATATTCTGCCACAGTTCATCGCTGCCACATTTTGGTGCACGATCCTTGATCTTCAGATCCTGATCGTTATACAGTATATAATGCTGGTTGTAATCATATTCCTTACCCACCATAGAGTTGGGAACAACTACAAAGTTGCCCACATTTGGAATAGAGAATATACCATATACTTCGTTCTTAAAAAAAGAGAATGCTGCTACAGAACCAGGTATACCTGCTACTACACCACGGTAATAAAGACCCGGAGTGTAAGCGATCTTGGTATCTGTGTTGTTTTCGCCCATTGTATGCACCTCAAAGTCGTTGGTAAGGAAATCATACCTTGCCAGCTCCACTGTGTATGTTTCACCATCGCTGCCCGGCAGCACCAGATTAATAGCTGTATTTTTCTCAGCCATAAACCTGTTAAGTCGCAGATAATCAATAGATAACGGTTGTGCTTTTTCCACACTTTTCAGCATGTCTGTTTTATCGAAGTTGTTATCTGCAGACCATATATCTGCTACAGTAACAAATTGATTGGTAAGTTTCACACGTTCTATGAAGCCTTCTATGTGTGTATTCTCCTTAGCATTGATAGTGGTTGTTTGCAGCAGAAAAAGCGCCACAATACTCTTAAGTAGAATTCTTCTCAACATTGTCTCGGAATGTGGTTTAAAATGAGCGATTCTCAAAGTTAAGAGTTTTGTATAAAAAATCCCCCCATTCGTGTAAAAATGTTACAAACACACATATACACATTAAATAAGCCTGACATTAAAAAGAATAAATAATTAATCAGATGATTAAATAACCTGTTTAAATCACAAACATTATCCTTACCTTTGTCTCCTGTTTATGACCAACTCAAAAAACACAGCCAGAAGCACAACTACCGAAGAGCAGATCAAAGAAGCTGCACGGCGTGTTTTTACTACCAAAGGTTATGCTGCTACCCGCACCCGCGATATTGCAGAAGAGTCTGGTGTCAACCTTGCACTCATCAATTATTACTTCCGTAGCAAAGAAAAACTGTTCGATATCATCATGACCGAACAGTTACAGATGTTCATTCATTCCATTTCGGGCATACTGAACGATGAACAAACTACCCTGCAAAACAAAATTGCGCTAATAGCAGATCATTATATAGATATGCTCATCGCCAATCCGGGTCTCCCCATTTTCATCATGAATGAAGTAAACGTAAGCCATGAAAAACTCATGGAAAAACTAGGCTTCGGTTTTAATATAAATGAATTTTACATATTAAAACAGTGGCAGCAAATGGCTGCCGCCGGCAAATTACCCCCCGCCACACCCATTCACCTGATCATGAACATGATCTCAATGATAGTTTTCCCGTTTGTTGCATCGCCAATGATGCGTCAGCAGACGGGCAAAACCATAGCAGAATTCAATGAACTGATGCTGGAACGAAAGAAACTCATTCCGCAATGGATAGGTGCCATGATGAAAAACGAATAATATTAAATAATATCAGAACAACAACTGTAATAATATATAGTATGTACCAAAGATTAGCAAATACCTTTCTGCTGGTAGCCGTCCCCTTCCTTGCGGGTGCGCAAACCGCGTTCAGCTCGGTAGAGGAGGTCTGGAAATATGCCGACGGACACAATGTGGCCATCCGCAATGCAGAATGGGAGACCACCAAGGCAAAACAGGGAACACGTCAGGCTTATATGGCATTCCTGCCCTCGGTCAGTACGTCTGCCAACTTCACCAACAACACCACTATCCAAACCACCCTTATCCCGGCAGTCATCTTCGGCGGACCCGATGGGGTGTACAAACCGGTTCAGTTCGGACAGAAATACATTTACAATGCCGGCTTCAATGCCCAGCTCGATCTGCTGAACCTGCAAACATGGCACAATGCACGTATTGCCCGCGAAACGGAAGAGGTCAATAAGTCTGCACTCAGCAATACCCGCCGCAATACCTATCAGCAGATAGCGGCTCAGTATTATGCCTGCCTGCTCAATAAAGAAGCCCTGCGCCTCGCAGGCCGCAGCGCAGAGGTGGCCGACTCTATCCTCTTTTCTGTGACTAACAAATTCAACGAAGGCACTGTTAGCCAGCCCAACCTCGATGTTGCAAAGCTGAACAGCGAACGGGCAAAGCAAACCTCCATTACCGCATACTACCAGTTGCGCACTTCGCAAAACTCGCTTCGTTCGCTGCTGGGCATGGAGCTTACCGATTCAATTATCATCACCGGCGAGCTGAAACCACAGGCAGCCAATGCCGCAAAAGATCCTTTTGCCGACGACCCATCTGTAAGTCTCGCCTACCACCAGTCGCAGCTCAATCTAAGTAAACTGCGGGCTGCCAATGCCGGTATTTATCCTACCATAGGCATTCAGTACAGCAACAATACCCAGCAATTCGACAATAGCTTCCGACCGTTGGATGCTGCAGGACCGCAATGGTATCCATCCAACTTCTGGACCGTAAAGGCTTCCTGGAACATCTTCAACGGGGGCAACCGTTGGCTGCAGTCGCAGCGAAACCGCATCAGCTACAGCCAAAGCCAGGGCGATCTGGAACAGGCCATAAGACAGGCTGCCATCAACGACGAGAATATCAGGCTGTCCTTCAGCAAGTCGGCAGAGATGCTGCGCACCGCACAAAACATCATGGACCTCTCTTACGACAATTACAAACACACCACCCTGCGCTACGAAGAAGGTATAGCCTCGCTCGAAGACAGGCTCCGTGCTTTCACCGACTACATCAGTTATCAGAATCAGTACCTCAACAATTTGTCAGAGATGCTTGTTCAGTCATATAATATCAAGATACGCCAGCAAAAATTCTAAAAATGAAAAGATCCATCTTATACCTTGGCGCGGCAATCACTATTTTGTCGGCCTCCTGCAAACCCAAACTCGAAGAAACCTCGCCAAAGACTGGCCCGGTTACAGAGGCCGTTTTCGCATCGGGCAGTATAGAACCCAAGGATGCTTACACCCTCACTTCTATATCAGACGGCTTCATCATCAAAAGTTTTGTGTCGGAGAATGATATAGTTACCGACAAGCAACTGCTCTTCCGCCTCGATAACAGGCAGCAGAACACACAGGTGCAGATAGCCGAGACCAATGTTGCCTATGCCAGAATGAATGCCGGCAACTCCTCTCCTGCCCTGCTGCAGATAAGTGCCCAGCTCGATGCTGCCCGACTGAAGATGCAAACCGACTCCATGACCCTTGCCCGCTACGAACGCTTGTATACCACCCGTTCCGTATCCCGTCAGGATCTCGACAATGCCACCCTCGCCTATCAGTCATCCCTTAGTTCATGGAAGGCACTGCAGGAAAACTACCGCGCTACCGCAGAGCGGGTAAAACAGGAATTCGCCAACACGCAGTCGCAACTGCAGAATGCGCGTGCCGGTAATATGTACTACGACCTGCTGGCAATTGGTGCCGGCAAGGTATACCAGGTATTCAAAAAGCAGGGCGATCTCGTGAAGCGTGGCGACAAGGTAGCACAGCTAGGCAACCCCGACTCTATTGTTATCTTTCTGGATATTGATGAAGGCAGCATAAGCAAGATACAGCTGGGGCAGCAGGTATTGGTAGAGCTCAATACCGATAAAACTAAAACCCTCGAAGCCCGCATCAGCAAGATCTACCCGCACTTCAACGATGCTTCACAGTCATACAGGGTAGAAGCTCGTTTCGTAAAAGACGAAACAGGCATCATTTCCGGCACACAGTTACAGGCCAATATCGTAACACTGCGCAAAGAAAATGCCCTGCTCATACCCCACTCCTTTGTAGTGCCGGGCAATAAAGTACTGGTAAAAAAAGGCGATAAGATAGATACTGCAGCCATTACCACCGGCATAGTATCAGACGACTGGATAGAAGTACTGAGCGGTCTTACAGCTACCGACAAGATCGTAAAAATGAAATAACACTCCCACAATGAAGATAAGCGTCAATACAGAGATAGCCCTTACCTACCTCACAGCCCGCAAAAAACAGACCGCTGTTGCTGCACTGGGGGTAATGTTCGGCATATCCATGTTCATATTCATGCAGTCGCTCATGAAGGGCACCAACGACTACTTCGAGAAGATGTCGTTTACCAACATGCCCCACATCCGCCTCTATAGCGAGAACAAGGTTGCCGACAATCACCTCCTCCGCAACTTCCTCACAGACCCGTCAGAGAAGATACTGGTAAACCCCAAGCAGCTGCATCAGTCGCAGGGGCTCACCAACCCCTATGGGCTCGTTGCCCGCATCCGCCGCAACAAACTCGTTTCCTTCATCACACCGCAGGTTACCGGCAATGTTATCTATACCAGCGGCAGTGTAGAGCTGCCCGGCAATATAGCAGGGGTAGATATTGAAGAGGAGAACAAGATGTTTGATGTGCAGAGCAATATGGTTGCCGGCAACCTGCACGACCTCAACCGGGTGCACAACAGCATACTTATAGGCAAGGGTATAGCAGAAAAACTCAGCCTGCATGTAGGCGACAATATCACCGTACGCTCGGGCAACGGCAACCTGGTGGTCATGCGGGTCATTGGCATTTTCTCTACTACCGTAAAAGCGCTCGACGAAACCAAATCTTATGCCAACATAGCACAGGTGCAAAGCCTCATAGGCAAAGACCGCAGCTATGTTACCGAGATCAAGATAAACCTGGTCGATTACAACAAGGCTTCAGAAGTGGCACGCGAAATAGAGACCATCACCGGCTACAAAGCCGAAGACTGGATAAAGGCCAACGAACAGCTGAAGGCTGCTTTCAAGATCAGGGCGGTTATCCTCAACTCAGTTATTGGTGTCATATTGCTGGTGGCAGGTTTTGGCATCTACAACATCCTCAACATGACCATTTACGAAAAGATCAAGGAGATAGCCATCCTCAAGGCACAGGGCTTTTCGGGCCGCGCTGTTACCAGCATCTTTTTGCAGCAGGCCATATATATAGGCATTCTGGGTGGTGTCATCGGGCTGCTGCTCGGCTTCTCGCTCACCTACATGGTATCACGCATTTATATTGGCGCAGGCACACTCAAGTATCTGCCCATGTCTTTTTATATACCTCACTACCTCGAGGCACTCCTTTTCGGGGTACTCACCACGGTTGCGGCCGGTTTCTTCCCGGCAAACAAAGCTGCTAAAGTAGACCCTGTAACTATAATTCGCGGATAATGGACAACATAGCACTCAAAGCCTCAGGCATTACCAAATACTTTCACGATCCCGTTACCATGCAGGTGCTTAAAGACATCAACATGGAGGTAAACAAGGGCGAATTCGTTTCTATTGTAGGCAAGTCGGGCTGTGGAAAATCTACCCTGCTCTATGTGCTTTCTACCATGGATACCGATTACGAAGGAACCCTGTCTATAAACGGGGTCAACACTACCGGCATGTCGCTCAATGCGCTGGCACATATCCGCAACGAGTCCATTGGATTTGTGTTCCAGTTCCACTACCTCCTGCCCGACTTCACCTGCCTCAAGAACGTTATGATTCCCGCCCTGCGCCTCGGCAAGGTGTCGTACAAGGAAGCCGAAGAAGCAGCCTATACAAAACTCAAAATGTTTGGGGTAGAAGATCAGGCTCTCAAAAAAGCAGGCAAGCTATCCGGCGGACAGCAGCAACGTGTAGCCATTGCCCGGGCACTGGTCAATGATCCGGCCATTATTATGGGCGATGAACCTACCGGCAACCTCGATTCCAAAAATACAGGTATTGTCTTCGATCTCTTTATGCAGCTTTCCAAAGAATATGGCCAAACCCTCATCACGGTTACCCACGACGAGGATTTTGCCAAACGCTCCGATCGCATCATAGAAATGGCCGACGGGCAGATCATTCGCAAATAAATACCCGCAACACAGCAGCATTATTTGCCGCTCATGGTCACCACATAGCGCAGTATCATTTCTTCAGCATGGGCATCAAGTACCATGCTGTTTTTATTTACCTTCTTTACCATTACAGGCACTTCCCTGCGCCAGGTAGCCTCGTTCTCGGCAGTAGGTTTTTTCAGCGCATGGCAGCTGCCGCAATTGGCCTCATAGAGTTTCTTACCCTCCGTAAGATCTGCAAGCGTATATCCCGAAAACTTCGCAGCACCTCTGGCCACATCCGCATCTGTTGGGGTTACTACTTTTTTGCTGGCAAAACAGCCTGCCAGTGCCACCGAAGATATTATGATGATGAACTTTTTCATGTTTCTGTATTGTAAGAGGCTAAAGTTAGTGATTTGCCGCCTAAAGGATAACAAGGTCAGGTTACAATACGGAATAAACCCTGACTAAAGACAAATAGATAATACCTACTGCGCCTCTCGTACCGGTTCCCGACCGGCGAATACATCTCTATTATCGCTCTCTTTCTGTTGCTCGCCCTCACCTCAACCCATGTCACCCTTCAGGGAGGGGTCTTCAGCACACAATCTAAAGGGGAAAGTATCCACTGGCGTGGGTTTGGCTCCACTGGCGCGGATTTGGGGCAAAGCCTTTGTGCATCTGCCAACCCATGCCCCAAGCAAGATGGCAGTTTGCAACTGCCAGCCCATTATCCCCGCCGCATCAATGCAATTGCATCAAAAGTAAATTTATTAAAAACATTCGGCAATGAATGAGGGTATTTTCCCCCTCCCTGCTACCTGCCCGCAAAAGCACATAACCACCACATTGTCAGCAGCATGAAATATTATGAGGCCTCAACCCATGTCACCCTTCAGGGGTCTTCAGCACACAATTTAAAAGGAAAAGATCTGTGATATCCTTTTATCATTTCAATCTGTGCTTCAAAGAAAAAAGCATCCCGCAAAAAAATTGTGGATATCTTTTTTCCTGTCACAAACCCTTTGGCGCACTTTTTGTGCATACATAATGGAGTAAATTGTCTGTATAATTATCCCGGCAAAACGACAGAAGAAGGGACAAGCCCCGAAGGGGTGACATTATTATAGGCTCAAAAAAACAAGAACTACCCGTTGCCCCGAAAGGGCGACATTATTTTGTCACTGTAACCAACTTTCAGGATCATCATACCGGAAAATTTGCGCAGTGTGCGCAAAAGTGCGCAAAAAATGCGCAATTTTTGCGCAATTCGCGGGTAGGCCCTGCACAAAAAGTCATTGATAATCAATAGTAGGCTGCGCAAATTGCGCATAAAAAAAATAATTGCGCAGCAGCCACAGGGTAGCCTATTCTGCAAAATACTGTTTCAGCTCTGCATCAAAATATTGCAGTGCATTGCGTATAGGCAGTGGCAGTCCGCCGCCAAGCGCACACAAAGAACCGATTTCCATAGTGGTGATCAGGTCTGTAAACAATTCCCGGTCTATCTTGTAGTCGGTATTAATGGCCTTACCCACCAGCTCATAGCCACGGGTAGATCCCAGTCGGCAGGGAAAACACTTACCGCAGCTCTCATGCGCGGTAAACTGAAAGAGGTGTTCTATATAACTGATCACCGGATGATCGGCAGGCAGGCACACCACAGAGGCATGCCCCAGCAAAAAACCGTTCTGTGCAAAAGACTCAAAGTCTACAGATAGTTCATCTATCTTGCTCAGTGGTACCAGACCGCCAAGCGGGCCACCAATATGCATGGCCTTTATACCGGTACGGAAGCCGCCACCCAGGGTGTCGGTAACAGTGCGCAGCGGGGTACCCATATCTACCTCGTATATACCCGGACGGTTAAAATGTCCGTCCAGCGATACGAGCTTGGTACCCGTAGAGCGGCCCCTGCCAATGGCTGCAAAAGCGTCTCCGCCATTGGCCACTATATAGGGGATACAGGCAAGTGTCTCTACATTGTTTACCACAGTAGGCTTGTTGAAGAGGCCATGCTGTGTAGGATATGGAGGGCGCACACGCACCTCGGGGCGCTGCCCTTCTATAGAAGACAGCAGAGCGGTTTCCTCGCCGCATATATAGGCACCCTGTGCCTTTATGACCTTGAAATTGTAAGTGAAACCGGAGCCGAGTATGTTATCGCCCAGGTAACCCAGCGTATACAACTCCTCTATAGCAGACTGGGTAATAGCTATAGCCTCGGGGTACTCGCCGCGAATGTAGACCACTCCGGTATTGGCACCGGCTATATAACCGGCTATGATCATACCCAGCAGCACCGCATGGGGGCGCTCCTCCAGCAGATAACGGTCGCTGTAAGCACCCGGGTCACCCTCATCGGCATTACATACGATGAACTTTACATCGCCTGCAGTGTTCTTGCAGGATTCCAGCTTGAAGGCAATAGGGAAACCCGCGCCTCCCCTGCCCCGCAGCCCCGATACTTTTAGCGCCGCCAGCAACTCATCGGGCGTCATAGAAAGTGCCTTGCCCAGTGTACTGTAGTATGCCTCGGTGCCGGGAAATGGAGCCGTAAGCACAGCAGTACCAGATACGGCAACATGGTACTTGTCCATGGGCTGCGCCTGACCGTCTTTTATGGCTGTCAGGTTGTCAATATCATTGCCGGAGTAGTTGCGGCCTGCATAGTGAAAAGCGCTGTTCTCGTGGCAGCGGCCAAGGCAGCACATCTCGCCCACCTCATCGGCAGCAAAGGCCTTGCCCAGCTTGTCTTTGAGTGCAGGTTGCGTACCAGCAGTAAGGCAGGCACTGCCATTGCAGGCATATACTTTTTTGCCCTTGTTCTCGGGGCGAAGGAAGTCGTAGAAAGTGGCAGCGCCATACACATTGGCCTTGCCCATCAGGAACTCGTCGGCAAGCGCAGAGGCCTGCTCTTTAGATACAGAGCCGGTTGCGGTGGCCGCAATACCCAGTTCTTCAAAGAGGTTTTCCCTTAAACCCTTTCTACCCGATAATTCGCTGAGATTCTTTGACATAGTTCGTACGCTGACTTGTACATCAAATATAAGATAAACAATTCGTTTTTCTTATCCCCGAAGTTCAGTTAGCAGCAGACAGCACTACTCTATGTACTCACTAAGTTCCAGCCAGCGTAGTTCTTTCTCTTCCAGCAGGTTGGTGATCTCGGTGATGCGGTGACTCAGCTTCTGTATCTCGTCATAGTTGATACCGGGATTGGCCATTTTGTCGGTAACGGCTACCTTCTCTGTTTCCAGGGCGGGCATGTCTTTCTCCAGCTGCTCAAACTCGCGCTTCTCCTTGAAGGATAGCTTCTTCTTCGCGGGAACCACCTCCTTGGGCGCTTCTTCGCGGGTAGCAGCAGCGGCCGCCTGCGGAACGTCTTTGTTCTTTTCGCGGGCACGCTCTTCTATGCGGTACTGACTGTAATTGCCCGGGTAATCGCGCACCTCGCCATTGCCCTCAAAGACAAACAGGTGATCTACAAGACGGTCCATAAAGTACCTGTCGTGCGATACTATGAGCAGGCACCCCTGAAACTCGCTGAGGAAGTTCTCCAGCACAGAGAGTGTTGGAAGATCCAGATCGTTGGTAGGCTCATCGAGCACCAGGAAGTTGGGGTTCTGAAACAGTATGGTAAGCAATTGCAGGCGCTTCTTTTCGCCCCCGCTCAGCTTAGAGAGGTAAGTATATTGCTGCTCCGGCGGAAACAGGAACAAGGTTAGGAACTGAGAGGCACTGAGGGTGCCACCTCCAGCCAGCGGGAAGTTCTCGGCAATGTTCTTTACATACTCAATGATGCGCATGTCTTCCCTTATCTCCAGCCCCTGCTGCGAGAAATTGCCGAAGACCACCGTCTCACCGATATTGATCTTGCCACTATCGGCCTGCTCGAAACCCTGCAGCATATTGAGGAAGGTACTCTTGCCGGCACCGTTCTTACCTATTACGCCAATGCGTTCGCCCTTCTTGAAGGTATAATCAAAGCCTTTCAGAATGACCTTGTCGCCATAGCTTTTGTAGACCTTCTTCATCTCGGCTACTTTGCCACCGAGGCGGGTCATCTTTACCTGCAGCTCCACCTGGGTATCTACTACCTTCTGGCGGGCCTTGGCTTCTACCTCGTAGAAGTTGTCCTGCCGGCTCTTGGATTTGGTGGTACGGGCGCGTGGTTGTTTACGCATCCACTCCAGCTCTTTGCGGTACAGGTTGCGGGCCTTGTCTATGTTTGCAAGAGTGTTCTCTATACGGGCAGCCTTCTTCTCCAGGTAGTCCTGATAGTCGCCCTTGTAGGCAAACAGTTGTTCACTATCCAGCTCCCAGATGACGTCGCAGACATCTTCCAGGAAGTAACGATCGTGGGTCACCATAAGCAGGGTTACCTTCTGCTGATTGAGGTAATTCTCCAGCCATTCCACCATTTCCACATCCAGGTGGTTGGTAGGTTCATCCATTATCAGCAATACGTGCCTGTGCTCGAAACCTATATCTATAAGTATCTGTGCCAGTGCCACCCTCTTGCGTTGTCCGCCGGAGAGTGTTTTTACCGGCTGATTGAGGTTGTGTATGTTCAGCTTACCGAGAATCTGATGCACCTTAGCTTCAAAGTCCCAGGCACCCAGCTCATCGAGGCGGGCAAGGGCAGCAGAGAGTTCGGCGGGGTCTTTTTCTTTCTCGGCTATTACGCGCTCGTAGTTGCGCAACGCCTCGGCTACCGGGTGGCGGTAGTGAAATATGTTGTCGAGAACGGTTGCAGACTCATCAAACTTGGGGTCCTGCTCAAAGAGGGCTACGGTAACGTCTTTGTGCACCCATACATTGCCCTCATCGACATTGTCTTTGCCGGCAAGTATCTTCAGCAAGGTCGACTTACCTGTGCCATTGCGGGCTATAAGGGCTATTTTATCGCCCTCGCTTATGTGAAATGTAATATTGGTGAACAAGGGTTTTATCCCGTAAGACTTACTGATGCGCTCGGCAGAAACATAATGCATATAGGCTGTAAAGGTACTACGATGCAGCGAATGAAAAGCAGTAGTATTTGAAGACCGGAAAGAACCTAATCGAAAGTTAAAATGCAATAAAAATAACTAAAACATTGCATCTGAAATAAACATTTACATAAATTGCAGCTAGATACTTTACCCATACCTATGCTTCACCTATTATGAAACAGAAAACACTGTTTTTACTTTTTATATTCATAACATTTCATGCGCATTCCCAATCATCGGATTATCTGGCAGCAGTATTGAACAGCACTAAAAATGAAGTACAGCGAGAGGAATTGTACAGAGAACTATTCAAATACTATGAATATGCCAAACCCGACTCTGCTATCTACTACCTAAAAATGGGCACCGCTGAGTTCAACAGAAGTGGATATAAAGATGGCATTGCCACCATGGTAAATCTGGATGCATTGATAGATGCAGACCAGGGCAGGAGGAATCTTGCAAGGGAAAAACACAGCAAGGCACTGAAGATGTATGAAAGCACTGTCAACAAAGCAGGAATGACCAAAGATCAGCAATCCGGATTGTTCCAGCCATTCAGCTCCAGCACACGCGGCACTGCCTATGAGAAGGGTTCGGGAATAGAACTGATGCTTTCCAAGGAATTAATAGAAGAAAATGGCGGAAGAATATGGCTGCAGAGCATGCCGGGAGAAGGCACTACTTTCTTCTTCTCGCTAAAAGCTATGACCCCATCCTCTATAAGCAAAGAAACTGCCCAGACGGCCTGAAAACAAAACAGGGATGCGGTTGAGAACCACACCCCTGCTTCAGATAACTGAGTTACTATTAATATGCTCTTGCAAACAGCACACGCTGAGTGGAAGGATTGCCTGTGAGGATACATTTACCCGCTTCCTGCTCATTATTGAGCGGAATGCAACGGATCGTAGCCTTTGTAAGTTCTTTGATCTTCTCTTCTGTTTCGCTGGTACCATCCCAATGAGCGGCAACAAAACCTGCCTGCTCGTCGAGTACCTTCACGAAATCATCCCAGCTATCTACCTTGCGGGTGTTTTCGATGCGGAACTGCAATGCTTTGGCATACATATTGGTTTGTATATCTGCCAGCAACTGAACAATGTGTGCACCAAGTCCATCGAGCGATACACTTGCTTTCTCCTTTGTATCGCGGCGCGCCACCTCGGCAACATTGTTTTCCATATCTCTGGCACCCAGCGCTATACGTACCGGCACACCTTTCAGTTCATATTCAGCAAATTTCCATCCCGGCCTTGTAGCATCATCATTATCAAACTTCACACGAACACCCTGCTTACGTAGTTCGGCCATTAATTCTGCTGTATAATTATTGATACGAGCCTGCGCCTCAACATCTTTGTTGAATATAGGCACAATAACCACCTGCAGTGGTGCGATCTTTGGCGGCAGTACCAGCCCCTGGTCATCGCTGTGCGCCATAACCAAAGCACCTACCAGACGCGTAGAAACACCCCATGAGGTAGCCCATACATAGTCCAGTTTATTCTCTTTATCGCGAAACTGTACATCGAATGCCTTGGCGAAATTCTGGCCCAGGAAGTGTGAGGTACCGGCTTGCAGTGCTTTACCATCCTGCATCAATGCTTCAATACAATAGGTATCTTCTGCACCGGCAAACCTTTCGTTGGCAGTCTTTACACCACGTACTACAGGCAATGCCATGAACTCCTCAGCGAAGGTGGCATATACTTCCAGCATCTTTGTGGTTTCTTCAATTGCCTCTTCGCGGGTAGCATGTGCAGTATGTCCTTCCTGCCACAGGAACTCTGTAGTGCGGAGGAACAGACGGGTACGCATTTCCCACCTTACCACATTGGCCCACTGATTGATGAGCAGTGGCAGATCGCGGTATGACTGGATCCAATCTTTATATGTATTCCAGATGATTGTTTCTGAGGTAGGCCTAACAATGAGCTCCTCTTCGAGCTTAGCATCGGGATCTACAATAACGCCTCCACCATTGGGATCATTCTTGAGTCGATAGTGAGTAACAACAGCACACTCCTTTGCAAAACCCTCTACGTGAGCAGCCTCTTTGCTGAGGAAGCTTTTGGGTATGAACAGCGGGAAGTATGCGTTCTGATGTCCTGTTTCCTTGAACATACGATCGAGCTGATCGCGCATATTTTCCCAAAGGGCATAGCCGTGTGGCTTGATGACCATACAACCCTTTACTGCCGAATAATCGGCAAGACCTGCTTTTAATACGATATCATTATACCACTGGGAATAATCTTCGTTTCTTGATGTGATCTCTTTTGACATATTCTTAACTTAAACCTGGCACGATTTTTAGAGTCTTATTAATGGTATCAGGCAGTATAGAAATCTGATGGGGTAAGAATTGTTAAAAATACACCTATCTATCCTGCTGAATGCCGCAAATGTAGTAATTTCACTAAGGATTTTACTGAAAAAACAATTCAAAATGAAACGTTTCGTATTGACCGGCATATTACTTGCAGGACTACTGCAGGGAGCAAATGCACAGGTAGATGATATTTATGCTACAGGTGCAGACCAGAGCAACACTACTGCAAAAGAGCGCAGGCGCGAAAGAAACCGTGATAATGACGCCAGTAGCAACGACAGCTATCGCAATCAGTATGACCAAAACGGCAATAACGGAGATATGGCCGATAATTACCAGGGTAATAACGGAGATGACTATGTGGACTATGATGATGACTATTCATACAGTACCCGTATGAACCGTTTTGATAATGATTTTTACAACATGGGTTATTATAGTACGTTCTACAATCCGTACTGGTATAACAGGAACTGGTATGACCCAACATGGGGTTACAACCCATGGAGGTCAGGATTTAGTGTAAATGTTGGTTATGGCGGCCCATACTGGACCTCATCCTGGGGATGGAATACATGGTATGGCTACGGCGCATGGGGCAGCTACTGGAACTATCCTTATTACAGTGCATGGAATTCTCCGTACTATGGTGGCGGCTACTGCGGTGGCTACTACAATGGCTATTGGAACGGATACTATGCAGGCAATTATGGCAACCATTATGGCAACTATGGCCATAACCCACGCTATTACCGTGCGGCCGGCACACGACCTTACCAAACCAACACGAACGGTTACAGAGGAAACTATAACGGATACCGCTCTGCCGCGCCCAACCAGTTGGGACTGCGTAATTATGGCAGCGACCGCTACAGCAGTAATGGTGCTTCTCAACGTGGTGGTAATTTCAATAATAACCGCAGCACACAAACCTATCAGAACAACAGCAACCAGACTTACCGGAATGAAAACTATGGTAGCAACAGATATAATAACGGCAACACACAAACACAGCAAAACAACAATGGCCGTACAAGGGGTGGTTTCTTCAACAATATAGGCAGGAGTATTGCAGAGCAGCGCAATTATGACCAGAACTCAGGCAGAAACTATAACAACAACCAGAATAACACTCAATACAACAACCAACCAGCCCAAAACAATGGTGGTGGCCGTAATAATGGTGGCGGAGGAAACCAGGGAGGTGGCAATCAGGGAGGCGGTACACGCGGCGGATCGGGTTACAGTGCACCAGCACAGAACAATTCGGGAGGCGGTGGCTTACGCAATTCAGGTGGGAATGGAGGTGGAGGCAACTCAATCGGAGTGCGCACGGGTGGACGCAGGTAATAAGCCTTCCGTTAAATAAAACATAATTAAGGGCATTATTACCTTGTGTAATGGTGCCTTTTATCATAAGAGGAATAGTTTTTGCACTTATATTGTAGCAACAACACTAAACACATTACCACATGCAATACACTCATAAACTTATATTGATACCAGCACTAACTATTGGTGCTCTTTCGGCAAAGGCACAGCTTACAGAAAACATACATGGCATGAACAGCGGAGTGAGGCAAGCATACGCCCTATCGAACCTGACCGTGCAAGGCACGGCCAGATCTATGGGTTTTGGTAATGCACTCGGATCTATAGGTGGCGACTTCAGCAGCATAAGTGTAAACCCTGCCGGATTGGGCTTATACCGGTCCTCGGAAATGACTTTTACCCCATCTTTGAAATTAAATTCATCGAGCAGCGTTTATCAGGGTGAAGGAATGCAGGACAACAATACCCGATTCAATTTTAATAATATAGGACTGGTTTTCACTAATGCGCCCAAGGGTAAACGCTACGATAAAAGGAAATGGAAAGCAGTTTCTTTTGCTTTTGGTCAAAACCGGGTAGCCGACTTCAACAGGAATTATAGTTTCAGCGGAAATAACAGCGCCAACTCCGCTTCTCAGGTTTTTGAGGCAGATGCTAACAAATTCAATAATGACCCCTACAGTAAAACCGCCCTTACCGTACCCGGATATATAGGATATGTAGGGTATGTTATTGATCCATACAATACAAAAAACGACTTTGTATCTGCTGTTCCTTTCAGTGGTGGTATCAGGCAGGAAGTGACTGCCAAAGAAAGAGGCAGGGTGAATGAATTTGCATTTTCGATGGGAGGCAACTATAAAGAACAATTGATGGTAGGAGCCACACTGGGACTGCCAACTGTACGCTATAATCTGGACTACTCTATTACTGAGACACTGGCACCCGGAAATACGGCTGCCAATCCTGATACATTTACCTCATTCAGTTATACCCAATCTACCAGTATAAAAGGTAATGGTGCTAACCTGAAACTGGGTGCTATTTTCAAACCCAATGACAATATAAGATTGGGTGCTGCTTTCCATACACCTACTATGTATGCCATTACTGAAACATATACGCCGGGTATAAGCTCGGTTGTTGGTACACATAATGTTACCTACAACTCTTCTAATTCAACTATACCTACAGATCAGTTCAGCTATAGTTTCATATCGCCATGGCGTGGTATTCTGAGCGCATCCTATGTAATGAAGGGTATTGGATTTGTAACAGTAGATTATGAATATGTAGGTTACGGATCTATGCAGTATGTATATCCAACCAGCGATGGCAATGGCAACACCTATGCATTGCAGGAGTATGACATGAATCAGAAAATAAGCAATACCTATCAGGGCGCATCGAATGTGCGTATTGGTGCTGAAGGATTGCTTTCTAAATTCATTATGGCAAGAGTAGGCTTTGGTTATTACAGCAGCCCCTATAAGGTATCTACCATGAATGGGCAGCGTATGGACTTTAATGCAGGTATAGGTTTCAGGGATAAAGATTTTTTCATAGATCTTGCATTTGTGCATAGCGTGTATCAGATGCAGATGACCCCATACAACATAGACTATAACTACATTAACACTAAGGTAGAACCTGTGAGTGCTATACCAACAGCCAAAACCGATTTCGGGCTGAATAATGTGGCTTGTACAGTAGGTTTCAAATTCTAAGTCTGCCTAGTCCTGCACAATGAAAACAATGCCTTAATGGCTGAATGCTATTCTTTTGTTTATGAATACTAAACGGAGGAAATATTTTATAAATAAAACAATTTGTTCTTTTGTTCATCTTAACTCTATTTTAAGGATAAGTTGAATAATTTTGTACCATATCCATTAATCTCAACAGCAATATATGAAGCTAACAAAGATCATGTTCCTTGGAGTTGCATCTGCAGTATTAGTATCCTGCGCAGCGCCTAAAAAATTGAAGAAATGTGGTGAAAACTACAACAAACTTGATAGCGCTTATAGGGTGCTCATGATGGAAAATGCCAAATGCCAGACTTCTAATAAGGGAGATGCAGAAAGGATCAGACTCCTGGAAGCACAGCTTGCAGACAGCAAAGCAAACAGCAATCAGGTACTGAATCAGCTGAAAGATCTTTCTGTTATTTCAGGCTCACAGGCTGAAAGCATCAAAAAATCGCTGGACAATATAGGTGTAAAAGACGCTTATATCAAAGATCTTCAGTCGGCAATAAACCGCAAAGACTCTATGAATATGGCTCTGGTGATAAACCTGAAGAGCGCAATAGGCAATCTGGAGGATCAGGACATCAATGTAAAAGTTGACAAGGGTGTAGTATATGTAGACATATCTGACAAAATGCTCTTCAAGAGTGGTAGTTATGATATAACAGACAGGGCAAGTGAAGTACTGGGCAAAGTAGCCAAAGTGATCATCAACCAGCCTGATATAGAATTTATGGTAGAAGGTCATACCGACAACAAACCTTATACTGGTGCCGGTGTGATCGTTGACAACTGGGATCTGAGTGTGAAACGTGCTACATCTGTAGTGCGCGTATTGCAGACAAAGTATAAAGTACCTGCAAACCGTATGACAGCTGCGGGTCGTGGCGAATATATGCCAATAGCCAGCAATGACACTAAAGAAGGTAATGCTACCAACAGGCGCACACGTATCGTGATCTTACCACAGCTTGATCAGTTCTTCAAACTGCTGGAAAAGCCACAGAACTAGTTCTGTAGAACACAAAACGGTTTAAGATAACTTACAATAAACAAAAGCCCATGCTATCTGTAGCATGGGCTTTTTGTTAATCATAAAGCAGTCTGAAAGACCTGCCCATTCACATATTCGGGTTATTTTTCCACATGATGGTTTTAACCTTTATGCATCAGAAAATTGGTTTAAATTGCGGGTAGACAAGATTCTATGAACAACTATGATTGGCTGGTAGCGCGGTTAGATGCATTTATCAGGAAGTATTACGCCAATAAAGTGATCAGGGGTTCCCTGGTATTCCTTAGCTGTTTGCTGTTTTATATAATTACAGTGAGTATAGGAGAGTACTATCTGTACCTTCCTGTATGGTCGCGTGTGACTATATTATCGGCATTCGTGGGGCTGGGGGTCACCGCGCTAATAGCATGGGTAATAGTGCCACTTACCAAAATGGCCAGACTGGGCAGCATAATCTCTCACGAGCAGGCAGCCAGCATCATAGGTCAACATTTTCCGGAGGTAAGTGACAAGTTGCTGAATATATTGCAACTGCGCAATAACCAGAACAACAGCGACAGCCGAGAACTGGCAGAAGCCAGCATCAACCAGAAAATAGGACAGATATCTGTAGTACCCATAGGATCTGCTATAGACCTGTCTAAAAACAAGAAGTACCTACCCTATGTACTACCACCGCTTGGTATACTTGTGTTCATACTGATAGCAGCACCCAATGTTTTCAAAGAAAGCTCTTCGAGACTGCTACAACCTACCAAGGCGTTTGAGAAACCAGCGCCATTCCAATTCAACATAAAGAATGCGACACTGCTTGCGGTGCGCAATACCGACTTCACGCTGGAACTACAAACAACAGGGCAGGCATTACCTACTGAAGCTTACATAGAACTTGGCGACGACAAAGTTGCTATGCAGGCTCTGCCCGGCCACACCTTTAAGTACACGTTCAGAAATGTAACGGAGCAGATCAACTTCCGGTTTTATGCAGCCGGGTTTTATTCTCAACCAGGTGTAATAAAGGTGATACAACGCCCAGTTTTGAAATCATTTTACGTAAAAATAGACTACCCTGCCTATACCGGGAGAAAGAACGAAACCCGCAACAGCCTTGGCGATATGGTATTGCCGGCAGGCACTACTGTAAACTGGTCGCTTGTTACCAACCATACAGATGCGGCTTCTATAAAATTTGGCGAAGGATCGCAAGTGCCCCTAAGTAATAATTCATCTGAATTCGGATATAAGTTCCGTTTCATGAACGATACTGCATATACCCTGACACTCTACAACAACAAAGCTACCATAGCTGACAGCTATAGCTACCATGTGCAGGTGATACCAGATCAGTATCCGGTGATTCAACTACAACAGTTCAAAGACACTATAAGCGGCAAGCAGCTATTGCTGAGTGGAAGTGCAGGAGATGACTATGGAATTACAAGAATATCCTTCAATTATGAAGTAACAGACAAGAACAAATCCATAACACACAAAAGTATAGCTGTAAAGGCAACTGCAGGAGCACTAACTTCTTTTGAGCAATACTTTGACATTCAGAGCCTGAACCTGAAACCTGGTCAGAAAGTTTCGTACTACATTGAGGCGTGGGATAATGATGGTATACATGGCAGCAAATCGTCGAGAAGCGACATAATGAGCTACCAGATGTATGATGCCGAACAACTGGACTCCGCGATCAATGAAAACTCTCAGCAGATAAACTCGGGTATCAGTAACAGTTCTGAAAAAACAAAGCAGTTGCAAAGCGACTATAAAGATGCACAGAACAAAATGGTGCAGAATACCAACATGGACTGGCAGATGGAACAGATGCTGCAGCAGATGATGGAGAAACAGAAAGAGCTAAAGAACCAGGTAGATAATGTGAAAGAAAGATTTGAGGAGCAGATGCAGCAAAGCGAGCAAAAGAACTATAGTGAGGAGCTGAAAGAAAAACAGCAGGAACTAAACAAACAACTCAATAACCTGCTGAATGAAGAACTGAAGAAACAGATGGAAAAGCTGCAGGAACTGATGCAGAAGCTGAATAAGGAACAGGCTATGGAAGCCATGAAAGAGCTGGAAGAGGAGAATAAGCTCTTCAACATGGACATGGAGCGCATGAAGGAGCTGATGAAGCGCATGGAAATGCAGATGCGTATGGAAGACATGGCCAACAAAATGGATGCCCTTGCCAAGGAACAACGCGACCTGAAAAAGGAAACAGAACAAGGCAAAAAAGATGCTGCAGCCCTGGCCAAAGAACAGAAAAAACTGGAAGAGAAGCTAGATAAAGCGCTGAAGGAAGACATGAAGGAAACCCAGCAACTTGCTAAAGAAACTAAGGAAAAAGACAGACTGGAAAACGAAGAACAAACCGGCAAGCAGGCGCAGAAAGAAATGCAGGAAAGCGAGCAGGATCTTAATGACAAGAAGAACGACAAAGCAGGCAAGTCTCAGGATGATGCTGCTAAGAACCTGGAAGAAATGGCCAAGAGCCTGAGAGAAAAAGCAGGCGACATGGACATGGAGCAGATAGACATAGATATAAAAGCTACCCGTCAGCTGCTGAGTAATCTGATCAGGTTATCATTCTCTCAGGAAGATCTGATGGACAAGGTGAAAAGGACATCCGCATCGAGTCAGGCTTATATTACCAATATGGAGGAGCAACACCGACTACACAGGAACTCGCAAATGATACGCGATAGCCTGTTTGCCCTGAGCAAGCGCATAGTGAAACTGGCACCAACCATAAATAAAAACACTACCGATCTGGAACGCAGGATGCAGAAAGCTGTAACCTCGCTGGAGAACCGCAGAGTGGATCTGGCAAGTGCAGACCAGCAGTACATAATGACCTATACCAACAACCTGGCATTGCTGCTGAATGAGCTACTTGCCAACCTGATGCAGATGCAGCAGGAAGGCAAAAAAGGAGGTGGTGCAGGCTCTTGCAAAAAGCCGGGCGGTAAAAAAGGACAAGGCAGCGGCCCGGGGCCACAACTGTCTGACATCATTTCTCAGCAAAAGCAACTAGGCGAAGGGATGGGACAGGTACAGAAACCCGGTGGCAAGAAACCCGGTGGTGAAAAGGGACAGGGACAACAAGGAAAAGGACAAGGTCAGGGACAAGGTCAGGGTCAGGGAGGCCAATCGGGCAAAGGCAACGGTGGAAATGGTGAAGGACAGGAAGGCGAGAACGGCGAATATGGCGAGTCTGAAAAACTGGCAAGACTGGCACAGCAACAGGCTCAGATAAGGAGACAGCTTGCCGAGTTGGCCAGTAAACTGAGTAGCAAGGGTATGGGCAATCTTGCCAAGGAACTGAGAGAACTGGAGCAAAAGATGGATAAGAATGAGACCGACCTTGTGAACAGGAGAATAAATCCTGACCTGATGCTGCGACAGAAAGAGATACAGACGAGGCTGCTGGAAACAGAGAAATCTATGCGTGAGCAGGAGGAAGATGATAAACGCTCTTCAAGAACGGCTGATGAAATGAGCAGACCAGTTCCACCAGCATTGCAAAAGTACATTACAGATAAGCGACAGATGCTGGAACAGTACAAAACTGTGCCGCCTCAACTGAAACCCTACTATAGGGATATGGTAGAAAACTACTTCCATATCATAGGCAATAAGTAAGCAAAAGTGACTACCTTCTTCAATCGTTATAATTGTTTGTAATGAACTGCAGAGCACAATTATTGCAACGAAAAGAAACCTGATCAATAAATAGCAGAAGCGCCATTCATATGTATGAATGGCGCTTCTGCTTATGGAATAATACTAATTTTTACAAGAATCAGATCTTGATGATCTGTGACTGCATTAACCAGCCTGTGCGGCCATCAGGCAAGGTAATTTCTACCCAATTACCTCTTTCTGATGACACCTTGACGGTAGTGCCTTCTGGTATCAAAGCCAATGGTTTACCTTTCAGATCAGCATTCATGAGTGGAGCATCATTTTCTGCAATAACAGCACCATTTGAATGGAGACTTCTGAATGAAGCAACTGTACCTAAAAGCACAAAGACTACGCAAACAAAACCAAGTATGCCGGGTAACTGCACAGGTAGCTTCTCTCCTCCTTTTGAATACCTGCGAAGCCAGATAGACAGCATAACCAACACAAACGCAATAAGAGCAGCTATGGCCAGCGATGTAGCATGGGTATGGGCTGTGATGCTCTTCCACCAGGCAATGAAGAAAATGTCTTCAGCAACTGCTATATGGTGGCTGATACGAGCCTGTGTAATAGCGAGGTTCTCACGGGCTTCGGAATAGGCAGGGTCTATCCATATGGCACGCTCGTAGTTGACGGCAGCAAGGGCTATCTTATTGAGCCTGTAATAGGAATTACCCAGATTATAGTAGACCTCTGCATTGTCGGGTTTGCCGGCAGCAGCCAGACCGAAATAATGAGCGGCACTATCGTATTGTTTCTGGAGGTAGAAATCGGTTGCTTTTTTCCACTGCGCCTTATGGTCTGCCCCAAAAGAAAGAAATGGGAACAGAACAGATATAACTAAAATGATGACGATCCGGTTCATGCTTTAAATATATCTTCAAGGTTACTGATCACTTTTACTGCATCCTCGTAAGTATCTGACATCTGACGAGAGCCACCACTTGCATAGAGGGCAGTTTCGCACTCATCAATAACAGCATCCAGTGTTTTCTGAATATCTGCAGGTACATTGCGAGCTGTAAGCACTTCTGATGCAGTTTCACGAGACAATAACGATAACGGAATAGAAAGTTTATCGCTTAGGTATAGCCAGATAGCTTTTGAAACTTCTTCGTAGAATGGCTTGCTGCTTTGAGTCTGCAGCAATTTCTTAGCTGTTACCAGGCGTTGTAGCGCTATCTTGTTTGCCCTCTTCTTGCGCAGTGAAACAGTATCACGTGAAAGCTCATCGTCGCGGCGTTTTTTATAGGCAACAAAGAAGAATGCAATCAACGGCAACAGGAACAAAAGCCAGAATAGCGGGCGGAACATTAAAGGTCCGGAATTATAAGCAAGAGCAGCTGGAGGTTGCTTTACAATGTCGTGAATATCTTTGTAAGTAACATTGTTACCAGATTGCTGACCAACAACTTTTTTGCCTTGGGTAACATGAATTTTGATAGGCTGCGTATGTTCTGTAACATAACTGTTGGTTTTGGAGTTGTAATAAGTGAAATCAGTGGCCGGGATCTCATAGTCGCCGGGAGCCTGAGGGCTGATAACATAAGTAATGATCTTGGACCCACTGATGGTAGTGCTGCGACCGGTGATAGTGTCTATTATTACAGGATCGTAGGTAGACAAACCATTAGGTAATTTGAGTGATGGTGCTTCAATAAGTTTGAGGTTTCCACTGCCGTTGATGGTGAGCGTAAGGGTTGCCACCTCGTCGGTATTTAGTTCCTTTTTGTCAATCTTAGTATTTATAGAGAACTCACCTACCCCACCACTGAATTCTTCGGGCTTATCTTTTTCAGGCAAACCGTCAACTGTGATCTTAACAGGAGTGCTCTTGAGATGAACCTGTACATCCCTGTAAGCCATTGTATTGTAGTAAGAATTATTGAACACAGGGTCATTCATCATCAGCGTTCCGTTACCAAACGGATCGAAGAGATCAGACATGCGCCTGCGAACCTGCTGTACAATTCTGGCAACACCTTTGGCCTCTGCAGGATCGAGCTCCAGTGTACCGGTCTGCTGTGGGAAAAGCGCTGATTTCTTAAGGAGGAATACCTGATACTTTTTACCGTCCAGTACTTCTTCAGTTGGTTTTGCCTGTTTAGGAATATCAAAGTCTTGCGTCCAGAAACCATTTAAAGATGGCAACTTAGAAATGCCCATCTGCATTGGTATACGTGAATATAACTTATAGCTGATGGTTACCTGCTCACCAAGTCGCACCTTACTCTTATCTGCAGTAACCTTGATAAACAGGTCTTTCTTTATCTCTGCATCATTAACAGGTGGTTCAGGCTGAGCCTGAGCCTGAGCCTGTGGTTGTTGCTGAGACTGCTGAGGTTGTGCATTACGATATGGTTGCATCATTTGCTGTTGCATCTGCTGCATCTGGCGCATGATTGCCATAATATCATCATCGGGATCTGAAAAGGGATCGTTAGCACGAGCCCTGCGCTGTTGCTGTTGTTGCTGCACTACAGAGCCATTCACTACCTGAAGTGTAAGTGCATTGGACTGATATGTATGACCTTCGGCATCTCTGGCAGTAACGGGAGGGATAGTAAATGTACCCTCTCTGCGAGGTTGCAGTACATAGGTAAGCGATATACTGGATGAAGTGACGTAGTGCCCGTTACTGATCTGTGTACTGGAACTCTGTGACTGGTATGGGCCACCCACTATGATAAAGTCAGCATCAGAAGGGTTGGTAACCGATTGGAGGTTTTGTGCATCTCTGATGGTATACTGCACCTGCACCTGATCGCGTAAGCCGATCTTGTTTGCACCTGCTGCCGCAGTAAAAACAACATTCTGAGCATATGCAATCTGGCATCCTCCTGCTATCAATAGCAAAACTATGCAACAACGCCACATATTATATATAATGCGTTTCATTTGAGGTTCCTACAAAAATACTCGGAAAGCAGATGGGGTGTAGAAAGTACAGGGTTAAAGCTACGTTAAAAAGTAATATTATAAGTTGGCTTTAACAAGACAAAGGTGCGAATGCAAATGAAAAAAATAGGTGCAGCAATTGCACAAAAAAAGCCGCCCCGAAGAACGGGGCGGCTTTATGATATTGATTTGGCAGTCTACTAATAAACAACCAGTTTCTGAGTATTAACCTGATTTCCGGTAACTACAGTTACGAGGTAGATACCTTTTACAGCTATTGCATTCTGTGGTATCATGATCCTTGAAGTAGAACCATTGATGTGTTCTGAAGTAGTGAATACAGTTTTACCAGTGATGTCGGTAACTGCGATCTCAACTTTAGCATTGTTTACATCATTCACAACTACATAAGCATCGCCATGTGTTGGGTTTGGAACAACTTTCATATCGATCTTACCCATGTTGGTAGTAGCTACATCAGCACCCCAAGGGGTAACCTGGATCCTGTCGAGGTAGAAGTTATTACCAGTGCTTACGTTGCTTGCAGCAGTCTTAGAATAAGTACCTGGCTTGTAACGGAAACGGAACACAGTGTATGGCGTTCTTGCAGCAGCTGGAATGTTTACAGCAGCCGGAGCCCAATCGAGTACACTTGTAGGAACATAAGGAGTAGATACTGTTCCTTTGTTGATGAGTGTGCTCTTACCAAGAGAAGTAAGGTTTACCCAAGTATGTTTCTTGTCTACAGAATATTCGATAAGCAGGGTATCTGTGATATCAGCACCACTGCTGGTACGAGATGCACCTGAATATGAGAAGTTGAGGTAACAAGGACCAGATGCGAAGTTACTGATATCGAAAGGAACTGAGAACATATCGTCATAGTCACCTTTAGGAGTATTTGTAAGCAATTCTGTACCTGTACGGGTATCAAAACCTTTGTACATAACGCAATGGTTGTCGTAAACACCTACGTTAGCAAGTTCCCATTTGAAGTTGTTATTGTAGTAGTTGAACATAGGCCATTTGTCCCTGTCGCCTTCCGGATTGAATTCCTGAATGTAACCAGGAGCAACAGGAGTGTTATCTGCTACGAATACTGATTTATTGAATTCTTTGGTAGTAGTACCTGAGTTGTTACCAGTAACTTCCATTTTAATGTTAACCCATCCCGGAGTAGAGAAAGCGTTATCGAATGGATTGTTGATCTGAGAATAGTTATCAGCAGTTACAGATGGTTTAGTTGCGCCGTTAGAGAAAGTCCAGATCACTTTAGTAACGGTATCGCGCCAGCTCTTATTTGTAAAGAACAAGGTTGTGCCCGGGAAAGTGAAAGAAGACTGTATACCATTTACGCTGATGCTCTGCCTGGAAACGAATTCTGCAACAGGCGTAAGATCTGTACGTGGAGTGATAGCGCCAGTAGCTGCGAGGTTGGTACTATCCCAAAGGTTGTTCCTGCCGCCGATGTTGCTGTTAAGCGCAGCACGCATACGCCAAACCTGACCTTTAGTGATCATGTTGTTAGGACAATCAGAATAATCCATTACGTTCTGAGTGTTTGTAGTATCGGGGTAGTTAACCAAAGAATCAGCTGTACCCGAAGCACTTACATACAGTTTGTAGTAGTTGCTGGCACATGCTGTATCATAAAGCTGACCTGAACCACACACGCTGAAGTGACCCTTTGTAGGCGGGGTATCATCAACTTCGTCATCTCCACAAACTTCACCTACACCAGTACCACTGTTCCACAGATGGAGCAGATCGAAGTAGTGACCTGATTCGTGAGGAATAGTGTTACCATCCATGATCCTGTCGGCCCTGGTAATAACGCCATCATAATAAGGGTTAGACTCACCTGAAGAAGGGAAAGAAGCGTATGCAAGTACTATACCAGTACCAATACTTCTGCCAATAACGTTCTCAAGCCAGATGTTGTAGTAACTACGTGGAGGCCACAGATCAACTTTAGCCTGATCATCGCCACCCGTAGTGAGATAAGAATAACGCCTGGTGATGCCTATTGATGGCTGACCCATCGGATCTTTTGTAGCGAGGTGGAACCTGATCTTTGCATTTCCGATATATTTCTTGAACGGAAGAATGATAGGTGAAAGATTGTTCTGAGCATTATAGAACTCGTTCATCTGATTGATCATCACAAAAACGTTACTATCTTTTACGTTTTCAGAACCGTAATTGTGAACGATATGCACCACAACAGGTATATCATAGTAATCTGTATCTGAGTGAGTTGCAGTAGTTTTAGCTGCTACTTTACCCATATGAGAATGAGACGCAATGAATGAAGCTATACTCTCGTTAAGCTGTTTTTCATAGGTACTGATCTCCGGATACTGTTGTTTGTAGAGTTTGTGCATCTCATCGGTAGCACATGGCGCCTGTGAAAAACCCCTGGTTATAGACAATGACATTGCCATAGCCAGGTACAGATATTTTTTTTTCATTTGCATAAATGGATTATGAAGTTCAAAGTTAAATAAAACACAAAACATAAACCAACATTTACTTTCTTTTTTTACAATCAAACACTTAATTGCAAAAGGAGACAGACGATTGTTTCTGATATGTGCTCTAGAAAAAGACGTAAATTGTTATTGTGAACTTTGGTTTTCTGAAAAATAATTTTGCATTAAATTAATAGATTATCATTTTACGGGTGCTGCTTGTGCCACCGGTAGTAAGCGTTACAAAATATAAACCCGCTACAGGCATATCTGATCTGGAGATAAATTCTGTATTTGAAGTATTTGGCGTAACAGTTTTAGCCGTTTCAAATACAACTTTACCTGCAAGGTCTCTTACTGCAAGCGTAACTTTTGTGTCATTCCCTGTTTTGAAAACGATATTGGTACCGTTTGTAGATGGGTTAGGATAAACCACAAATGAGTTTTCTGTAGCAGCCAGATCCTGAATATCAGCAGGAAAAATACCGATATTAAAATTATCCAGATACAAATTGTTTCCTACCTCTCCCGGCCAGTACCTGAGCCTGAAAAAAGTCTGGCCTGTACGGTAAATAGCAGGGACAGCAACAGCACGTGCCTTCCAGGTAGCAGAAGAACCCGGAATATACAATGCACTTGTACTTCCGTTATTGGCAAGATCTGTACCCCTGAAACCAGCCAATTTATTCCAACGAGCACCACCGCTGGTACTTACATCTACCTGAAGAGAATCTCTTGAAGCAGAACTACCAGCTGGAGTAGCTGCGCCAGCAGTGTAAAAATTGACATAAAGTTCGCCACCAACACCACTGAGATTGAAAGCAGGTGTGAAGATATCATCACGATCACCTTTTGCACCACCTGTTATTTTATTAGAAGTATCGAATGAGCGATACCTGATACAACTGTTATCATCCTTGCCTACGCCATTGTAATACTCCCATTTGAACTGATTGCTGTAATAGTTGAACATTGGCCAGTTTGAGATATCAGACGCAGTAGCAAATGGCTGAGTGTACCCTACCCCACCAACTGTAGTTGTATCGGCAGCATATGCCAGTTTGCTGTTAACGATAGTATTGGTACCTGAATTTGAAGTAGCTGTAAGTGTTACTGTTATCCAACCGGGAACAGAGAACTTATTAGTTACAATTGTAGCTGAAGTAGAAGTTGGAACAGATGCACCATTGGAGAATGACCAGTCTATTGAAGAAATGGTATCATTCCACGAAGTATTTCGGAACACAAAACTACCATCATTATTGAAAGTCATGAATTGAGTGCGACTATCTGTAGTAACACCGGCTCCTGAAGCTTTGTTCAGGGTAAAGTCTGCAATAGGAGCCAGATCCGGCATAGGAAGCAGCGCACCGGTTGCAGCCAGATTCGCTGGTGTGATCAGATTATTTCTTCCTGCTACTGAACTGGTAAGTGCTTTGCGCATACGTACACACTGTCCTTTTGAGAACATATTGGCACAATAGGTGTAATCCATAATGTTCTGAGCATTTACCGTATCAGGGTAGTTGACCACAGAATCTGCAATGCCACTCATAGAAACATAGGTCTTCATATAACCGGTTGCACAGGCAGTATCATAAATTGCTACCGGAACACAACCAGGGTTGTGCCCTTTTGTAGGAGGAGTATCGTCTACAGCGTCATTGCCACATGCTACTGCAGGACTGTTAGTACTACCCCATACGTGCTGCAAATTGAGTACATGACCCAATTCGTGTGGTATGGTTTTAGAATAATTCAGATAACTGGCCAGACCTATTACACCATCGTAATAAGGAATAGTAGCACCAACAGATGGATAAAACGCATAAGCTGCCGCACCTGAGGAGCCTAATGAACTGGTGAACCAGATATTTATGTACTTGTTATTGGGCCATGATTCGAACTTAGAACCATCATCTCCGTTGTAAGTGAGGTAGGAGAAATGCCTGATAACACCTTTTGTAGGATTACCATTAGGATCTTTTGTAGCAAGGTGGAGTCTGATACGTGCATTGCCAATGTATGGTATGAAAGGAGCAATAACAGTAGCTGTATCTGCATTCTTTTTAACGAATGCTAATGCCCAGTTTTGAACAGCATCATAAATATCATTATCGGAAAGATATTCTACACCATAATCATGAACAACATGTATGACCAATGGAACATCGTAGAAGGCTGTGTCGGGTGCTGCAGTGGTTTTTGCAGCAAATTTCGCACCCATTTGCTCATTGAACTGGCGCTCAAATTCGGCCAATTGAGGATACTTGCTGATAAGGTAGTCGTGATGCTCATCGGTAGAGCAAGGCTGAGACTGAGCAGATACCGAAACTACCATTGCAAGTGCTGCAGAAGCGGTAAGAATTAACTTCTTGAACATTATTAATTAATTAAAGTATTTTTTAACAGGCGTGAAGATATGGCAGAACTCAATACAAACCTGCTATACAATTGTCATAAATCACAGAAACATATTAATGATTGAATCAAAAACAAAGTGGTAAATAATTCTCTATTTTTTCTGTTCAATGAAAACATAAAAAAGAGGTATAAAATCTAATCAAAATACACATAGTGAATATTAATTATAAAGTGCACTTTTAAATAATTAATTGATACTATTTAGATAGCAAAACGAGTTAAAATGAAAAATAGCATCAATTCTTAATTATAGATCTAGAAAACTACTTTTATTCAATAAATAAGGTAGAAAAATACTAATGTAAGTGACATGAGGAGATATTCATAAGTCTATTTTCACATGATTGAAACAATATGTTATAAACTCCTACATATTGAAAAATCAACTCCTTAAACTAACATTATGAAGGAAAAAATAGTACTCGTGCTATCAATACTCCACTACTGCTGTTCCTTACTTGCTTCATAGGCGGCAGTGCTACGTGGAGTAGCAGCAATACTGCGGTGGGTACAATAGGTGCCAAATCGGGTATGCTGGCAGGAGTTACAGCGGGCACTGCTATGATTACTTCCAGGCTCAACACTACAGGTTGTTACTCAACCGGGGAGGCGACCATTAATGCATTGCCTGATGTAATAGCAGGCAGCAACACCTTATGTATGAGCAGCACTCAGTCATACAGAAGCAGCACCTGTGGCGGTATCTGGAGTAGCAGCAACACAGCACTGGCTACTGTGGATGGTGCTACAGGAGTGGTAACAGGTGTTGCGATAGGCACTCCGGTCATCGCATACACAACAACTCCGGGATGTATCAAAATAGCTGCATTTACAGTGAAAGCCCTACCAACGGCCATCGGAGGTGCCGGTTCAGTTTACACCGCATCAGTGATAGTGCTCAACGTTAGTCCTACAGGCGGCAGCTGGTCGAGCAGCAGTATCACAACAGCCGTTATCAACTCGCTCTCAGGTGCAATGACCGGAATGAGCGCAGGTACGTTTACGATCACCTACAGAGGATCAAATGACTGTTCATTATCTACGGTGCGAACAGTTAACGCTGCACCTGCGGCAATAACTGGCACTTTTACTGCTGCTGTTGGCGCTTCAAGAACATTGATGAATGCGACTCCTTCACGGGTATGGTCAAGCAACAATAGCTGTATTGCGTCTGTAGGTGCCACAACGGGAGTGGTAACCGGTGTTGCAACCTGGTCAGCACTGATCACTTATGCATTAGCCAACGGTTGCTTCAAATCGGCAAAATTTACGGTTATAGCGGCTAAGGGAATAGATGCTATAATAAAGGAGGTTAACATGTTTATAGTTTATCCGAATCCGACAGCAGGTGCAGTGAACATAGAGTCATCACAGTCGGGCACATTCACGCTGATAGCAATGGATGGTAAGCTGATAGCGCAATATGAAATAACAGCAACTCAGCATACACTAACATTACAGACAGAACTGGCAACCGGCACTTACTTGGGCAGATTCATACCTGCGACAGGTAAAGTATTTGTGATGAAGTTGAATTATCAGCCATAGAATAATCTAAAAAGATATTACTAAACAGGAAGGCCAACATTTTTAAATGGTGGCCTTCCTGTTTTATAAAAAATATTTGATCGAACACATCATGATCTATTAATCAAAAAAGGAGCAGAAACTGCGGCTCAGAGAAATCATGAACGTCTATTATTATTTTACTTAACAATGGTCATATCAATTTCAGAGATCACACCTGCTTCCATCAAAAACTGATTCATGTATGGATCAGCCATCATTTCAATAAAGGGAGCAAGTTCCTGTACCTGAAATATCATGTACACGTTACCCCTATCCCCTTCTTTTTCGCCGGCAGCCATCACTTTGATACCAAATGAGATCCTTCTTTCATTTTCGGCATCAAAACACTGCTTCCAAACACCATAATCGGCAACCCTATGATTCAAGATCAACGTGAGCATTCTACTTCTATTTTGTGTAAACCTATCCAGTCGAAGTGATAAAAAATTGAAAATGTTGAGAAACCCTTATTTTCTGTTGTGAACAGACGAAATTTGTATGTGAAATGAAAAAGACAGCGATAAAACCGCTGTCTTTAGGGGTAAATAAAAATATAATAGTAAGTGTTTATCTAACCAGGTTCAAGTATAAATGATGAAACAGATCAATTGTTTAACCTGTAAGGATTATAACTTTTCCTTCGGTAATCACCACGTTTCCAAGCCTCAAAAAACTCTCCCCACGCAATAGGATTGAGGATATTCATAGGAGGTCGCTGCCCATAATAAACTGCTTCCTGTGCCTGTTTTTGCAGCTGACGCGCCTGTGCTTCCCTGCCATCCATAGGCAAGGTATAGGCTAACATACGGAGCAAATAGGCATCTGTATTTTTTCTTGCAAGTTCATACTGATCATTGGGAATGTTCCAGTATTTAAACGCATAATCAAACGCTTCTTTAGACGGCAAAGGGCGAATGATAGTTTCAGGCAGGTAAAAAGTATCCTGAACCATGAGCTGTATCATTGAGTAATACTGACCGGGAATATCTATAGGTACAACAAAATGTTTGTTCCTATACCCTACACTACTGAAGTCGAGTGTATCTCCTTTGTAACAAACCAGAGAAAACACACCTGAGTACTCAGATTCTACCCCGCGATTTTTGTTCCTAACAAGAATAGTAGCACCGGGAACGGCGCGTAGACTATCAGCGGTCATTACTACACCATTTATCTGTATAATGTTCTCATAACCGGCCTGAGCATAGGCTTTCGACACAGAAAACCAGGCACAGAAAGATAACAACAAAACTAATAGTACCCTGTATCGAATCATGCTATAAAATTACGTTATTCCGGCAAGGTATCAACAACAGCAGCATAGCGTCTATCATTATTGCCATATTGACAAAATAAGTTCGTTTTAGTGTACTTTTGTGTATCTTAATACATACTTTAACAAAGGTTTATATGATAACGAAAGAAGCGGTTTTAGCAGCATTGAGCCAGGTACAGGAGCCCGATCTGGGCAAAGATCTGGTGACGCTGAACATGATAAAGGATATAGAGATAGATGGTAAGCAGGTTTCTTTCACAGTGATACTCACTACCCCGGCCTGCCCGCTGAAGGAAATGATAGAAAAAGCCTGTATCAATGCTATCAGGTTGCTTGTAGACAAAGAAGCAGTGGTAAAAGTCCATATGACATCGAACGTAAACAGTAACAGGAAGGACAACAAATCTGTACTTCCGGGTGTTCGTAACATCATTATGGTTGCATCGGGCAAGGGAGGTGTAGGTAAATCTACCGTAGCAACTAATCTGGCTATAGGACTTGCAAAAGAAGGTGCTTCTGTAGGATTACTGGATGCAGATATATACGGACCTTCTATACCTATGATGCTGGGAATGCGCGATGAGCGCCCCAAAATGACTGATATTAATGGCAAGGGTATGATAGTGCCTATTGAAAGATATGGTGTAAAGGCTATGTCCATAGGCTTGCTGATAGATGAGAAACAGGCAGTTATATGGCGCGGTCCTATGGCCAGTTCTGCCCTGAAACAGTTCATATCTGATGTTTATTGGGAGGAACTGGATTACCTGATAATTGACCTGCCACCCGGTACAGGAGATGTACACCTGACACTGGTGCAAACCATACCTGTAACAGGCGTTGTTATAGTGTCTACCCCACAGGCTATAGCCGCTGCAGATGCCAGAAAAGCAATAATGATGTTCAAACAGCCACAGATCAACGTGCCGATACTCGGAATTGTAGAAAATATGGCTTATTTTACACCGCAGGAACTACCTGAGAATAAGTATTATATCTTCGGTAAGGGAGGCGCACATCAAATGGCAGAACAATTCGGTCTGCCTTTCCTGGGCGAAATACCAATTGTGCAAAGCATACGTGAAGGTGGCGACAGAGGTATACCTGCTGTTGTTGATGATGAACCAGTGGCAAAAGCCGCATTTACAGAACTGGCTCAGAATGTGGCAAGAAATATTGCAATGCGCAATGCAAACATGGAACCCACCAAGGTGGTAGAAATGAACTAAAACAATTGAACACTAACAAAAACAGATACTATATGAAGTTTGGTTTGTCATCTTTGTTGCTGCTGCTGCTTATACAACCGGCAAGTGCCCAGAGAAAATATAACAAAACTATTTTGGGCCCTCTGAATATTGAGACCGTAAAAGTTACAGGTAGCGGATTTGACCTTGGCAGCGATGACGGGTCGGCAGACAGAAAACCTGCACACACTGTTCAGCTGAGCGACTACTATATTAGTAAGTACGAGATCAAACAACAGCAGTGGGTGGCCATTATGGATGAGAATCCATCGTTCTATAAATGTGACGAATGTCCGGTAACCAATGTTAGTTGGGAAGATGTTCAGGAGTTCATCAGCAAGGTAAATTCATCTACCGGCAAAAAATACCGCTTACCCACAGAAGCTGAGTGGGAATTTGCAGCCAGAGGCGGTGATAACGAAGAACTGAGAAAAGCAAAACACCTTCGCGGCGGTGTCAATCAGCTGTTTATTGCAGAAGGCAATAAAGGTTCTATGAAAGCTGAGAAGACCAGAAGCGGCGACAAGTACAGTGGCAGAAATGGTGGACCTCAATCAATTGCATGGTATCTGAACAATTCGGACGGACATGTGCACCGTGTGGGAATGAAACAACCAAACGAACTGGGCATCTATGACCTGTGTGGTAATGCTGAAGAATGGGTGGCCGATTGGTATGCACTCAACTATGGTAGTAAAGACACTGTTGCTGATCCTAAAGGACCAGTTGGTGGCAAATCAAAAGTAGTACGTGGTGGTTCTATAGCCAGCACAGCCAACGAAACGATCATTACCCGTCGTGCTGCATACCTGCCAGATACTAAGGCAATGTCTCTGGGCTTCAGGCTTGTTGAAGAAAAATAATATTTGTAAGATTTTTGAAAATATGTGTGCCACACTTACCAAAGTGTGGCACATCCTTTTAACAAAAAGGACAATGTACTTCTGCATGTAATTGCAGACCTTTACAAGACGAACTACAATAAGTTCATTACCAGAGTTATCCCTCTTTGAGACAGCGATCAATTTACTGAGAAGATCATGCAGAAATACGCAGTCATAATAATTATAGCAGCCATTTTATTCTTCCCGTTTCTGGGAGGAGTGCATCTTTTTGACTGGGATGAGATCAACTTTGCAGAGTGTGCCCGTGAAATGATCACATCAGGCGATTACCTGCGTCCCCAGATAGACTTCATGCCTTTCTGGGAAAAGCCCCCATTTTTTATCTGGATGCAGGTAGTAGCCATGAAACTGTTTGGTATAGGCGAATATGCTGCCCGCTTCCCAAATGCATTAGTTGGCGTCATTACTCTTTGTGCGGTATTCTATGCAGGCAAAAGAGCAGTGAATGACAAAGTAGCATTATGGTGGTCTGTATTGTTTGCCGCATCGTGGTTGCCTCATCTCTATTTCAAATCGGGCATCATAGACCCTACCTTCAATCTCTTTATCTTTCTGGCCTTCTTTCAGGTATATCTGCTCAAAGCGGGCAATCGACCCGGATTACATGCAATGCTGGCAGGTTTGCTGCTGGGCATGGCTGCAATAACCAAGGGTCCTGTAGCTATTCTGGTATCATTGCTGGCAATGGGCGTATACATGCTTATCAATAAGGGACTGAATGGCTACAAGATCAAACATTTACTCACCATAGCTCTTTTCGCTACAGTTCCTGCCCTATCGTGGATAGGTATTGCCACACTGGCTCATGGCACAGAGTATGGTGCGTGGTATCTCAATGAATTCTTACAATACCAGATACGACTGTTCAGCACAGAAGACTCTGACCATGGCGGTCCATTCATCTATCATTTTGTGGTTTTACTGGCAGGCTGCTTCCCGGCTTCTATATTCCTGTTCCAATATCTTGGCAAAAGAAAAGAACGCAAAATAGACACGCACGGACTTACCCAGTGGATGTGGATCCTGTTTTGGGTAGTATTGATATTGTTCTCTATAGTAAAGACCAAAATTGTACACTACTCTTCTCTTTGCTATTTCCCGCTTACCTATCTGGCAGCACTGCAGTTATACAAGCTGAGTGAACAGCGGGCACAGTTGAAAATATGGGTAAAAACATTACTACTGGTCATAGGCTCTTTACTTGCCATACTTATTACCTTGCTTCCGGTTGTGGGCATCAACAAACAAAAAATTGCGCCTTTTATAGCAGATAAATTTGCAGTGGGCAATCTTCAGGCTGCTGTATCATGGAGCTATGCAGAGTGTTTGTGGGGACTCGCCTACCTGGCCGGAATATGGATAGCAGTGATGCTGATGAGTAAAAACTTCAGGAAGGGCGTGACGATTCTTTGCGCGGTGCAGGTAGTAATGATACAGGTAACTATCTTACATTTTACACCAAAAATAGAAGGATATACACAAAGAGCTGCAATAACCTTTTTCGAAAGTCTTAAAGGGAAGGATGTGTATGTGCATCCACTGGGTTACCGCAGCTATGCCAACCTCTTTTACACCAGCAAAGAAGCTTCTACCAATCCGGAATACATTCATATACGCACCGACGAAAAAGGCAGGCAAACACCTGAAGCCAACAGCCATTGGCTGCTTTATGGCAAGACAGACAAACCTACTTACTTTATCTGTAAGATAAACGACAGTACAGAGTATGCCAGCAAACCACAACTGCAACAGCTGGGCAGTAAGAACGGTTTTGTATTCTTCGTAAAGAAGTCGGATCAATGATCTAATCTACAATCAGTACGTACTGTAAACGAAAAGTGAGTTGCATGTAACACATACAACTCACCTGTCAGTATTGTTCGCTATTGTACTAAACCAGTTCTTTGAGTTTGGCTATAACTACATCTACGTCTTCTTTTGTGTTGTGTTTGCAGAAAGAGAAACGGATAGGTACTATGTCAGTAGTATTACCATCGCTTATGGCCCTGATAACGTGACTGAGCGAATTGGCTCCGCTTGTGCATGCACTACCGCCACTTACACATATACCTGCCATATCCAGGTTGAACAGCAACATATCAGACCTTTCAGACATTGGGAAGGACACATTGAGTACTGTATACAGGCTATTGCCAAAAGTATCACCGTTGAACTTAACATCGGGGAAGTTTGCCTGCAACTGTTCCGCCATATACATTTTCACGCCTTTTATGTGCGCACTGTCCTGCTCGTAGCGGGCAGTAGCCAGTTCCAGTGCTTTTGCAAAACCAACAATACCATACAGATTTTCTGTACCGGCACGCATATTACGCTCCTGTGAACCGCCATTCAGGTAAGGTTTTATAGAGATATGCTCATTTACATAGAGTATACCCACACCTTTCGGGCCATGAAATTTATGTGCAGCACCATTGAGGAAGTGAACATAAAGATTCTTCAGATCGAACGGATAGTGCCCGACTGTCTGAACAGTATCGCTATGAAAAATGGCATCGTATTTTTTACAAAGTTCGCCTACAGCATGGATGGGCAGTAGATTTCCTATCTCATTATTAGCATGCATCAGTGTTACTACTGAACGCACTTTACTGCCTGCCAGCAATTCTTCAAGATGCTGCAGGTCGATATGACCTTTATCTGTAAGTTTTACAAAACTGAGTTCAGCCTGTCCAGTATGTGCATAATACTCTACAGTATGCAGAGTAGCATGGTGTTCCAGCGGAGAAGTAATGATGTGTTTGCAGCCAAGATCGCGGATTGCAGCTGCAATAGCCGTATTAGTACTTTCTGTACCACCCGAAGTAAAGAAGATCTCTCCCGGATTGGCATTGAGTATGCGGGCTACCGACTTGCGGGCATTCTCTATAGCCATCTTCGTTTCGCGTCCATAAGAATATACAGAAGATGGATTGCCGAATTTTTCAGTAAGAAACGGCATCATTGCTTCCAGCACTTCAGGGTCGAGTGCTGTGGTTGCTGCATTATCAAAGTATAAACGACTCATATCAATATTTGGGTCGCAAAATTAACCTAAATATTGCTATTTTCATGTTGAAGCCAAAAAATGATACGGACCTTGAATGGCGGGCTTAAAAATTCCTCATCTTCCAGACACCATACATGGCTTCCTTGATGATATTACCCGACATTTTAGAGACACCTTCTTTGCGGTCTTTGAAGGTAATTGGGACTTCTCCTATCTTGAAACCAAGCTTCCATGCACGGTATTTCATCTCTATCTGAAATGCATAACCTACAAAATGAACCTGATCGAGCGGAATAGTACTAAGCACTTTTCTTCTGTAACAGATAAAACCGGCGGTAGGATCATTAACAGGCATCCAGGTGATCATCTTTGTATATAGTGCACCACCCTTTGAGATAAAGATCCTGTCCCACGGCCAGTTTACTACTTTACCACCCTTTGTATACCTGGAACCTACAACCACATCGGCGGTGGTACTGCAGGCATCATATAAACGATTGAGATCTTCAGGATCGTGCGAGAAATCCGCATCCATCTCGAAAATAAATTCATATGACCTTTCCAATGCCCATTTGAAACCTGCTATATAAGCTGTACCCAGACCCAACTTGCCCTTGCGCTCCAGAATGTGCAGCATGCCGGTAAATTCATTCTGCAATGTCTTTACAATAGTGGCGGTACCATCCGGCGAACCATCATCCACTATGAGAATATGATAACCGCCGGGCAATGACAGCACCTTACGGATGATCTTCTCAATATTCTCCTTTTCGTTATAGGTCGGTATGATTACAAGCTTATCCAAAAGAAATCAGCAAATTAGAGGGCAAAATAAGTATTATGTGATGAAATAAGACTAAAAAAATGCTAAACTTTTAAACCTGCCTTTTTCAGCTTCATTCTATTCAGGATCTCAGAAATTTTTTGTTTAGTATGTAATGCAAAATCAGCCTGCATCATCCAGTCGTAATACTGAGGCTCAGCATTGAAGATATCCTCTACCCTGCGGCCTTTATGTTTGCCGAAATTGAATACCGGATGACCGTCTTTCATAACTATGCGACGTGCGTAGTCTACATACTCATCGGTGTGGGTAAACTGATGCAGTGCCGGAACATCTGTACCCAGATTCTCATAACGTTCCAGCTGTGCTTCCAATACTTCTATAGTTGCATCGATATCGGCTTCTGCGCTATGTGCATTATCAAGATTTTTGTTGCAATAGAAACTGAGTGCCGCACTTAGCGTTCTTGCTTCCATTTTGAAGAAGATCTGCTGCACATCCACCATATGTCTTTCAGTGAAATCGACATTGATACCGGCACGCAAGAACTCCTCTGCCAGCAGCGGAAGATCGAACTTACTAGAGTTATAGCCACCCATATCGCAGCCCTTCATCCAGTCGTACAGATGATGAGCGATCTGTTTGAAAGAAGGTGCGTTCTTTACATCTTCATCGGAAATACCATGTATCGCAGTAACCTCCGGAGGAATAGGAATACCCGGGTTGATACGTTTGACGTATTTTTCCCTTTTGCCATCCGTCATCATTTTCACGAATGCCAGCTCCACTATCCTATCTTTTACGTTATCGGTACCCGTGGTCTCCAGATCAAAGAAAACAATCGGCCTTTTTAAATTCAGTTTGGGCATGTACACTATTTCTTGTGCGAACTTACGGTATTCCAGTCAATTCCATCGAATGTACCGGAACTCATGAGTAATAAAAAAACAGGCTTATCTTTTCCCGATATCTTTTCCGTAACTGTTTCTTCCAGTTCGGCACGGTTGTCTATAACTGTAACATCTGCTCTGCCAAAGTGACTTTTTACAGTATTTGTACCCAGATTAGGTAGTTTTTTAAGTTCCAGCGCATGGTGACTGAAATATACAATTGCATCATCAGCACCATTCATACTGCCATCATACTCGTTGAGGAACTGCTCATTCAGACTACTGTAGGTATGTAATTCGAAACAGGCAACCAAATGATGATCGGGATAAGCCTCACGTACTGCATTGAGCGTAGCCTTCAGTTTACTTGGGGCATGTGCAAAATCGCGGTATACCAGTAAACCGGGCTCTTCCTTTACTTTCTCCAGTCTGCGGGCAGCCCCTGTAAAGGTAGCTATGGCAGCAAAACAGTCTTTTTCACTTACACCCAACTCCATACAAACGTCTATTGCAGCCTGCATATTCAGCAGGTTATGACGGCCAAATACAGAAACCTTCACCTGACCCTCTGCAGTATCCATAACCGGATAACCATTTTCGTAATGGAACGAAGGCGTAGCATATGGTTGGGCATCTACCCTGCCACCGCTTCCGCCTATTACGCGCAGCACTTCTGTATCCTCACTGTTGTAGAATACCTTGGTACCTTCTTCCATTCCCAGCAGATACTGCTCGAACTGATTGAAATAGATATCGTAGGTTGGAAATACGTTTATGTGATCCCATGCAATACCACTGAGCACACTGATATGCGGGTGATAAAAGAAGATCTTGGGCCTTTTCTCTTCTGCAGAAGCCGGATATTCATCCCCTTCCAGCACGATGATGGGTGCCTCGGTGAGTTTCACAGACTGGTCGAATCCTGCAACACGGGCACCTACCAGATAATCGAAATCAATACCCTGATGTTTGAGGATATGCATGATCATGGAAGTTATGGTTGTCTTACCATGACTGCCTGCCACTACTACCCTTTTCTTGTTTTTACTTACCTCATAAACATATTGCGGAAAAGAATAAACAGGAATACCCGCTTTTTTAGCTGCTACAAGCTCAGGATTATCACCCTTGGCATGCATACCCAATACTACGGCATCAATAGATGCGGTGATCTTTTCGGGAAACCAGCCAAACTGTGGCGGCAACAAACCTTCTGCAGCCAGATTGCTCCTGGCAGGATCAGTAATCTCATCGTCGCTTCCGGTTATCAGATATCCTTTGCGGTGCAGTGCAAGTGCCAGCTGATGCATGATGGCGCCACCAATTGCTATAAAATGTATCTGTTGCATGTATTTTGTTCTATCTTTTTTCTATCTTCGTACAAAGTTAATCGAGCTTTTTACTATTCATAACCATATAAGTATGCAGCTATTTATAAAACTCAGGCGTGTATTTCCTATAATAGCAATCATTGCATTGATGTCAGCATCATCATGTGGCACCAAAAAATATGGTTGTCCGGGTCACATGTTCACTCCACCTACTTTGGTTAAATAATATCATTCTTTCCTGCTCGTCCGGCAACAAGTGCATCAGCCCTTGTACCTGTATATGTAGCACGAATAGCTGTCACTTATCTTATAAGGTAGCTTATTCAATATCCGGGCAAAAAAACCGGAGTAGCTGTTGTTTTCCACAAACGTAACGAACTCGTAATGATCGTTCAGGAAAGCTGGTTCGTAATACTGTTTCACATCACTGGTCTTGTTCAGTATCACATACTTTATCTTATGTTCCAGAATGTATTTGGTGAGCTCTGGCACCGAACCGTTCATCTGAGTAGTAAGGAAGGAACAGTTTTTATTTCTGGCAATATAATAGAACTCAAAATCTCCAAAAACTGAAGTATTGGGTTCTATATACTTTGTGATCAGCTGCTCATTCCGGTATGGATCGTGCTGGGGAATTGTAGTAATAATGTACAAACCCTTGAACAGGAACACCGCAATAAAACCTGCGTACATAACATAGGTTACATATTTCAAAGGTTTGATCTGCAGCAATTGCAATGCAATACCAGCCAAAAGCAGGGCAACAAATGGAATAGACAATGCAAAATATCTGCCTTCTATACCGCCGTGCACAATGGCTATAAAAGAAGCTATTGCCGGTACTGTGAATAATGCCAAATGCGGATGCTCTTTCAGTTTACCCTTTACAGCAAGCAAAAGGAATAACAGGAATGCAAAAATGAAGATGAACAGATTATACCTTACCCTGAATTTGGTACCCATGCCCAGATGGTCTTTGAGATAAGTTGCATGTGTGGTGAAGTAAATATACTCGGTTACCCCACCAAAAGTGACGAATATCCACAAATAGTAAACAGCTGCAAAAGCCACAGCTATGGATACATACTTAACAAAAACGGCTATTCTGTTCTTGCCCAGATCGGCTATGATCTCGTACAAGAAGTAAACCATATATACCGGGAAGGTGAATACAAACCGGGGATTGGTGAGGATAGAACAGCAAAGTAATATTCCGGTAAGTGCTGCAAAAATAAAGGCAGTCGTCTGGTTCTTGTTATCGGAACGATGAAAGGTTATGTAAGACAACAGGAAAAATGCCAAACCTATAAAGTCCATGCGACCAGAATGCAGGAACTGGTTGAAATTGGGTTCCAGTGCCATAATAACCACTGCAGCTATGGCTATCTGCTGTTTCATTTTTAGCTGCAAACCAATACGATATACCAGAAACAAACAGAAAAAACCCATGAGCATATTGGTAATGCGCACAGTGAAGATGCCATAACCAAATGTCTTGATCATTAGCGCCTGCCAAACAAAGTATATGGGGCCATAATTGAGTTTCTCTGCAGGTTCGCCAATAATACGTGCCTGCTCAAAGAGGGTGCCATCTTTCATGTATGACTCAGTCATGCTGAGAAATGAAACCTCATCGAACCAGGGAAGTGGTGAATATATAAGCGTGGCCAGGTGATAAACGATATATACAAAAGTTGCAATACCCAATAACACCCAATACTTTTTATTCATGTTCCACTTTTACCTGCCGCAGGAATATCTCCTACAGCAATTTGATACTAATTGATTATTGCTCTACGAATTCGGAATTGATGATCTTCTTCTTGATGATATATAAGGGTCTACCCTTTACCTGGAAGAAGATACGGAGTACATACTCGCCAATGATACCTAAAGAAATGAGCTGCACACCACTAAAGAGGATTATTGCAAACAATAGTGCAGTAAAACCCTGTGGCACATTGTGGTAAATATATTTCTGAATAAGGGTATTGATAAGATATGCCAACGACACCAGAATAGAAAACACTCCCATATTGGTGATGAGCTTTACCGGGAATTCGCTGAAATTGAAAATACCGTTATAGGCCAGCTTAAACAGTTTCTTAAAAGAATATTTAGAATCTCCTGCTGCCCTGCTATCGCGCTCATACTCATACCCAACCTGCTTGAAACCGATCCAGGTGCGCATACCTCTTATGTACCTGCTTTCCTCAGGCATTTTATTGAGTACATCCACAACGCGCCTGCTGATGAGTGAAAAATCGCCACTATCCAGCGGAATATCTATATATGATATTGACTTTAATATGCGATAGAAAATGTGGTAGCTCATTTTCTTTACGAAACCTTCTTTGCGTTTTTTGCGAACGGCATAAACCACATCATACCCCTCTTTGTATTTTTCATAGAAAGCAGGTAGTAGTTCCGGTGGATCCTGAAGATCGCCGTCTATGACCATAATGGCCTCAGTGCCCCTTGCCGATGATAGACCTGCACTTAGTGCCAACTGGTGACCGTAATTGCGTGCCAGCAAAACACCATGATACCTTTTATCAGAAAGCGACAGCTGCTGTATGAGTGCTGCAGTATTGTCCTTGCTGCCATCATCAACCAAAACAACTTCAATATTCAGCGACTGAGTGTCCATCAGTTTATTGATCCTTTCTACAAGTTGTGGCAATACTTCGCTTTCATTGTAGAGTGGAATGACAAAAGAAACCTGTGGCAGCATGTGTTTGATTATAGTGATTCATCGTCGATAAAACAACGATAAAATTAATATATAAATTTAAGTTCGGTAACAATAGGGGATATAGCTACCGATAATAGTATCAAAAGTAAAAGAAAAAGTTTATTCTTTTCAGACTTTAATCAAAAGATCCATGGCTGGTAGCAGTAAGATAATAAGTACCGCTTCATTTTAAGAATTCATTTAACATAGTTGGCTTACTTTTGTACTGATACATATAATAATTGACTAAATGGCTGTAAAAACTCTACTGATAATAATTCTGTTTTCTGCAGGCAGCTGGGGTGCTGCTGCTCAAAACAGTGATCAGCATTTCAGAGAGGGTCAATTTTCATCTGATAGAGTAACGGATGCCTGGAAGAAGTATAACGACTCTTTAAAAAAAGATTTCAGAGCAGCCAATATTGCCTGGCCACCTGCTGATATTTACCTGAGAGCATTTAAATCACAGAATGAGTTGGAGCTTTGGGCAAGAGATAATGGCAGTGCTGAATACAGGAAAGTAAAGACCTACAGGGTTTGTGCCATATCTGGCGCACTTGGCCCAAAAAGACAGCAAGGAGATAAACAAGTACCGGAAGGATATTATTTCATAGAAGACTTCAACTCTAAAAGCGATTACTATCTTTCATTGCAACTGAATTATCCCAATTATTCGGATGAAATACTGGCTAAGGGCAAACCCGGAGGTGATATATATATACATGGTGGCTGCCTTACCGTAGGTTGCCTTCCTATGAACGACAACGGCATAGCTGAAATTTACACTGCCTGCCTCAATGCCAAACTAAACGGACAGGAATATATTCCGGTGCACATATACCCTACCCGCATGACCAAGAACGGCATCAACTACCTTATCAGTCAGTATCAGGGCAATAGTACTAAACAGCAGTTCTGGGCCAGCCTGAAGAAGAGTTTTGACTATTTTGAACAAAATCACAAACTGCAGCCTGTGGTCTATGCCTCAGATGGAACATACATCAACTAAAAACCCTACATACAGCAACTTTTATATGAACAGACAATATTCACACACACGCATACTTTCTCTTCTTTTTATAGCCATTTTTTCAGTGTCTCTTTTTTCCTGCGAGAAAGAAGTAAGCATCAATCTGCAGAGCTCTGCGGCTAAAGTAGTGGTTCAGGGATCTATTGAAACAGGAGGAGTACCACTGGTAATTCTCAACTCATCTATTGGTTTCTTCTCAAAAGTGGATCTGGCTACATTGCAGAACAGCTTCATTCATGGTGCTATAGTAACAGTATCAGACGGCACCAAAACCATAAAATTGAAAGAATACACCTTCGACACGAGTACTTCTTTCAAGTTCTCGGTATATACTGTAGACACTACCAACTTCAGCTTTGATAATATTATACTGGGCGAAGTGAATAAAACTTATACCCTTTCTATTACTTATGAGGGTCAAACCTATACCGGAGTGACCAAAATACCCAATCCACAAGGTGTAGACAGTATGTGGTTTGCTGAGCCTCAGTTTGCCGGCAGTACAACACCTGATAGTGCATTACAACTTTTTGTAAGTTACAGCGACCCGGATACCCTGGGCGACTATGTACGTTACTTTACCCAGCGCAATAACGACCAGGAATACCCTTCTGATATATTCAGCGATGAGATCATAAACGGCAAAAAACTGAATAGTATAGGCCTGGTAGCTGGAGACCAGAATAATGCAAACGCCAATGTGAGCCGTGACTCGCTGATCTATTTCTTCCCCGGAGAAACTGTGACCCTGAAGTGGAATGCCATAGATAAAGGTGTTTACAAATTCTATAATTCACTGCAGTTTGCAAAAAATGCAGTTGGCAATCCATTTTCTTCACCCATTAACCCTATAACAAATATGAAGAACGGCGCACTGGGTGTCTGGGCCGGGTATGGGGTATATAGCAAAACAATGGTAGTACCTCACAAATAAGCAAATAACTACCTTTTCATCTTTTTTTCGCATCTTTAAGCTCCATAAAATCGATTTTTAAGATCCTGTGAGAACGGGTAAATACTATATATAATGAACGAAAAAGTAAGCTGCCTGATAATAGGATCGGGCCCCGCAGGTTATACAGCCGCTATTTATGCATCTCGTGCCAACCTCAAACCAGTACTTTATCAGGGTATGCAGCCAGGTGGCCAGCTCACAATTACCACAGAAGTAGAGAACTATCCGGGTTACCCAAATGGCATCATGGGCCCGCAAATGATGGTCGATTTCGAACAGCAGGCACAACGTATGGGTGCTGATATTCGCTGGGGCATGGCTACCAAGGTTGATTTTTCTTCTAAACCATTTAAAGTAGAAATAGACGAAGAAAAATGGATTGAAGCTGATTCTATAATAATAGCAACAGGTGCATCAGCCAAATGGCTGGGACTGGAGTCTGAACAGCGCCTGAATGGTCATGGCGTATCGGCATGTGCTGTGTGCGATGGTTTCTTCTTCAAAGGACAGGAAGTAGCTATTGTAGGCGCTGGAGACACTGCTTGCGAAGAAGCGCTGTACCTCTCTAAACTCTGCAGCACTGTACATATGATTGTGCGCAAGGGCGAAATGCGTGCCAGCAAAGTAATGCAGGATCGTGTACTGAAAACAGCCAATATCAAGGTGTACTGGAACTCAGAAACACTGGAAGTACTGGGAGAGAACAAAGTTGATAGCATCAAACTGCTGAACAACAAAACAAATGAAGAAACAATAATTCCTGTAAAGGCATTCTTTGTAGCTATCGGCCATCAGCCTAACTCAAGCCTTTTCAACGGCATACTGGATATGGATGAGCAGGGTTACCTGATCACTCAGCCGGGCGCTACCCGCACCAATGTAGCGGGCGTGTTTGCCTGTGGCGATGTGCAAGATAAGATATACAGGCAGGCAGTAAGCGCAGCAGGTACCGGTTGTATGGCTGCTCTGGATGCTGAACGCTACCTTGGCGAACAGGAAGGTCACTAATGCTGAATTTATCTATAAAACGAAGAAGCCACACAGTAGTGTGGCTTCTTCGTTTTATAGATATTGTCCCCTTCTTCTGGGGTCAGCATCGTGGGGCATCATCATGTCGTTTTGCTTCTCTGGTTCGGGAGGTGCGCCCGATTTGAATTTGCGAACTGTATAGGTAAGCTGCAGCATAAAGTATTGTTTCAAGACATTGGTATTGGCATGCTCAATGTAGGTCTCTGTAACATTTCGGGTAATGCTGGTATTCTGATTCAACAGATCATATACACTAGCCCTTACCTCCAGTCTTTTCTTCATCATCTTGTAGCCCACATAGGCACTCCACAAATAATAGCTCTGCGGACCAGTGCCACTGAATGCTGTGTAGTAGTTGTTGGTGATATTGGTGTTGAACACAAAATTCTTCAGGAATATCCAGTTGATACGGAATGTAGCTGCGTGATTGAAGAAGTTATTATTCGACTGTGACTGAATAGTATTGTTGACGATGTTATAATTGCCCGTATACGAAAGTGTAAAATCGAGTTGCTCACTTACATTACTGCTCAGTACAACGCCAAAAGAAGGAATGTAGTTATCTGCTTTATTCAGCACAGTGTTGATAAGACCGGGAGTACTATTGTAGTTGAAACCGGCATTGACGTTGATATTGCTTTTTATGAAAGTAAGCGGCATACCATAGGTAACAAAGAAACGGGAATTGAAATACCCATCCAGATTCACAGGACGAGATAACTGGCTGCCCTTGTTTACCAGAATTGAAGTCTTAGCTACAGGATCGGTATACAAAGAGTCTTGGGAAGGTATGTAAACAGCCGTACCTATATAATCGTAAGTTTTATTGGCGTACAGATTCAGAAAGAAATTCCTGCCTGTCTTAGCCTTTGTGAAGCCATAACGTACCATAAATGTATGTTCATAAGATTGTTTCAGATCGGCATTCCCGGTTTTTAAGAGCAGCGGGTTAGATATGTCTATCACATTCTGCAACTGAGCAATAGATGGCGCATTGGTATTGGTGCGGTAGTTGACTCTCAGGTTCAGCCCATCGGCTCCTCTGTAATTATAAAACACATTGGGGAGGATGTTTACAAACGATTTGGTAAGATAAACTTCCCTCGGAAAAGTTTGCTGACCTTCCAGTGTTGCCTGCTGTACATTTACTCCTATGTTCAGATTCGATTTTCGTTCCCTTTCCCCTATGCGATAACTGACACCTCCACGCTGCGTTATATAGGTATTGCTATACTGATTAGAGAATAATGTATCCCGGTTGGTATAATCTCCTGTAGCTGTATTCTTATTAAAAGTTTGTTTATCGGAATTACTTTGGTTGTATGACGGATTATAACTGAGCTGTAACTGCCCCTTCTTACCTACAGGTTCTGTATAGGTAAGATTGGTTGATAGAGAGACCCCATTGTTATAAAGATCATATTGCTGATCTCTGTTGACATTATTTATTACAGTCCCATAATAGGCATTGTTGGAATAATTGGTACCATCGCCCAACTTCTCATTCAACGAACCGTTTACATTAAGGGATATTGTTCTGCGCGGCTTGCCAAACTTATGCTGATATAATAGATTAGCAGCAGTATTGTACCCCATATTATTGGCAGTAGTAGTGTTTTGAGTTGCACTCTGTAATACATCTGCCAGTGTAGTTTTAGCACTGTCGGTATTGGTAGTATTGTTTTGCTGCAAACTGAGTGACGGACTGAAAGTAATAGAATTGGCAGAGTCTAAGTTGTATTCCATCCTGAGATTAAAGCGATGATTGGTATTGATCGCCTCTGCTATGCTGCTATCATTATAGATAGTGGTACCGGTTGCAGACTGACCCGCAAAATACGTTCTGGAAAGATCGGACAGGTTCTGATTATTTGTACCATTAAAGAAGTAACTGCCGCTAACCTTCACTTTCTTGCCCCAGTTATTACTGTAGTTGAGACCGAAAGAATTGGTAGCGGTGATACCGCCCTGCTGGCCCACCATAAAGTTGTTATTGCCGCCACCTCCATTGCGCCCACCAAGCCCGCCGTTGCCACCACGGCCACCTCTACCTTGCCCGCCACTGCTTATACCCAATATATCTTCCTGACTGAAGTTCTGCTGATTGATATTGTTTGTTAGTCCAAGTAACGTTATTCGTCTGTCGCCATCAAAAAAGTTCATATTACCACCGGCAATGTATCTGTCATCCGTGCCATATCCGGCATATACTTTACCAAACACGCCCTCACTTTTGTTTCTGCGGGTAATGATGTTCATGGTCTTTTGCGCATTACCATCATCGAATCCGGTAAATAGCGACTGATCGCTGAGCTTATCAAACACCTGTATCTTATCTATGACCTCTGCAGGAAGATTCTTCAAAGCCAGAGACGGATCTGTACCAAAAAATGGCTTACCATCTACAAGCACCTGCTGCACTGTTTCTCCATTTACTTTTACACCGGTATTATCAGATGTTATGCCTGGCATCTTTGCCGCAAGATCCTCTGCAGTAGCATCGGGATTGGTCTTATAGGCATCTGCATTGAACTGACTGGTATCTCCTTTCTGTTCTGCCCTTATTTGCTTGCCTGCTACCGTTACGCCTTTCAGTTCTTTAGATAGAGGTTCTAGTTGCAGCGTTGCTAATACTTCATTTTTATCCTTTATTTCCACTATTCGCCGCAGCGTTTTGTAGCTTATATACCTCAATTGCAGACTATAGGTACCAGGCACCAGATTGTCCAAGTCAAAATCACCATTCGCATCTGTAGTTACACCGCTCTTAAATGTAGTATCTGTTTTTCCTTTTACTATTACTGACACTCCTGTAAGCACACCCGCATCTTTGCTATCTACTACATGCCCTTTAATTGAATAGACCTGACCATTCGCAGACAGGAAGGAAAATAACAGACAATTACAAATGAGCAATCTGGCAATTAAGGACATTGAGAATAATAGTTGTACTATGATTTAAAAGTAGAAACCGGCATGCAGCCGGTTCAAGTTATTATTTATGACATTCCTGAAAGAGGAAAGTTTAATGTGCAAACGAAATACTCAAACGTATTACCAACCACAGCAAGCTACTATTGCAGTTTTGCCAGTGCAGTTTCTATTCTGCTCATTGCTTCTCTCAGATTATCCATTGAGTTGGCGGTAGACAGCCTGATACATTCCGGACTACCGAATGCACTACCTGCTACAGTAGCCACATGTGCCTCGTTGAGCAGGTACATGCTCAGATCAGTATCGTTAGTGATCACATAGTCTCCATATTTCTTGCCGAAGAAAGAACTTATGTCGGGGAAGGCATAGAATGCACCACCCGGATTATTTGCTTTTACACCTGATATCTTTTGTAATGCTCCGCAAACATAATCTCTGCGCTGCCTGTATGCAGCCACCATTTCATGTGTAGGTCCCAGATCGCTCAACAGAGCAACGATAGATGCTCTCTGCGTAATGATACTGGTCCCCGATGTGAACTGTGCCTGCAATTTATCGCAAGCCTGTATCAGTTCTTTAGGTGCAGCCATATAACCAAGACGCCATCCGGTCATTGCAAAACCTTTAGACATACCGTTTATAACAACTACCCTATTCCTTATCTCAGAAAATTGTGCAATGCTTTCATGTCCACCAATGAAGTTGATGTATTCATAGATCTCGTCGCTAATGATACATACCTGTGGATGCCTTTTGAAAACTTCGACCAATGCTGCCAATTCATCTTTCGTATACACGCTACCGGTAGGGTTGCATGGCGAAGAGAACATGAACAATTTGGTCTTGGGTGTTATAGCTGCTTCCAGCTGCTCAGGCTTCAGTTTAAAATCGGAATCTATTCCGCAGTGAATGTATTTCAATATGCCCTGAGCCAACTGTACCTGCGCTGCGTAAGTAACCCAGAATGGTGTAGGTATGATTACCTCATCTCCGGGGTCTACCAGACAAAGTACTGCATTGATAAGCGATTGTTTGGCTCCGGTAGAAACCAGTATTTCGCTGGTTGTATAGTCAAGGTTATTATCCCTTTTCAGTTTAGTGCATATTGCTTCCAGTAGTTCCGGCGTGCCTGCTACAGGAGTGTATTTGCTGTAACCTTCATTTATCGCAGCAATAGCTGCGTTTCTTATGTGCTCTGGTGTTTTAAAATCAGGTTCTCCCAGGCTCAGGTCTACTATATTGATTCCCCTTGCTTTCAATTCGCGGCTCATCTTAGCCATCTTAATAGTTTGGGGCTCGGAAAATGAGTTCAGTCTTTGAGCTAATTGCATCTTCTAAAAACAATGTTGGTAGTTACAAACCTACATGAAAAACCTGATTATTATAACAAAAAATCAGATAAAAATAGATATTGAGACCATTGTTATATCACCTCCCCAACCACATTTTAATGTACTTTTACCATTCAATACGATACATTGACAGCCGACAAACAAATAATGTTCTTCAACCGACTTTCTAAAGTGCACAAACACTTCAGCAAGCTGGCCCGGAAGCAGGAAATAGCCTGTTTTCGCTTCTACGACCACGACCTGCCCGAATTTCCTTTTGCTATAGACTGGTACAACGGCGTAGTGCATGCTGCCGAATATAAACGCAGGCATGGCATGGAAGATGAAGAACACGAACAATGGCTGCAGGAATGCAGGCAAACAATAGCCTCTGTTGTAGAGATATCTACAGACTCCATTTTCATGAAGGTGCGCCAGCGCAAAGCAGGCAGACAAGGACAGTATGAGAAATTTGATGAACAGAAAGAGGAGCGAATAGTTCCGGAGGGCGGACTTAATTTCATCATCAACCTGACCGATTATCTGGACACTGGTCTGTTTCTGGATCACCGCATTACCCGCGGCATAGTGAGGGAAGAAGCAAAGGACGTAGATGTACTGAACCTGTTCTGCTATACAGGCTCTTTCAGTGTATATGCGGCTCATGGCGGCGCTTCCAGCGTCACCTCTGTAGACCTTTCTAAAACCTACCTGAACTGGGCAAAACGAAATATGCAGTACAATAAACTGTATAAAGACGAAAAGCACGAATTCATTCATGGTGATGTAATAGAATGGCTTGATTATATGCCTGCCAATAAATACGGACTTATTGTTTGCGACCCTCCTACCTTCTCCAATAGCAAGCGTATGGAAGACAACTTTGATGTGCAAAGAGATCATGTAATGTTGCTGAAAAAACTACTGAAAGGCTGCGCCGATGGCGGCCAGATCTATTTCAGTAACAACTACAGAAATTTTGTGCTGGACAGAGACAGTATTCCTGCAGTATCAGTAAAGGATATTACGGGACTCACTACCCCATTCGATTTTCAGGGTAAATTGCACCGAAAGTGTTATCTCATTGAAAAATAAGGGAACATCTTATTCTACTATCAGTCTTGCGGTATAATTACCAATTGCTGAGCGAACATTAACGAAGTAGACACCGGCACTCAATGCCGCAATATCTATTCGAACAGGATCATTATTGGAGGCAGTAATGTGCTCTGTAAGAACTGATCTGCCTGCCATATCGGCTATATTTATCTCGGCATCATCATTAGCCAGATGATCCCAGCTGATGTTCACAAATTCCGAAGCCGGATCGGGGAAAAGTACAAGTCCTGTCTGCTTACAATTAACTACATCTACAGCATTTGTAGAGAAAGGATAGATAGTGTGTAGCACCGTATGTTTCTTGAATGTGACATCAGACATGGCTGTGGAGCCTGCAGATAAGGAAATGACCGTTGATGGCGTTGTGTAGTAATCATAATCTTCGGGATATATGATATAGTTACCCAATGCTATACTACCGAAACTATACATACCCATGGCATTGGTATAGGTATGTGTGAGCACCTGACCTGTAGTTGCATCTTTGAGATAAATAAGCATTCCTGCCTCTGGCACCTCACCTGCAGTACCCTTGCCGGCACCTGCATATACATAACCTCCAATAAAACCGGGGCCAGAAGGAACAGTGCCATAGATCATATTGATGTCCATAACATTGCCAGCACCTACTGTATGCACTGCCGCAACTGCGCTGAACCAGTTTGCCGTAGAAGAACTATAAGTAGGAATATAACCACTGATACCTGGAATACTACTGTTCAGTTTAGCTTTTACAAAGTAATTACCTACCGGCTTTGAGTTGAATGCATAGTAATTTCCGGTACCATCGAAGCAGGTAACAGCAGAGTCTGTGGCCGTTATCGAACTATCTGAAGGATTGAACTGTATCAGCCATACTTTGAGATCAGGAATGGAAGGCGGTGCTGCGCTGAAGCTGATGTGCCCATAAATCCTATCTCCGTTTACCGTCACTGTGGTAGCACCTGCACAACCCAGGCCATCTGTTGCGGTGACCGTATACGTTGTGGTTGATGCCGGATTGGCTACAGTTGTAGCACAGGCGGTGCAGGACAGACCTGTGGCAGGACTCCATGTATAGGAGACTATACCTACGCCCGAACCATTTAATGTTGAAGAACCACCGCAGGCATCAGGTACAGAAGTTGAAGTAACAGAAGGCAAAGGATTGACTGTGATGCTGGTTGTAGCCATGCAGCTGCCAATTGCATAGGTCATCGTTACTACACCTGCAGATATACCAGTAACCACACTGGTACTGCCACCCACTGTAGCAATAGTAGCTATAGATGTGCTGCTGCTACCCCATATACCACCAGCGGCAGTATCTGTAAGTGCCAGAACAGCACCTACACATAAATTGGTTGCACCTCCTCCAATAGGACCAGGTGCTGGATTTACCGTAACAACAACTGTAACAAAACAGCCGCTGGACATAGAATAAAAAACAGTAGCCGTACCGGCACCTATGCCACTAACAACGCCGGTAGATGATCCTACACTTGCAACATAAGATGCCCCTGTGCTCCATGTACCACCCGAAACAGAGTTAGTCAAAGTAGTATTGGTGCCCCGGCAAAACACCAAAGAACCAGTAATAGCTGTAGGAGCCACGCTCACTGTAATGTTCATTGTAGCAGTAGCTGTACCGCATACCGAAGAAACTGTATAAGTAATAGATGTTGTTCCGGGTGCAATAGCACTGAATGCACCGCTTGTTGGGTTGATTGTACCAATTGAAGTAGCTGAAGAACTCCATGTACCACCAGGAACTGTACTCGCAAGCGTTGTTGTAGCTCCCGCACACAATGAAGTGGCACCTGACAAGGAACCGGCTGCGGGTGAAGGGTTTACTGTAGCTACCGCTACTGTGATACAAATACCGCCGATTACATAACTGATATTTGCTGTACCACCCGTAATTCCGGTAAGTGTAGTAGTGCTGCCTGTGCCTGTTCCCACAGTAGCTACAGTAGTTGTGTCGCTAAGCCATACTCCCCCACCAACAGCATTACTGAGTGTGAGTGTACCACCGGGACAAACTGCAGCCATACCGGTTATAGGACCCGGAGTAGCATTGATGGTAACGTTTCGGGAAGTAATGCAACCTGTGGCAGGCAAAGTATATACCATTGTACCAATACCGGAAGTGAGCGCATTTACTGTACCGCTCGATGTACCAATACTGATGATGGCAGGAGTTGTAGTGCTCCACAAACCGCCAGCCGGAGTTGTAGACATAGTAGCGACAGATCCGGTACACATATTATATGTGCCGGAAATGACAGCCGGAAGAGGATTAACAGTGACAGGTTTTATTGTATTACAGCCTGTAGGTAATTGATAAACAATATTTGCAGATCCGGCAGCCATACCGGTAACCGAACCGGTAACACCAACTGTAGCTACAGTTGTAGCAGTTGAATACCAGGTACCACCAACAGTAACGTCGGTCATTGAAGTGGAATTACCTGCACAAACTGCTGATGCACCTGTTATAGGTGCAGGCAGCGGATTTACTGTAACTGTGGCAAATGTTGCACAACCTGTAATAATAGTATAATAGATATTAGTAGTTCCTGCCGATAATCCCAATACTGCGCCACTGGTAGAAACTGTACCAACCGACAGATTGCTGCTGCTCCAGGTACCGCCTGCTGTAGCGCACGAAAGCGTAGCAGAAGTTCCGGCACATAATCCACCTGGAGGAACACCTGTAATAGATGCAGGTAAAGGATTTACTGTAACGATGGAAGATGTGCTGCAACCTGATGTATTGGTATATATTATAGTAGAGGTACCGGCACTGATGCCAATTACATCACCACTTGATGGATCTACAGTGGCATGTGTGCCTGTAACTGACCAAAGACCGCCGGGAGATGCAGATGCCAATGTGGTTGAAGAACCAACGCACACACTAAATGTGCCGGTAACAGGCAATGGAAGAGGATAAACAGTAACTGAAGCAGTAACAGGTGTACCGCTGTAAGTGTAAGTAATAACAGCAACACCCGGAGCAAAACCCGAAACTAACCCTGATGTAGAAACTGAGGCTATTGCCGGTGCACTGCTGACCCAGGTACCACCCGTAGGCGTACCAGATAATGAAGTAGTACTACCAGCACAAACACTCAGTGTACCCGAGATGATTTGTGCCTTCATCATGAATGACGAGAGTAATAATACCAGTAGAAATGCAATCCTGAACCTCATTAACGAGCTTTATTTATTACTGACATAGTAAAATGTACAATTTCACATGGCCAGACTCTATATATGGCGTGTATTTGACTGAAATTGTTAGCAATACAACGCATAAAAATAAAAATAATGTAGAAATATAATCAGTCGATGATGACAGAACAGCTTAATATTTGGGTCCTTAGCCCGTTTTCTTATTACTTTTGCCTGATGTTGGGCAGTAGCCTAACAAAGATAATTATTTTAGTATAGATATACAGTATAATTTATTACCGTAAAATGGAAATCAAATCAGCAACTTTTGTCATCAGCAGTCCCAGAATAGAACTTTGTCCTAAACCAGACAAAGCAGAGTATGCCTTCATTGGCAGATCTAATGTGGGCAAATCTTCGCTGATCAATATGCTGACCGGCCAGAAAAACCTTGCTAAAACATCCAATACACCCGGTAAGACCCAGCTTATCAACCACTTCCTCATTAATAAGTCTTTCTACATTGTGGATCTGCCGGGTTATGGTTTTGCCAAAGTCTCTCAGAATACCCGTGTGACCTGGGAGAAAATGATTGAGAACTATCTGAAGATGAGAGAGAATCTCATAACAGTATTTGTACTAATAGATAGCCGTCACGAGCCACAGAATATAGATCTGGAATTTCTGAGAAAACTGGGCGAATGGGAAATACCCTTCAATGTAATATTTACTAAGGCCGATAAAAGTACCCAGCGCGATGCTGCCAAACATGCCAAAATGTTTATTGAGGCTATGAAAAAGGAATGGGAATTCATTCCACGTAGTTTCATGACCAGCTCGGTAAAATACCTAGGCAAAAAAGACATTCTATCTTATCTGGAAGAATTGAATACGGAATATCTGGAAGCACAGAAGGAAGAACCTGCCAGTTAAGCCGGGTCGCAGATGACCCATATCTTATCGGCTTCATTTTTCCGGATACTTAGGTAATAACCGGCAATGTTTATGGCCATCGGGTCCCCCAGCGGAGCTACCATTTCCACCCATACCGGCTCTCCGGGAACACAACCCATTTCCATAAGCGTAAGCTGGAATTCGCTTTCGTCGTGATCTTTGATAACCGCCTTCACACCTGCCGGCAATTCCGACAACCTCAATATTTGATCTCCCTGCACTTTCATGGTACACAAAGGTACGCAGGAAGAAGCATATAATGTAAATTACACGGCAATACCATGTTGTAGTTATGAGCTCTTTAGACTGGATAGTTTTACTGATAACCCTCGCATCTATGATCGGTTATGGCCTGTATAAAGGTCGTGATCAGAATGGCGCAAACTCTTACCTGCTGGCAGACCGAAAAATGCCGTGGTATGTAGTGGTACTGGGCGTTATGGCCACTCAGGCAAGTGCAATCACTTTCCTGTCGGCACCTGGTCTTGCCTATACCGATGGTATGCGGTTTGTACAAAACTATTTTGGCCTGCCACTTGCCATGGTGGTTATCTGTGTCACCTTTATTCCCGTTTTCAGCAAACTGAATGTATACACTGCCTATGAATACCTGGAACAAAGGTTTGGCAGAAACACCAGACTGCTCACCTCTTTCCTTTTTCTAATATCCCGTGGGCTCTCAACAGGTATCAGCATCTATGCGCCATCCATCATTTTATCATCTATGCTGGGTTGGAACATATATCTCACTAACGTCATTACAGGTGGCCTGCTCATTATATATACATGGGCAGGTGGCGCCAAAGCAGTTGCGCATACTCAAAAACTACAGTTCCTCATAATACTGGCATCAATGGCTTTGGCAGGTTTTCTGGTAGTGTATAAATTGCCGCACGGCATCGGCATGAGCGATGCCCTGTATCTTGCAGGTAAGAGTGGTAAGCTGAATGTGATCACAACAAAATTTGACTGGCACGACAAATACAATATTTGGAGTGGCATGATAGGCGGATTCTTTCTGGCACTCTCCTATTTTGGTACAGACCATAGTCAGGTAGGGCGCTACCTTACCGCCAAAGACAGCAAACAAAGCCGGATCGGACTGCTGCTGAATGGCATCATCAAGATCCCGATGCAATTCCTGATCTTACTTATCGGTGCATTGGTATTTGTGTTTTACACATTTCAATCGGCAGACCCATACTACAATACTGCTGCCTATAACACCTACAAAACGCAGGAACCAGCAAAAGCAAATGACGAGTACAACAGATACCATTTACTGCAAGAGAAAAACAGACAGGTTGCCTATAACTTATTGCAACAGAAGAAGAAACATGACCTGAACGGCCTTGATAACAGCATAGTATCATACAGGCAAAATCAACAACAGATAAAGGAACTGAGAGACAGTGTAAACAACTATATTGCTGCACGCAACTATAGCCCCGACAAGAATGATACCAACTACATTTTTCTGTACTTCGTAAAGAACGCGCTACCCAAGGGACTTGTGGGTCTTCTTTTCGCGGTGATCATATTGGCATCATGGGGGTCTATTTCTGCTGCACTCAACTCGCTGGCAGCATCATCCCTTATGGATATTCAACTAGCCGGCAAGAGCAGTGGCGAACAAAATGAATTGAAGCTTGGCAGAACCCATACACTGGCCTGGGGTATTTTCTGCATAGGTGTTGCCATGTTTGCCGCACAAATGGGTTCACTCATAGAAGCTGTAAATATTCTTGGATCATTATTCTATGGAACTATCTTAGGCATTTTCCTAGTAGCATTTTATATTAAAACAGTAACAGGCAAAACAGTATTTATTGCTGCACTTTGCACTGAGGCAACTATAATTGCGATATACCTGTCTGGAATTGTTTCATTTTTGTGGCTTAATGTAATAGGGGCACTATTGGTTCCTGCTATTTGTTACCTGGTGCTCTTGAAAAACTTTGCCTTCGGGAAAAAGCACTAGCGTTAACTAAATAAATACACCCTCTCGCATAAAAAGAAGAGTTTTTAGCTAATGCATCGTAAATCACATGTTAAAGGGATAGCTTAAAAAAATATTTTCATATTGTTAGGCTATTTTTGACTACCCATTCACAGAATAACTTTATTAGGTGGTGGCACGCGCAAAATGAATACCGTATTCTCCTCTAATCCAGAAAATCCGAAACCTACCTCTAAAAAAGAGACCTTGCTATATGGCAGGGTAACCAAGAAAAAAATTATGGACACTGTCTGGGCAACAGAAAAACCCAATGACAATGTTTATGATCACAAGGACAGTTTCAAAAGTGCATTTACCAATTCAGGAATAGGAATGGCACTGGTGAGTCCCGATGGCAGGTTTATCGATGTAAATAATGCTCTCTGCAACTTTACTGCATATTCCAAACAGGAACTACTGGAATATAACTTTCTGGATCTGGGACATCCCGATGATAATGCCAACGACCAGAAACTGCTGAACAGGATGCTTTCAAACGTGTTGAATTATTACACACTTGAAAAAAGGTACATCTCTAAGCAAAATTCCATTCTCTGGGCAATGCATACCGTATCTAAGGTATGTAACGCACACGGTCAGCTGGTATATTATGTAGTGCAGATAGTTGATATAACACGCAGAAAGAACCTGACTGATGAACTGAACAGACAGAACTGCGAACTGGATGCTATAAGAACAGGACTGATAAACCGTATCAGCAAGCTGGAAAAACTGAACCACATCATAGCTCATAATCTACGCGGACCAGCAAACAATATATCTATGCTTGTAGGTATGCTGGAAGAAAAACATCAGTTGAAAGGCAATGACGGTTTGAGGCTGGAAATGGAAGAGATCATTGAATATCTCCGAGACAGCAGCTCATCTATGGTCAACAATCTGAATGCACTGATGGATGTTGTTCAATTGAGCATGAACAAAGATATCCCATTCGATGAATGCAATGTATACAACATAGCACAGGAAATATTAGAACAACTGAACAGTGTAGTATTTGAAACTGCTGCTTTTGTGCAGTTGGAACTTGCCTTACCAGTGATACGTTACCCAAAAGTATTCCTGGAAAGCATTATCTATAACCTGTTGAGTAATGCGCTGAAATATTACAGTCCGAACAGAATACCAGAGATATTGCTGCGTACCTATGAAGAAGATGGAATGGTGAAACTATCGGTAAAAGATAACGGATTGGGTATAGATCTGGTAAAATATGGCAACAAACTATTCCAGCTGAATCAGGTATTTCATACACACCAAAACAGCAAGGGGGTAGGTTTGTACATCACCAAGGCTCAGATCGAATCTTTTGGCGGCACTATACAAGTGAAAAGCCGGGAGAATGAAGGCTCCGAATTTATTGTTACTCTGTAATTATTATAGAGTCTGCCAGGCTTCAATGGTGAGTTTCACTGATCCGTACTGATGTGCCGCATAGATCAATGTAACGACAGAATGCACATGATCTGCTCTTTTAGTAAAGACCACTTTACGTTTTTGAGTTGTACCATCCATTTCTACATTCTTATCATTGTCTGAATCGCGCATGGTATATCCGGGTATGCCCTTCAGCGTTAGTAGTTTTGCGTTCTTTATTGCCGCAGGATTAACCGACTCCGCAGAGAACAGTAATCTTTCTGCCGGGTGAAATTTATCCAATGTGATCAGGGGCAGAAATCCTTCCAGCTCCATACGGCAATTCCACAATCCCCTGCCCAACTCTGTCTGCTTCAACGAATCGAAGCCCGACGGTTTGTTGGTGGCTTTTATAAGTGCATAGAGTTCCGTTCTGAATTTTGACACAGCAACCGGTTTAACCTTCGCTTTTGTCTTAGCAAGAACCGGAATACTCAATAAAATAAGGGTTATAAATACGGATATATGTTTGCGCATGTCTGGTAGCTTTTTACTTCAGTACTCTTTCACTTATGAAGCAAATATATACCATTCCGCACCTATCTCAAACTATAGGCTGCTACTTGGCTCTTTGCTACTCATTCCTCTAAAATCATTATCTTGTTTCCGGTTTCCTGCAGACAATTACATCTACAAACTGCAAACCAATAAGTAGCATGAAGGCAATGATCTTTGCAGCAGGACTTGGCACCAGACTAAAACCATTTACCGACCATAGCCCCAAGGCACTGGCAGAGGTGAACGGCCGTTCTCTGCTGGAACATAATGTAAGATATCTGCAGCGTTTCGGCATTTATGAAGTGATCATAAACGTGCACCATTTTGCCCCCATGATACTGGAAGCAATTAAAGACAACAACGGCTACGGTAGCGAAATATGCATTTCTGACGAGCAGGACATGCTGCTGGAAACAGGTGGCGGACTAAAAAAAGCAGCTGGTTTCTTTGAAGGTGAGGAAAGTTTTGTGGTAATGAATGTAGACATTCTCACCAATCTGGATATGGGTAAAATGATTGAGGCACATACTGCAGACAATGCAATGGCAACACTCGCAGTTATGCAACGTGAATCATCAAGGCAATTACTTTTCGATAAAGAAATGATGCTTTGCGGTTGGGTAAATAATGCCACTGGTGAGGAGCGTATATCCAGGATAGTTTCCGACTCACGTAAATTCTCTTTTAGTGGTGTGCAGGTTCTTTCTGGAACTATCTTAAAAGACATTCCGTTCTCGGGCAAATTCTCTTTGATCGATCTGTACCTACATCAGGCAAAAACAAACATACTAAAGGGATATGATCATAGTGGCAATCTGTTCATAGATGTAGGCAAACCCGGAAGTGTAGAGCAGGCTGAATACCTGTTTTCCTGACACTTTTAGTGAAGGATAGTTCTGAGCACAGCCAGCGACCGCACATTGCCCAGGTGCTGGGTATGCTGTTGCAGGAATGTTATGTACCAGTCAATTAGTCTCATCCTCATGTCGCTGCTCATTGCCAGTTCCTTTACTACATCATAAGTATCGGCCTGCAGCACTGCACCCAGTGCCCTGGCGTCTTCATAACTTGTGAAAGGAGCAATTTGAGGCGGATGGGAGGAGAAGCCACCTTCCTGCAGATCCAGGAATGGTGTTTCTTCAGAATAGTCACCTCTCAATTCATAACCCAGTAATTTACTACACTGCACCAGAAAAAAGAGCGGCGAATTGGCACATTGCTTTACAGGTGTACTATCCAGTGTGGTAAAATAGGTACAGGCAAATTCAAAGAGTTCGGGCAAGGGGGCGTGTTCAGGCAATAACCTCAGCATCAGTTCGCTGGAGAAAAGCAGAATACTGTTCTTCACCACTTCTTCATGCACACTCTTATATATATACGATGCCTGAAATTCTCTGATCCGCTGCAGGTTCTTGCCCGGCTGCATGTATACTATGAGATCCAGCATAGTACCCGGCTGAAAATAGCCTGCCTTGTTCTTGCTGGGGGTACTGCTACGCACACCTTGCACCATATAGGCCTGCACCCCATATTCTGATGTGAATAATGTAACCACAAGGCTGGTATCACCATACTTTACGGGTCGTAATACTATGCCTCTGGTCTTTTGCAGCATGTTATTTCAGGAAAACAAGTTTGCCTGTATAGGTCTCTGCGCCATTGGCATCTGATGCAAAAATGAGATAAACACCTGTCTGTGGCCTGCGACCGGTATAATCAAGTCCATTCCAAACTGCCTGACCGCCCAAGGCTTTAGTACGATATACCAACTGGCCACTTATGTCTGTTATCCTCACATCGGCATTGGCAACCAAACCCTTAATAGCTATAGTGCCCTGATAACCCGAAGGCACAGGGTTGGGGAAAGAAACAATATTGGAATTAGTAATACCTCCTTCTATAGCTGTACTTCTGTAGCTCACCAAACCCTGCTCTGTACCTATGTACACATCTCCGGTAACCTTGTCTATAGATATTTTCTGGATCTTGTTTGATGGAAGCGGACTGTTATCAACAGTATACCTGTATATGATCTTTCCTGCATCAGATGAGAGCAACCATACACCATCATCTGTACCTACCCATTTACGGTTGGCTCCATCCACCGCAATAGCACGCACATTGTTACCGGCAAATAAATAACCGGCATACTGGTCATACTGTACAATAGGTATATCAGCATCGCATGGAGCAGACTGAGTGAATGGCGCATTGCAATTATTCACTATTCCGATACCATTGGCAGTGCCTATCCACATATTATTATTGTTGTCTTTGGCAATGCAGTTTACCGTATTTGATGGGAGATTACCATATCCCTTTCCCGACAACAGATGATAACTTGCATCATCAGACTTATCGGCAATGTTTTCATTAGAACCATAATTATATACCACTACACCGTCGCCATTGTAACCAACAAACCAGATCTGGTCATAGTCATCTACTACTGTCTGACCACCAAACTGCACATTAGGAATGGTGAATTTATACCATTTATTCTCCAGCGTCTTTACATAAAGCTGATGGGTAGAGAATAATGTTGTGACCCACAAATTGCGTTTACTATCCAGTGCCATACCGGCTATCTGTCGTTTGTAAAACTCTATGGAAGGCACCATATCAAAAATAGAACCCTGATTGAGCAATTCGTAAGTACCATCCGGATTTAGTATAAAAAGACCATTGACCAATGAACCTGCATATATGACACCACTTATCTCATCTTTCAGGAACACACTAAAGTCTGCAAGAGTATCAAAAGGAGGATAGATGAACCTGGTTAAATACTTCCACTTATCATCCTTGTAATTGCTAATGCCGGCTTTGTTTCCATTAGGCGAATACTTGCCGTTAAAACCACCATGCGCTATCCACAGGTCTTTATTGTTGGCATAAATGTCATAAGAATTGAAGTCAGTAGGCCCTGTTGGCGTATAATACCCGAATTCCTTATTGTCGCTGTATTTTACCAGTCCACCAAATTCATCTGCTATCCATACCGAACCATCAGTGTTGGTAACGATCTGTTTGGGCTTGTGGCCTGTCATTACTATAGAATCAACCAATCCGGTATTTGTAAAGATCTTGATGTTACCATTATAAGTATCAGTATTGTACTCACTCACATACAACTTACTGCCATTCACATCAGTATGAGTAATTGTACTGGGACAAGTATATACAAGATCTCTGCCAGCACCATTTACCCTGAACACCTTATCATCTGTAGCTGCATAAATGCTACCTCCCATTTCAGATATATAATTATAGCCTTTATTGGTATCAACTATCTGCCATACCTGAAAATTCTGCAATTCCCTGCTATTGATGCTTGCTTTATATATACCATAGGTAGTAAGAGCGAACAAAGAATCTCCCCTGCCGGTAATACCTTTTACAGGTATAGCCAGACTATTTACACTGAACTCATAAGTCTCTTTGATATTCTGCTTAGCAAGGTCTATTACTATCACACCTATAGAAGTACTTAAATAGGCCAGACCATTCTGTGTGTAAACACTGTATACGTTCTTGGCACCTGCAACAGTCTTTATCTTCAGTTCTGCAATATTGTAAAAAGTGTTGTCTTTAAAAAGGTCAATGTTGCCATTGGCATATATAAGAATGGCGGTAGAGGTAGCAATATCATAGCCAACACACTGCATACCTATATCATGCATTCCTTCCACCTTGCTGAATGCCTCCACCTGTTCCTGTCTGGAATTGTAGGTATAAAAACCCTGATTGGCAATAGCAAACAACATATTACCATCTGTAGCCAGACCAATAGCATTGTTGTAAGGCAAAAACGAACGCCATGCACCAATAGGTCTATCCTGAGCATTTGCTGCAGTGATACAAAACAAACAGGCAGATATAATGGAACGAAAAAATCGCTTAGAATTCATCAGATACATGAATTGACAAAAATAAAGAAATAACGCAATAAGCCTGTTGGTTATTGTACAGTAAAACTCCCGGAATACTAACAACTAAATTTACATACCAAGCAGCAGTGCAGCTATGGTAAATGCAGCAAAAACCACACTGGCTAACCCATTGGTATTGGCAAATGCAATGCCTACCTTACTAAGATCGTTGGGTTTCACCAGCATATGCTGATAGATAAGCATGAACACATAAAATGATGCACCCACCCAATATAGTATATGCATGTGTCCATAATAACCGGCATACAGAACAAATATAGCCGAGCATACATGTAAAAGAGAGGATACATTCAGCGCTTTGCGCACACCAAGGGCTGCAGGAATAGAATGTAATTGCTGACTTCTGTCAAACTCTTCGTCCTGCAACGCATAAATAATATCGAAACCAGAAACCCAGGTAATAACAGAAAATGAAAACAGTAATGGGAGTAATGCAAATTTACCTGTAACAGCCAGATAAGCTCCTATAGGGGAAAGACTGAGCCCTACACCCAAAACCAAATGACACAAGGCAGTGATGCGTTTAGTATAACTATAAAACAATACTACAAACAGCGCCACAAAAGACAACCAGAAACAGGCTGTATTGATAAAGAAAGTGGTGATAATAAAAAGCACACAATTCGCTACTGTAAATGCTAACGCACTTGCCGGACTAATAACCCCGGCAGGAATTTCCCTTTTTGCAGTACGGGGGTTCATCGCATCAAACTTACGATCGAGGTACCTGTTGAAAGACATGGCCGCACTTCTGGCAAAGACCATACAAAGCAACATCTTTACAAACAATGGCCATCTGAATGGATCTTCCAGCCCGGCATGTTTGTTTGCTAATGTGCCCATTGTGAACCCGATAAGAGCAAAAGGCAAAGCAAAAATTGTATGACTAAACTTAACTAATGACAGATAATCTTTTACCTTTCTGATAGGTGTTGCAACAACGGTCTCCATCCTATTAATTTATATCTGCTTCTATACCAATTGATACAGCTTCGGGCATAGCATTCGAATGTACAATTATATTCTTCTGCTGAAAACCAGACTTACCGGCAGTATTGAATACTACGGTTATATCACCGTCACTACCCGGTGCAATAGGCCCATCGGGGTAGTTGGGAACAGTGCAACCACATGTCACATCAGTCTTAGCTATCATGAGCGGATGAAAACCAGTATTCTTAAAACGAAATGTATGTTTCAGCACTTTACCTTCAGGCTGTTTACCGAAACTATACTTTGTCTCGTAAAACTGCATGGTGGTCTTTGGCATTTGTGCAACACGCTGGCTGCGTGTAAGTGTCTGCTCGGGGTATATTTCACCACGATACACTTCGCCATCTTTACTATAAAAAACACCTTCTCCCCCACCCCTGAATCTGCGGAATAATGCATTGCGGCTAACACCGGTTAGTTCTATTATTACCAGTGTAAAAACTGATAAAGTAAGTATCGTGAGCAGGATAGCCCTGTAGTTTTTTTCCATCAGATGAGGTGTAGATCTATGGAAGCAAAGATAGTCATTATAGCCTTAGACGAATCTGAGTTATTTATAACCATACGTTAATGTGATCAATATCAAGGTTAACGAAAGATCCTAAAAAGAACAAACTATCTAATCACAGTAAATTTACTATAATATTTACATGCACCACTTTGAAGCAAACATATATATACACCCGTCGCCAGATGCCCGATCATGAGGGTGGAGTTTCCTGACGTGGAAGCAAAATTTTTGGTCATACATACCTTGCCAGATACATCTACAATACTAACCTTTATCAGATCTTCATTCACACCTTTCCATGAAATGTTCAAAACCTCATTCGCAGGGTTAGGATATAGGTTCACTATACAGTTTTCATAAACAAGTGGCACCTGGGCTATATAGACCTTACGCTTATAAAACTCCAGCCCGCCTCTCACATTTCCTTTTATGAGTGAATAACTACCGCTGCCGTCAATATCGCCTACAGCCACAGTAGATCTTCTGTTGCCATATCTGCCATAGGTAGTAGCAGGATGATTGTACAGACTTAATGTAGAGTCTATATAAGAATAGCGGCCATCAACTAATGAATATAATGCTGTGGTATCTCCTGTCTGAAAACCAGTATACTGATACAAATTGCCCGAGTTACTACCCATCAGCAAATAGTCTGTACCTGAAGGGTCGAGTTTGCCAATGAATGGGGCTGCATAATTGCCAAAATTCTGAGATGGGTCTGACTTTGCCTTGCCTAACTTATTATTTGTAAGCTTCAGCTTTATAACTCCGGGAGTAGTGCTCTCATTGTGATAAAACTGCAGATACCCATAAATATTACCTATTATAAGGTCCTTTCTTCCGTCTTTGTCTATATCATATATAAATGGTGCGGCATTACCACCTACATTTATAGTATTACCATCTATATCTTTCAATACTAACTGATTGGGCTGCCAATCGGGTTGAACAGATTCTGATACAGCCATGTTCTTGAAATAAGATAAGGTACCATTTGTATGACCTAATATCAGATCAGTCTTACCATCATGGTCAATATCTCCTGCTGCGGGGGCAGCCCCATCAAAACTATGCACACTCATACCTGCGAAGTCTTTAGTATCTAATGTAAAAGAAGTAGTACCCGATGAAGACGTATTCTTATACAATGATAAACGACTTTTCAGTCCGCCACCTGTCTGCCTATATCCATCAGATCCTACAAACAGATCTAACTTACCATCCTTATTGTAATCGAACAACATAGGATAACTGGCAGTTCCCAGATCTATACTTCTGTCAACCAGAAAAGAATCGGACATAAACTGCCACGAAGGTGTTCCGGAAGTAGAGTTATTCTTATAATACCAAACACAGTTATAATTCTCCGAACCGCTACCAGCATTAGGGGCTATCAGCAGGTCTTTTTTACTATCCTGATCTGCATCAATATTGAATGCAGCAGGCCATGTCGACAATGAAACCTGCTTACCACCGGTTTGCCAAAGGGTATCCTGATCGATCATGGTATCTACCGGATAAGTTGTTTCCAGACGACCATTCTTGAGGAAAGTAAGCTCATCGAAAGATACATTACCATCCAGGTAGTCCATATCACCATCCATATCCCAATCGAACAAACAAATAGAATTGCCGGAATGGGTAACCTTTTCTGCAGGACGCAACAAACCATTGTTATTGCAAGAATACCCTAACTGATGCGTGCGATAAAATCCCTGATAGGTCTTACCCCAGCAACGGTCCTTCAGTTTTATCCGAATACTGTCACAATCCAGATTATCCTCGACCCGCATGTTTTTGTAATAATACATATACCCCCCTGTAATATAATAGGCTACAAAATCAATATCTCCATCGCCATCCACATCTGCAATAGCAGGAATATCACCAGGGTTCACAAAAGCATTGGCTGCACCACCTGAAAAAACATCATTGTAATAATAGAGGTTTCGGTAGAAGGTGAAACAGAGTTCATTACCTGCATTATAATAGCCTTTATATACTTCAAACCCATCATTCCCTCTGTTGAACATATCTGCAATACCATCGCAGTTGTAATCTTTCAGTTGCAGGAAGTCGTAAGCGGGAGGAAAATTCAATGCATATTGCGGTGCATATCTGTATGCAGGCGTTCCGCCCACCAAACCTATATTCACCAATGTCATCACCCCTAATCCTTTTTCAAATGCAACCAGATCCTGCAAGCCATCGTGATTGAGATCTGCTTCTGAGAACTGCGGATTATTGAAACCGCCGCACCAGGGCATTTGCAATTCCCTACTGTAAGCATATACTTTAACGGTAGTATCGTATTGGTAGAATTCCTGTGCAAACAGCTTACCGCTCAGCAACAAGACAGATAGAAGAGTATAGAACCGGCTCATTGATATCATAGAAAAAACGCTACATAAAGTTAGCAGTATTCGTACTATTAATTACTAAAAATATTGAGAAACAGCCACATGCAAGGCTTGAACAGTAAATGAAGAACCTATTATTAACTGCAGGTTTATTTGCTTTGCTCGTACTTATGCAAAGGAGATTCTGGCTCGTTTAGAAAATGCTTGTAAACCATTTTATCGGCAAAAGATGGGAATAACTTATTCAGCCACACGGCTAGTTTACCCTGGGTAGTCATTACAATTGTGCGCTTTCTTTGCTCAACAGCGTCCATGATCAACCTCGAACACTCTTCAGCACTCATCAGTTTACCCTCATCAAGTGGGGTTTCGGCCTGGGCGCTACCATCGGCAGTTCGTGCCACATTGCGGATATTGGAAGCTGTAAAACCCGGAGAAACCCACATAACATGTGCACCTGTTTGCAGCAACTCTGTTCTCAGAGACTCCAGAAATCCCTGCATGGCAAACTTAGACGCAGAATAACCTGTGCGGCCGGGCAAACCTCTGTAACCAGCTATAGAAGATATACCTAATACAACTCCCTTATTTTTCAATATGTATGGCAGTACACTCTTGGTACAGTAAACCGTACCCCAGAAATTAATATCCATTAATTCCCTGATAACAGTGAGGTCTGCATCTTCAAATAATGCCCGCATACTTATGCCGGCATTATTGATGAGCACATCAACACTACCCCACTTCCGGATCACCTCATTTATAAAGTTGGTACAATCGGCTTCTTTACTCACATCTGCCTGACAACAGAGCAGGTTATCAGATGGTGTGAACATAGCCTGAAGTTTACCCAGATTGCGGGCACAGACAGCCACTTTTGCTCCACGCGAAAGCGCATCGTTGGCAAGGGCATTACCTATTCCAGAAGAACCACCGGTAATAACTACTACTTTATTATTGAGAGAAGAAGCCATAATTGATGGGCAAATATAAACTATATCCTATTCCTGTCTGCTACCGGCAATGATCATGCCCATTCTTTGGGATGATAGTATTGTTGCATTGCCGCTTCTCGACTACCGGGTTCCGGCTGATAATTGTAATACCAACGGGCTCGTGGAGGCAGACTCATCAGTATACTTTCTGTACGGCCATTTGTCTTCAGCCCGAAAAGTGTGCCTCTGTCATGTACCAGATTGAACTCCACATACCTGCCTCTGCGCACTTCCTGCCACTCTATCTCTTTTTCACCAAAAGAAATATCTTTTCTTTGCTCAGCTATTGGCAGGTAAGCATCCAGAAATGCATTGCCATTGGCCTGCTGAAAAGCAAACAACCGCTGTGCATCTACACCATCTGCCGGCCTCAGGTAATCGTAAAAAACACCACCTATACCTCTCATTTCATCTCCACGATGTTTGTTGCTGAAATATTCATCGCAGTGTTTCTTGTAAGCAGGATACAGATCTGCACCAAAAGGATCTATTGCATTTTTCAAAGTTGTATGAAAATGACGGGCGTCTTCCTCATACAAATAATATGGCGTAAGATCGGCTCCGCCACCAAACCAACCGTCTATACGCTCACCTTCATTATTATACAATTCAAAATATCTCCAGTTGGCATGTACGGTAGGTACATAAGGATTGAGCGGATGAATGACCAGCGAAAGTCCACAGGCGAAAAAATTGCTCTCTCCTACCTTGAATGCTTCCTGCATAGATTTTGGCAATGCACCATGCACAACAGATGTATTCACACCTCCTTTCTCAAACACATTACCATTTGCTATGACACGCGTCTTACCTCCACCGCCTTCCTGTCTATCCCACTTATCCTCAATAAAGACAGCCTTGCCATCTACTTTTTCCAATCCGGCACATATTTCATCCTGCAGGTTATGTATGTAGGCAACAAAACTATCCTTGATATTTACCTCGCTCATGGCAATTTGTATGGTAGCTTATATTTTAATTAAGCATTATATTCTTTAACCGCATCAACAAATGCCCTTGCATGATCCACAGGAACATTTGGCAAAATACCATGACCCAGGTTGGCAATGTACCTGTTCACTCCAAAAGCATCGATCATCTCTTTCACCTCTTTCTTGATCTGAGGAACAGAAGTAAGGAGTTTAGATGGATCATAATTACCCTGAAGGGTGATCTTATTCTCGGTTAGCTGTCTGGCGAGTTGGGGAGTAATGCTCCAGTCTATGCCCAAACCTGCAGCAGAAGAATTACTAAGATCCTGCAGAGCATACCAACTTCCTTTAGGGAAAAGGATAACGGGCACATCCTTGCTCACTGCATCTGCTATCTGAATAAGGTATGGCTGCGCAAAGGTTTTGAAATCAGCAAGACTCAACATACCACTCCAGCTATCGAAGACCTGTACCAGGTTTGCACCCGCCTTCGCCTGTGCCTTCAAATACTGAATTGTTACATCAGTTATCTTTTGTAACAGCTTGTGAGCCATTTCAGGTTGAGTGAAACAGAATTGTTTAGCTTTATCGAAAGTCTTGCTTCCTTTACCCTCAACCATATAGCAAAGCAGGGTCCATGGAGCACCTGCAAAACCAATAAGTGGTACACGGCCGTTCAGCTCTTTACTGGTAAGCGAGAGTGCTTTCATCACATAATCGAGCCTTTCCTCAGTAGCATCAGTAAAGAGCCTATCTATGTCTGCTTCGGTCTTAATAACCTCCGGAAGCAATGGTCCCTTACCCTCTTCCATCAGCACTTTCATACCCATTGCCTGTGGAATGACCAATATATCTGAGAATATGATAGCAGCATCTACACCTACCTGATCTACCGGCTGTAAGGTGATCTCACATGCCAGTTCGGGTGTTTCTACACGTGTGAAAAAATCATATTTCTCACGTAGTTTAATATAATCCGGCAAATACCTGCCTGCCTGACGCATCATCCAAACCGGTGGCCTGGAAACGTTCTCACCCTTTAACGCCCTAAGCAGCAGATCATTCTTTAAATCTATCATTTATTTGATTTTAAGCACTTTATAAACTATATTTAAACAATAAAATTAGATAAATGACCAATTCTATTCCTTAATTATTACTTGTTACTAAAATATTTAACAGCATCAGTTACCACCTGCATTTTTGATGGCTGCTCACTAACCAACAGTATATTATCTGAGTAACTACTCACTACCTCTGCTGTTGTTTGCCCTATTGCGAAAAGAGTTGTGTTGCCAGAAATGACATTACTGCCAAAGAAACTATGCACACCACTGGGACTAAAGAACAAAATACCATCATATTCCTTTTCAGCCTTGTGCGGCGTTGCTATAGATCGGTAAACTATTTTTTCCTGCACTTTTACTCCCAGTTTTGTGAGCCTGTCGGGCAGCGTATCTAGCCTCAGATCTCCGCAAAAGAACACTACACTTTCTAATTGCTCTTTACCTATCTCAATTGCAAGATCTGCAGCATTATGAGCAAATCCAATTAAATTATTTGATTTAAAGCATTGATTTACAATATTTTTAGTATTACTACCTAAACAAAATATTGACCAGTTTACTTCTTTCTCGTTCAATATATTCTTAACCGCTTTGACCGCATGCTTACTTGTAAACACAACATGCAACTTTTGTGCTGCCAATGACAATATCTTCTCTATAAGTGAATCAGACTCAATATAAGATACACTAATAAAAGGTATTGTATCCATTTCTATACCTGCAGCTGCAGTAATTTGCAGTGCATCAGACTCCAGCAAGGAAGTACTTAGTATAGATCTACGCTTGTTCATTTTAAGATATTCCAGTAGGCCAACAATCATTCTACATGATCAGATCTGCGGCTCAACTAAATGCAATTGACTAAAGTAATGCTCTTGCCCCATCTTCCAGCAATTCCTTTCCTGCTATTTCGCCCATATTACCGACCTCACTTATCAAAATTTGCTTGTGTATTGTTTTCTTATATACGCCGTCAGTACTCAGAACATTGCCTTCAAACACCACCATTTCCCCCTCTACCCTTGCCAAAGCACTGATAGGAGTGCTGCAACCGCCCATAAGTGCCCTCAGAAAATCGCGCTCTATTCTGGTACAGATCTCTGTATTTCTTTCATTAAGCGGACTGCATGCGTCCAGGCACATTTCATTCTCTGCCCTGCAAACCACCAGAATTGCCCCTTGCGCAGGCGCTGGCAACATCCAGTCCAGAGAAATAGCATTTTCAGGTCTTAAGCCTATCCTTTCCAGACCGGCCGCTGCAAATATGGCGCCATGCCAGTTGCTTTCTTCTACTTTGCGCAGGCGGGTGTTCACATTGCCACGAAGGTTATCCATTGTGTCTTTGGGATAACGATGCAACCATTGGGCCTTTCTACGTATACTACTGGTTGCAATAACCCTTGCAACTTCTTCATTATCAGTATATCCACTTGCAGGAACCAAAATATCAGTATAAGATGCTCTTGGCAAAACAGCCGCCTGCACAATGCCTTTTGCCATAACGGTAGGCACATCTTTCATAGAGTGAACCGCTATGTCTATCTCATTATTCAGCATAGCTATATCAAGTGCTCTGGTGAAAATGCCTTGAACCCCGATCTCATATAGAGGGGTTTTAATATCTGTATCGCCTTCGCTTTTTATATATACCAATTCAGACTTGTAACCATTCTGTGCCAGTAACTGCTGCACAGTAGTAGCCTGCCAAACAGCCAACTGGCTTTCGCGGGTTCCTATTCGGATCACCTTTTGTATCATCAGGCTATGAAATCGTTTATGGCTTGAATGTAATGACAACCATGCGTAATATCTGCGCGCATACGGGTTGCCAGATTATTGATCACCTTCTGCGCTTTTTCTTCCAGCATAGCGTCAGGAGCATCAATCTGCTGCGCATTGAAAAGAGTCGGATGTAGTGGCAACCCCAAAAGTTTACTTTTCACTTCCTTTAGTACAGGCACATGCCTGCGCATATCGCACCAGTGCGCAAACTCATCAATATGTTCTTCTATAATGGCAATTGCCTTCGGAACTTCCGCACTACGTTTTTGCAGTGTTTCATCCTTAATTCTGGAAAGCATATCAACATCTACAAAAGATACTCCTTCCAATTTCTGAGCATCAATTGCCACATTACAGGGAACAGATATATCTATAACCAACTTATCCCCGGCATTTTCCAGGTGGCATTTTTCAATGACAGGTGCCGTAGCATTGGTAGAGACCAGAATAATATCAGCATTTTTCGCCTCTAGTTTCAGGTCAGCCAATGGCGCACTGCGCAACCCATGAGCAGCGGCAAGTTCCTGAGCAGTAGATTCGGTTCTGTTGATAAGTGTGATGTTGCGGGTACCCAGGTAATCTACCAGATTCTTACAGGTAACTCGACCTATCTTACCCGTACCGATCAGCACAATTTTACTGTTTCGTATATCCTTCCCCGAACCTATAAATTCTTTAATGTATTGTATCGCTGCAAAAGAAACTGAGACAGTTCCGCCACTAAGTTCTGTGCGGGTCTTAATGGCTTTTGAGGATTGCATGACAGAATTGAGCACGCGTTCCATAAAAGACCTGATGTTGCCACATGCTTTAGCTTGCTTCACAGCAGTCTTAATTTGACCCAGTATTTCAAAATCTCCTAATATCTGCGAATCGAGACCTGCAGCTACCTGATAGAGATGTTGGATAGCTTCTCTGCCTTCCTGTGAATAAGATATGGATTCGAAGGTCTGCTCATCTCCGGCACAAACGCTGCATATAAAAGCTGCCATATGAGCAGCACTTTCTGCAAAGCCATAAATTTCGGTACGATTGCAGGTTGAAAGCACAAAGAAATCGCCTATGCCATATTCACCTGCAGTTGCCAGCAATTGTGCATACTGATCCTGATTCACGGCAAACATACCTCTTACGGAAGCCTCGCTCTTTTTGTAGTTTATACCTACTACTCTGAAATCACCAATATGTTGTTCTGACTGTGTCTTCATCTATGCCTTAAAACTACGTAGCAAAGGTACTTTGGGTTCTTTTTGCAAAGTAATTTCTATGTCATAACTCCGTCATTTCGACAACTGATTTTTATCAGTTATTAACACTGAGTTCCGGGGCAACGAACCAAAGAATGAACTAAGCTTTATGTTGTTTTTATAATAAATTTGAGAACCTAACTACCATACATGAACACATATATACAAATCATTGTTGATTTCATCAACCGAATAGGTATTACCTGTATACCACAAAAATTAGCGCACAACACTTTCCTGCCGGGCATAGACATTCAGAATGGAGCAATTCTATTTGACCCGGAGTATATGATATTCCCCGCAGATCTGCTGCACGAAGCCGGGCACCTGGCGGTACTATTACCAGAAGACCGACAAAAAGCATGCAGCCCGGACAAACTATTTGGGGACCTTCAGGAAATAGGTGCTGAACTTGGCGCAATTGCGTGGTCTTGGGCAGCAATTACAGAATTAAGTTTACCTCATGAAATAGTTTTCCACCCCACAGGTTACAGAGGTTCTTCCGAGAGCTACATAACAAATTTCAGCAATGGCTGTTATATAGGTGACGAACTCCTTCAATGGATGAATATGACACTGGTAAACAGACATAACCGCACTAATCATGTAGAGATCTATCCTAAAATGACAAATTGGTTAAGACCTGAAAAAGCAGATCTATCGTAATGTCTTAATAGAATATATGCTAAATATGAATAAGGGTTTCATCAGCAAAATGCCGCTACATTTCCCAGACTTATTGTTTCCTCTTCAGTAAGTATCAAAGCGGGTGCCTGCATGTTCTCATGAAGATGTGCCACTTTTGATGTGCCTGGGATGAGTAAAATATTGGGAGAATGATGGTATAACCAGCTGAGGGCAACCTGCTGCATGGTGACATTGTGCTTATCTGCAACTTCTTTCAGCAACTCTACGTATAGTATATTTCCCGCATTAATAGGATTCCAGGGAATGAAAGCAATACCCTCTTTTGCACAGTATTGCAATTCGGGTTCCCACTGACGGAATACTATACTGTATTTATTTTGTACAGAAACAATATCTACAAATTCACGTGCAAGTTTAATATCGTCAATACTAACTTCAGATAGCCCTATGTGTCTGATCAACCCTTCTTGCTGCGCCTGCTTTAAAAATGCCAGTGTATCTTCAAAAGGCACGTTAGGATCTATGCGATGTAATTGATACAGATCGATTTTATCTACTTTAAGCCTGCGTAAACTCCCCTCCAATGCCGCTCTCAAATGATCGGGATGACTATTTATTTGCCAAAGATTTGGACCAGTGCGCATAAAACCGCCTTTTGTCGCAACAACCATTTCAGCACTATACGGATATAATGCTTCTGCTATCAATTCTTCAGATACACCAGGTCCATAACTATCAGCAGTATCTATAAAATTCACTCCTGCAGCCGGTAATGCCTGCAATACTTTTATGGCTTCGTCTCTGTCTTCAGGCTGGCCCCAGATACCCTTACCCGTTATGCGCATTGCGCCATACCCCATCCTGTTTATTGTAAGATCTCCGCCTAATGTAAATGTATTGTTTGCCATGTCTTACCTGCAACTTTTTGTAGCTGCTTCTGGTAAAGTTAAGAACTGTAATCAAGGGTAGCAATTATATACCAGAATAGCATCATTACAATCAAGACTGATAATGGCATTTAACCAAAATCCCCTATTCAGCGCAGAGTGAATTCAATTAAATAACGAGGTTATACATTTTTCAAAAACCACTAATATTAGTAGTATAGTCATATCTAATATCTATTAATTTTGTATCGTCATTAGGAATTTCAACAGTACAGTAAGGGGTAAAATTAGCGTAATTAGCAAATACCAATACCAAAAACCAACTTATACGAGCAGGCAAAACAAGTTAAAATATACCATGTACAACACTTGGACACCTGGTAGTTTCCTTTAAAATAATACTAAATAGAACACCCGACTAAAACACTTCAATAGGGAAAACAAACAATCATTTTGACTAAATATTTATCATAAAAACAGAAAACCTGAAAAAAACGATCAAATTCAATAAAAATCTTCAAAACTATCAACAATTGCTACAAATGGAATTTAGCAAAAAATAATACGCTAAACATTTCCACACACGACAGCAGAAAGACCGAACCATCACCAACAGATACATTCAAAAACGTCACATCTCTCTTTTTCTGTGGTAAAAAAGAAGGAAAATAACAATACATGAACCTTTAAAGCAATAGAAGTAATTCAATCTATAAATTATTTATTACAGATAATATTAGCATAATAAATTCATTTTTTAGAATTAACTAACAATTATTTTATGAATATATTTTTGAATTACAAATATCTGATTGCTATCTATTAAAAGTAAATTTTAACATGCGCCCAACCAACACTCTTTAAGACACCCCTTGAGTAAAAACGAATTAATTAAATAGTAAAATCATTATAAAATGAAAACATCCGATCATAAAATATGGATAACATCACTGCTCATTTTGAGCCTGACATTTCTTAACAACAGATCTGACGCACAATCACTGAGCGCAGGGAGTAATACTGCTATATGCCTTGGTAGCTCTACCACCTTGACTGCTACTGATGGTTCAGGGTATGTGTGGGAGCCAGCAACAGGACTTTCCTGCACAACCTGTGCTAGCACAATAGCAACACCATCTGTAACAACAACATATACGGTTAGCTCCACTGTTATGGGAATTCCTGTAGCATCGGCTACTGTAACAGTTAGTGTAAATCCTGTACCATCAGGTATTATGGGAAGCATTGCAATATGCCTGGGGCAGTATAGCACATTATCAAATGCATTTACAGATGGCAAATGGACAAGCAGCAATGCCCATGTAACTATAGATGAGTGGGGCGGAGCCACAGGAGTTTCAGCAGGTACTGCTACAATTACCTATGCACTACCCTCCGGATGCAAAAGCACAGCAGTAATGACTGTTGATGCAGCGTCTGCAATAACAGGAAGCACAGCTATATACCCGTCGACAACTACAACATTGAGTTGTGGCGCAGGAGACGGAACATGGTCATGCAGCAATGCCAATGTAACAATTGAAGCTTCTGGTCTGGTAACAGGTAATACAGCAGGAACAACTATGATCACATACACTTCCCCGGGTGGCTGTGAATCGAATATTGTTGTTACTGTTAGTAGCACTCCGGCTCCTCTTACAGGCACAGCAACTGTATGTGTGGGTAAAACAACCACCTTCAGCAGCTTATCTGCAGATGGCACCTGGAGCAGCAGCAATACTGCAAAAGCTACCGTAGATGCTGGTGGCGAAATTACCGGCATCAGTTCAGGAACTGCCGCCATAACCTACGCTATTGCCAGCGGATATGTAACAAAGAACGTTTATATAAGCACAACACCCGATGACATTACAGGCATAGCCAACATCTGTGAAGGCTCTTATACTGTACTATACAGCACCATAGGCGGTAGTGGTACCTGGACAAGCAGCGATACTACAATTGCCACTATAAACACTACATCAGGAATGATGGCTGGTGTGAGCGAAGGTTCTGCAACAATTACCTGCAAGGTCGCCAGTTCGGGCTGTTACAAAACTCAGGTAGTTAATATTTATACTACCCCGGTAGATATATGGGGAGATGGCGATCTATGTGCCGGCAGTGTAGCAACGTTTACTAACACAACCACTGGTGGCACCTGGACAACCAACAACACAACTGTAGCTACAGTTGGCGCAACCAGTGGCATAGTAACCGGCATTACTGCCGGTGGCGCTACACTTTCCTACACCACGTCAAACGGCTGTTACAAAACTATGCCACTTACCATCAACACTATCCCTGCGAACATCACAGGAACGTTGTCTGTTTGCACCGAAGCCTCTACTACTCTATCCAATACCACTACTGGCGGCACCTGGTATAGCGGAAATACGGACGTCGCTACAATAGGCAGCACATCGGGTATAGTAACTAGTGCCACCGCGGGTACAGCAGGCATTACTTACACCAATGCGGCAGGTTGTGTACGTGCAACTATACTAACCGTAAACACAGTTCCCGGAACAGCAACAGGATATAGTACTGTATGTATAGGCAGCACTACGAACTGGACAAATGCTACAACAGGCGGAACATGGACTACAAGTAATGCATCCATTGCCACTATAGGTGCTGCTACAGGATCAATAACAGCAATAGGAACCGGTACTGCCAAAATTACCTACACATTATCTGGCGCAGGTTGTTTATCTGTAAGAGAAGTATCAGTAATAGGTGCTCCGGAAAACATTACAGGTTCCACATCTATTTGCGCAGGGACCAATACCACTCTTGCACATACCTCAACTGGTGGCACATGGAGTAGCAGCAATACCAGCATAGCATCAATAGATGCCTCTACAGGCGTTATGACCGGAGTAAGTGCTGGCGTTGCAACTATTACATACAGACTGAATGCAGGATGTATCAAAACTATAGCTGTGACTATTAAAGCATTACCAACCGCTATCAGCGGCACTACAACCCTTTGCGCAGGATCTGCTACAACTCTGGGTAGCAGCCCTGCAGGTGGTACATGGTATAGCAGCATTCCGGCAAGAGCAACAATAAATGCAAGTAATGGTACCGTTTTGGGAGTTAGTACAGGAACTACCACCATAAGTTATGTTAGTGGCGGTTGCACCATAACAAAAGTTGCAACTGTAGATGCTGCCTTGCCTGCAATAACAGGCCTCATAACTATTTGTCCGGGTACCAGCTCAACACTTACAAACGCTACCAGCGGTGGCACATGGACCAGCAGCAATACGAGCAAAGCAACTATAAACAGTACAACAGGAATAGTAAATGGTATCAGTTCCGGAACTTCAAATATTACCTACTTGACCACCCCTACCTGCTATACCACCGGACAGGTTACCGTTAGCAGCACTATTGCAGCTATAACAGGTACACCATCAGTTTGTGTAGACAATACAACTACCCTGAACCATATAACCAGTGGCGGCACATGGACCAGTAGCAACACCGCCAAAGCTACTATAACCAGCGGAGGTGTAGTTTCCGGAATAAGTGCGGGTAGCACTACTATTACCTATGCAACAGGCGGTAGCTGCTACACAACAATAAATGTCAATGTATACGCATTACCAGCACCCATTACAGGCAACATAAATATATGTAAAGGAGCGGCCAGTATACTTACAAGTACTATTGGTGGAAGCGGGACATGGTGCAGCAGTAACACCTCCATAGCCACAGCCAATTCTACTTCTGGCATGGTTACGGGTATCGCTGAAGGAAATGCTATCATTACTTACAAGATCCCATCCACAGGTTGTTACACAACTAAACAAATTACTATCAATGCCGCACCATCAGTAATTACAGGCTCATCAAGCATCTGCACAGGCAATAGTTGCACGCTTACCGATTCAGTATCTGGTGGCACTTGGGCAAGTAGTGCCCCAACCGTGGTTTCAATAAATATTACTACAGGAGCGCTCAATGCACTTACTGCCGGAGCCGGTACTATTACTTACAAACTGGCAAATGGTTGCAGTAAGACTTTAGCTATGACCATAAAAGCCAATCCTGCAGCAATAGCCGGTGCGTCCACAGTAGCAGTTGGAACATCTGTGACACTAACCAACGCTACCGCAGGTGGCACATGGGCCAGCAGTAATGCCGACAATGCAACTATTGGCACTGCCAGTGGTATTGTTTCTGGTGTTACAGCGGGCACTAGCATCATATCCTATAAAGTGACTACATCCGGCTGCTATGTGACCCGCACCATGAGCGTGAACAGTGTTGCTGGCAAACAAGTTTATAACGCTTCAACTATTCCCGCTCCTGCTTCTTTCAACCTTTATCCGAACCCAACCTCAGGAATCTTAAACATCATCGCTCAGGCGGGCGGTTTGCTGAAAATATATTCTATGGACGGAAAAATAGCTGCACAATTTGCGATCACAGAAACCACCAGCACAATTTCTCTTCCCGGCAATTTAGTTGCGGGAAGCTATATCTGCCGCTTTACTGGACTCGACGGAAGTACTGCTACTGCACAGATCATTTATAACCCCTAGATGTGAGACATTGGTTATTATGCAAAAAGGGGACTCAAATGAGTCTCCTTTTTGCATAATAATTCATCTTTGTAAAAGTTCTATTACCTTCTGTAACTATCAGGTGCAGGATTAACCTTTGGCAAAGGCTTCCTAGGCAGTTGCTCGTCGCGCATAGCAGTGTGATAAACAAAAGAAGCGATAATTACTGATGCCTGCATCAGATCATTGGCACTGGCTCGGTCATAAGAATCCATATTGGTGTGATGGGTACGAGTTCCGTATTCCAAAGGGTCCTGTATGAACTGGAATCCGGGTATGCCCACTTCATCAAAAGAAATATGATCGGTAGATCCTGTGTTCCTGATAGTGACATTTGCAGCCCCCAGATCTTTGAAAGGAGCCAGCCAGCTTTCAAAGATCGGACGGATCTCATCATTCTCCTGCAGGTAAATGCCTCTTATCTTTCCACCTCCATTGTCCAGATTGTAATAGGCCGACACTTTCTGATGCTCTGGTTTCAGTTTCATAGTGAGCCTATCCGCAAAATGTTTCTTCACATACCCTCTGGAGCCCAATAATCCCTGCTCTTCCCCACTCCACAATGCGATGCGAATGGTGCGGCGCGGTTTCACACCTATGGCCTTTAATATGCGCACAGCTTCCATCATTACTACGGTACCTGTACCATTGTCTGTTGCGCCGGTAGATGCATGCCAGCTATCCATATGGGCACCAAGCATCACCAACTCCGAACCCAATGCAGGATCTGTACCCGGAATTTCGGCAACTACATTATATTCAGTTGTATCTTCGGTAAGGAAGGTGGTACGGGTATCTAGTTCCAGCGACACCTTTTTTCCTGCCTCTATGAGCCTGCCCAATACCCCCAGGTGTTCGCTTCCCATTTCCAGTTCGGGCAACACTGTTTTTGCATCCAATTTACGCGAAGACCCGTTCGATGTAAAAACAGTTCCCATTGTACCCCTTCCTCCACTCAGCACCGCAATAGCACCTTCTTCCAAAAGGAAGGAATCTATCTGAGGTCTAAGATTTACCCTTGGTTTAGCAGGCTGTGGTTTCTTCTGACTGAGATTGGTCACCGCATCATCGGCATGCGGATCGAAGTCCATTTTACTCAATTCTTCATCTGTCAGCCTTTTGGCATCAGCGGTAAAGTTTGGCCTTGCTTCGTTATTAAGCGTAGATAGTACTATTATTTTACCATTCAGTTTGCCGGCATATTTAGCCATATCATCTATACTTTCTATCCTCACCAGTGCGGCATCACCTTTCACCAATCCGTTGGTTCCGGGAGTCCAGGCTCTTGGCACAGCAATTAGCGGCTGATAATAGGGGGCCGTCATAGCCACATAACTCTTGTTTATCTCCCACCCTTTTCCAAAACCGCCCCACCTTTCTATCTGCACATTCTTCATGCCCCAGCCTTTCAGTTTCTTCGAAGCCCAAGCTTCGGCATTCTTCATACCCTCAGATCCTGTTAGTCTAGGTCCATTCACATCAGTAAGCTCAAAGAGGGTCTGCATAACTTTTGAGTTACCAAAACCTTCTTTTTTGATGAGCATGATCGTATGTATATCTACTTTTTCCTGCTTGTCCCCCTTAAAAGACATACTCCAGACCGCAATTCCCAGCAACAGGTAACCTCTAAAGTTTTTCATATTTATACTAAAGATAAGAGCCGAAAATAGGCAAAAAGTACATAAACGATAATAAACCCATTAAAACCATCCATAAACTAAGTCTATTATAGCCTGTTTAGCAGTGATTTAGATTAAATTATGCGGGCAATACTATTGCGGTTGAATAATTTTTATATCTTCGCTATCACAAAAGGAAACTTATGACTAAGATTTTTGTCCCATTATTTGTTGTGGCCACTATGGTTTTTGGCACCGCGAACGCACAAAAACCTGCTCCGGCCGTAAAAAAAGTGGCTCCGCCAGTGAACAAAATGCCTGTGCCGGTTGCAAGGCCTATAGTTCCTGTAGCAAAACCTGCTGCACCATCAGTGAAAACCGAAACTCCGGTTGTAGCCAAGCCTGCACCAACACCGGCTCCTGCTCCAAAACCAGTAGCTCCGGTTGCTAAACCAGAAGCACCAAAACCAGCTCCGGTTGCAGTAAAACCAACTCCGGCTCCAAAGCCTGTTGCACCTGTTGCTGCAAAACCAACACCGGCACCAAAAGCAGCTACAATTACAAAAGCTCCTGTAAAGAAAACTGCAACAACTAAAACTAAAGCTAAAAAAGCAGTTGCTACTCCTGTAGCTCAGCCAGCACCTATGCCAGCTGAGAACATGGCTACACCATCTGCTCCTAAAACTGTAACCCGCGTTATAGAAGAAGAAGTAACTACTAATGAAACTGAAAGCAGCAATGCACCATCAGGTTCTTACCACAGCATCAACAACTGCACATGCTATAAGAACGCATCTGATGACATCGCTCCATGGAAATACAGGAACAGGCGTTACTACAGGTATAACTATACCATGGAACACTACAAAAACCACAAAAAACATAGCAACAATTGCTGCAGCGGCCATAAGAACCATGGTCATTCCTGCCACTAATATTTGCTGAAAATATTTTAAAAAAAACTCTGGTATTCCCTACCAGAGTTTTTTTTATAAAGTCTATACTGCAAATTGTTAATACTTTTATTCTACACAATTATTATTGCAGATAGGTTTTACATTTGAACATAAATAGAACTTAGATCGATCAATGATAGTTATAATAACGGTAGTAATAACGGTACTCATTTCTATGGCTGCATTCAACAATGAAGCTTTGGCCAACAAGCTGATATTGTGGCCACGCTACATGGACTCCCCACAGGAATATTATCGGCTACTCACTTCAGGCTTCATTCATGCCGACTGGAACCACCTTATATTTAATATGATATCACTCTACTTTATTGGTAGCAGTGCAGAGTATATTCTGGGTATGGGTTTCCTCACCCTCTATCTTACCGGTATCATTATTTCATCCCTACCCTCTTTCCTCAAACACAGGAATAATTCTTATTACAGATCATTAGGTGCATCAGGCGGTGTGGCTTCAGTAATGTTTTTCTTCATCTATTTTGCACCGTGGAGCAAGCTCTATATCATTTTCCTGCCTATAGGCATACCTGCAATAATATTCGGGGTGCTGTATCTGATTTACGAAGCCTATATGGCAAAAAAAGGAGGTGGCTATATGAACCATGATGCCCACTTCTGGGGCGCAGTATATGGCCTGGCTTATGCATTGGTCATAGACCCCACACATGGCAAGCTGTTCATAAACTCTATCATGAATCCTTAAAAATCAGAAAGTTTTATCTGGGCTTGCGGGTCACAACCAGTACTTTTTGAGTAGCAGACTTCACTCTGAAACGCTCATCGAGTCGCATTCCGCAAACCCAAACAATTCGTTTGTTGCATTCCAGCACCCAAACGCGTTCTTTTTCGTGTAGCGGCACTTTTGCATCTATAAGTATTCTGCTAACTTTTTTCTTCTTCATACCCATTCCCAATGGGTAGAGATAATCTCCTATACGCCATTTGCGCAATACCAAAGGAAAACCAACAGCATCCAGATCCAGAAATGCTTTATCCGAATCTGATGGAATTTCTGATGGCTTGTCGGCAATCGCAAAAGAGTAAACAAAATCTGTAGTATCTACTACAGCCGTGTTTTCTTCTATCTGAATCAGATCTGCCTCCTCCGTAGCAAGCGTAGTAACGATCAGAAAATCACGGTTGCGGATAACTCTATGTGTAGCCGATGACACATAACGCCCTGTATCAGCAGTAAGCAGGCTCAGCACGTCGGTCAACTGAGATGAATGAAACCCGAAAGGCAATAGCAGCTCATAACATATAGTAGCCAACGGACTACGTTTGATCAGCTTACGCACAGGTATGTAATGATCCTTTCCTCTTTGCTCTATCAGCTGTTTGCGTTCTGATGCTATGGCACTATTATACAATTCCTCTGCTTCACCAAACCTCTTAATACTCTGATTTACGTGCCCTACCATATCGGGGAATAACTGTTCTGCAGCAGGCACTACCTGATGCCTGATTGCATTGCGCAAATAATCATCGGAACTATTAGAGGCATCTTCTCTATAAGGCACGTTCTCGGCAGCACAATAAGCAGCTATCTGCACTCTGGTTGCAAATAACAATGGTCTTATAATATTGCCCCTTTCAGGCAAAATACCATGCAGCCCCTGTATACCCGTACCTCTGAAGAGGTTCATGAGCAGGGTCTCCACATTATCGTTGGCATGGTGTGCGGTTGCTATGCGTGCATAACCTCCTTCTTTCCTCACCTGCTCAAACCAATCATACCTCAGCTTTCTGGCGGTTTCCTGTGTTCCCTTCTTCCATTCTGCCGACTTCTTCTTTGTTTCAAAACGGACACTATGGAATGGAACATTGTTTTCTGTACACCAACTGCGCACCAGCGCTTCGTCCATATCAGATTCCTGCCCCCTGAGGCCAAAATTGCAATGAGCAACGCCAAAAGAAATGCCACTGTTACTGAACAAATTGGCCAGCACCATAGAATCTACACCACCGCTCACAGCCAGCAATATACTACCACCTTGCAACGCGGGAAAAGTTACCGACCAATGCGCACGAAATTCCTGAAGAAGATCACTCAAAACTATTCTGTATTAGGTATACTGATCAATAAACAAGGTCCTCATAGGCTCCCTGCAATTCATTATAACTGTGCATATCCCTGGCTGTCTTTGCTTCGGCCATACCCTGCTCATATATCTTTATAGCTTCTTGCTGTGCACCTGTCCTTTCCAGCAACTTACCCAAATGATAATAGGTAGCCACATAATGCACATCATTGGTTAGATTGGTCTCAAAATAACGACGCGCCAGTTCTTCGTCACCGGCTTTCACATACTCAAGTGCCAGCGCATGATTCAGAAAACAATCCTTCGGACTACTCTCCAGAAACTTCAATAATTTCTCTATTCTCTCTGTCATACTATAGCATGCACTCTTTTATAATGGTTTGCAAATTTAGGCAGGTAAAAGGAATTCTTTCCAAAGGATTTGATATTAGCAGGAATCGGATAAACCCTGCAGGAAATAAGAATAAAATTAACAACATTTACAGGATCGTTTTGCTACTTTCACACATCGCACTTCGCCCCATATAATGAACAGGAAACAACTGAAATGGCGCTTATACTATTATTGGCAGTATTTCCCGTTTACCATCAATACCTTGTTGTATGTGGTAGCCGGCTGGCTTTCCTTCAAACTACTTTATAAGCCTGTACCCAAGGGCGATTACCCTTCCCCCTTCATTCCATTTATTATACTGATGGGCAAACTGACCTTCTGGTTCATCATAGCCCTGATATTATTATCCATGTTCAGCACACTGGCCAGCTACTTCTATTACACCTGGCTCAAAGAACGCAAAAACATATCGCTGAAAGTAGATTTCAGTACAGAAACAGGCAGTGGTAAAAAGAACAAACTATACCTCACTGCCCAACTGGATGGTGTTTTTCGTCCGATACTTGGGTTTATAAAAGGCAGGCTCTACTATGATGATAATGTAATGACCGATTCTTTTGCTTTACTTACAGACAAACGAAAACCACAAAGTCTGCGTAGGTCTGCTATTTCGGGCAGAAGCAGACTCTATCTGCCGGACATTAAGGAATATGACCTGAAAGGGGGCTTCATCTACTTCCAGGATATGCTGCATATATTCTCTTTGGCAGCTGCACAGTCTGTAACCGGGCATTTCTACCAGCCACCGGTTATTAATGGCACTCACGACGAAGAAGTATACCCTAAAAAGACGGAGAACATGGACGTACGTATAGAACAACTGCGCCGTGTGGAAGGAGAATACCTGAACTATAAAGATTTTGAGAGCGGTGACGATGTGCGCCGTATAGTTTGGAAAGTATATGCCAAAAACAGAGAACTGGTGGTGCGCGTACCCGAAATGTATGAACCCTATGCTTCACATCTCTATTTCCATGCTTCCTTCTTTGCTACGTTGAAAAAACAATGGCTAAATGATGGTTACAGCAGAGAAATGTTGAATTATTATAAGAACTGCATTTATACCATCTACGATACCCTCTCTAAGAAAGAATGGGAAATGTGCTATATCCCTGATCAGTCATTTAATTTACCTGATCAAATGACCGAACAGGAGAAGACGGCAAGAACTATCAGCAACAGTACCTGGCATACCGACCGGTCATTGAAAGAATATTTCAACCCGAGAACCGGAGCAGTACTATGCATTTCTTCATTTGTAGACATAGAGGAGCTGGAGGAACTACTGGAACGATGTGATGCAGCTACAGTTGTATATTTCGTTAAAACATCAGGAGTCTTACGATCATTTGCACCATTGCGCTGGCTCAGCAGGATACTGTTTTTGCCCCCTCAGGACAGGCTCTCCCGCCTCAGAGCTAGCTGGGCCTTCTCACCCATGAGATTGAATGTGCAGAAAAGAGAAAAACAGATAGAAGCCATACTGAACAGATCAGCTGTAAATTGGGGTGTGATCTGATCTTCGTTTTAAATGCAATAAATAAATATACCACTAAATACTAACATTCGGATAATAATACACGCCTCTACAGTTACGCTGATAATGTGATAAAACAGTGAACAATGAGGATCAATTGATGACCCCACTTCTGTGGGGTCATTTTTGTTTACAAAAACAATTTAGAGCACAATTTTCATACAACTTATCCGAAATACACATAACATAAATTAAATACGAGAACTATCCTAACGTTTCCGAATAAATAAACGTCTTAGTAAAAGGCAAGAACACATACAATACGAACTGAATTTATTTTACAATAAAAAACAAACAGTTATGAGAAAATTATTGACATTAGCTATGATCATGGTAGCTACATTTGCAGCCACGAGCACCTATGCGGCTATATGGGGTTCGCTTAGTGTTTGTGTAGGTGGCACGTCTACCCTTTTCCCTGATTCTGCTTCAACTGGTACATGGAGCAGCAGCAACGTAGCTGTGGCAACAATTGGCTCATCAACCGGCCTCACTACCGGTGTTGCTGCAGGCACCTGCATCATCAGCTGGAATGGCTCACTTGGTTTATCTACTGCTGTTTTTACTGTAAATCCGGCACCAGGTGCTATTGGCGGAGGAACAACGCCTATTTGTATAGGTGCTACAACTACACTTACCAACCCTGTAATCGGTGGCTCATGGAGCAGTAGTCCTACCATTATTGCTACAGTTGGTATTGCGACCGGCATAGTTACCGGTGTTAATGGCGGCACAGCAAATATTTATTACTCTGTAGGAACCGGCGCAGGCTGCTTTGCAACCAAAGTTGTAACAGTAAACCCTGCAGGAGCAGACACTATTACCGGTACTACTTCGGTATGTGCAGGCAGCAGCATTACACTTTCCTCTACAGTAGGTGGCGGCACGTGGAGCAGCAGCAGTACAGGTATCGCTACAGTTAGCGGATCTGGCGTTGTTACCGGTGTAGCAGCTGGCACTGTAACAATTACACATACTACTACCGGCTCTTGCGGCACTATTACCGCTACTCGTGTAATAACTGTAACAACTACAACTTCTCCGGGCACTATTACTGGCTCAACTACGCTTACAGCGGGTAGCACTTCATATCTCTACAATTCAGTTTCAGGCGGCACATGGAGCAGCAGCACCACATCAGTTGCAACTATAGGCGCAACAACCGGCTTCCTTACTGCCGTTGCCAGCGGCACTGCAGTGATCACTTATACCAAAACAGGTTGCAGTGGTCCGGCATCTACTTATACTACAGTAACTGTAACCAGCCCTAACTGTATCTCTGGCGATGTTTTATTCACTGGCCCTACACATTACGGTTCGGTTAAAGTATGGCTTATCAAATACAATCCGGCTACCCACATCCTTTCAGCTTGCGATTCTACCTATGCATATGCTTCAGGCACAAGCGCTCATTACTCGTTCTGCGGCATGAGCACAGACTCTTTCCGAGTAAAAGCTGCTACTAACGATTCTGCATTTACTACTACAGGATATACGCCTACATACCACACTGCAAGCACTTACTGGAACTCAGCAACTGTTATCTATCACGTAGCCGGCACAAACGATATCAACAAAAACATCACTATGGGTTACGGTACAGTTACTGCCGGCCTTGGCTTTATAGCCGGCGATGTTACTACAGGTGCTAATAAAGGAACTGCAGGTATACCGGCAGTTGGTATGCTTATCTATTGTGTGAATATATCTACTGGTGCTATTCTGCAACAGACCTATACCAATGCGCTCGGACATTATTCTTTCAGCAACCTTCCAATGGGCGAACCATTCAGGATCTATCCTGAACAGATCAATTACAACACAACAGCATACCCTCCTATTGTGCTTACTTCTTCCAACCCTACTATGATGTCTGCAAGTTTCATACAGCACACTTTATCTATGACCATTACACCGATCACTACAGGCATCATCAATACTTCAGCATCAGCTGCAGGTATCACCCTGTATCCTAACCCTACTTCATCTGTATTGAATATAGAATGGAGCAACCTAAACAACACTACAGCAGAAATTTCCATAACAGATATTACCGGCCGCGAGATCATGAAAACAACAACCGCAATAACACAAGCAAATGGTACAGCCCCTTTAAACCTTTCAGGCTTAACCAAAGGCATCTATATGATCAGCATAAAGGCCAACGGTGTTAATTACAATAACAAAATTCAGATCCAGTAATCAGTTCTGTTTTTGTCAATCGCACAAAACGTCCCTGAACTCAGGGACGTTTTGTATTTCATTAATTACCTGAACATTACAATTAACAACTACTAATAATTGTTCACTTTCTAACCAATATTATTTTCTATAATTCCTCACATCTCATTATCTTCGCCCGTCATTATTACTGTTAACCTAAACCAAATCTTTAACAGTAAAAAATCAGTAATTTCATGAAAAAGATCTTAACCCTTGCATTAGCCATAACCGGCATGCTTGCAGCAGAAAAGAGTTTCGCTGCTATCTACCCTACGCTCAATTCCTGCATAGGCGTCCCTACAACCCTTTATGATTCTTCATCGGGCGGCCCTTCAACGGGCGGCACATGGTCATCGAGCAATACGGCTATAGCTACCATCGGTGCTACATCAGGTATCCTCACAGGTGTTTCTGCAGGTACGTGCATTATTACCTATGCAGGCTCCACTACCACTACCGCAGTTTACACAGTATACCCTAACCCTGCAGCTATTGTGGGTGCAGGTTCTTCTTTCTGCGTTGGTTCTTCAGTTACGCTCACAAATGCAACTTCCGGTGGCACATGGAGCAGCATGTATTCCTATGTTGCTACTATCGGTTCAGCAACTGGTCTTTGCACAGGCGCACATGCCGGTACAGCAGTAATCCGCTACTCACTGGGTACAGGATGTTATGCTTCTGCTACAGTAACGGTAACAGGTACTGCTGCAGATTCTCTTTCAGGCGCATCATCTGCATGTGTAGGTAGCGCCATTACACTTACCGCTTCAGCAAGTGGTGGTACATGGTCTAGTTCAGCACCTTCAGTTGCTACTGTTAGCGGCACAGGCGTTGTTACCGGTGTATCAGTAGGTACAGCAACTATCAGCCATACTGTAACCGGCTCTTGCGGCGCATACACCAGCACTCATGTAGTATCTATAGTTAGCGCTATTACAGCCGGCACAATAGGTGGCACTACAACTTTGTCTGCAGGTTCTACAAGTTTACTCACCAGCACTGTTGGAGGTGGTACTTGGAGCAGTAGCAGCACAGCTGTAGCTACTGTAAGTGCGGGTGGTCTTGTTACAGGTGTTACTGCTGGTACAGCCGTTATTACTTATACAGTAGCTGGTTGCTCTGGTCCTGTTTATGCAACAACTACCGTTACCATTACTACACCAAACTGTATCTCTGGCGATGTACTCTTTACCGGTGCACCACTTTATGGCCCTGTAAAAGTATGGCTCATCAAATACAATGCTGCCACTCATATACTCAGCGCTGTCGATTCAGCTTATGTTTATGCTTCAGGTGCAAGTGCGCATTATTCTTTCTGCGGCATGGGTACAGATTCTTTCCGTGTAAAAGCTGCTGACGACTCTATGGTTGCAGGTACAGGTTATCTGCCTACTTATCATACCAGCAGCGCATACTGGAATACTGCAACCGTTATTTATCACGTAGCAGGCACCAACGACATCAACAAGCATATCACTATGGGCTATGGCACTACTACATCTGGTCCCGGCTTCATAGCTGGCGATGTTACTACTGGGGCCAACAAAGGCACTGCAGGCATACCGGCAGTAGGCTTGCTGATGTATTGCGTAAACAACACTACAGGTCAGATACTGCAACACACAAAAACAGACAATCTGGGTCACTACTCTTTCAGCAGTCTGCCAACTGGCACTCCTATCAAGATCTATCCTGAGCTGATGAACTATGCAACTACTCCATATCCTGCCATCACACTTACCACAGCATCACCTTCTATGACAGCTGCCAGCTTCATACAGCATACACTTTCTCTTACTATCACTCCGGTTACATCAGGCTTGAACAATGTAACTGAAGCAAATGCAGGTATCAATGTGTTCCCTAACCCAACTTCAGGTACGCTGAACATAAAATGGAATACTACAAATGCAGGCAATGGTTCTGTAGTTATAACAGATGTAACAGGCCGTCAGGTACTCACAGCTGCAATAGACATGACTCAGGCCGGCTCAATGCCGCTGAGCCTCACAGGCATCAGCAATGGTATCTACATGATCAGCATCCAAGCTGATGGTGTAAACTACAACGCTACAATACAGGTAAAATAATCTGTAAATAATATTCATGAGATAGCCGCTCCTCAATGGGGCGGCTATCTTTTTTGCAGGTACTATTGGTGCAGTTTTGATGCTGGTATCTACATAGGTCTTTATCCAGGTCTTATAGTTATCTCTCACCCACATTTTCAGTTCCAAAGGAGAGGCTACCCTGGCATAATCGTAGGGCATTCTATATACATACATAAAGTCTGACAAGCTATCTCCTTTAAGTCCTGTAAGCGAGGTAACCAATTCTCTACTATACCTGCTGTCTATATATCTCTGAACTTCGCCGGTGGCAAAGTCCTTCTGAAACAGGTATAATCTTTTAGCTTTTTTGGAGAAGAGCTCTGCTATTGCAGATATAGGGCTCATCATAGATGGGGCAGTTCTTGCCAGTGGCAAACGATAAGTTTCTGCCCTGTTTATAGAGTCCAGCTGATACTGCGATAGTTTACCGGGCCTGAACACCACTGCATCCAGTTCATATAATTTACGTTCCAGCGCCACATTCATTCCAGCCATACCGGCAGCAACATTGCAAAACTTCTCTACCGTATTGTATCCCAGATAAGAAAATGCTACCCGCTCTCCGGGTTTAGCTGCAATAGTATAGTGCCCTGTAAGATCCGTATAACTCACCTGCTGCGTTACTACATTCACAACCGTTACTGGACTCAATGGCTTATGATTGCCGGCATCAGTTACTACACCTTGCACAGATTGAGCAAGAGTAGCAAATGGCAGCAATTGAAAAGTGTAGAAAAATAACCTCATGCAGTGTGTCTGGTAAAACTAATGCAACAGGAAACACTACAGTATTGAGCAATATTGAATTGGCTATACTTTATGAATATTCCGAATAAAATGTTAATACATCAGTTGGCAAATACCATCCTTTTAGAATCAATAACTACTCCATCTACTACAAGCGAATAGATATAGGTGCCACTCACATTATAGCCATGTTCATACTGAATTTCATTCATTCCATTGTTCAGCGAAATACCCATACGCTGCACTTCTCTGCCATTCAGATCTTTGATAGAAACATAGGCTTCCTTATAAGACACTCGGTCATTAACCAGCACGCTTATCATAGTGGTCTCATCGGCCGGATTGGGTTTGTTCTGCAATAATTCTATTGCCTTAGCACCGGCTGTAATCATATCAAATCCTGCAGTTACATTCGTTTGGAGTTCTTTTGAGAAAAGACTCTCAATTCCCTTATCATCTACTGAGGCTATACTGACTATATGATTACCGCCCGCCCCAACAGGCACCGTAAATGTTGTGGTGCCGCCAGCGAAGGTATAAACCGAATCCCAATCATAGGTAGTGGTGCGTACACCCACCCTGTATTGCGGATATCCCGTTTCTGCAGTGAGATTCACAACCAGATTACCCGGAGTTGCAGTTAGTGTAAAATCAGGTGTACGCGGGCTTAAAGCCATCATAGCTGCGGCATTGGCATTGATCAGCGTATTGCGCGACAGATAATTGAAGTCAACAAAATACTCATCCAGCGTGCCATTCAGATCATTATCTATCCCTATGCTGTCTCTGGATGTATGCTGCCTGTCGTCATAAGTGGCACTGGTCACATTTGCATCACCTGATTCGTTGGCCGATGTAAAGCGCATAGCTGTAAACCCCGCCTGACGGAATGGAATATGATCTCCGCCCCTGCCTGTTCTGTCCTCTGCAGTCATTATACTTATGGTCATAGGCACTGCAACATAGGGACGCTGCATTTCCTTGTATTCCAGCTTTATATAACGAGACAGCCCTTTGTGAAATGAATTGAAACCTGCATAAGAAAATAAACGTACCTGCGTGCTGTCTACCTGTTTATATCCCGGGCAGCTGGGTGCCGAAGAGGTGTGTCCGCATATTACACCACCTATCACATCATTGTTCAATACGCCCTTTATTTTTATTCCATGCGCCTGTGCATATATGGCAAATGCCCTTGCACCATCAAGCCCCTGCTCTTCGCTGGTAGTAGTTACAAATACCAGCGTATGCCTGAAACTGTACTTACTCATCACCCTTGCCAATTCTATGACCAGGGCTGTGCCGCTGCCATTATCTTCCATCCCCTTGGCCATACATGCCGTATCGCATAGATCCGTGCAACGGCTGTCCATATGACCTTCTATTATTATCACAGACTTATCAGTGGTATCAGTACCGGGCAATACGGCAAATACATTCCTGTGCTGCCCTACACCACAAATAGCCTCATCAAATTGCAGATAAGAAGGTATAAGTCTGTTTTCATTGACTGCGCCAAACTGGCCAAACTTTGCATATATCCACCTTCTGGCAGCACCAATGCCTTTTATTGCCGACAGCGTATCAGAACCGGTATTCCTGTTCTGAAAACTTCCCAGCACATCGAGCCACTTATGCAGAGAGTCTGCTGAAATGGTTGCCCTGAGATCTGTACTAATAGAAGTTGGGTCATCAATTATTGCGGATGCCAAATATGCAACAGGGTCATAATTGCCCATCATTATCCTGGCAGCCAAAGAGTCTGTACTGGTAATGGCAGTCTGCCCATAGCTATAAACAGGAGGCAAAAGCAATGCAGCAAGCAAAAAAGAATGAAGAGATCTCATACAGAAAAGTGTAGAACATGAATATACTAAAAAAGCAATTTCCTTAAGAGGAAATTGCTTTTAAATGTCTTTAATTATGTTTGTTATAACCTATTTTACTACAGCATTATAATACTGATTGATCTGCAAAGTGTCTCTTAGCGGCTTGTTGAAAGTCCAATAATCAGGAGTTTTTTCCAGACGAATCTTTGTATCAGTATAGGCCTTATAATAACCGATATGGTGTGTTTTGCCGGTATTCTTGATAGGCGTAGGGAGAGTTACCACATCCAAAGAAGAATCCCTTTGCTTGTAATTTACATAAACCAAAGATATTTCAGGAACTGTAGCATTTGAGTCTGTAGCCATCAGGAAAAAGTAATCAGCACCTACATTCAGATCGAAAAAAGTAGTGTTCCTTACCGGGAAATCCATTGTTTTGATCGGTATGGGAACATTAACACCATAGTATCCCCTTGTCGATGCTGTAGCCCTGAGAGAATCGCCATGACCACCGGTAAAGGTGATCGTCTTACCTGAATCTACAGTATACTCGATACCTTTCACAATGATCTTTACCGGAGTAAACGTCTTGTTTTTGAAAGCAATGGAAGACACATTGGCTATCTGGCAGTAGGTACCTGTATAGCCGGATGGGCAATAACAGAAACCATCTGTACAGGTGCCGCCATTCTGGCAAACCACTCTTTTACAACGGTCCTTTCTGCAAGAGGTATAAACAATGGCGCTGAATGTAAGCAGCGTCAGTATTGCGGTAATGAAAATCGATTTGGTCAGTTTCATTTTATCCTGTTATTGATTTTAGTATCTCTTCACCATAAAGGCAACATGGTTATTGAACCCTGCACACCCAAAAAGGACAGAGATATATGACCATATAATACGGTCAAGCCATAAAATTAATAGTTTCTTTGAAAGTAACGAACATTTAATCGGGTTCATTGTAAAAAAACAAGAATAATTTTCCACCATTTATTCCACCTTACCCACCTGAGCCTCAAAGCAACAAGTATTTTGAAATATTTCACACAAAAGCGCTACCCTGCACTACCAAACTTGTCTAACTTTGTAGGCATGTCTTTTTTCAAACCATCCTTTATATCTGGTATTATTTTATGTCTGTTTTTGCAAACTATTGCCAATGCACAGGAAAATAAAAAATACCCATCTGCAATTCTTGTTCAACTCAAAGCAGAACGTAACCGAACAAATGCACTGATAAAAGCAAAAAGATTTGGCGATCTGGAAGTGCTGAGAAAAGATATTCAAGGCGCTATGTTGGCAACGATCAGTGATTTCAAAAATCATTTCAATTATTGTCCGGTATACTACTTCATCGACACCAATTTCGATGCAATTAGCGAGCACAAATTTGAAGGACTACTGCTCAACGAGCATCTTGCACCTGCAACCGGAATAGTAATTTCCGACACAGCCAATGACTACTTCATAGTATACTATGGCTACCCTTCCTGGCAAACTAAAAAAGGCCGCTGGGATACTACAAAAGCAGCCACTCATGGTGGCCACCCAAATGGCAGAGCACTGATCATAAATGATAGCAAAATGCGACAGTTGAACTATATCTACACCATTGATATGGATTTTTTCAATTTCGCAAAACCCAACAGACGTAGCGCCTATAAGTATATATCAAAGAAGTTCGATATAGAATATTACCCTTTTGCAGGTGAACTAAACCGCAAACTAAATGCACCCAGAAAGAAAAAAGCAGCAAACAAAGAAAATTCAAAATAATATCTTAACTCATTAATTTTTCATTCCTTCTTTACGCCAAAAATTGGTAATTTCGCAAACCGTAAAGCAAATTTTTATTCAAAGATGATAGAGATAAAAGTACCGGCAGTAGGTGAATCCATTAGTGAGGTAACCCTGGTAAAATGGCTGAAAAAAGAAGGAGACTATGTAAACAGGGATGAAGTATTGTGTGAACTGGAATCTGAGAAAGCTACTTTCGAGCTGAACGCAGAACAGGCCGGCATACTCCACATCAAGGCTGAAGAAGGCGCTACCCTCAACATCGGAGACCTTGCCTGCTCTATTGATGAGTCTGCCCCAAAACCAGAAGGCAGTGCAGCACCGGTTGCTGAAAAAGCTGCTGCTCCGGCACCAGCTAAAGAAGAGAAAAAAGAAACAGCACCTGCACAACAGGCTGCCGCTACAGATACAAAAGCTACTCCTGTTGCTAACGCTATTATGGCCGACAAGCAGGTAAAAGCTACAGACGTGAAAGGATCTGGATCTAAAGGCCGCATCATGAAACAGGATGTACTGGATGCAATTGCAAATCCGGGCAGAAAAGGTGGCAGTCAGGCATTTACCCGCGAAGACAGGAGAGAGAAAATGAGCAATCTGCGAAAAACCATTTCCCGCAGGCTGGTTGAAGCTAAGAACAGTACTGCCATGCTCACCACTTTCAACGAGGTGGACATGACACGCATCATGGATATCCGCAAGGCATACAAAGATACTTTCAAAGAGTCTCATGGTGTGAACCTTGGCTTTATGTCTTTCTTCACCAAGGCTTGTTGCATTGCCCTGCAGGAATGGCCTGCTGTTAATGCATACATTGACGGTGATGCACTTGTTTACCACGATTATTGCGATATTTCTATAGCTGTTTCTGCGCCAAAGGGTCTGGTAGTTCCTATCATCCGCAACGCAGAAAGCATGAGCATGGCCGACCTGGAAAGGAAAGTTGTGGAACTGGCTAAAAAAGCCCGCGATAACAAATTAACTCCTGATGAAATGACAGGCGGCACCTTCACTATCACCAATGGTGGTGTGTTCGGTTCGTTGATGTCTACTCCAATCATCAACATACCACAGTCTGCAATTCTGGGTATGCACAAGATTCAGGACAGGCCAATGGCCATCAATGGTAAAGTAGAGATACGCCCTATGATGTACCTGGCACTCAGCTATGACCACCGCATCATCGATGGTCGCGAGTCTGTAGGTTTCCTGGTTCGTGTAAAAGAACTGCTCGAAAATCCGGACTTTATGCTCTTTGGCAGCGATCCGGTAAAAACACTGCTGGAACTGTGATAATCATCAACATTACAATACATAAAAGAGGCACACCTATCCGGTGTGCCTCTTTTCTTTTCTGAGCCTCTTAAAACTCAAAAATATAGCCGGACCATATGGCCCGGCTATTTCATGTCTATTGTTTTGTTGCTACTATCCTTTAGGATCTAGCGCCTTTTTTATGCGCTCAGATACATCCTGCAAATGATATTTGCTGATGCGGTCTGATGTTGCAGGAATCGAAGCGTCAACCTGCTTCTTCAATGCAACCAACTGCGCACGTGCCACAGAAACAGCATCTGTGTTCCATACATTATTGATACTTGCCTGAGCTGCAATACCCTGCGATGCTTCATCAGGATTGATAATACGCTTCAGTGCATCTATATATGCTTTCTGCAGATTGCGTCTGTTACCATCTATAGCTTTGTGAGTAGACAATTCGCTCCAAACGGTATTTTTCACATCATCCATCATCACCTCTATCGGATACACATTTTTAGCCCCGAACCTGTTGGCAGATACGGCCATCCTGTTCAGTCTGCTTACCGCCAGCAAACCATTCAGCACATTGACCTGTACCGTAGAGACCTGATCAACTGAGACCGGATTATTGATCTTGTTCAGTATATCCTTATTCAGCAGCCATTCCGGCGTAGTAAACAATTGTTTACCCAGAAATGATACTGCATCCTTCTGCATAGCTACTGGTGCCGGTTCATATACATCTTCTCCTTTCTGCTCCACACTCTTTGGTGTTTCATAGACACCACCAACATTCTTAAGCACATGGAACATATAACGGTTGTACTGTGTAACTACCGCACCATACATGGTAGCCAGATTATCGTATTTATCAGCCTCCTCAGCAGTCCACTCTGGCAGGCGCAGCACTACCCTTTTCAGGTTCGCAATACCATATTCACTTGCCTTCATGCTGTTATCACCCAGATCTTCTGTCTGCGAACGAGGATCGAATGGATTGGTTTCTGTACCAAACCACAGTCTTGGGTTCGCCTTCAGGCTATCTGTAACCCACTTATTCACTATTTTCTGATCATCTTTCTCATCCTTAGCAAAGGTGGCCTTGTAGCCCCATTCTATAGCCCATTTGTCATAGTCGCCAATACGGGGGAACATACCTGCATCACTTATAGCATCGCCGGGCTGTGCCACATAGTTAAACCGGGCATAGTCCATGATAGATGCAGTGTGTCCATGAGCTTCAACCCAGGTTTTATCCCTGAGGTTTTCAACAGGAGTTCTGCTGCTGCTACCCATGTTGTGACGCAGGCCCAGTGTATGGCCTACTTCATGCGAAGACACAAAACGTATGAGTTGCCCCATCAGTTCATCATCAAATACCATTTTACGGGCACGCTCATCAACTGCTGCTGCCTGCACAAAATACCAGTCGTGCACCAGCTTCATCACATTATGATACCAGCCAATGTGACTTTCTATGATCTCTCCACTACGTGGGTCATGCACATTCGGACCATAGGCATTAGGCACATCAGATGGAAGATAACGCACCACAGAATAGCGGGCATCTTCCAGATTCAGGGTAGAATCCGAATAATCCCAGTCCTTACCTACTATCGCATTCTTGAATCCTGCTTTTTCAAATGCAGGCTGCCAGTCATTGATACCCTGTATCAGGTAGCGCCTCCATTTTTTAGGCGTTGCAGGATCTATGTAATAAACGATCGGTTTCTTAGGTTCTACAAGCTCTCCCCGCTTCCACTTTTCCATATCTTCCGGCTTAGCTTCAAGCCTCCATCTCACTGCAAATTCCTGCTCATCTACTTTCTGCTGCATATCATCAAACACAGCATAATCGTCGGCAAAATAGCCTACCCTTGGGTCGAACAAACGTTTCTGCATGGGCACTTTGGGCAACAACACAAATGAGTTATTCATTTCCATGGTCACCGCACCCGTCGCCATTGCCGCCGGCAAGGTCACACTCTGTATGGGCCCTGACTGCGGGCCAAACTGTGGTGTAGATGTGAATGTACGCACCACCTTGATCTCCGTATTGATCGGGTAAGTATTGATAGCAGAAATATAAGAGCGATCTGCAATCTGCGCTGCAAGATTGAACCTGCGCTTTGTTGCCGCACTCAGGCTCACCGGCTGGTTATCTCCCTTGAAGAAATCTGTAACATCCAGTACCACAGAATTCGAATCCTTACCAAATGCTTTTATCTCAAAAGCTTCGGCTATCGGGTTCATATTGGAGTTGGTAACCGCTTTGTAGATCTCGGTGGTAGAGTCGGCAACGCTTATCACCGTTACCACCCTCAGAAACACTTTATTATTAGGTCCTTTTTCCCAGATCACAGATTTCCTGCTTTCCATTTCACCGGCATATACACCGCCGCCACCTGCCACCTTGGTATAACGGGTAGTAACGATCATTTCCCTGTTCAGCACAGAATCAGGTATCTCGAAATACCATTTATCATCTACTTTGTGGGTAATGAACAGCCCTTTGCGACTCACCGCTTTGTCTGTGATCACCTTATTATAAGGTTTGGGACCTTTTTTAGAAGCGCTGCTATCGCTCTTAGGAGCGGATGCAGCAGTACCTGCGGCGTCTGCCGCATGTTTATGCTTCTTTTTCTTGTCTTTAGCCGTGGCTCCAAGTGCCACGCATGCCATTAATGGCAGTATGAGGATCTTCTTCATTTATGAAAATTCTTTAAAAGCAGGATGTAATGTAATAAGGATAAACCATTTCTGATGCAGGAATTGAAAAACTAACATCAAAATCTCCATGTATATTATCCGCAGTTATGCACTTACTTTCAGTGCTATACTCAGTAACAACCAACCAATTACAATAAGTGGCGCAGGTATTCTGGAGTAGAACAACAACAGGAATGTGATAAGCGCCACAACCAAATGAGACCACTCAAACGACAAATTTGTATCAAACGCTATATAGCGGAACAAAATGATACCAGACGCCCATATGATACCAACTATAGCTGAGTTGATCCCCTCAAGTGCCCTGAAGATAATAACATGATGCTTCAGATTCTCGTAAATAGGAAAGAGGAAGAACAATAAAAGCGTACTGGGCATAAAAACTGCTACAGTAGCTACAAAAGCACCTACAGCTTGCCACACTCCCCCATATTGGCTCATTGCCATTCCTCCTACAAATGAACAAATGGAAAACACAGGACCAGGCAATGCCTGTACTAGTCCATATCCTGTAAGCAACTGACCTGCAGTTAATGCCTGGTAACCGTCGCGACTCACAAACTGATAATACATCATAGGCATCAGCCCCTGCCCGCCACCAAAAACTATTGCACCAAACCGGTAAAAGTTCTCAAATAAATTATAAAGCCTACCATGCTGCCAGCTATCACTTCTGGCTAGTTCGCTAAGCACACCCGCAATAATAAATATGGACGCAAATGCCCACAAGTGCAACCAATTTATTTTTTTGGGTTTATGTAAAGGTGTAGGGATACGCTTGTTACTGAAATTACTTATTGTACCCGATATCACCAGCAATGCCGGAAATACCCACGGAGAGTTTATGAACAGTGTAGCTATAAGGCTACCTACCATTATACTGGCAGTAGCAAAGTACTTTATACTGGTCTTCATCATTCGAGCAGCAGCAAAACACACGAAACCAACCGACATAGGCTGTAGCAAGATGAGCCTGTTCTCATTCATACTGCCGGGCTGAAAATGATAAATCACAAACGAAAATGCCCCCATTATAAATGCAGCAGGGAATACCCACAACAATAAAGTGAGCAATGCAAGTGGAATTCCTCCCCTCTTCATGGCTATAAGCATCACGGTCTGGGTAGATGATGGCCCGGGCAACATCTGACAAAAGGAATTATACTCCAGCAATTCATCTTCAGTAAGATCCTTTCTTTTCTGCACAAAAGTCTTCACCATCATACCCATATGACCCTGCGGTCCGCCAAAAGCGGTAAAAGAGTACAGGAATACTGCTTTCAGGAAAGGTATATGCCGCAATAGCATCATACAGAATAATCAGATTTCAAGATAACACAATTAACGCATGAAAGGAAATATGCTTTGTTCTGCATTCGTATTATATTCCATATAATGCCAATTATAATACAAAGAAAAATACGTCTAACATTCACAAATATTATTTTCCTCTTCCTCTCGAAGGATTATAATATTAAAATCATCTTATTTTAACTGCTACTCTCAGTTGACCAAATACAACGGAACAGATCTGTTTCAAATTGGCTATGTGATTTGCTATTCTTTCTGGCGACTGCTTTTGCTTACTCAAACTTTCTATCTGCTCCAATTCCGAAACTGCTGTCACCACACCAAAAGTGAACATAGAAGGTTTTATTTTATGTGCCATTCCTGCTACCATTTCAAAGTCTTTTTTGGCAAAAGCGACTTCCATATTGGCTATACCCCCTTCAGATTCCGAAAGGAAAAGTCCAGCCAGATTGACTACAAAGTCCTCATCTCCTCCTCCAAATGCCCGTACTTTACTAAGATCAAATAATGCAGGGGTGCTCTGCGTTAAAGACTTTGATACCTTCTTTACCTTTGTCACTTTTTCCTTCACTACTGTTTCCCTGCCCAGCCACTGTGCCACAAGCTGCACCATCCTATCTTCATCAAACGGTTTGGATATAAAGTCATTCATTCCGGCCTGCAGACATAACTGCTCTTCATGCTTATTGGCATAGGCGGTCATTGCGATGATAGGAATAGTCTTATCAATATTTGTTCTGATGTATTTTGTGGCTTCCAAACCATTCATTACAGGCATCTGAATATCCATCAGCAACAGATCAAACCTCATTTTGGTTATAACCTCTACCGCAATTGCCCCATCAACTGCCTCTATAACTTCTGCACCATACTGAGATAATATGGTTTTGGCTAGTACTCTGTTCATAGAGTTATCTTCTACCAGCAAAATACGTTTGTCTTTCAGCGCCTGTGTATCTGTTTCAGTTATCAGCAACTTGGGCAGATCTGTCTCACTACCAATAGTGAAGCGTAAACTAAAAGAAACTGTAGTCCCTACATTTTTTCTACTTGCTACCTCAATTTGCCCACCCATCAACTCTATAAGTTGTTTGCAGATGCTCATGCCCAGTCCGGTACCTCCAAACTTCCTGGTTATGCTTTCGTCCTCCTGGGTAAACTTATCGAACAAATGATCGAGAAATTCTTCACTCATACCAATTCCCGTATCAACCACTACAAATCTCAGTAACTGAGATTTCTCATCTTCTTCCTGCACATTACAATGAACAGTTATTTCTCCTTTTTCAGTGAATTTTATTGAGTTACTCAGCAGGTTCATAATTACCTGACTCAACCTATAAGGATCACCTATGAATACCTTTGAAAGGTCATCATCATACACACAATCCAGAGATATACCTTTTTCTTCTGCCTTGTGCCTCAGAATATGTAATGAATTATCTATTGCATCCTTTACATTGAAACCAATTTCCTCCAACACCACCTTACCTGCTTCGATCTTTGAAAAATCGAGCAGATCATTGATTATGAACAAAAGAGTATCAGAAGCGTTGCGAATGATATCCAGATAAATTATTTGCTGCGCATCCAGCCTGGTCCTGGAAAGCAACCTACCTAAACCAATAATGGCATTCATAGGCGTGCGAATCTCATGACTTATATTGGCCAGAAAAAGCTCCTTCGCTCTTGCAGATATCTCTGCATCATTGTTTGCCTTTCGCAATTCCCGCTCCAGCTGCTTCTGGCTCGTAATATCCAGATGGATACCTATGGAACCTACAAACTCGTTATTGTCATTCAGAATAGGAGCCCCGCTTATCAACCACCATTTCTCTTCTCCCTGCTTGTTCAATACCTGGATCTCATAGGCATCAGACTCTCCTGTCTCACGGCGTTCTTTTACTGCATCTATAAGTGGTTGTTTATCTTTCTGCACAAAAAGAGAAGCCGTATTTCTTCCCACCAGTTCATCTATACCGTAGCCACTCATTTCGCAGAAACTCTGATTGGCATAAATAATATCTTCATTGGGCGAAACCTGCAGCAAACCCAGGTTCATATTCTCAATGATCCTTCTGTATTTCTCATTGTTATACAGCACCTCACCAGAACCAACTTCCGCATTTTTCAATAACAGTTGTTCCTTTAGATTGGCATTCTCATTGCTTAAACTATCCTCTTTCTTTGTGGATAATAGCAGCAACTGATCAGTTTCGCTATCTTTTGATTCATAAGTATCACTTACCAACTGAAGGAAAGACATGATCTCTGTATCGTCCCTGTATTTTTCAGGCAACCCGCTTTTTAGCTGTTCTTCCAACAGTTTATTCAGTTTCATATACTGCTATGTTACCCTGGAACTTTATTTTTTGACACCCTATAATCGAAAATTCAAAATATATTCATTATTTCACACTCAACTCCTCGTTCTTTATCATTCTGTAAATAGTAGACTTACCTATATCCAGCTTGTCTGCTACCCTCAAAATATTGCTGTCATATTTATTCAAAAAAGACTGTATTATATCAATATTATATTGATGCAACGTCTTTTCTTCCATCATCAACTGATTCCCTACAGAAACAGAATGAAATGTGATGTCATCTGTATCTATTTCGTTGCCATTGCACATTACAGCAGCTAGTTCCATAACCCCCTTCAGTTCCCGCACATTGCCCGGATAGTTGTAAGAAATCAATTTTTCCCTGGCATCGTTCGACAGAGACATTGGCGCCATTTTGTTGGACTTGCAAAAACCATCCAGAAAGTATTTTGCGAGCAGCAATATATCGTTACCTCGTTCCCTCAATGGCGGAATAGCTATAGGCAAACCGGAAAGCCTGTAAAAAAGGTCTTCCCTGAAATTACCTCTTTTCACTTCCTCAGGGAGGTTCTTGTGCGATGCTGTTATGATACGTACATCCAGTTTCACTTTTTCATTACCGCCTACACGCACCACCTCGCGCTCCTGCAGCACTCGCAACAATTTGCTCTGTAAACCCAGTTCCAGTTCTGCTATCTCATCCAAAAACAAGGTGCCACCATTAGCTTCTTCAAACTTACCTATCTTCCTTCCTATTGCGCCCGTAAATGCACCTTTCTCATAGCCGAACAACTCACTTTCTATCAGCTCGCGGGGAATGGCCGCCATATTCACAGCCACAAATGCGCCTTTCTTCCGGTCAGAGAAATTATGAATCGCCTGCGCCACCAATTCCTTCCCTGTTCCAGACTCTCCTGTAATTGAAACGTTGATATTTGCTCTAGATGATTTTTCGATCAGTCCGAAGATCTTTTGGATCTCACGGCTGTTCCCTTTTATCATCTTGTTTGGGTCATTTCTATGATCCAGTTCTTCTTTCAACTGTGCAACTTCCTGCCGCAAACTCTGGTGCTCTCTGATACGTTTCACCGCATTCATCAAAAGCTCCTTGGTATTGTCGTCTTTAATGAAGTAATCACTTGCACCCAGCTTCAGCAATTCTATTGCTGTTGCTATATCATTCTGCCCACTTATGATAATTACAGGAATATTTATATCGTGCTTTTTTATTTTTTCCAGCACAGCCTTGCCCTTGGCATCTGGCAAGGAATAATCAAGCGTAATGAGATCAGGCTTTTTATTGAGGTTAGATAGACAATCTTTGGCCGTAGTATACCTGAACACTTCATAATCAGGATTTAACGAGAGGAAATAACGCATCATCTCCCCATAGACCATATCATCCTCAACAATAAAAATTCTATACTTCTCCATTTTTGGGAAAATTTCTCACTAATGTAAGCTAATTCCCAAAATTACACAACATAGTTATAGTTGCATTTCTTTACCTGAAATAAATGATGTGATATTTGTTATCGCATTAATAACAAGAAATAAACCTCTATATTCAATAGATTACTACCCTTCCATTATCACACCTGACTTAGGTGTTTCATACAATTCCAGCTTGCTGAGAATAGGTATTTCCAGCTTCACTTTGCCCCATAGCCACTTGGCCAGTAATTCACAGGTAGGGTTCTCCAACCCTTTTATATCATTCAGCAGTTTATGATCTACCTGTTCCAATATCGGTTCCATGATCTTTTTCACAACTGCAAAATCCATCACCCATCCCAGGTGTTCATCAGGCTCACCGGTCATAAAGATGGTAAGCTTGTAAGTATGCCCGTGCATACCCCTGCATTTGTGTTCAGGGGGTACGTTGGGTAAAAAATGTGCTGAATCAAAAGTAAACTGCCTGAAAATCGTCATTTCTGTCTTTCTCTTTTTCTGGATACAAAATTAGGCTATAGGAGCCATTTTTGCAGTAAAATGGCGAAGAAGTGGTGCTTCTTCTACTATTTTTAGTCCTTTTATGTCATTTTTATGCTCAAAAACCTCTATCACCACCTCTGCTACATAATCTATATGGCTCTGTGTATATACCCTGCGGGGGATGGCCAGCCTCACCAGTTCCAGCGGGGCAGGTATCAACTTGTGGTCTTCGTCATACTTGCCAAACATCAGCGAACCAATCTCCACACCACGCACACCTCCTGTTTCATATAATGCACCTGCCAGTGCCTGACCCGGATACTGATCTTGCGGAATATGTGGTAAAAATGCCTTTGCATCCAGATATACTGCATGCCCACCCGCCGGTTGCATCACCGGCACACCTGCGGCAATAAGTTTATTGGTAAGATATTCAATGCTCTTTATCCTGTATTGCAGATAAGACTCTTCCATTACTTCTACCAGCCCTATGGCTATAGCTTCCAGATCTCGTCCTGCCAGCCCGCCATAAGTGGGGAAGCCCTCTGTAATTACCAGCAGGTTGCGACATTCCTGCGCCAATGCACCATCGCGCATAGCCAGAAAACCACCAATATTCGCAAAAGCATCTTTTTTGGCACTCATGGTGCATCCATCAGAATAGGAGAATAGTTCCTGAGCAATTTCCTTCACCGACTTATCGGCATAACCTTCCTCACGTATTTTTATGAAGTAAGCATTCTCTGCAAAACGACAGGCATCTATGAACATAGGTATACCGTGTTCCACACATACCGCACGCACCTCTCTTATGTTTTGCATACTTACAGGCTGACCACCACCCGAATTGTTGGTAACAGTAATTATGACCAGCGGAATATTGCGGGCACCCTTTGCAACAATAAAATGTTTTAACGCTTCCACATCCATATTGCCCTTGAACGGTGCCGGCACAGATGGCAACTTACCCTCCTTACACAGCAGATCCACTCCCTTGGCACCCGAGAATTCTATATTGGCCCTTGTAGTATCAAAAAGTGTATTACTTACAAAATACTTGCCCTTTCCGCCCAGTATACTGAAAAGGATCTTCTCTGCTGCCCTGCCCTGGTGGGTAGGTATCACATTGGGCATGCCGGTTATATCTACTATTACATGTCTGAATCTGAAAAAGCTGGGGCTGCCTGCATAAGACTCATCGCCTCGCATAATGCCCGCCCATTGATTGCTGCTCATGGCACTGGTGCCGCTATCGGTCAGCAGATCTATGATAACATCTTCAGACTTCACCAGAAACAGATTGTAGTATGCATCTTTCAGCATTTGCCTGCGTTGTTCTGTTGTGGTAAAATGGATAGGCTCTATGGACTTGATCTTGAATGGCTCTATTATGGTCTTCATGTCTTTGCTTATTGTGCCGCAAAAGTGAGCGTATTTTCACGGGGCAACAATGACTGTGGTCATAAACACTAGTGATATACTTACATGTAAACAAAGTGCTTATGCAACAAATACATGCATAACTTTATAGCATAAACCTTGACAATAACCGTTTTTTACATAAATTTGAACATTGACCCATATACAAAACCACAAATAGTTATGAAAAAACTTATTCTTTCTGCAACACTATTACTTTCATCTGCTATTGCTTTCTGCTCTGTAACCGTTCATTACGAGAATCGCGACAACAAAGGCTACAACATGGTAGTGAAGATAGATGGTGAGTACAAAGAGGTCAAGATAGAAAGTGGCAGTTCTGAGCGTATTACTATAAAAGGTGGCAACAACGCCTGCTACTTTGTTACCAGCTGCGGAGAAATAGAAGTGTATGAGGGTGACAAAATTGTAGTAAAAGACCGTTGCATCAGTGTATACAGGTCGCTGCAGCAGAACTACACCAAGTGGACCAACTACTAAGCAATAGCTGTTCCTGAAAAATGGAACAAACATTATAACATGAAAAAGCGGAGTGAACTTTTTAGTTTCACTCCGCTTCTGCTTTTAGTGGAATCGTGGCATTTATGTCATTTAATATTATTGCGCCATTAGCCTTGCCTTAATGTTGAACAATGTTTCTTCTCCCATAGAGATATTGAGGTTAAGCGAATCAGAAGTTACAGTTCCACTAATTTCTCCGTAGTAATATCGATCCTCTTTCTTACCTAACATATAAAATTTAAATTTCGAATCCTTGACTGCATAAATTGGTGAAAAACCCAATTGCTTAACACCGTTTGGAGAATATAAATAACATTCTGTGTTAATAACTGAATTATATTCCGGATATGCGATAAAAGATGCATTACAAATGTCCATGTCTGGTACAGTCACATTTACATGAATTCGTTTCGCTTCTTTCACAAATGGATGGTCTGAATTCACCCATTTAAAATCGGTACAACTATCGAAAATATGATAAAAGCCAGGGAATGTATATGGTCTCGGCCCTGTAGTAGTTCCTTCCGGATCAGTAACATATACATTCCTGACAAGAGTATCAGCCCTTGCACCCAATGATCTGGTACCCGGATTCTCCTTACTAACATTCCACTTCACAGTAGAATCGGCGTTATTCCTGTCGCCATAATACAACTCCATTGGCTTAGAAGTTGGGCCACTTGCCTTAAATGCTATACCATATTTGTCAGCAAACACTTCTTTACCTGCATCGCCTGTGGCGTTTATATATATCTGCCCGGTACTTTCCAGTGGTTTTCCATCAGTAAGCGATGTGCTCGCATTGTTTACGATCATGTCTCCCGGGTCATACATCTCTATCAGTTCTATATTAACAGTCCCGGAAGATATAATGGCACCTGTAGCATCCTTGAAAGAGTTGGGATAAAAGTGAATAATAGTACCCTGCTTGCCAATAAGCACCTGATCGAGCCCGGCAGTAAGTTTGAATTTCTGAGAGGTAGATTTAAACCCCGACATGAACTGGCTGGTGGTCTGGGTGGTAGTGGAAGACGAGGTATCATCTTTCTTCTTACAGCCATAAACGGAAACAACAATTGCCCCTGCAAGGAATACTGGTAGGTGAAATTTCATAAATTTGGGTATGTCTTTAAGGTTCAATGTTAGTAAAAAACTCAATTACTATCACTTCAGACATGTAAAAACAAACAAATGGTTGGTTATTTACAGACCTGTCTGTTAAAAAACAAAAATCCCGATAAAAAACAGATCAATCTTGTTATCTATTTTATTTCCGAATGACACAATTTCCATATCTTTGCACTCCCTTAGAAAAACAAGGGAAAATATTATTTATCAACAGCCGGGACATCTTATAGGGTGAGCTCGTACAAAATTGAGAGTATAAATTGGAAGACCAGACAATCAATACGGAAGCAACTGCACCGCAGGAAGAAACCGTACCGCAGACCGAAGCTACACCAGTAGCTGAAACAGTAGAAACAGTGGAAACACCTGTAGCAGCAGTAGAAGTTGAAGCTGCACCAGCTCCACGCGCACCACGTCATTATTACAAACAGCTGGAAGAAACATCGCACGATGATTTTGACTGGAGCGTAGACAAACGCAACGTTGCATCTTACAAAGATGACGACCGCGTAAAATATGATTCACTTTATGGCAGCACTTTCAAAACTATAGCAGAATCAGAACTGCTCACTGGTACCATAGAAGGCATCACTAAAACAGACGTTATCATCAACATCGGCTTCAAATCTGATGGTATGGTTTCTCTGAACGAATTCCGCGACATGCACGACGTGAAGATCGGAGACGTTATTGAAGTGATGGTTGTTCAGAAAGAAGACAAACACGGTCACCTGCAGCTGAGCCGCAAACTGGCTCGCGCAGCACGCGCTTGGCAGCAGATCGTTGACTTCTACAAAACAGGCGAAGTTGTTACAGGTACTATTACCTCTAAAACTAAAGGCGGCCTGATAGTAGACGTTCACGGCCTCGAAACGTTCCTGCCAGGTTCTCAGATAGACGTGAAGCCGGTTACAGACTACGATCAGTACGTAGGCAAGACTATGGACTTCAAAGTTGTGAAGATCAACGAAACTATCCGCAACGCGGTGGTATCTCACAAAGCACTTATCGAAAGCGATATCGAACAGCAGCGTAGCGTGATCATCGGTCAGCTCGAAAAAGGTCAGGTACTGGAAGGTACTGTGAAGAATGTTACCGATTTCGGTGCATTCATCGATCTGGGTGGCGTAGATGGTCTGCTTTATATCACAGACATCAGCTGGGGCCGCGTAACGCACCCAAGCGAAGTGCTGCACAACGGCCAGAAACTGAACGTGGTTGTTCTCGATTTCGACGACGAGAAAAAACGTATCAGCCTCGGTCTGAAACAACTTACTGCTCACCCATGGGACAACCTTCCTGCAGAAATAGTAGAAGGAGCCAAAGTGAAAGGCAAAGTGGTAAACATCGAAGATTATGGTGCATTCCTCGAGATCATGCCAGGCGTAGAAGGCCTCGTACACGTTTCAGAGATCACATGGTCTTCTCAGCCGATCAACGCTAAAGAATTCTTCAAAATAGGCGAAGAGCACGAAGCAGTTGTAGTAACTCTTGACAAAGACGAGCGCAAAATGAGCCTGTCTATCAAACAGCTTACTGCAGATCCATGGGATACTATCGAAGATCGTTTCCCAATCGACAGCCGTCACTCTGGTGTTGTTAAAAACATCACTCCTTATGGCGTGTTCGTAGAACTGGAAACTGGTATCGGAGGTATGATCCACATCAGCGACCTGAGCTGGATCAAGCGTTACAACCACCCAAGTGAGTTCGTTAAAACCGGCGACAAGATCGACGTGGCTATCCTGTCTATCGACAAAGAAAACCGCAAACTTGCGCTCGGTCACAAACAGCTCGAAGAAGATCCATGGAATACTTTCGAAACTGTATTCCCGATCGGTTCTTTACATGAGGGTAGCGTAACCCGCAAAGACGAAAAAGGTGCAACAGTTCAGCTGCAGTACGGTCTGGAAGCTTATGCTCCTATCCGTCACCTGCGCAAAGAAGACGGTGGTAATGTAGAAGCAGAAGAAACACTGCAGTTCATGATCATCGAATTCGATCGCAACGACAAACGCATCATGGTTTCTCATTCGAAAGTATGGGAGCAGGTGAAGAACGAAGAGAAAGAAGCTGCTCGTAAAGATGCAGTTGCTGAATCTGAAAAAACTAAATCTGCCGTGAAAAACATCCAGAACAAAGTAGAGAAGCCAACACTTGGCGACCTCGGCGCTCTGGCTGCTATCAAAGACAAAATGAAAAAAGCTGAAGACGACGCTGCTGAATAAGCACCATAGTTATCAACTTCATAATACTGGAAGCCATCCCATTCGGGATGGCTTCTTTGTTTTGGCTGTCTTGCAGCTTAGGTCTGTCTCATAAATATTCGCTATCTTTAGTATACGCTATAGTATTACAGATGATCAACCGCCGTAACATATTATTCATTGTCCTCTTGCTGGCTGCCGCACAAACCACGCAAGCGCAGTATCAGGCTGTATCAATGACTACAAAAGCACCCTCAGATCTGTCTGGCACTACCAACAGCCGTCTGGAAAACAGCAATATATACAGGCAGGAAACACCATCAAACTCAGCAGACAGGAATACAACCAATACACGCCCATACGAGAACAGGCCCGCGATAAACTATAGCAGCAACGCTGCAGGCAATGGGTATCCTACCCCGCCCCAGAACTACGAGAACGCTATCACATCCGGCACCGGCAGTACGCTCGATGAAATACGCACTACCAAATACAATGCGTATGGGGCGGCATCCGGCACACAATACATGAACCCCGGAACGGGCACTGTAGCACCACATTACAATCCTGTACAGAGAAGATATTATTACTATTGCACTTCAGAATTCACACAAAAGAAGAGCCGCGATATTCATAACAATTGCAAGGATAGTACAGACCCTACCCTACGCTTGCGCAAAGATGACGACTATACCTACTGGCAGCACGGCATACCTCCTTACACCGTAATGCAGGAGATAATGCGCCGTTCGTATACCTACAAAGACTGGTTATTGACTTCAGACAACACCGCTAAGCACAGCAACTCAGCACAATTTTTCTCGTTCGATGGATATATTGTTTATGAAAACGATACTATACCCGGCATAGTAACGATTACCCAGAATCAGGTTTCTCTGGAAAAGAAGGCTGATGGCAATAAAAGAAGATATTATCTGGCAGACCTGAAAGATCCGCAGCTATCGGCAATTACTGTATTCAAAGGGCCAAAAGAGCTGCATCTGGTGCGCCTATCCCCTACCGACAAGCATCTGTCCCGGCAGGTTCATAATGGCAGGCTCATGCTTTACGACAGAAGCTACAATTTCCTGACAACAGACAACATAGATAATACACTGCTTGCAATATCAGCAAAAGGCACGCAAAAGATAAAAGGGAAAAACGAATTGGCTGAAGCAATAAACAAAACGTATGCGCTGCAGATCGATGTAACCAAAACATCAAAAGAGGAATTGATCAGGATAATGAACAGGCAGGATTAATCGGCCATTTCATTCGATCACATCTCTGCATTAATAAGTATACAGTAGATCTCCTTGGGGCCATGCACCCCTACTACCAACGTCTTTTCTATATCTGCAGTGCGGCTTGGCCCTGTAGTCAGATTGATCATAGAAGGCAAGGAAGTGCCGTACTTCTTCTTCATAATCTTTATACCGTCTTCTATATCGAAGACCACCTGATCCATAAATGCGAATACAATATGGGTAGGATAATATACAGGCGCACTGCGACCCATGTTCTGGGCGCTACTCAGCATTACCGAACCAGTACGTGCCACCAACACCTCGCAACCCGTTATACAAGCATCAGCGCTTTCCAGTGCAGGATCGGCAGGCAAAACGAAATCTATCTTGTTGTTCTTAAAGATCTTCTGCAAACGCTGGTCGGCACACAATAGCTGTTTCCAACCCAGGTTCTCATACATTGTTCCAATAGTAGCCATCAGCTCCTGCTCATTATCACAGAAGACAAACTTACCTCCCAAACCTATAAAGGTCTCTGCAAACAACTCTTCTGGCGAAGCACCCGGAGCCGCATAAATGGCGCTCTGGTTCTTGTCAGCATCCGGAAAAGGTATAGGTAGTTTATCCTCGCCCAGCCCTTTGCGTATCCTTGCCAGTATATTCTCTCTTGCCTTAGAAGTCTTGAATGTCTGCATTTGAATTGAAGTGTATTATCTGAAGTATCGGAAAGGATATCATCTGTAAAAATGACAGTATCTCTGAACTTACCCTAAAGTACAAAGTAGAAAACTATTATTCAATAGTTTTCTACTTTATAGAATTCATTAGTTGTTTATCATTTAGCTGTTGGCACTCTCTGTGCTTTCAGAAACAGTTGTTTCTTCATCATCTTCCGACGGATTAGCATCCTCGTACTGACGTTTGCCCAGCAACCTCACCATATCATCTTTGAAGAGCACTTCACGCTTCAGCAGTTCTTCAGCAATAACCGTTACCGCCTCTATCTTGTCGTTCAGCAACCCTTTCACACGTGTGTAAGCAACATCTACAAGTTTGCGCACTTCCTCATCTATCATTTTACCAGTCTCTTCAGAGTATGGTTTAGAGAAGCTGTTCTCGTTCTGCGGATCGTAGAAAGATATATTACCAATCGCACTGTTCATACCATACATAGACACCATGGCATAGGCCATACGCGTCACATGCTGCAGATCGCTCAGCGCACCGGTAGATATTTTGCCAAACACCAGTTCTTCCACAGCCCTGCCACCCAACGACATACACATATCATCCATCAGGTGATCTGTAGTACGTATGTACATTTCCTTAGGCAGGTACTGGGCATAACCCAATGCAGCAACACCACGTGGCACAATTGTAACCTTAACCAGCGGATGTGCATGCTCCAGGAACCAGCCCGAAACCGCATGACCCGCTTCGTGATAAGCTATGATGCGTTTCTCTTCTGGCAGTATGATCTTGTTCTTTTTCTCCAGACCACCTATCACACGGTCTATGGCGTCATTAAAGTCGCTCATATCCACTTCAGACTTTCCTTTACGGGCAGCAATGAGTGCAGCTTCGTTACATATATTGGCAATATCTGCACCGGCAAAACCCGGGGTCTGTATAGCCAGTTTCTTGATGTTCAGATCTTTTGAACGTTTGATCGGCTTAAGATGCACATCAAAGATCTTCTCCCTGCCCTTCACATCCGGAATATCGATAGAGATCTGACGATCGAAACGACCCGGACGCAGCAGTGCAGCATCCAGTACATCAGGACGGTTGGTTGCTGCAAGCACTATGATACCACTGTCTCCACTGAATCCATCCATTTCCACAAGCATCTGATTCAGTGTGTTCTCACGTTCATCATTGCTCATCATCATGTTCTTGCCACGGGCACGACCTATTGCATCTATCTCATCAATAAACACGATACAGGGTGCTTTTTCCCTTGCCTGCTTGAACACATCGCGCACACGGCTTGCACCCACACCTACGAACAGTTCCACAAAATCCGAACCCGACATAGAGAAGAAAGGCACCTGTGCTTCGCCGGCCATAGCCTTTGCGAGCAGGGTCTTACCTGTACCGGGAGGGCCAACCAGCAGTGCACCCTTTGGTATCTTACCACCAAGAGCAGTGTATTTTTTAGGATTCTTCAGGAAGTCAACGATCTCCATTACTTCCACCTTGGCTTCATCCAGTCCGGCTACATCGTTGAATGTGATATTCACGCGTGTACCTTTCTCAAACAACTGAGCCTTAGACTTACCAATGTTAAAAATGCCACCGGCACCACCGCCGCCGCCGCCAGAGCCCATCTTCCTGAAAACAAGGAAGTACATAGCCACAAAGAAAATGATAGGCAACAACAGTGTCTGCAGGAAAGTATGCATCAGATCGCCATGATAATCATAGATCACCGGGATATGGTCTGCATCAGGCAATGCCTTTTGTGCATCTCCCAGATCAGTGTTGAACTGATCTACGGTACCTATTTTAAAAGTAAATGCAGGTGTTTTGTCATTGGCCATAGCAGGTGTCTTGCCCGGTGTACCTGCAGGTATAGTACCCGGTTTCAGATACACCTCCACATATTCCTTATTGATCACAACCACCTTAGCCACCTGGTTTTTCTGCAGGTACGACTTGAAATCCTGGAAACTACGCTCTGTGACCGAAGTACCGAAATTACCACCAAAGAACTGCGCACCAAGTATAGCCACTAGTATCAGTCCATATATCCAGTATATGTTGAATTTGGGGCCTTTGCGCTGATTATTGGGGGAATTTTCACCTCCGGGTTTCAGATCGCCGGGATTAATATTCTGTTTATTATCTTCCATTTTGCTGCTTGATCGAAATGTGTATAATTCTTCTTAATAATGTAACCGCAATTAATATTCGGTCTTAGGAGCATCTTCCCACAAGCTTTCCAGATTGTAAAAAGAGCGATGCTCAGTCTGGAAGATATGCACTACTACGTTCACATAATCTACCAGCGTCCATGCATCTCCTATTTCCTTGTGGAATGGCCTTTCCTCGCATTCTTTCTCCACTTCATCCATAATGTTGTCAGCAATAGCCTTCAACTGAACATGAGACTGAGCCTCACATAAAATGAAGTAGTCGGCCACTGCTTCGTCGATCTTTTTCAGATCCAACGCTACAATAGCTTCACCTTTTTTATCCTGTATTGCTTTTATGATCGTTTTGAACAGTTTACTGTTCTTAGACAGGCGGGTAGGACTTTTTTTACGTTCCTGCAAAGCACTTATTACTTTCTCCAAATTTGTGTATTAGTTTTGTTTGGTAATGTTCTATTACTGTTTATCAAAATTATAAATCTTTTCTCACTAAACCTCATGGCAAGCCAGGATTTAAAGTTAATAGAACTTGAATATACTGACAGTACCAATAACTATGCCATGCAGCTCATCAATGACGATAAGGCGCAACCCGGCACTACCATTACCACCCGTAGCCAAGGCAAAGGCAAGGGGCAAAGAGGCAAAGTATGGATAGACGAACCCGGCCAAAGCCTGTTAATGAGCATTATTGTAGCACCAAAACAGCTTCTTACCGAACAATTCGTCTTCAGCGCCTCTGTAGCAGTGGCAATTGCCAATGTTTTGCAAAAATTTCTGCCCGATAGCAGTGTAAGGATCAAATGGCCCAATGACATCATCATCAATGACAAAAAGGCAGGCGGCATACTCATAGAGAATGTGCTTCGTGGCAGCAACTGGACACATAGTGTCATAGGCTTTGGTCTCAATATTAACCAGTCATCCTTCCCCGACACACTACCCTATGCCACCTCTATCAAAATAGCATCCGGACAGGAAACGGATATGGCTCGTATCAGAGAAAGAGTGAGAGAACACATTTTAGCTGCAACCTTATATCCCCAACCCTCCTGCAGGATCATGGAAGCATATAACGAGCTACTCTACAAAAAAGGTGAATCTCAGAAATTCAGCAACAGTGATGGCTCATGGAATGCAACCATTATCTATGCCGGTAATGACGGCACTCTGGAAATAAGACCAGTGAATGGTACCAAAACCTACATTTATCACCATGGTGAGATAAAATGGGAATGGGAATAAAAGAATATCTGCCCTAAGGCACCTTTGCCAATCGCAATGACAATTGATAACCCAACCATACCGATGGGATATAAAGCAACACACTTATCACCACAAACCACATAGGGTGTGGTATCATCACCACGTTAAAAATACCTCCCAGAGTTATTATAGCACCAGTAATTAAAACAGGCATTACAGACTTCCTGCCACTTACCTGCGTTGCTATCACCCCAGAAAGCAACGCACACACTACATAATTGACCAATATCAGCACAAATACAACAGTGGGTATTTGTGCTGCATATGCAGCAATAGCAGCCTTATCGGTAAAATTGAGACCTGGTGGTGGTGGATAAACAGCATGAATAGCCTTCTCTCCCAAAGCCTGCAATATCATTCCAGCCATTACAGCCGATACCACCGGCAATATATACTCCGTTTTACGCATACGGTAAAGTTAGTAAGAAATCCTAAAGTTGACTACAACAATGCAATTGAAGATCAGTACAAAATATTCAATTTTCATGCAATCATATTTGCCAGTATATTTGACGTCTGTTTATGCAAAAAAGGCTTGTATATACCCTATTCCTGCTCGGCGCTCTATCCGGCACATCAGTTCATGCACAGGACAACCCACCATTCTCGGGATTCTGTTTTGATGTGAATACATTCGCCGGAAAAGTCATCAAACATTCTGCAAAATTCAGACTGCCGGTTCCCGAAATCAGTACCGGACTGGATATAAATCTGCAATGGAAAAAATATGGCAAAGAAGAATGGGAACAGCGCAGAAGGTATCCGGTTATAGGTTTAGGTCTCACATATACCAACTATGGCATAGATTCTGTTTACGGCAAATGCTTTAGCATTTACCCCAACATACAGATACCTATCATAATGGGCCGTAAACTGCAATGGACCATAAGGATAGGTGATGGTGCGGGATTTGTAACCCGAAAATATTCCCGAACCAAACACTTCGATACACTAAATAATGCCATAAGCAGTACACTCAACGACTATGCCTCATTCATGACCGATGTTCGGTATCATATAAATGACAACTGGGAAGTGCAAACAGGTCTTAACTTCTCGCACATTTCTAATGCCTCATTCCACCAACCCAATCTGGGCATCAACATGTATGGTGCTCATCTGGGTATCAAATATTATCCGGTCACATCCAACCCTCACCGTATCATACGCGAGCTGAAACCATTGAAGAACAGATGGCTGGGGCAGTTCAGGCTCACCATGGCTTTCAATGAGTCTAATGCTGCGCTGGGTCCTACCTATCCAATTTATCTGGGTACTGCACTGGTAAGTAAAAGATGGATAAGTAAGAATAAATTCTTTACAGGGGTAGATTATAGCTATCACGAACAGATAAACGCATTCCTGCACAATAACAGCTTTGTGCCTGTGGGTACAGAGAAAAAGGAAGCTACTAAAATAGCAGTTTTAGCAGGCAATGAATTTCTGCTGGGCAAAGTAGGTGTAGTGCTGCAAGTAGGTTATTACGTAAAACAGGCTTTCCAGACTCAAGGCAAGGTATACCAGAAACTCGGTGGCAATTACTACATCATTCAGAAAGAGAATGGACTCATCAAAGAGGCATATCTCTGTGCTTTCCTCAAAACGCACCTTTCTGTAGCAGAGCTGGCCGAATTCGGTTTCGGTATGAGCTTCTGATCTGCAAATCACTTTACTGATACTTCTAGTCAAAGCTGTACATAAAAAAAGGAGCCTGATTTTTTCAGGCTCCTTTTTGACTATGATAAAAATGGCATTATTGTTTCAGTACGAAATGGAACACCTTGCGGTCGTTTCCATTGCTTATGTTCAACATATACATACCGTTTGCCAGCGAACTGCTCAACTGAACTTGTTCGTTAAGAATACCTGCACGAGCTACTGTTGCTGCACGGTAAACTACCTGACCCAGCACATCTGTGATCTCCAATGAAACCTGCTCATCGATCTGACTACCCAATGTACCGGATACAGTAAATGTACCGTTGGTTGGGTTAGGCATCATCCTGATGTCACCTGTGGTAATACTGGTTGTACCCACTCCTGTAGTTGGTGTAATTTTCATTACTATAGAGTTGATCGTTTCAAGACCACATTCGCCTGTACCTATAACTGCACAGGTTACAGAATCACCATTGTTCAGATCGCTGCTGGAGAATGTAGATAGTGTTGCGCCTGCTACAGCAGCACCCCTGATCTTCCACTGATAGGTTGGATTAGCACCACCACCTGTCACATTTGCAGTAAATGTCACCAGTTCACCTTCTTTAGCAACAGTACCCGGTACTGCAGTAATATTCACTACAGGTATATACTGTGGGTTAACGCGAATTGTCACTGTATTGCTCGACACATTGTTCACAGAAGGGCAACGATAATTACTGTTCAGCCTGCATACAATTGTCTGATTGTTAGATGGAAGGTAAGTGTAAGAAGAAGCGGAAGCACCGGTAACGATACTACCGTTCACTATCCATATATATGCAGGAGCAGTACCACCGTTCACAGATACCGCTGTAAATGAAGCCAATGAACCCTGACAAACTGTATCATCTGCCGCAGTGATACTAACTGATGGTGTGAGGTTTGGAAGCACTACCATTGTTTTGGTAACTGACACACTGGCCACAGAAGGACAAACTGCACTGCTGGTGAATGTGATTTTCACTTCATCTCCATTTACTGGAACATAAGTATAAGAAGTTCCTGTACCAACAACCGATGAACCTACAGACCATGCGTAACCGGGGGTAGTACCACCATTGCTGCCTGTTGCAGTATAGGTAACCGAAGTACCAGCACAAACTGTATCAGAAGCTGACGCCGTCATTGTAACTGATGGCACAACCAACGGATTGATAGTAATTGAAGCTATACCAGCCATGCTACGTACGCAACCTGCAGCATTGGTAGCGCTTATTGTGTAGTCACCTGCTACAGTATGCAAACCGAAGCTCAAAGGAGCACCTGTTCCACTCAACGTAGAAACTGTTGCAGAGCTATGGATCAGTTCATAAGTACTACCAGTTGCAGAGCTATCCAGTCCCACAACTACACCAGTGCCACCTGCACAATAGCTGCCACCACCGGTAATAATGAACTGTACCGGCAACGCATTAACTACAACAGATTTAGTTTTCACACATCCGGTACCCAGTACATAACTCATTGTTGCACTACCTGCCGCAACACCGGTAACCACACCTGATGCGTTAATGGTAGCAACAGAAGTGTTGCTGCTTGCCCACGAACCACCGGTAGATAAAGTATTAAGTACTATAGATGAACTCTGGCAAACTGACGCTGCACCGGTAATATTCTCCGGCAATGGATCAACAATCACATTTGCAAGTTGCATACAACCTGTAGGTAATGTATAAGTAATTACAGCTGTACCTGCACCAACACCTGTAACCACACCTGTAGCGAAATTAACGGTTGCTACAGAGGTATTACTGCTCAACCATGCACCACCTGTAGTAGCAGTAGAGAGGGTTGTATTAGCACCTGTACAAACATGCACTACACCGGTTATTGCTTCAACGGCCGGACTTACTGTTATCATGCGGCTGCGCATACATCCCGTAGGTAGTGTATAGGTAATAGTGGCAGTACCTGCCGCATTACCGTTTATGATACCTGTAGATGCGCCGATAGTTGCTACAACTGTATTATCGCTGGTCCACACACCACCCGGATTAGCATTGCTCATCACAGTAGTAAGACCGGAACAAACAGTACCGGTGCCTGCAAGAAGACCGGGAAGCGGATTAATGGTAACAATTGTTGAACGCTTACAGTTGTTGGCAGTTACATATGTAATAACACTGGTACCTGCTGCAATACCGCTCACTATACCTGTACTGTTCACTGTTGCAGTACTTGCAGAACTGCTCCAGGTGCCACCACCGGTGACACTTTCCAGCTGTGTAGTACTACCTGCACACACTGTAGCTGTTCCCGTTATTACTGCCGGCAAAGAATTAACTACTAAAGATGTAGAGGTAAAACAACCTGTAGGGAATGTATAAGTAATGATACTAAAACCGGCATTAACGCCTGTCACAGCGCCTGTACCTGCACCTATGGTTGCTACACTAAGGTCGCTGCTTATCCAGCTGCCACCTGCGCTGCCGCTGCCCAGATTGGTTGTACTTCCCTCACAGATAGTTGTATTACCAACTATTGCAGAAGGCAATGCATTCACCAGAACAGCTGTTGTCTTCATACATCCTGTTGGCAATGCATAGGTAACTATTACAGTTCCTGCAGTAAAGCCTGTCATCAGACCGCCTGCATTTACAGAAGCTATAGAAGGATTAGATGATGACCAGTTGCCGCCACCTGCGGTATTAGATAAAGTAGAAGAAAGACCTGCACACACAGTAGTTGTTCCTGTTATATCTGCAGGCATTGGATTGACCACTACTGATGCTACTCGGCGACAGGTAGTAGGTAATGTATAAGTTATATTTACTGTACCATTTGTTACACCTACCACAACGCCTGCTGAGTTTACGGTAGCTATACCTGAAGCACTGCTGCTCCATGTACCACCTGCTGGTGCGCTGGTAAGTGCTGTAGTTGACCCTGCACATACATTAAGTATGCCCGACATAGATGCCGGCAATGCGTTAACTGTTACAGTAACATTACGCTGACAACCGTTTATAGTATAACAGGTAATTGATACTGTACCTGCACTTACACCACTTACTACCCCTGCAGCGTCTACGGTGGCAATTGCTGTGTTTGCACTACTCCAGCTTGTTGCAGTGGCACTAACAAGAGTTGTCGAAGCAGCTTCACATACATTCAGCGAACCTGTTATAGCTGATGGTAACGGATTTACTACAAAAGATGTATTGGTCTTGCACCCTGTAGGCAAAGTATAGGTAATATTAGTTGTTCCTGCAGTAGCGCCGGTAACTATACCAGTACTACTTACAGGAGCTATAGCAGAAGAACCTGTGCTCCAAGCACCGCCTCCTGTTAAAGAACTTAGTGCACTTGTTTGACCTACACATGCTGATGCAATACCTCCAATTGTAGCCGGAGTAGTATTAACAACTATGTTGCGTGTACGCATACAACCTGTAGGCAGTGTGTAAGTAATAGTAGTGGTACCGGCAGCATTACCTGCTACCACACCCGATGCGTTTACTGAAGCAATAGCATTATTATCCGAGCTCCAGGTTCCACCTGCCGGAGCACTGCTCCAGTTTATGGTAAGTCCTTCACAAACAGCTGCAGATCCGCTCAGTGTCGATGGCAATGCATTTACTGTTATAACCTGCGTCCTTACACAACCGGTAGGCAGTGTATAACTTATTGCGGCATTGCCGGCTGCTACACCCGTCACAACACCTGTAACGCTGTTTACTGTAGCAATAGAGTTGTTGGCACTAGACCAGGTACCACCAAAATCCGGATTACCCAGAGATGTAGTACTACCAACACACACATCAAATGTGCCTGTTATCACTCCCGGCAGCGGATTTACTGTAACATTAGTCGTACGTTGACAACCTGTTGTAGCATTCATGTAAGTTATCTGAGCAATACCTGCTCCTGCACCGGTAACTACACCAGTTGGAGAAATACTTGCAACTGATGTGTTACCAGATGACCATATGCCTCCCGGAGTAAAATCATATAAATTAGTTGTCTGACCATAACAAACTACTGTAGTACCGGTTATTACCTGTGGCAGCGGGTTTACCAGCACATTTGTTGTGCTTCTGCAACCTGTTGGTAGTGTATAACTTACAGTAGCATTCCCTGCACTCATTGCAGTTGAAGAACCGCTAGACGGATCTATTGTCAGTACGCTTGGATTGCTGCTGGTCCATGTACCGCCAGCAGGACTAGCTGCATATCCGGCCAATTCATCTTTACACAGTTCAGTAGGACCGGTAATTACAGATGGCAGCGCATTCACTGTAAATACAGAGGCAACGCCACATCCTGTTCCTGATAGTATATAAGACACTACTGTATTGCCTGCACTCATACCGGTTATTATACCAGATGCGTTTATTGTTGCAATAGCAGGAGATACAGTACTCCATGTTCCACCTGCGGTGGTGTTGGTAACTACTGCTGATGAGCCTACACATACATTGGTTGCACCACCTGTTGCCGAGGGCAACGGATTCACCGTTACAAGAGTGGTTGTGCGGCAGCCTGTAGCTGAAATTGTATAGGACATAAGTGAATAACCCTCACTGACACCCGTAACCATACCCAGTCCGTTAATGGTAGCAACACTAGGTGTTGCACTGCTCCAGGTTCCGCCCGGAGTTATATTAGCCAGATTGGTTGTAGCTCCCTGACATACAACAGCAACGCCTGTGCTTAGCGCAGGAGTGGCATTAACTGTTACCGTACGGTTCACAACGCAACCCGATGGAGTTGTGTAGGTAACTATCGCTGTTCCTGCAGCAACTCCGCTCAGTACACCGAAAGAATTGATCGATGCTACCAATGGTGAAGAACAAACCCATGTACCACCCGTGATTGCATGTGTAAGTACAGTTGTCTGCCCGCTACACACGGCACCTGTACCACCTATTGCAGCAGGTGCAGGAACCACTGTGACAACAGCTGTGGTAGAGCAGCCTGTTGGCAAAGTATATGTTACAGTTGTGGTGCCCGGGGTTACACCGGTAATGATACCAGTTCCCGAAGCAATTGTTGCTATAGATGGAAGTTGGCAAGCCCATATACCAGGTGCAGCCGAATTAGTAAGCGCAAAAGAAGAACCGACACAAATTGCAAGACTACCGGAAATTGTACCCGGAAGAGGATTCACACTTACGGTTACACCATTAGTGGTCGTACAGCCTGCACTGCTGGTAACAGTAACACTGTAGTTATTTACACCCAGAGAGGTAGGTGTTATGGTAGGAGTGGTGCAGGTAGTGCAGGAAAGTCCCGCTGCTCCTGTCCATGCATAGGTCGATGGAGGCAATGTAGCCGTAACTGATATATTATCAAGGAACCAGTAAAACTGAGTACCATTGTAATTCCAACGAAGGCGAACATCAGGTTGTCCAATTGCTCCTGCGGGTAAAGAGATTGTTGTTTCAGGAGCTGTAGATACCCATGAAGTTGAGCCTACAACTGAACCTACCTGGTCTACTATCTGAGTCCAGCTGGTACCACCATTTACCGAATATTCAATTTTTGCTGCAGCATCAAGTCCTGTAGATAGCAAATATTGGTTAAAAATAAGAGATACAGCACCGTACCCAACAGTAGAGAATGAAGTAGAAGTAAGTGTAGTATTGACCGGAGTACCATAAGACATGGCCTGAGCCATATTACTACCATCACCCAGTACGCCATCAGCAGAAGTAGTTGAATTAACAATATTCCAAACATTCAGCGGAAGTGCCGGAACAGCAGGAGTTTGAGTTACTGTCCATCCGCTGAAACCTGCATTAAAGTTCTGGCTTAGCAAAGCAAAAGTAGGGTTCGGAGAAGAAGCTGCAAAAGTGGTAGAATTTCCATTACATATTGTAGTTGGTCCGGGAGGAGTTACTGTAACAGCAGGTAATGGATTCACAGTTACCTGTGCAGTTCTGATACAGGCGCTGGTGGGTGTTGCATATGTTATTGCTGCGAGCCCAGCAGAAATGCCTGAAACAATACCGGTAGATACGCCGATAGTGGCAATTCCGGTAGAACCCGATGTCCAGGTACCGCCAAGATCTGCACTACTCAGGTTGGTACCTCCTCCCTGACACATAGACATTGTACCTGTAATAGCTGCAGGTATAGTATTCACTGTTACTACTGTAGAGGTATTACAACCGGTAGAAGTCTGAGTATACGTTATTCTCGATGTTCCAGATGCTAGACCTGTTACTACACCCGAGGATGAAATAGATGCGACCAGCGGTGATGCCGATGACCACGTGCCCGGTGTAGCAGTATTAGAGAGCGTTGTAGTATTAGAAGGACAAACAGTTGCTGTTCCGGCAATTGCAGGTGGAGGTGTATTGACCACTACTGCAGATGTATTGGACGGGAATATTGTACCACAAGAATTGGCTACACGACAATAATAATAAGTAGTACCCGGAGTTACCGAAGGCACCGGAGTGTAAGATGAGTTGGTTGCACCTGTTATAACAGTACCTCCAGCATTAGAGTTAGTTGTGCCATTATTCACCCATTGATAAGTAACAGTACCAGTGGCGCCTACAGAAAATGTAGGAACAACACCCGGACAAACCGTATTACTTACCACAGGCTGAGTAGTAATTGGGGTAACACCTCCTACCAGAGACAAGGTAGCAGCCCAGCCTGAACTTACTATACTTACATCAGAATAGAACTGAAAAGTAAGAGAGCCATCTGCCGCTGTAGATGTAAAAGAAGTAGGAATACCCGAAAGGAAAGACCATATCTGAGGCGATGCTGTGCTGTTACCATTATACAATCTCAAAGGATCGCAACATGTTTCCACACTGAATGCCGAAAAAACAACCGACACCTTGGCCCCTGGAATACTTGGGTAAAAAGTGTAGGTACTTGTGAGGTTACAACAAGCATAGTTGCCGGTAGCTCCTCCGTCGTCATAAAAATTGCCTCCGCATATGGTTGCAGTTTGGGTAGTCCCTGCCACCATCTGATAGGATTGCGCACGTGCTGCGATGTTGATGCAACACAACAAAAGGATTAAAAAAAGTTTTTTCATTTTATATAGATTAATTGTATTGAATACTAAAACTGTAGAGACCCGAGTGATCACAGACCTCTGAAAAATAGCATGGTTTTGCGCAATTACATCTCCAAATAAATAACAGAAAATTATGTCTCGGCTTCATTTAAAAAACAGCAAAACCCTGTTACACTGAAAACACGATTGAATAATTCATTTAGCAGATGACCATGTTGCAGAATAAATACTGCTCACAAAACAACCCGGTATTATCTTATCATAAAATCAAGCTATGCAGTTACTAAAATTAGCTACATTTTTACTATTACTGAAAAATGCGGAAGAAAAAATAATTTTAAATATAATTTATTAACTAACAGTTTATCTTTTTGGATAAACAATCCCCAATTTACTTTCTACTTAACATTCAACTTTGTATCCTACAAATTTTCAATAAAATATTGAAGACAAGTATTATACATAGACTTAAATAATGATTACAGAGTTAATTGATATGACTGCCAGACAAACTGCCAAATGCAGGAAAATATTTTTACCTTTGCACCTATTTTTTATAGGTTGGTCGCCTTGCCCGCATACACCTTATAAAAAAATATACAATCGAAATATACAAATGGCTAAATACCCTGAATATAAAGGATTAAACATGCCATCCATAGAGCAGGAGATACTTGCTGCATGGAAGGCCGGAAATAGTTTTGTGAAGAGTGTAGAACAGCGCAATGGTTCTGAACCTTTCGTTTTTTATGAAGGACCACCAAGCGCCAATGGCATGCCCGGCATCCACCACGTTATTTCCCGCACCCTCAAAGATCTGGTTTGTCGTTATAAAACCATGCAGGGTTATCAGGTACAGCGCAAAGCCGGCTGGGACACACACGGATTACCTGTGGAACTGGGTGTAGAAAAAGAACTGGGCATAACCAAGGAAGATATCGGTATCAAGATCAGCGTAGAAGACTACAACCGCAAATGCCGCGAAGTAGTGATGCGCTACAAAGATAAGTGGGAAGAGATAACCGAGAAAATGGGTTACTGGGTAGATATGGGCGCTCCTTATATCACCTTCGAGAACGACTACATCGAAACGCTCTGGTGGGCACTGAAAGAACTGCATACAAAAGGTCTGCTTTATAAAAGTGTCAGCATTCAGCCCTATTCTCCTGCCGCAGGTACAGGCCTCAGCAGTCATGAACTAAATCAACCGGGCACATATAAAGATGTAAAAGATACTACCGTAGTAGCCATGTTCCGCCTGGCCTCATCCGGCAGCAATGCGCAGGACGATGTGCACCAGCATACCCGTGCCAGACTGCAGGAACTCGCAGCTAATGCATGGGCGCCTTTTGCAGAACACAACAATAGTAAATCGGCAGACATACATTTCCTTGCCTGGACCACTACCCCATGGACGCTCCCAAGCAACTGCGGACTCACCGTTGGTGCCGGAATAGACTATGTTCTGGTTCAGACATACAATCCATATACACATCAGCCTGCCAATGTCATTCTTGCAAAGGCTCTGCTGGGCAAATTCTTCAAACCGGAGGGTCAGGAAAGTGATTTTGGTATCTATAACAGCGAATCAAAGATCCTGCCATGGAAAATACTTGCCGAATTCAAAGGCAGCGAACTGGAAGGTCTCAGATACGATCAGTTACTCCCCTCTGACGGCAATACCCGCGAAATAGCTGGTGGCGACCCATGGAGGGTAATAACCGGCGACTTTGTTACCACAGAAGATGGTACAGGTATCGTACACACTGCACCTGCTTTTGGCGCAGATGACTACAGGGTGGGCAAAAAGAACAATATCGGCATGCTCACCATGGTCGATAAAGAAGGTAAGTTCAACGACTATACCGGAGAATTCAGCGGCCGCTATGTAAAGAACTACAAAAACGACCCAGACTACAAAGATGTGGACGTGGATATAGCCGTAAAACTGAAACTGGCAGGTCAGGCTTTCAAAGTTGAAAAATACGAACATACTTACCCACATTGCTGGCGTACAGACAAACCTATCATATACTATCCGCTCGATGCATGGTTCATCAGAACTACTGCCGTAAAAGACAGAATGATAGAACTGAACAAAACCATCAACTGGAAACCTAAAGCTACCGGCGAAGGTCGCTTCGGCAACTGGCTGGAGAACATGGTAGACTGGAACCTTAGCCGCAGCCGCTTCTGGGGTACTCCGCTACCAGTTTGGGTATCAGAAGATGGCACCGAGATAAAATGTATTGGCAGCATAGCCGAACTGAAAGCAGAAGTAGCTAATGCCAATACTGTGCTCAATACCAATCAGTTCATCGACGAAGCTACACTGGACCTTCACAAACCATATGTAGACCAGATCATTCTGGCATCTGCCTCCGGCAAACCTATGAGAAGGGAACCTGATCTGGTAGATGTTTGGTTCGATAGTGGTGCTATGCCATATGCGCAGCTTCATTATCCGTTCGAAAACAACCCTTTAAAAGAACTGAAACACAACTTCCCTGCAGACTTCATTGCCGAAGGCGTAGACCAGACACGTGGTTGGTTCTATACCCTGCATGCGCTGGGTGTAATGCTGTTCGATAGTGTTGCTTACAAAACTGTGGTAAGTAACGGCCTGGTGCTGGATAAGAATGGCAACAAAATGAGTAAAAGGTTGGGCAATGTAGTAGACCCGTTCCAGACCATAGAAGTGAATAGTGCTGATGCAACCCGCTGGTACCTCATCACCAATGCTTCTCCATGGGACAGTCTAAAATTCGACCTGGAAGGCATCAAAGAAGTGCAGCGCAAATATTTCGGTACACTTTATAATACCTACCAGTTCTTTGCTCTTTATGCCAATGTGGATGGTTTCAATTTCAGCGAAAACTACATTCCTGTAAAAGAACGCCCGGAAATTGACCAGTGGATCATTTCATCGCTGCACACCCTCACAGGTAAAGTGGCAGAATACCTCAACGACTACGAACCTACACAAGCCGGCAGAGCTATGGAGTACTTCCTCGACGAGCACCTCAGCAACTGGTATGTACGCCTTTGCCGCCGTCGGTTCTGGAAAGGAGAATACGAACATGATAAAATATCTGCCTACCAGACACTATATGAATGCCTGGAAACACTTTCTCTGCTTATGGCGCCTATAGCTCCATTCTTTGCAGACTGGTTATACCGCAACCTCAATCAAGTCACCGGCAGGTATACAGCCGAAAGTGTGCACCTGGCAGATTTCCCTGCTATAGATCATAGCCTCATAGACGAAAGTCTGGAAGAAAGAATGCAAATGGCGCAGGATATTTCTTCACTGGTATTATCTATCAGAAAGAAAGTAAATATCAAAGTACGTCAGCCGCTCAGCCGCATCCTCGTTCCTATTCGCGACAACGAAATGAAACAACAGATCTCCAGAATTGAAGATCTGCTGAAAAATGAGGTAAATATAAAATCTGTTGAATATCTCACAGAAACAGAAGGCTTCATCAAGAAAAAGATAAAAGCAAACTTCAAAGCGCTGGGCACCAGAATGGGCGCACGCATGAAAAGTGTAGCTGCAGCTATCGGCACTATGAGCCAGAACGATATCAGCATACTGGAAAAAGAAAACAGCTTCACACTGCAAACAGATGGTGAACCTGTGATCATTTCTCCTGCCGATGTTGATATTATAGCGGAAGATATACCAGGCTGGTCTGTAGCAAACAAAGATAGCCTCACCGTTGCGCTGGATATAACCATTACACCAGAACTGCTTGAAGAAGGCATTGCCCGCGAGCTGGTAAACAGGGTTCAGAAAGAAAGAAAAGACAGCGGACTAGAGGTAACAGATAAGATAAATTTAGTTATACAGGAACGTGCAGAACTTAAAAGCGCAATAATTAATTATACTAATTATATTTGCGCGGAAATTTTGGCAGAAAAGATAGATATAGCACCGGCATTAGACAATGGGACTGAAATAGAGATTAACGATGTAACATTCAAAATACTCATATCAAAAACGTCTTAAAAGTTATGGCTATCAACACAAAAAAGGGCGCAAAGCCTGCAAGTAACTCAAAAAACAAATCTGCAGCTAAAAAAGTTGCCCCTGTAGTAAAAAAAGTAGCCACAAGTACGTCTAAACCAGTAGCAAAAAAAGCAGCACCGGCAAAACCGGTTGCTAAAAAAACAGCGCCTGCTAAACCAGCAGCAAAAAAAGTGGCACCGGTAAAACCGGTTGCTAAAAAAATAGCGCCTGCTAAACCAGCAGCAAAAAAGGCTACTCCGGCAAAACCGGTAGCCAAAGTTGTTGCAGCCAAGCCGGCACCAAAGAAAGCTAGTTCTGCCGAAAAGATAGTTCCTAAGAAAAAATCAGCAACAATTAATAACCAACAGACTGTGAACAAGAAGAATAGCAAGCCTGCACCAAAGGCAACACAAACAGCTTCCAACAAGAAAGCAGCTCCTGCTCCTGCTAAAAAAGCAGCTCCTGCCACTAAGGCTGCTCCTGCTGCAAAAGCAACTCCGGTAGCCAAGAAAGCAGTTGCCACTAAACCAGTTGCTGCTAAACCAGCACCTAAAGCACCTGCAAAACCAGCTCCGGTAGTTAAGAAAGCTGCACCAGCAAAACCAGCTCCCGTTGCTAAAAAAGCTGCAAAACCGGCAAAACCGGTAGCAAAACCAACTGCCGCTTCAAAAAGCAGTGCCGCTGCAAAAGCAGCTGCCCTCAAACTGCCTGTAAAGTCAGCTACCCCTGTTGTAAAACCAACCGCTACTCCTGCTGCTCGTCCTGTAGAAAAAAAGCCTACCGTCATCATCGCTCACAGGAAAATGGAAAATAAGTCTAAGACTTCTAAAGACATATCCAATCTTTCTGCGTCTTACCAGAACGATACTTACCGTTCTATACTCGACGAACCCGAAATACCACAGCAGAGTACCAGCTACAGGTATAGCGACGAAGAGCTGAACGAGTTCAAACAGATCATCGTTACCCGTCTCGATGCTGCTCGTAAAGAGCTCAACTACCTGCAGGGCCTCATTACCCGCAAAGACGAAGCAGGAACTGATGATACCGAGAACCGCTTCATGAATATGGAAGATGGCAGCGGCGCAATGGAGCGTGAACAGCTCGCTCAGCTGGCAAGCCGCCAGATCCAGTTCATGAACCACCTCGAAAAAGCACTGGTTCGTATAGAGAACAAAACTTATGGCGTTTGCCGTGTTACTGGTAAGCTCATCGACAAAGCACGTCTTCGTGCAGTGCCGCATGCTACCCTTAGCATTGAAGCAAAAAACATGCTCACTACCAAGCACAACTAATACCAACCAATATTATTTCAGGCACACGCCTTGCATCAAAGCAAAGCGTGTGCTTTTTCTTTTACCCCTACCCCTCCTGCTACATCACCTCTGCTGGTGCATAAGGTCTTATAAACATTAACTAAATAATACATTCATATCAAACCTATCTACTATTGCGCCATATTGCTTTTTTACTTACCTTGTAATCTCACATAGCTTACCGATGAAACAGATCTGCTTTACACTTGCACTTGCATTATCATTCACTGCAGCAAATGCGCAAACCACTCAAGACTACGCCATACAGCTTACTGCAGCTACACAGGTAAGTCCGCCATCCATAAAATTAACCTGGAGGAAGATTGGTTTCGGTACACCTGTATATAACGTACTCAAAAAATCAAAATCAGCAACCGCATGGGGGCCTGCTGTTGCCACTATTACTACTGGCGATACTACCTATACCGATAATGCAGTCATTATAGATTCCGCCTATGAATACCAGATATATGCAACCGGCACCACCCTCACCAGCACACCGGGCGGCAGCATATTTGCAGGCATCAAAGCGCCTGCCATTCACAACAGGGGTGCGCTCATTCTTTTGGTCGATAATACCTTCACCGATTCCTGCGCTACAGAACTGGCTACCCTTGCCCGCGATATCAACGGAGATGGCTGGCAGGTGATCCGCCACGACCTCTCCCGCTCACTACGCGATACGGCCATAAGATCAATTATCAAAAACGACTTCAATAATAATCCATACGTAAAGGCAGTACTCATCTTGGGTCATCTGGCAGTTCCTTACAGTGGCGACTTCAACCCCGATGCACACCCCGACCACAAGGGCGCATGGCCTGCAGATGTCTACTACGGTACTATGACAGGTAGCTGGACAGATGCTTCTGTTTTAGACACAGTTTCCTCAAATCCGGCCAACCGCAATATACCCGGCGATGGCAAGTGGGACCAGAACTCACCAGCTGCCCGTGTGGATCTTCAGGTTAGCCGCATTGACTTCAACAACATGCCTGCATTCGCAGCAACAGAAGTACAGATGATGCGCCGCTATCTGAACAAAGACCACAACTACAAGATGGATTCGCTTGCTGTAAGGCATCGTGGTCTCGTCAGCGACAACTTCGGTGCATTTAGCGGAGAAGCATTTGCGGCAAACGCATGGCGCAATTTCACACCTATCATTGGTCGCGATAGCATTTACAACCAACCCTTCATTGCCTCCCTAGCCGACTCCTCTTACCAGTGGGCATATGGTTGTGGTGGTGGCTCTTATACCAGCGCAGGCGGCATAGGCACTACTGCCAACTTTGCCAGTGCCGGCGCAGTACATAGTATTTTCACTATGATGTTTGGCAGCTACTTCGGCGACTGGAACTATCAGAATAACTTCCTGCGCGCACCACTTTGCGCAGATACGCCTGCACTCACAGCATGCTGGGCAGGTCGCCCCAACTGGTTCCTGCACCACATGGCACTGGGCGAGAACATTGGTTATAGCACAATGCTTACCAACAACAATGGCGCTTCGCTCTACGTTCCTGCCAACTATGCAGCAGGTGGCGTGCATGCGGCATTAATGGGCGATCTGTCGCTCCGCACAGATTATATCAAACAACCCACCAATCTCAACGCTATACCTGTTGCTGCACATGGTGCTAACCTCACATGGACAGCCTCTCCAGATGCAGCCGTTATTGGTTACTACCTCTACCGTACAGATAGTGCATTCGGTTACTACAAGCGTATATCGCCCATGGTTTCCGGCACCAGCTTCTCAGATACTATTGGCACCAACGGACTCAAATTCTACATGGTACGCCCTGTAAAACTACAAGCTACTCCATCAGGCTCTTATTACAATCTGGGTATTGGTATCACAGATACAGCAACCGTTTCATTCCCAATAGTGCCTGTTTATGTAACAAACGTTGCAAAACCACTGGAGATCAGCATTTTCCCAAACCCTGTTCAGAACGACCTGAACGTGATCATCGATGCTACAGATGCTGTTGTAGTCAATATGTATCTGGTTACTATTTCCGGACAGGTTCTTTACCCTGCAACAAAACAATTGAGTATTGGACAGAACGCCTACAGGCTGGATGTTAGTTCGCTGACACCCGGCATGTATACCCTTTGTGTGCGCACAGAAGTGGGCGTTTCAGTGAAAAAATGGATCAAATACGAATAATACATTCTATTTATTCTATACTCTTCAGTCACTTATTTCCTGCAAACAAGCAGAGAGATAAAATCATGTTTTGTAGCAGCGAAAAAAACAGAATGTGAATTACTTTTCTCCTTACACTTTTGCCCTTTGGTGCCAAAGAGTTACTTTTGCACAATTTGTTTTTTTAAAATGACCACTATACATACTCATACTCCCGCATGGCTCCTGCTTCAGGACGGCACACGTTTTTCCGGAAAGTCTTTTGGTGCAAAGGGTACCGCCGGCGGTGAGATTTGTTTCAATACCGGCATGACCGGCTATCAGGAGGTTTTCACCGATCCGTCCTATACCGGACAGGTGCTTATCATGAACAACGCATATGTAGGTAACTATGGCGTAAAGAAAGATGATGTAGAAAGTAGCTCGGTAAAGATCAGTGCACTTATCTGCAAGAACATCTCGCATAGATATTCCCGCATGATAGCCGATGATAGTCTGGAAAACTACCTGGTACAAAACAACATAGTAGCTATATACGATGTAGATACCCGCGCACTGGTGCAGCACATTCGCAGCAAGGGTGCTATGAACTGTGTGATCTCTACAGAACATTCCGATCAGGAAGGCCTTTCTGCCGCACTGGCTAATGTGCCCGATATGGCTGGTCTGGAACTTTCTTCTCAGGTTTCTACCAAAGAAGCCTACAATGTTGGCGATCCGGCTGCCCCTATTCGTGTGGCTGTGCTCGACTTTGGTGTGAAGATCAATATCCTTACCAACCTCGCCACCCGTGGCATGTACCTCAAAGTATTCCCTGCCAAAACCGGCATTGAAGAACTGAACGCATTCCAGCCACACGGCTACTTCATATCCAATGGCCCCGGCGATCCGGCTTCAATGGACTATGCAGTAAAAACTGTAAAAGACATACTGGCTACCAACAAGCCTGTATTCGGTATATGCCTCGGCCATCAGCTGTTGGCACTGGCAAATGGTATCCGCACCTTCAAAATGCACCATGGTCATCGTGGACTCAACCATCCGGTTCAGAACCTCATTACCATGAAGTCAGAGATCACCACACAGAACCACGGCTTTGGTGTAGATCCCGAGGCTGTTAAGAATTGCGCCAATGTCACCATCACACACATCAACCTGAATGATGGTTCTATTGAAGGCATCAAACTAAACGACAAACCAGCTTTCTCTGTTCAGTACCACCCCGAGGCTACTCCGGGCCCGCACGATTCCCGTTACCTGTTCGACGACTTCGTGAAACTGATACAAGACCACAAGAACTAATACAAAAAGGGTGCTTCCAAACAGAAGCACCCTTTTCTTTTATAGTTGGCATGTACACTACTGCACGGTCAACGTAAAGTTCACACTGGCATCCGTAGATCCCAGACTGCAATCTGTACCATTTTTACCACTTGGCTGATGGTGCAGTGCCACATTCAGATTTCCTGTACTTGCAGCACCGGATGTAAATTTGCTTTTCAGGCCCACTTCCATAGCAGGAGTATTAGTGTCTTTATCTGTACGGATCACGGTCAGATTCAAACCTGTACCAGGCGAATAACAGATAAGGTGATAATTCTGTCTGTCCTTTACTTCCAATGTTATGTCATCTGCAGGTGTCTTGGTCTCATCCAGAAAAGAAACGGCAACAGTATATACCGCATCTTTCTTCAGCGTCATTGCTGCCAGCGAAAGATCTGGATTACCGTCATTAGGCGTCAGGTCTTTCCACTGTGCCGTGTGCACATCAGTAGTATCTGCTACATTGGTAGCTACCAGTTTCACAGTAGTGATGATCTCATTATCCGGATCTGGTGGCGTTACATTCTGCTCATCTTTTTTGCAGGAAGACCATATTGTTGTCATCAGGGCTATTGTAGCCAGTGTCATTATTGTATGTTTCACTGTTCATTGTTTTTAAAAATGTTTAAAAAGAGATCTTTGTTTTAAAGATAAAATTCATACCTATGTTATCGGCATAATACCTGAAATGATCCAGGTAATCGCGGTAACGGGTATTGGTAAAATTGCTCACTGTCAGGTCGCATTGCAGTTTATGCTTTCTTACATGAGTGGTAAAACCTGCGCTGGCATTAAAAATGCTGTAGCCATTGGGCGGTGCCACAAAATCGGCATTCGGGGGCACCATTATCTGCTTCAGCACACTTACATTTTCAACAGAAATGTAGGGCTCTTCCATAAACTGCAGTTTATGCAGATTGAAGACAACGCCATTTTCATACCTGTCTGCAGGCATGTATATCAGCCAGTCTTGCTTACTCACATTATAGCCGCGCACAATGGTTGCACGGGTCTGTAGCGTCACATGTTCCAGCAGATCATACTGAACAGATATATCAGTGCCGCGTATCGCCACATTATCCTGTGTAAACTTAAAAGCAGGAAAAGTGCCGCTTAGCAGGGTCACAGATTGCGCCTGCGGTGCTTCATAAATGTAGTTACCTATGCTGTTGTAATACAAATCTATTTCGCCACGCAGCTTCTTCCGGTTATAGGTAGCGGTTATTCCGCTGTTCAGCGATCGTTCTGCCGCCAGTGTCGAATCGCCATCCTGATAGCTGGCATCGCTGAAGTGTACACCATGTATGTACAACTCATTTACCGATGGTGCCCGCCATGCAGTGCCTACATTTCCCGACAATATCAAATGATCACCGGCTCTGTAGATAACGCCTCCTGTAGCGGTAGCATTGCTGAAGGTGAGCGTGGTATTATATACCTGCAGCGTGGTCGGATTACGCTGATAGATGCGCTGCCAGCGATAATCATACCGGGCGCCCGCTTCAAAGGTGAACTTCTTATAACTATATCGTTCTATGGCAAATGCACCGCCATTATAGGTACGGAAGTTGGGCACCAGATACCTTATACCCTTGAACACATTGCCCTGCGTATTGCCTGCTACACCCGCATTGCCCGAGAATCCCTTGCGCGATGGTGTTGTGTATACCATTTCAGCACTGTGCGTCTTCAGCTGAAAACTCACCTGTGGTTTTGCCAGCAATGCTGCATTGCTGGTATATGGCAGACTGATATCATACTCCTCGCGCAGGTCTTTCTGTCGGGCAACATTCAGCTCTAGCTTACCCTCATTCGCAAACCGGTAAGAGGTACTCACCTTAGCAAGATCATGAAACACCTGCTGGTAACTGCGGGCTATATCGTAAGAGAATACCGAGGCTGTTGCTGGTCTGGCACGGGCAAAGGCGGCATACAGATCTGTTACATTACCTGCATGAGATCCTTCGAAGATGCCATTTTTAGTATTGTACAGACTGTAATAGACAGTTACATCAAGCCCTTTATGCTTGTACCCCACCATCGCCGATGCATCCTGCTCTGCAATGCCGGTATTTTTCAGGTAATAGTCCGGTGTGCGGAAGTTCCCCCCACGCTTCACTGTTCCCTGTACCCGCCAGCTCAGTCCGCCCGGCTTGTCTCCTGCCTTGCCCTGCAAAGAGCCCGATGCAGTTCCCATTTGTCCGTTAGTTTGTCCTACCAGGTACAGATCGCCGTTTATACCCTTGTTCACGGGCAGCGGGTCCGCATCCAGCAGCACTACCCCACCAATTGCATCGGCGCCATACCTTACGCTGGCAGCACCCTTTACAACAGATATACGGTTGGCAACGAAAGGATCAATCTCCGGCGCATGCTCCGAACCCCATTGTTGTCCTTCCTGTCGCACGCCATTGTTCAGCACCAGTACCCTGTTGCTATGCAGTCCGTGTATCACAGGCTTAGATATGGTTGGGCCTGTTTGTATAGCATTCAGACCGGGTAACTGCTTCAGGGCTTCGCCCAGTGTTTTACCCCTCGACTGCAATAACTGCAACCCCTTCAGTTCGGTATGCGCTACTGTGTGCAGGTCCTGCATTCGCACGCCGTTCACTACAACCTCATGCAGCTGATTGTTATCTGCATTCAGGGTAAACTCTACCTTATTGTTGCCTGTTACATGTATGTGTGCCTCCGCTGTTGCATAACCATCGGCCTTGCAGGTAAGCAGTGTATGCCCTTCGCACACATTACGCAGCACAAAAGTACCACCTGTGTCAGTAACATCGCCCTTGGTAGTATCTGTTTCTATGCGGATCACAGCCCCCGGCACAGGATGACGCTGGGCATCTGTTACATAGCCATTTATACGGTAGTTGCATACCTGCGCACCGGCATTTATCGCCGCAAACACAAGTATAGCAAGCATCACCGTGGCTCTATTGAAATTGGCCACTATAATTTGCTTGATAAAATGAAGGATAGCACTACAGAAGGTAGTGCACAAATAGGGTCATACCGGGCATACCGGCACAACCAGACTCACTAACAAACGGAACACGCAGGTGGCCCTCTGAGGGCTATAACATAAAATGCAGCACTATAGCAATGCACATACACAGGCAATATATAACCGGCATAAACTATAGTTTCTCTGAAAGTAAGGTACTGTTGTTCAGTTGCTACAAAGGGTGCAAACTCAAAACTGAGAAAAGAACAGTGATTGTGCTTTTTAGTGATTACTACCTCGCCCTTTTTATAAATAGGGTGCATAGTATCCTCATGGTCAAAGAAGGCTTCATGTATATACTCCTTCGGCACAATACCCGCAAGGAATACCATGAAGAGGAATACACCCAATATTTTTACGACCCTGTTTTTCACTGTTGCTTTTGCAAAGATAGTATAGTTCCCATTTACTACCATACCCCACTTCCTACCCCTTCAGCCCTGCCTATGTGTTTGGTTGGTATCAAAACAAAGATGCCGGGCAAAATTGCCCGGCATCAGTAATTCTTACTCAGTAGCTTATTAGCTAATAGCGGTAGCATCTTCTATCAGCACGCTTACGTTGTTGTTCAGCACTTCTACAAAACCTGCAGTTATTTCGTAAGTTTCTGTATTGCCCTGACTCTTGTCTTTGATAACTTTCATTTTGCCCTTACCCAGCGATGATATCATGGGTGCGTGCTTTTCAAGTATCTCGAAAGAACCGTGCGTGCCCGGCAATTGAATGCCATAAACCTTGCCGCTGAAAACCTTATGCTCCGGTGTTAATATTTCTAAGTTCATCTTCTTATTAAGTATTTATCGAAAGTATATTACTTTCAGAAAAAATTAGTTCTTAGCCTGCTCCATCAGTTTCTTACCTTTCACCATAGCGTCATCGATACTACCTACCAGATTGAACGCTGCTTCAGGATACTCATCTACTTCACCGTCCATGATCATGTTGAAACCACGGATAGTTTCTTCGATCGGTACAAGTACACCTTTCAGACCGGTGAACGCTTCCGCAACATGGAATGGCTGCGACAGGAAACGCTGCACTTTACGTGCACGTGCAACGGTCATTTTATCTTCTTCACTCAACTCATCCATACCCAGGATCGCGATGATGTCCTGCAGTTCTTTATAGCGCTGTAGTATCAGCTTCACGCGGTTAGCGCAGTTATAGTGTGCTTCACCTACAATAGCAGGAGAAAGGATACGTGATGTAGATTCCAGTGGGTTTACCGCCGGGTAGATACCAAGGTCAGCTATCTTACGATCCAATACCGTTGTCGCATCAAGGTGAGCGAAGGTAGTTGCCGGAGCCGGATCGGTAAGGTCATCCGCTGGTACATATACCGCCTGTACAGAGGTAATAGAACCGTTCTTAGTAGAAGTGATACGTTCCTGCATCAGACCCATTTCTGTAGCCAGTGTAGGCTGGTAACCCACCGCCGATGGCATACGACCCAGAAGTGCCGACACCTCAGAACCTGCCTGTGTGAAACGGAAGATGTTATCTACGAAGAACAGGATGTCCTTGCCCTTGCCAGTACCATCTCCGTCACGGAAATATTCTGCAATGGTAAGACCAGACAGCGCCACACGTGCACGTGCTCCCGGAGGTTCGTTCATCTGACCAAACACGAAGGTAGCCTTACTGTCTTTCAGTGCTTCCATATCCACAGAGGCCAGATCCCAGCCACCTGCTTCCATGCTATGTATGAATTTATCGCCATATTTTACGATGCCGGCTTCGATCATCTCACGCATCAGGTCATTACCCTCACGTGTACGCTCGCCCACACCTGCAAACACCGACAGACCGGCATATGCTTTTGCGATGTTGTTGATAAGCTCCTGGATCAATACTGTTTTACCCACACCGGCACCACCAAACAGACCGATCTTACCACCTTTTGAATATGGTTCGATCAGATCGATCACTTTTATACCTGTGAAAAGAACTTCAGATACAGTACTCAGATTCTCAAACTTTGGTGGTTTAGCATGTATCGGACGACCATTTGTCTTATCCGGCGCACTCAAACCATCGATCGCATCACCTGTTACATTGAACAGACGACCATTGATCTGCTCGCCTATCGGCATTGCTATCGCCTTGCCTGTATCTACAACCGATGTACCGCGCACCAGGCCTTCTGTACCGTCCATGGCTACTGCACGTACGCTATCTTCACCAAGGTGCTGCTGCACTTCAAGTACCAGTTTGTCACCGTTTTCGCGAGTCAGTTCCAGTGCGTTAAATATTTCAGGAAGCTTATTATCGCCACCAAAATAAACGTCCACAACCGGACCGATAATCTGTTTGATCTTACCAACGTTTGGCATAAGTATGAGTATTTATATTAGTTAGGTCTGTGAAATTTTGCGCAAAGGTATGAGTATAGATTTAAAAAGTCAAAAGTATTAGCCATTTGCTCCAACTTCTATTAAAGGTTATTCACACCATACTCCCACAAAAATTCAACTTTTGTCTCCTTTACCACCTATGCATTAGCCAAAAATTACATACGGCTACTTTCGCAATAGATATTAATGCAATATAAAACAAAACATCCGAATTTCAAGCATATTGTATCAGATTTCACCACTTGCACTTCCTCCTAATTCCGCTGTAGTAACACCGCCTGTTTTTCCGGCGAAGTAAACACCACATGATACCCCGCATTGATCTCACTGGTCAGCGCCCGCACTTCGGGCTGCTGGTTCATTGTACTGTCAAAGCAGAGCAGTAATATATAGTCTATTGCAACACCCCTGTTTTTGTAATATTCTTTAATGGCCGCATCGGGTGGCACGCCCTCTATACCCTTGTTACGATTCAGATGAAAGTACGGATTGGTCTCATCCGTCCACCGCAACGGGAAGTACCAGGTATTAGCTTCATAGTTATCCAGCACTATTATCTGCCCTTTCATACCCAGATATTGCCCCTCATGGGCAAATACATTATTCAGATCGGTGATCTTGCCTCCCTTACTATCCTTACCAAAAGTGGCAAAATGTAGGGGCAACAGCACCGAATTGGGTTTTATATACTTTGCCACCGTCTGGTGATCCTCTATTAGAGCAGAACCATTCAGATTGATACCCAACCTCACTACCGACAGAATTGCCGAATACGAAAACACCAGCAACGCAGCCAGATTAATGATACGTGCCTTCATAGGGATATAGGCCACACAAAACGCCATCAGCAGCAAAGAGAACAGCCCCAGTCTGGCAGTAAGCGCGCCCCCGCCAAGCATATTATTGGGCAGCACCAGAAACAATGACAAACTGAACAACAAAGTCAGCAGCAATCCGTCATACTGCTGCACACCCTTGCCCATCTTTATCCTGTTCATGATACTGAATACAAATGTGGCACAGAATACCACCCCTGCCATTACTGCACAAAAGACTTCCTTACTGTCATAATTCACCAGATAACCAAAGCTCAGCAGCTCCGTTAGTCGCTCAGGCGCAAAATGCAGGTGCGAACCTGCATTGCCCGATTGCCTGTCGGCAAACTTCGCAAACAGCAGCAAAAAGGGAATATTGCACACACCCAGCGCCAGCAATATGCGTAGCAGCAGCTTTCCGCCGGCTCCATCCTTCCTGGCTAGACTGTGTGTAAGCGCCAGAGCACAACAGGTAACCCCGCCAAACACAAATGCAACCGGATGCGAGAAATAAGTAAGCAACAACAACACAAAGAACCCTGCCAGCCTACCCGGCTTTCGCTCGTCCAGATACCGAAGCCAGCCATACACCATCAGGCAATAGAAAGCAATACTGTAAGAAAAGTTATAAAACCCCTGCGCCACCAGATTATGAAACACAAACAGGAAAAGCACCACTGGCCAGTAGCTGAGGTTACCTCCAAATTGCCGCAGCAGCTTGTATAGTCCCGTCACCATCAGCAACACATAACCCGTCAGCAATAATTTCTCTGCCACCAGCCCGTTTACTACATATAGCAACGATGCCAGCAGCAAATGCGACAACCAGTTGGGGTGCGGATGCAGATTGAAGTAATAGAATTTTTTATAGAAACTTGTCGCCTCACCATTCCAAAGGTCATGTATCACCCTGGCATTGGCTATATGACAGGGACCGTCGCCACTCACAAAATAGGTAGGCAACCATATCTGCAGCAGACACAGAAACACCCCAACGAATACCAACAGACGCAACGTACGCTCGCTGGTCTGCCAGAGATCGGGAGACTTACCTTTAGTTAATGACATAGATACAATTTCAGATACGGCAATTATGGCCGCAGGCCGGCTAAATTAACAAGCCTATTTTAATGACACTTATTTATGCTACCGTTCTGTTCAGGAAATCCACAAACGGCTTCATGGTAACAAAACTCTCGGTTATTTTTTTAGCCAGTCCTTTCTTGGTCAGTTCGGCATCAGTCAATGGCGTACTAACTGTAAAGCTCTTCAGCTTCAGATACTCTAGTGCCGGATTATCTTCCGTATAGCCCTTTGGCAGCTTCACCAGCTTTTCGCCATCTATGGTCTTGTACAGCTTTTTGAAATGTTTATGCGCTATAATGGCCAGGAAATCATTAAAACCATAATCTATCTCCTGCCTTATTGCTTTCAATATAGGACCGTCAGGCATCCAGATACCGCCGCCTATAAAACTCTTTCCCGGTTCTATGTGCAGGTAGTACCCCGCTCCGGTAAACTTTCGCCCACCATTGCTGAAGCCAGCGCCAAGATTCACCTTATAGGGCGATTTATCTTTCGAAAATCGTACATCACGGTATATACGCATGATACAGTCCTTCGCATTCAGCTCCCTGAATGTTGGCTCCACCTCTCCAAGACCCTGCAGCACCTCTGTAACTAGTGCTTCAAAGTTCTCCTTCAATGCCAGATACTCATCTTTATGTTGCTCAAACCACGGCCTGTTATTATTGGCTGCCAGTTGTTCCATAAACTGCAGGGTAGCTGTCTGTATCATATCTTCTTTGTTTGTACAACCAAAACTAAAGAAAAAACAACTACACAAAACCACCACCATACCGCAACGTGCATATTTAAGGTTCTCTGATATTGCCCTGCCTGTTCACCTGCACCAGCTATATATCGTCTATTAGCCGTAAGTTTACACCGATGAAAATAGCCATCATAGGTGCCGGAGCTGCCGGTTGTTTTGCTGCTGCCAATATACCATTGAGCAGCGGAGTGGAAGTTGCCGTTTTTGAAAAAACAGGCAAAGTGCTGCAGAAAGTAAAAGCATCTGGCGGCGGCAGGTGCAATGTCACACATCATTGTTTCGATATTCCCGAACTCATCACCCGCTACCCCAGGGGCAAGCAGCTACTCCGCAAATCACTCTATCGCTTTGGTCCGCAGCAAACCATAGAATGGTTCGAAAAAAGAGGTATACAGCTCAAAGCCGAGGACGATGGCCGCATGTTCCCCGTCACCGACGATGCTCAGACCATCATAGACAGCATCTGGCAGGAAATGATGCGACAGAAAACACAGATCTTCTACCACAAGGCAGTAAAAAGTATAGAGCAGCTCACTACCGACGGTAAGACGAGCTTCATCATTCATTTTGCCGACACATCCGTATATGGTGCCGACAAGATCATTATAGCTACCGGCGGTTTCCCCAAGGCCGACCAGTACCAATGGATAGTAGCATTGGGGCATAACATAGAATCACCGGTACCCTCTCTGTTCACATTCAATATGCCGGGCAATCCTGTCACAGAACTCATGGGGGTCAGCGTACCTGAAGCAACTATAAAGATAGCAGGCACCAAGATCTCACAAACCGGCCCGCTGCTCATAACCCATTGGGGCATGAGTGGCCCTGCAATCCTCAAAACTTCAGCCATTGCCGCCAGAGAACTGGCAAACTGCAACTACGAGTTTACAGCGCTCATCAACTGGCTCAAAGACATGTCCGATAACGACCTCAAAGACATGCTGCTGCAACTGCGCAGAGAACAGGGCAAACAGTTCGTCAATCAGAAAAATCCTTTCGGGCTTCCACGCCGTTTGTGGGAACACCTTTGCACCCGTTGCGGTATCACCGACACTACCCGCTGGGGCGACCTACCCGCCGCTGCACAGAACAAGCTCACCGAGTTCCTGCTCCGCGACCAGTATAAGGTAAAAGGAAAGACCACCTTCAAAGAAGAGTTTGTAACATGCGGTGGTGTGCGCATTACTGAGATAGATCCGCAAACTATGGAAAGCCGCAAGGTACCGGGCATCTACTTCGCCGGAGAGATACTCGATGCCGACGGCATTACTGGAGGCTATAACTTTCAGCATGCGTGGAGTAGCGGCTACATCGCCGCACAGTCTGTAATGGCACAGCAATAACACTACTATTTACTTCTTGATTTACATTTGCCCTCTAAAAAACAGCAACCGATGATCGTATACAACGTAACCATAAAAGTAGAGAACGATATAGCAGACGAATGGGTAAAGTGGATGAAAGATGAACATATGCCCGACCTGCAAAACACAGGCCTCTTCACAGAGTACAGGCTTTGTCGACTATTGGAACAGGACGAAGCAGAAGGAGTAACTTTCTCAGCGCAGTACACCTGCATCAATATGGATGCATATAACAGTTACATCAATACCCATGCCGAAACCATGCGCAACAAGGCTTTCGCCCGTTTCGGCGGTCGCTTCATTGCGTTCCGTTCGGTCATGGAGATCATGTAGGAGGTGTTGCAACAAACCGCCACAAGCCGCAAAACACACAAAAAACAGTCCAAAACAGCCACTGAAGGCGTTTACAGCATTATTTTGTAATTACCAAATATAAAACGAAAATTGTGGGCAAACTGTGGGAAACCTGCTTCAGGCAAGGGTTTTGCACCAAAAAAATATTTTCAGAATATTTGGTAGTGTAATAATCGTCAGTATATTTGTTCTATCCTCTAAATATTCAAAACAAAAACAAACAGTTATGAACAAAGCTGAATTGATTGACAAAATTTCAAAAGACGCAGGCCTTACTAAAGTTCAGGCTAACGAAGCTCTTGATTCGTTTACTAACACAGTAGTTGGTGCGCTGAAAAAAGGTGACCGTGTTACATTGGTAGGCTTTGGTACTTTCTCTGTATCTGAGCGTTCTGCACGTAACGGCCGCAACCCTCAGACAGGTGCTGTTATAAAGATCAAAGCTCGTAAAGTACCTAAGTTCAAAGCAGGTAAAGAGTTCGCTACAAAGATCAGCAGCAAGAAATAATTTTCTTAAAGCTGTTACAAAATAAAGAAGGCACTGACTACAGTGCCTTCTTTATTTTGTGTACCTGCCATTCGTTCCCACCTTCACATCTTCCCCTAAAACAAAATTCCATTCCGCATTACCGGAATGGAATCTGTCTTGGTTTATTAGTTCAGTAGTATCGATTAGATACCAACACTCAGTTTTCCTATTTCATTCATCCTCTTCTCAGCCATCTGCATAGCAGCAAGCTGTGTGTGGACACCCTGCTGTTCAGCCATATCAAAGATAGTAAGCGTACGGTCATAGATCTTAGCTACAGTGCTGTAAGCGCGGTCTTTGTTATATCCGTCTATCTCTATGCTGATGTTGATGATACCACCTGCATTGATCAGGAAGTCAGGTACATAAATGATACCTTTTTCTACCAGCATCGGGCCATGTACATTCTCATCAGCAAGCTGGTTGTTAGCACCACCTGCTATCACAGGGCACTTCAGCTTGTTGATGCTTTCTGTATTCACAGTAGCACCCAGCGCACATGGTGCGTAGATATCCCATTCTTTATCAAAGATAGTATTGCCGTCTACCACTTCTATAGAAGGGTATTTAGCTACCACTTGTTTCAGTTTAGCTTCATTTATATCGCACGTCGATACTTTTGCACCTTCCTCAACGAGGTGTGCCATCAGGTACTGACCTACATTGCCCGCACCCTGTACCAGTATCCTTTTGCCGGTCAGCACATCTGTACCAAAGGCTTTCTTTGCAGCAGCCTTCATACCCATATACACACCATAAGCAGTTACAGGCGAAGGATCGCCGCTACCACCCATATATTCTGGCTTGCCGGTAACAAACTTTGTTTCCATGCCTATGTATTCCATATCACCTTTAGATGTGTTCACATCTTCAGCAGTTATGTATTTACCATTCAGGCTATTCACAAACTTGCCATACCTGCGCCAGTATGCTTCAGACTTCAGTTTAGCTGCATCGCCTATCAGCACAGCCTTACCACCACCCAGGTTCAGACCGCTTATCGCAGACTTGTAGGTCATGCCGCGGCTCAGACGCAGTGCATCTATCAGTGCTTCCTCATGGCTGTTGTAGTTCCAAAGGCGTGTACCACCCAGCGAAGGACCCAGCGTAGTGTTGTGTACTGCTATGATGGCGTTCAGACCCGTATTCGGATCCTGGCAAAAGACCACCTGTTCGTGGCCCATATGCTGCATTAATTCTAAAATAGATTGTTGCATGATATTAAAAATGAAGGTGCAAACCTAAGTAATTTGTTTCACTTGACCGACAGATACAGGAAAGTAGCACATGTATACTATTACTCCTGCCTTAGCTACTACACCCGCTGCAACGTTTAGATTTAATACTATACTTTTATACCCATCAACAGATAATATATGAGGCTATCCGGCATACTACTTTCATTGCTGCTGCCATTGGCGGCACTGGCACAAGACAACAACAAGGCCGATTCTACCTGGCTGGCACAGAACTACACAAAAAAAGAGAGCTATGTACCCATGCGAGATGGTGCAAAACTCTTTACTGCCATCTACGAGCCCAAAGACCACAAAACCACCCACCCTTTCCTTATCAACCGCACCCCCTACTCCATTGCCCCTTATGGCACTGACAAATTCAAGGCGGTTTGGCGGTCTCACTACATGGAATACTTCCGCAGGGGCTACATTATAGTCAATCAGGATGTGCGTGGCCGCATGATGAGCGAAGGCGAATTCATGGATGTCCGCCCCTTCAACCCCAACAAAAAAGGTACCGAGACCGATGATGCCAGCGATACCTACGATCTTATAGACTGGCTGCTTGCCAACATACCCCACAACAATGGCCGTGCCGGCATCTACGGCATTTCTTATCCGGGCTATTACGCCACAATGGGCGCACTCTCCGGCCATCCTGCCCTCAGGGCATCCAGCCCGCAGGCACCTGTCACAGAGTGGTTCCTCGGCGACGACTTCCACCACAATGGCGCATTCATGGAGCTCGATGCCTTTGGCTTTTACAGTAGCTTCGGCAAGCCGCGCCCCAAGCCTACAACCTCATTCGCATCCGGCTTCCAGACACCCATAAAAGACAACTACAAATTCTACCTCGAAACCGGTCCGCTCCGCAATCTTGCCCGCCTCATGGGCGATAGCATCAAATTCTGGAAAGACCTCTACAACCACCCCAACTACGACCAGTGGTGGCAGGTACGCAATACCCGCAACTTTGTGCAGCACATACCTTCCGGCGCTGCCACACTGGTTGTCGGCGGCCTGTTCGATGCTGAAGATTGTTTTGGCGCATGGTCGCTATACAAGGCAATAGAGCACAAAAGCAGCAACAACAACAAACTGGTTATGGGCCCATGGAGCCATGGTGGCTGGGCACGTGGCAATGGCGACTTCCTGGGCAATGCCCGCTTTGGCACCAAAACCGCAAAATGGTATCAGCAAAACATCGAGATCCCTTATTTCGATTACTACCTCCGCGATCAGGGCGATATCAGCAAGATACCAGAGGCCAGCATATTCTTCTCCGGCAGCAACGAATGGCATTCTTTCAGCAAATGGCCGCCTGCAGAGGCTTCTGTAAAAAAGATTTACCTCCAAACCAATGGCTCTCTGTCTGCCGATGAACCGCAAAACAACTCAGGCTATAAAGAATATACCAGCGACCCTTCCAAACCGGTTCCTTATACCGAAGACGTACACGCAGGCCGCACTGCAGAATACATGACCGACGACCAGCGCTTTGCTGCTCGCCGCCCCGATGTACTCACTTTTACTTCCCGCACACTCAATAACGATCTCGAAGTGGCAGGCCCTGTTATCGCCAACCTCTTCACCGCTATATCCACTACCGATGCCGATTTCGTGGTAAAACTCATCGATGTCTTCCCCGACAATTTCACCTATATTGACTCTGTTGATGGCCCGGGCAATGGCAAGACCTACCCCATGGGTGGCTACCAGATGCTGGTGCGTGGCGAAATCATGAGAGGCAGATATCGCAAGAGCTTCCAATACCCCGAGGCATTCACTCCGGGCAAGGTTACAGAAGTTTCTTATGCCCTGCCCGATGTGGCGCACGTTTTCAAAAAAGGCCACAAACTCATGATCCAGATCCAGAGCACATGGTTCCCGCTAGCCGATCGCAATCCGCAGCAGTTTGTCAACATCTATACCTGTGGCGAAGAAGATTTTGTATCATCTCTCATCCGCATATACACCAACTACAACTATCCTTCCAATATAGAACTGCCTGTACTCGGTCACTCCAAGAACTAATGCAGACCATACTACAAAAGCAAAGCGCCATGAGTTCCCTCATGGCGCTTTGCTTTATAAACCGGTTGTAATTATCCTATCAGTGCTATGCTCTCCTGCAGTGTCTGGATCTTAGCCAGTGCATCGCTTTGTTTCTTGCGCTCGTTCTCTATCACATCAGGCTTTGCAGAGGCCATAAAGCGCTCATTGCCCAGCTTTTTGTCCAGAGATACCAGGAACCCTTGCAGATACGCTATTTCCTTTTCCATTTCAGCCTTCTGCGCCGCAGTATCTATGGTAGCAGCTGCTGCTTCAATATACAGCTTATCCGTCTGTACCACTATCGATATGCCACCCTGCACCGCTTCCTTGGTAAAACTCACCTGCTCGGCATTTACCTGCCTACCCAGTATATCCATTACTGTTGTATAGTAAGCCTCATCAGGCGTCTGTATCCACAACTTTATGGTGTCCTTTGGTTTCAGTCGGTTCTTGTTTCGGGTATCACGTATAGCAGTTATCAGCTCCTGTAGCAGCGCACCTCCCTTCAGCACTGTGGCATCAGGTGTCTGCACAGCCGGCAGTTGCTTCACTATCAGGTCATCACCTGCTGCACGTTCGCGCAGCACATGGTATATCTCTTCTGTTATAAATGGCAGGTATGGGTGCAGCAACTGCAGCAAACGCTCATATATACTCAGGGTCTGCTCATATACCTTTGCAGATATTGGCTGCTCCATTCCCGGTTTCACCCACTCCAGGTACCAGCTGCAGAAATCATTCCATATCAGGGAGTAAATAGTCTTCAGCCCTTCACTCAGCCTGAATTCTTTCATCAACTCCGTTACCTCTGCCGACACTTCTGCCAGACGGGCTTCCATCCACTGCAATGCAAACTGCACATTGCTGTCGTCCACATCATTGCTCACCCTGCCTTCCCACATCTTTATCAGCTTCATGGCATTCCACATCTTGTTGCAGAAGAAGCTGCCTTGTTCCAGCTGCGACTCATCAAACAACAGGTCATTTCCTGCCGGAGAAGAGATCATTACGCTGAAGCGAACCGCATCGGCGCCATGGTCTTCTATAAGCTGCAGCAGATCGGGCGAATTGCCGAGCGACTTGCTCATCTTTCTGCCCTGCTTGTCACGCACTATACCGGTAAAGTATACCTTATCAAATGGTTTCTTACCCATGAACTCATAGCCGGCCATTGCCATTCGCGCCACCCAAAAGAAGATGATCTCCGGTGCGGTAACCAATGTATTCGTCGGGTAGTAATAGGCAAGATCTTTGTTGGTCGGGTCTTCATTCCAGTGAAACACCTGCATAGGCCACAGCCAGCTGCTGAACCAGGTATCCAGCACATCATCGTCCTGCCTCATTACCGGTTGTTTAGCTGCCATTTCTGGTTTCTTGGCGGCATAGGCGGCATGTGCTTCTTCGGCTGTTTTACCCACATACATGGCTCCTTCAGAGTCATACCATGCAGGTATGCGCTGCCCCCACGATAGCTGACGGCTGATACACCAATCCTTGATGTTGCTCATCCAGTGGCGGTACGTATTCTTGAACTTAGCCGGATGAAATTCTATCTCATTGTCCATCACCGAGCTCAGCGCCGGCTTAGACAGTTCCTGCATATTACACCACCACTGCATACTCAGACGTGGTTCTATCACCGCGTCAGTACGCTCACTGAAACCTACCTGATTGCTATAGTCTTCTTCTTTTACAAAGTTGCCGGCAGCACGCAGGTCTTCTACTATTTTCTTACGCACCGCAAACCTGTCCATACCTACATATAGCTGGGCAGCTTCGCTCATAGTACCGTCATCATTCAGCGTATCTATCACCTGCAGTCCGTGTTTCAGCCCCAGGTTATAGTCATTTATATCGTGTGCCGGTGTCACCTTCAGTGCACCTGTACCAAATTCTTTATCTATGTAGTCATCAAAGATGATGGGAATACGCCTGTTCAACAGGGGCACAAAACAATATTTACCTTTCAGATGCGCATAGCGCTCATCTTCGGGGTGTACACATACCGCAGTATCGCCCAGTATAGTTTCAGGACGCACCGTAGCTATAGTGATATATTCATCTTCAGTTCCTTCTATCTTGTAGCGTACATAGTACAGCTTAGAGTTGGTCTGTTTGTGTATCACCTCCTCATCGCTCAGTGCAGTTTTGGCCTTCGGATCCCAGTTGATCATCTTCACGCCACGGTAAATAAGCCCTTTTTCATACAGGTCTGTAAATACACGTATCACCGCTGCATAGTAGTCGTCATTCATGGTAAATGAAGTACGATCCCAGTCCAGCGAACAGCCCAGTTTCTCCAGCTGATTCAGAATGATACCACCATACTTTTCCTTCCACTCCCATGCATACTTCAGAAACTCCTCGCGCGATAGTGTTTTCTTATCTATCCCTCTGTCACGCAGCATAGATACTACTTTGGCTTCGGTAGCAATAGATGCATGGTCTGTACCCGGCACCCAGCAGGTATTGTAGCCGGTCATCTTGGCACGGCGTATCAGTATATCCTGCACACTGTTATTCAGTGCATGTCCCATATGCAGCACACCCGTCACATTGGGTGGCGGCATCACTATTGTATAGGCCGGACGGTCATCTGGCGTACTCTTAAAGTATCCCGACTTATTCCAGTGTTCATACCAATTCAGTTCTGCTTCTTTATGCTGAAAATTCTTACTGAGCTCCATAACGTATGTATTGCGTCAAAAGTAAATAGTAAATGGGGAAGAGCAAAAACAGTGTTCCTGCTTCACCCGTTAAAATATAATGTTATACCCCCATTGGGGTAGCATATAGCATTGTGCTATATAACAAATAATGGAAATTTGGGAAAGACTGGTGTTGCTTACTGCTTGTTGAACTTTGCAGTAGCCTTCTCAGTACCGTTGGCAGCTGTTACACGCAGCAGATACATACCGGGTACACAGGCACCAACATTCACTGTCACCTCGTTGCCGTTACACACCATGCTGGCAGTAGTTACTACCCTGCCGGTCATATCAAACAGGCTGACGACATCTGTCTTTTCAAGACCTGCCACAGAGAACTGATCATTTACCGGATTAGGGAACATTTCCACCACTGCTGCTTCAGGCACAGTACCCACACCTACAGTAGTAAAGGTTTTACGTATGCGCTGGTTGTTGGCATCAGCTATGTATATTTCGCCATACTTATCTACAGCCACGCCAAACGGAGTGTGCAGGTTACAACCATTCACTGGTCCCAGGTCGCCACCAAAACCCGGTGTACCATTACCTACTACAGTGGTTATCACGCCTGCAGTATCTACCATCCTTATCACATCATTGTCAGCATCTGCTATGTAAAGATTGCCGATAGTATCTGTAGCAAGACCAGCCGGACGATCCAGTTCTGCGAATACAGCCAGTCCGCCATCGCCCGAATAGCCATGGCTGCCTGTTCCTGCATACGTAGTAATAATGCCTGCGGCATCTACCTTACGTACGCGGTTGTTGATCATGTCAGAAATATACACATTGCCATTGCGGTCAGCGGCTACTGCATACGGAGAATCGAGCTTGGCAACTACTGCTGCACCATCATCTCCTGCAAAACCTGCTGTATCATCACCTGCAAAACGGGTTATTACTCCTGCCGGACTTATCTTACGTACCACATTTGCCAGACCATCTGCAACATACAGATTGCCTGCTTCGTCAAGTGTCATGCCGTATGGGGCACTCAGCTGTGCCGAGATAGCAGGACCACCATTACCGGCAGATCCTATTACACCCGTTCCTGCCACAGTAGACATGATACCTGCTGCACTCACCTTACGGATCTTGTGGTATGCCGCATCCGATATGTAAACGTTCTTATTCTTATCTACAGCCATGCCATAAGGCCTGATCTCTGCAGAAGTACCCAGAGAACCATCTCCGGTACTGCCCAGACCACCATTACCTGCTATGGTAACAATGATTCCGGATGTAAATATTTTACGGATCCTGAAGTTGAACTTATCCAGTATGTACACATTTCCTGTAGCATCTACCGACACAAAGTAAGGACCATTCAATTCTGCACCTGTAGCAGCTGCGCCATCACCGCTGAAGGCACCAACTCCTGTACCGGAAATGGTCTTGATATTTTTCACCTGCGCATCTGCAGTAGTAGAAAACAGTATAGTTGAGAACAATAAAACAGGAAAAGTAAATTTCATACGGAACGTTTGGTCAAATATAAGGTAAATTCTGTGTCTCCAAAAGGTTTAGGGAACTGCTTTTTTTAGAGCTGGCAGCCAGCACATTACTGCTATTCAGTAAGTTACAACCTTATGCTACCTGGGGCCTATAGATACAAATATGCCATCCAGAAAGCGCTTTTTGTAAGTACCGCTGCGTAATTCCAGTGCATCATACCGGTAATCCGAAATACCCACTGTCATTCTTTGCTTCGGATCTCCGTTGATGTTTGTGTAGTAAAGGTTTTTGCCATCTACAGACAAGGTCCAGTTAAAACGAAGTGTATCCACATCATCGGCACTGCACTTGGTCGGATAGTAATAGTACCCCGTGCTATCATCATTCAGCACTATTTCGGCAGCAATACTACATTCTGTTCCTGCTTTTACAGGTACATGTTTGTCTATTACCCACCTGGTGTTTGTAAGCGTTATTACCGGACTTTCTGGCGCTATTTCCTTCTTGTAACAACTGGTACCAAATAGAGTGGCCAGCATGGATACAAACAGCAATTTCTTCATTGGAGAGGTTTTTGTAATCAAAATTTTCGTAAAGATAATATAAATATAGAGAAATCAGCCCTACCCCTCTCCTTATCAGTATATCTGCAGTGCATGGTTCTTTCTGCTGATAAAAGTGCTTCCATTACTTCGAGATGCCACAAATTATCACCCCTCAAAATGTGGATATGTTTTGTTCATAAATTTGGTTTTCGGCACACCATTTGCGGCATCTGGTTGCAATGAAAACCAGGGCAATTCAGTCCTCGCAACTATTATACATTAAGATCAAAATAATGCTTTCATATGCAAAATTTTACGTGCGCAAAAAGTGCGCAATTTTTGCGCAAAAAACGGGCAAAGATTTGCCTTATTCTTATTGATTAGCAACAGATTAGCTTAAAACAAAAAAAATAGAAAAAAGTGAGCAATTTCAAAACATAAGAACAAGGACCATATATAACTTCAAATACCCTACTCCTGTTTATTTGCCCCGTCCAGCTTCAGGTTACGCAGTGCCGGTGCCGCAAACCAGGTCACACCCACCACCAGCAGTGTCATACACCCACCAAAAACTACGGCAGGCACAGTTCCCATCAGCCTGGCAGTAACACCGCTCTCCATTGCCCCCAACTCGTTCGATGAACTGATGAACATAGTATTTACAGCTGCTACCCTGCCCCTCATACTGTCTGGTGTATATAATTGTAGTACAGTCCCCCGCACTACCACGCTCACCGCATCAAATATGCCGCCGGCAAGCAGCATAGTAAATGCCACCAGAAAACCATAAGATACCGGTATACCGGCCAGATCAAACAACGTATCCGTACCAAAATAACCGCAATACCCGAAAACTATGGTTGTCACCCCAAAACCCGCTATACCTATCATCAGCTTGGGCCCTGGCTTGGTTCGTAAAGGAAAGAAAGAGAACAAAAACAGGCATATCACCGACCCTATGCCGGGCGCCGCCCTTAGCCAGCCATACCCTACTTCCCCTACCTTCAGTATATCATCGGTAAATACAGGCAGCAAGGCCACCGCTCCGCCAAAAAGCACTGCAAACATATCCAGAGACAATGCCGCAAGTATCACCTGCGTATTGAACACAAACTTCAGCCCCTCACCCAGACTCTTCAATATTGGCTCTTTAGCCTTGTTCAGCACTGCCTGCCTGGGTATGCGCCACAAAGCCACCAATCCCAGCGCCTGTATCACCGCCACCCATATCAGACTGTTCGTAAAACCTCCCCAGGCTATCATAAATCCGCCTGCAAGCGGGCCCAGCACCGCCCCTGTCTGCCAAGATGCGCTGCTCCATGTCGTCGCATTAGGGTACAGATCCTTGGGTACCAGCATACCCAGCAGCGAAAAAGTAGAAGGACTCAGAAAGGCACGCAAGGCACCACCGGCAAAGATACCTGCATATACCAGCCACACTATCCCCTTTACACCCAGCACCGGCAATGTGCCCGGCAAAGCCAGCCCCACAAAAAACACCGAAAGCAACAGATATAAAAGAAAACACTTCACCAGCAAACCCCGCTTTTCCCGCATATCCACAAAGTGCCCCGAGAACAAAGAGAACCCCACCGCCGGTATCACCTCCCACAAACCTATCATTCCCAGTGCCAGTTTGTCATGGGTGAGTTTGTATACATAATAGCTGATAATGGCCGCCTGCATATTCAGTGCGCCTATTATAGTAAGCCGCATCAGCAGGTAATTCCTGAAAGAAGGATACTGAAGGGCTTTATTCTTGTTAAGAAAAGAATTTAATAGACGAGACAAATGCAGGATTTTGGTACATGGCAAAAATATTCTTTAAGAACAACATTAAGACGACTAAATTTGTACACCAATGATAAATCTCGGCCAGATAACAGCTACTAGCATCTCCCAGGCATTCCTGGAACTGAAGGCCAACAAACTGCGTACCTTTTTGTCATTACTTGGCATCACCATAGGTATCTTCTGTATCATATCGGTACTTACAGTACTGGATAGTCTCAAGAATTCCATTCAGAAAGATATGGCCACCCTGGGTAGCGATGTATTATATATAGGTCGCTGGCCATGGATGGATGATGGCGGAGAATATAAATGGTGGGAATACTGGCGCAGGCCCGGCATGACCCCACAGGATGTTAGAGCCATTGAATCGCAGGTACCCGATGCCGCTACCGCTACCCTCTGCCTCAATACCCGCCGGCTCACGGTCAAGTATAAGGACATGGAATTAAGCAGTATTGCCGGCTATGCGGTAATGAGCTTTTTCGATAAGGTACAGAATATAGATATTGAAACCGGCCGCTACCTCAGCACTTCAGAGCTCGACGGTGGCAATAATTCGGTGGTACTGGGATATGCGGTCTATCGAAACCTCTTCCCCGGCAATATTGACCCATTGGGTAAAAGCATTAGTTTCCTGGGGCGAAGGTTCAATGTGGTGGGAGTAATGAAGAAAGCCGGACAGAACATGGCCGGATTCGATTACGACAACTCTGTCATCTTCTCCTACTATGCCGCTGCTTCCCTGCTCGATGTAAGATCAAATAACTACGACCCCATGCTGGCAGTTAAGGCCGCCAAAGGAAAGAATATTGATGAAGTGAAATATGAAGTTGCAGGGGTGCTGCGCCGCACCAGAAAAGTAAGACCCGGCGAACCCGACAACTTCTCCATCAACCAGCTCAGTCAGGTATCAGAAAGATTGAATATGGTTTTCGGAACTATAGATATTGTTGCATGGTTCATTGGTGGACTATCACTGTTGGTGGGCGCATTTGGCATTGCCAACATCATGTTTGTAACGGTAAAAGAAAGGACCAGGGTCATAGGGCTAAAGAAGGCAATAGGCGCACCACGCCGCTCCATATTACTGGAATTTCTGCTGGAAGCTGTGGTGCTCTCTATGATGGGCGGATTGATAGGTATCATTATTGTAATACTGCTCAGCTTCATCGTCACCTTCGCCTTCAATTTCGAGGTAGTACTGTCCTTAACTAATTTTTTGGTAGGGATATTTGTTTCTATATTCGTGGGTGTGTTGGCGGGTATCATTCCGGCCATTTCTGCATCCAAACTCGATCCGGTTGTAGCAATAAGATCAAATTAATAGTCCATGAAGGAAAAAAGGATACTTGTACTCGATAAACAACGAATAGATTTCAAATTGCGCCGCATGGCGTTTGAGATCTGGGAACGTAACTGCGATGAAAAAGAAATAGTGGTTATGGGCATAGAAGGCAGTGGCAAGGTAGTTGCCGACAATCTGGTTGAGATCTTGAAAGAGATAAGCCCGCTGGAAATAAAATGCTTCACACTGGCCATCAACAAAAAAAGCCCTATCAACTTCGTTTTCGAAACAAAAGAAGACCTCAACAACAAAACAGTTATACTGGTAGACGATGTTGCCAACTCAGGAAAAACACTCCTGTATTGCCTCAATGGTATACTTGCCTTCAACCTGAAAAAAGTAATGGTAACTGTGCTGGTAGACAGGAAACATAAATCCTTCCCTATTGCCACAGACATAGTAGGGCACACCATTGCCACTACCATACAAGACCATATAGAAGTGGAAACAGCTGGCAAAAAAGTAAAAGCAGTGTATCTGGAGTAAGGTAACTATACCAATTTTACTATTGACAACGAACATTTAAATTGCTACTTTAGTCGGACGAAAGAAATGACAAGTGCAACAATACCTGCATCTGTTTCTCAACCATATTACATTACTTAAAAATCACATTTCGACATAATGTCATTTACATTGGTCATTCATGGAGGAGCTGGCAATATCACTCCCGCAATCATGAACGCGCAGCAGGAAGCTGAATATACAGCAGCATTACATTCGGCACTCAAAAAAGGATCAGACGTTCTAAAAGCGGGCGGCACTGCAACAGATGGTGTTATAGCAGCCATTTGCGAAATGGAAGATAATCCGCTTTTCAATGCAGGTCGTGGTTCTGTTTTTACCAAAAAGGGTATCAACGAAATGGATGCCGCTATCATGGATGGTAGCAATCTGGCAGCTGGCGCAGTTGCCGGTGTTCGCAACATAAAAAACCCCATTAAGCTGGCAAGAGAAGTAATGTTGCACTCCGGTCACGTTTTCCTTTGCAATGAAGGTGCTGCCGAATTTGCACTGAAACAGGGTATAGAAACAGCAACTGACGAATATCTTTTTAATAAATCCCGTTACGACCAGTGGGTAGAGATAAGAGATACCGATTATACTCAGCTCGACCACAAAGGAGATAACCTGAAAGGTCCTGTTCCCAATACGGGGCATAAATTTGGTACCGTAGGCGCAGTAGCCTGCGATATGTATGGCAATATTGCCGGTGGCACCTCTACAGGTGGCATGACCAACAAACGTTTCAGCCGCATTGGCGATAGCCCTGTAATAGGCGCCGGCACCTATGCGAATAATAAAACCTGCGCTATTTCCTGCACAGGCCATGGCGAGTTCTTCCTGAGGGCAGTTGTTGCCTATGACATATCCTGCCTCATAGAATACAAAGGACTTTCCCTGCAGGCTGCCTGCGAATTTGTGATAAAGGACAAACTGGTGAAAATGGGCGGTGAAGGTGGCCTCATTGCTGTAGACAGCAAGGGCAACTTTGACTTCTGCTTTAACTCTGCAGGCATGTACCGTGGTATGACCAACAGCGAAGGAAAAGAAATTGTAGCTTACTACGGTGAGTAATAGAAAAACGAGACTGATAAGTACTTGTTGCTGTTACATTTTTAAGTGAACTTTGTCAAATAGTGAATTAGAAATACTGAGGAGAAATAACTAATGTCTGATTATATAGTATCTGCGAGGAAATACAGGCCCCAAACGTTCGATACGGTTGTGGGACAGGAACATATCACCACCACGCTTAAGAATGCGATCAAGAACCAGCATCTGGCTCACGCATATCTCTTTTGTGGTCCGCGTGGTGTGGGCAAAACTACCTGTGCCAGGATACTAGCTAAAACTATCAACTGTGAGCACCCTACATCCGATATTGAGGCATGTGGCACCTGCAGTACCTGTGTCAGCTTCAAAGATAGCACATCATTCAATGTCTTCGAGCTCGATGCGGCAAGCAACAACTCTGTAGAAGACATCCGCGAGCTTACCAGTCAGGTTCGCTTTGCACCACAACACGGCAAATACAAGATATACATAATTGATGAGGTGCACATGTTGAGCGCCTCGGCATTTAATGCCTTCCTGAAAACACTGGAGGAACCACCACCCTATGCTATCTTCATTCTGGCAACCACTGAAAAGCACAAGATATTACCCACTATCCTGAGTCGCTGTCAGATATTCGATTTCAAAAGGATCACTACCCACGACATAGTGGTGCACCTGCAGGGAATAGCCAGTAAGGAAAGTATGATAGCCAATGAAGCAGCACTGCACGTAATAGCGCAGAAGAGCGAGGGCTGTATGCGCGATGCGCTGTCCATGCTGGATAGGATCGCCAGCTTCACCAATGGCATGCTTACCTATGCCAATACCATGGAGCACCTCAATCTGCTGGATGCTGATTATTATTTCAGGCTCACAGATGCTATGCTTTCTCAGGATGTAGCTTCAACACTGCTGCTGCTGGATAGTGCCCTGGAAAAAGGATTTGAAGGTGATGTCATCATTGGCGGACTTTCAGAACACTTCCGTAACCTGATGTTGTGCAAGGACCCACGTATGGCCAAGTTGTTGGATGTACCTAACGAGCACAAACCTGTATATCACGAAAAAGCAAACCAGACGCCTCCATCCTTCATTATCTCTGCATTGAATGTACTGAATGACAGTGAGCTGCAATACAAGTCATCTACCAATAAAAGGTTGCATGTAGAATTGTGCCTCATTCGTTTGTGTTTTCTGCTTCAATTCACCAAACCTCAGCAACTGGGTACCGGCGACGGTGGTGAAAAAAAAAACACTGATAGTGTAGCAAACACCCACACAGAGGCGCCCATAACAACCAATACTGCACCTGTATACACGCCTGCGCCACCAACTCCTGCACAACAACCAGTACAACAGGCGGCACCTGCGCAGCAACAGTACACACCTCCTGTACAACAAAGCGCACCACTGGTGCAGGAACCAATACAGACAGCACCACCACCAGCGGCAAATGTAACATCACCGGCACCTGCGCCTGCAAGGCCGGTAGTACCAACAGGTACACCAGCCTCATCATCCAGAAAAGTGAGTATGGATCTGCTGGGCGATCTGGACAGCGCACTATCTGCAGCAGCAGCAAGTAAAGCCGCACTGCAAACAGAGCTCACCAACGAACTGGGGCAGGAATTGTTTGAGAAATACAAGCAGGAGATGAAAACAGCTGACAAAAGTGTGATTGTAGCTCAGTTCTCGCTGATGCATGCTGAGGTGTATCCACCCGATGAGATAAGACTGATAACCCCTGGTGTACTCACCGATACTTATGCCAAAGAACAGCGTGGCAGCCTCATAGACTTCTGTATGAATGAAGCCAAAATTAGGGTTCGTATCACCACAGAGATAAGGGAAGATAAATCTATGGCTGCAGAGCAAAACAGAGTACTGAGCAAAAGCGAGATGTACGAAAGCATGGCCAACATGAACCCCAACCTTGCGAAACTAAAAGAAGGCCTGGGGCTGCAGATAGAATACTAAACGGCTTTTAAGATTTGAACTTTGAAGACAAGTGTCTGAAGAAGTTACTGCTTTTCTCACCCAATATACCTATCGGTTTCACTTTAGATACCTTCTTGAGTCCGTAGCCTTCTACTGCATACTTGTTTATGTGGTTTACCGCATCTTCAACAGAATCTGTAAAAAGGAACAGATCAGCATCATCCGGCGCAATGGTCTTTTCAGCAACCATTTTATGAATGTGTGCCATTAATTCCTGATGATATGCAGTGCCCATGAGCACCACCGGGAACCTGCTGATCTTACCGGTTTGTATAAGGGTAATGGCTTCGAAGAACTCATCCATAGTGCCATAGCCGCCGGGCATCACTACAAATGCATAGGAATACTTGGTAAGCAGTACTTTCCTAACAAAGAAGTACTTGATATTCACCCAACTATCGAGATATTTATTAGGATTCTGCTCCATAGGGAGCACAATATTGCAACCTACTGACCTGCCACCTACATCATGTGCACCTCGATTGGCAGCCTCCATGATTCCCGGACCGCCACCGGTAAGAATGGTAAACCCAATCGAAGCTATCTCTGCACTTACAGTACGGGTGAGTATATAATAAGGATGATCTTCTTTGAAACGCGCAGAACCAAATACAGTAACGCATGGCCCTAAAAAGTGTAATTTCCTGAAACCGAGAATGAATTCTTTCATTACATCGATCACAAAAACAAATTCTTTCCATCTGGAATGTGGCCCTTCAAGGAATACTTTTTCTTTGTGAGAACCGACAGGGGTGAAATCTTTACTGGAATCAATCATCAAGCGCTTTTTACTTTTATAAGTTCGTCTGCATTGAACGGGCAGTAATGCACCTCTTCTTTGCCATCTTTGTTTTTAGCAAACCAGATGCAGTCGAACATACTAATACTGTATTGGTTAGCAAGCACATCATAGTGCAGCCCTCTGATGGTCATTTCAGGCCCTCCCGACTTCAGCCTTACTTTGTCGCCTGTAATATAACGCGGTTCCATAGTTGTTTATTTCCGACAAATGTAAGTGAATGAAAAAAAAGCATCATTGACAAATGTCAGCAGCAAATATGTTCCTTATCATTTAGTCTACTTACACATAAAATGCAAGACTTAACAAACGATATTACAAATATAGTATTAATTGAAACAGAAGAAAGGGACATGACTAACATCAATCACCGACACTTATGACAACGGTCAGTATGAACCGTATTTACTGACTATACCTTTGTAAAAATAAGAACAATGAAAAAAGTAAACATCTCACACGTTAGCAACCAACACAACTATTGGCTGAGGAGCCTGAATTTCTATAAAACAGAGATCAGTATACTGAAAGGTATCCTTACTGAAATAGCAGGTAAGAATTCAGGAACAGACGTTCTGAAAGAAGTAGAACATTTCGAAAACCAGTTCAAGATCCAGAACATCAATATCGACCGTTTGTCTCACGAGATCCATGTGAATATTGACGGAATCAGCAAACAGGCCCAGCAACATAATGCAGGCTACATAGACGAAGCGCTGCAGGTAACGCATATAGCGCTGGGTGAACGCTTCGAAAATGAAGAAAAGATCATTCATGAGATCATCCGCACCTTCAGGAAGTTTGCTGAACAGTGGATGTAAGTGGTTTTTAAGTTTCTGGGATGAGTAGTAATAGTAAAATGGTCTTAAGACTGAAAGTGAAAGTATAAGTGACTCACAGATAAAGTAATAGTACACAAGGTCGTTTTTCTAACAAGGTTCCGGTTTCCACCGGAGCCTTTTTTTGTGTTATTTCTGATCTTCACTATATCGCTAATATCAGCTGAACTAAAAACAATAGCAGCGCTTTAAAGCGCTGCTATTGTTTAAGAAAAAATAAACATGGTATTTACACGGTGAAAGGAAAATCAATTTTACAAAGCTACTTTTCAGCTGATACCCTGAGACCATAACGCCAGGCAACCAGACTACTGAAACCACTGGAAATAATAACTATACTCAATGTACTGCATGGCATAAGTATAGCAGCAGAAACGGGCTGCAACATTCCGCGCATGGCAAAATACAGACCAATTATATTGTAGACTATTGATACAACAAAACTGAGCCCGATGACCATTTTGGCAGCTTTCGCCAATTTGAGAACAGATGGCAAAAGGTTGAATTTACGGGCATCGAGAATTGCGTCGCAGGAAGGAGTGAAGTTGTTAATATCATCGGAGATGGTAACACCAACATTGCTCTGCTGCAAGGCGCCGGCATCATTGAGCCCATCGCCTATCATCAGTACACTTTTGCCACGAGACTGAAGCTGCTCCACATACTGTAGCTTATCTAAAGGCTTCTGATCGAACAACAGATCGCTACCATTTTCAAAAACACCTGCTACTAATGACTTTTGTTTATCATTATCGCCGGATAGCAGCGACATATCGTAGTGCTGGCTGAGTGCACCCATTACTTGTTCTGCACCATCGCGCAAAACGGCTTTCATATGAAAGCAGGTAACAGCATCATTGATACTTACATATACCGTAGCCTTTTCATCGCCCACCCTGCTATTATTCGATCCGGCAAAAGTTGCAGACCCTACCAATACCCTGGTAGATCCGGCAAATGATTCAATACCTTTTCCGGCTATCTCCTTCCAGGAGGTTATGGCAACAGGTGCTCTTTTGCCCAACCATTCTGTAATAGATTTACTATTGGGGTGTTTGCTGTTTTTCACTACAGCATAGAGCAGATCTTTCTCCTCTTCGCTAAGCTGATGACCGGTACACTCAACTGAATGAGCAGCACCACCCTGCGTAATAGTACCTGTCTTATCGAACACAATGTGATCTGCTTTTCCGAGAGACTCAATAACAGAAGCGTCTCTGAGGAACAAACCATTATTACTGAAAAGCCTGAGTATGTTACCATTGGTAAATGTTGCAGAAAGCAACAAAGCACAAGGGCATGCTACAATAAGCATAGCAGAAACACTGTTGATGATCTTGGAAGGATCAATGAAATACCAATAGCCTGCAGTGATGGCAGCCAGCACAAACAATATGACCGTAAAATATTTACTAAGCACATGTATGACACTTTCTTTGTCATTGGCATCGGCCTTGTCTTTAGAGAAAGCATAGTGGTTCCAGAGAGAGGTAAGGTAACTGCCGGCAACAGGTTTTACAATCCTTATGGTGAGCTGATCACCTGTTTGTTTGCCACCTGCATACACCAATCCGTTCTGTTTGATCTCTACCGGTTCGCTTTCTCCGGTCACAAAACTATAGTCTACAAGTGCCTTACCACTAAGCACCAATGCATCTGCCGGAATGATCTCGTCGTTGTGCAGCTGCACTACATCATTTTCTACCAGATCCTGCAGTTTCTTACTGATGATACCATTATCTGTTTGTACATTAACCGCAATTGGGAAGTAGGATTTATAATCGCGTGCAAATGACAAGGATCTGTATGTACGTTCCTGCACTACCCTACCTACCAGCATGAAGAATACAATACCACTCATACTATCGAGATAACCGGCACCTGTATTGCTTAATATCTCATAAATACTACGGGTAAAAGTAATAATGATAGCAAGAGCTATGGGCGCATCAATATTCAGCGTTTTCTGCATCATACCTTTCCAGGCAGTTACAAAAAACTCTGAAGCACTATAAAAGAATACAGGAATGGCCAAAATGAGATTGAGGTAGCGGAACAAATGTGCATACTGCTCTTCTATACCAGTAGCAGTAGACAAATATTCAGGGAAACTCATCATCATGATGTTGCCGAAACAAAAACCGGCAACCCCCAGTTTAAACACCCTTTGTTTATTGAATGTTTTAGATTTCTTCTTACCTGCTTCATCAAGACTTATGTATGGTTCGTAGCCAATAGTGGCCAGTAATTCTGTAACCTTACGAAGACTTATCTTTTTTGAATAGAAACGGATTGTGACCTCCTTGGTACTGAAATTCATACGGCTTTCAGTAATGCCACTATTCAACCTGTTGAGGTGTTCTAGTAGCCACATGCAAGAACTGCAGTGAATGCCAGGAATATAGAATACGACCATTGTATGGTCTCCGTCGGTGAACTGATATAACTGACGGGCAATTTCTTCATTATCGAGATAGGCATATTTATCACTTCTGATCGCCTTGATCTGGTTGAGACCCGGATGAGATTGCAGATTGTAATAATCACACAGATCGTTCTCATTTATGATCTCATAAACGAGCTTGCAGCCATCGCAGCAAAAAGATTTTTCTTCTATTGCTATGTGCTCACCAATGCAGGGTGTACCACAATGGTAACACAATACTTCTGCTGCAGGCGGTGCTGCTACTTTTTTTTCTCTAATATCGGGATTAGTACTTATGGCCAGCATTTATTCTCTTTTGCGCGTCAACAACCTTGGGGAGCAAATAATTCTCTTCGAGAAAGAAAAGCTCTGTGAGGCCGTTTTCTATCAATGCCATCTGGTTGCGAAGAACGCGATAGGCATCGGGGAACGCAGTGTCAGAATATAAAGGCAAGGCAACAACCTGCAACCTGTTGAGTATACTTCTCATTCCCGAATGGGATGCTTTCAATTCAATGAGCTGAAGATCATGATTGATCTTACAACCGCCAGAGCAACTGCTGCAATCGTGATTGGTCTCTGCCTTTTCTGACAAACTCTGCAAATACGGAATGAACTTCTCCTTCCTTTCGGCCATATACATACGTATTTCGGCTATGAGCTCGCCGCACGTAGATGTGTATTGTGTAGTAGCATGCTGCAGACCTGTATTCTCTAATCTGCCTATCTGCTTCGTAGCATTGTCACACAGACCCACCACCTCATCATAACTATCTTTTCTGAGTCTTTCTACTAACTGTACCAAATTAGTATCAACGTACTGCCTCTGCATTTCTTTTTGCATGAGAAAAATTGTGTTTCGACGAAATTACAGTTAAGTAGCTACCCATATAATGATGTAGGATAGCCAAAAAACTGATCTTAGTCAGTTTTTACCCTTACAGCCGGTTCAAAAACTATTTTTGAACGAATAGAATTGGAGATAAGGCAGGCCGCCTCTGACTTGCGGAGGAGTTTCATAGCCTTTTCTGTATCCTCCTCTTTTTCTACCACAACTACTGGTTTCAGGGTCACTTCTGTCATCTCATACCTGCCATCTACAGACTCAAGTTTTCCAAAAGCTCTGGAACTAAACCCCGCAAAAGTGAAGCGGGAACTATCTGCAATGGAAAGGAAAGTGGTCATCAGGCAACTATTGACAGCCGCTGTAAACAAATGCTCGGGCGACCAGTGATTCTCAATGCCCTTTGGAAACTGTGGCGGTGTAACCACTGTAATTTCATCGTTGAAATCGGGCGAGTATAATACACCCGCTCTGTCTTTTACCCAATTTACGTCTACTTCATATGAATGTTCCATAACGATCTTATATTCTTCAATTAATAATAAGTCAATCCTGATCTGCAATTTCTTCAACTAACATAGGTGCATGCTGTATCACTTCTTTGATACCACCTTCTACGCTGGCAACAAAATGATACCCCTTACTCTTAAGAAAAGATGCAGCCACCATAGACCTATATCCACCGGCGCAATAAATTAGCCATTTTTTATCGGGCTGGAGCTGGGGGAAATCTGTCATCAACATATTGAGCGGAATATGCACAGAACCGGCAAGCCTGTTCTTAGCAACTTCTCTCCTATTCCTTACATCAAGCAGTTCATATTTTTCTGTATTCAGTAGTGTTTCACAAACCCCGGCACTAAAAGTGAGTACAGTGTCGTAATCCATGTTTGAATTGAACCACTTATTCATTCCTCCATCCAGGTAGCCAACTACACCTTCATAGCCTATACGTGCAAGGCGCTCTATAGCTTCCTTTTCTTTACCTGCAGCACATACCAGTAATAAAGCAGTATGTGGCTCTATGAGACTACCTGCCCAAACAGCAAAATCGCCATTGAGCCCAATATTGACAGCTCCTTTTATGTAACCGGAAGCGAATTCCATAGGATCACGAGTATCCAGTATAAGAGCGCCTTCTTTTTGCTTGACCTGCATTTGTTGCGGGCTCAGCGCTTTCAGACTATTGGCCATTACATCGTCATAAGCAACTGCGCCACTCCTGTTTATTGTAGCATCTGTAAAGAAGTAACCCGGAATAACCGGGAGGTCTGAAGTAACAGCTTCAATGAATGTTTTTTTATCAGTGGCCAATAGTGCATAGTTTGTCGACTTTTCTTCGCCTATTGAAGAGAAAGAAGAGGAGCCAATATTCTTACCACAAGCAGAGCCGGCACCATGCCCCGGATACATGATCACATCATCGGGCAGCGTTTTGATCTTGTGCTGCAAGGATTCGTATAGCATAGCAGCAAGTTCTTCTTTGGGTAGATTACCGCTGAGCAGATCGGGTCTGCCCACATCGCCAACAAACAATGTATCACCGGTAAAAATGGCATGTTCCTTACCCAGCGAATCGTGCAACAGGAAACAAGTAGATTCTATGGTATGGCCGGGTGTATGAACGATCTGTATTTTACAATCGCCTAATAGCAACAAATCTCCATCGGCACCAATATATGCCTTGTAACCAGACACTGCATTGGGACCAAAAACGATATTAGCACCAGTCTTGTTGGCAAGGTCAATATGTCCTGAAACAAAATCGGCATGGAAATGGGTTTCGAGCACATACTTTATTACTGCTCCTCTTTCGGCAGCCAGTTTCTGGTAAGGAGCCGGATCGCGGAGCGGATCGATAACAGCAGCTTCTTTACCAGACTCAATGTAGTATGCTGCATGGGCAAGACAATTCGTGTAGATCTGTTGAATGAACATAACCTATTAGTTTTAGAAACGTTTTCAATAAAAGATATATTGGCGGGCTACTTTTTTGCGGCAGCCTTCTTTTGTTTCTTTGCCTGCTTTTTGAAATACCCTTTCGTCAGAAAGTTGTGTTTCAGAGCCTCCATATTTTCGCTGAAGGCAGCCGCCCCTTTTTCTATGCTACTGAGGCTGGCATTTAACTTATGAACCATCCCGGTATCCTTCAGTATGGCATGCACTGTACCCGGGCCATTATTCATGTTTTGTTGCAGTTGTTTCACCACACTATCTGTGTGCGCTACTAACGTATTTGCATCCTGAGATATTTTAGAAACGTTGGCAATAGTGGTCTTGATATTCTCGGCAGACTGCTTGTCTTTCAGCAGCACTCCTGCCACACCCTCCCCCCTCTGGGCATCCTTCACCAGATCATTTATTGCGGCAGAGAGTTCTTTAATATCTTCTGTAGCTATACGAATGTTGGCCATGGAAGTCTGTAGATTTTGAGGCAATGTAGAATCGTTAAGCACCTGCCAGAGCGCAGTACTATTATTGAGCCTCACTACAGTGTTTTTGAGATTCTGCGCTATTATCTGCACATCGTTGTTGGTTACAGACAGAGTCTCCAGCATATCATCTGTAGAATTCACTTTTTTAGTACCAAGTAATGAACCTTCAGCCAGTAGTGGTGCTGTTGCGTCTCCCGGATTAATGTTGATGAGTTTATTACCCATGAGGCCATCGCTGCCTATGGTGGCAGTAGCTCCCACATGAATGTAGGGTTTCATTTTTACATCAACCAACAGTGCTACTTCTATTGTAGTATCATCGATCACAATGATCTTATTGACAGTTCCGGATTGAATACCGGAATACCTGACATTGTTACCCACCATCAGACCACTTACATTGTGAAACCTGGCCCTCAAGGGATAACTGGAACCAAAGAAATTCTGGTTCTTACCTATTATATAGAGTGCTACAACAAGTATCACCAAACCAACGGTGACAAATATGCCTAAGCGAACATTATTTTGATTATCATTTGCCATGTCACTCAAAAAACTGATTTATATCTGGATCAGCTGACCGTTTGAGATTATCGTAAGTATCTATTGCATAGCAGGTACCGTTCACCAATATAGCTATTCTGTCTGCTGCCCTTTTCACACACTTCATATCATGCGATATTATGATAGAGGATGTTTTGTATTTCTGCTGTATCTCTTTTATTAACAATGTAATTTCTTTACCCGTTATTGGATCAAGTCCGGTAGTAGGCTCATCATAGAGTATTATCTCCGGATTCAGAATGAGTGTTCTTGCCAGTGCTATCCTCTTCTGCATACCTCCCGATAATTCAGACGGCATCATATCCAGTGTATGTGCAAGTCCTACATTCTCTAAAGCCTCCATTACCCTATCCATTGCCTCCTTTGGTTCCAGATGTTTCAGATGCCGCCTCATTGGGAACTCCAGATTTTCCTTTACGGTCATCGAGTCATACAGTGCATTACTCTGAAACAAAAAACCTACTCTTGCCCTTATATCATCCAGCCCGTCATGATCGAGCGATAATATATCTTCTCCCAGCACATTGATGTTGCCTGAATCAGGCTTCATCAGACCAATCACACATTTAATAAGTACCGACTTCCCACTACCCGACCTACCCAGCACTACCAGATTCTCACCCCTCAGCAGATCTACACTAAACTCATTCAGCACCACCTTCTCCCCAAAACGCTTTACGAGGTTTGTGATCTTTATTACTGCACCCGAATCGGCCGATGGCCTATATGTTGCAACAGTTTCTTCCATATCAATTGAGCCCCAGTATATCTGTTATCTGCACTGCAATAAGATCAATTACAAACACTATTAAAGAAGACACAACAACTGCAGAATTTGCAGACCGTCCTACCCCTTCTGTACCTTTTGAAGAATTGTATCCTTTATAACAACCAATGATCCCGATAGCAAAACCAAAAAAGAAGGTCTTAATGATCGCCGGTATCACATCGCCAAACTCCAGCGTATGGAACACCTGAAAAAAGAACAATTTTAGACTGGTATTACCTCTGATGTTCACACCCAGATACGAACCGTAAAGAGATACAGTATCGGACATTACTACCAGAATAGGCAACATAAGTGTTGATGCCAGTACCCTTGTAACCACCAGATACTTAAAAGGATTGGTACCCGAAACTTCCATTGAGTCTATTTGCTCCGTCACTTTCATAGAACCAAGTTCTGCTCCAATACTGGAACTGATCTTACCGGCAAAAATGAGCGCAGTAATAACAGGCCCGATCTCCCTGACTATAGCCAGACTAACCATAACCGGCAACTGAGACTCCACACCATATGAAATGAGTGAAGGACGCAACTGTATAGTGAGCACCAGCCCCATAATGAAACCGGTGATTGCTATAAGCGGCAATGATGTATAACCAATAATATAGCATTGCCTGAGAAACTGCTTTACCTCATAACGAGGTCTTATCAACTCATGAAAATACCAGTAGGTGAACCGTGATGTAGATCCGGTCTCCTCTAAAAATTTATTTAATGAATCTGGCAATTTCATTTTTTATGTCTTCAGATGCTTTCAGCTAATTCGAAAAAAGCAGTCAAAAGTATTAACTGAACTACTTTTTCCAAATGACCAATGTCATACAAATAATTGACGCTGATCTCTATCCAAAATACATGAAAAGATAAGAAATTAAATAGCCGGAAACAAGTTCCCGGCTATTTAATGACATTTAAAGTATTCGAATGGTTCTTTACAATCGCTGCATTGATATAATGCCTTACAGGCTGTAGCTCCGAACCTGCTGAGCATCACCGTATTGTGCGACTGGCAGCGAGGACATTCAATTATATTTTTATCGAAGACATCTTTGTGACAGGAAGAATGCAGCGGAGGCGCAATACCATATATCCGCAATTTTTCTTTCGCCTCATCACTCATCCAGTCAGTAGTCCAAGCAGGATCCATAACCATTTTCACTCTGGCATTCTTTACACCTTGCTGGTTCAGAGTAGCCAGTATATCCATTTCTATTATTCCCATTGCAGGACAACCCGTATATGTGGGAGTGAGAATGATCTCATATCCATGCTCATCCGGTATAACATCCCGAAGCATTCCCATTTCATAGATATTCACAACGGGAATTTCGGGATCGGGTATAACAGACAACATACCGAAGATGTCTTCCTTTGTATATTGTTGTGCTACCATTTTGCGTCGGGATAAGCGTGCTGCAGGAACTGCATTTCTGATAAAATATGCCCCATGTGCTCGCTGTGCAGGCCATTACGTCCACCAGTTTGCGTATACATACTGGTAGGCATATACAATGTAGCTTCTTTGAGCACATCGGCTATATGTTTCTGCCAGCGGGCAAAAACCAACTGCATATCCGGTGCACCAACACTCGCTACCATTTCGGCATCAACAGCATCAGTCTCAAACAATTCGCTCGTATATGGCCACAGTTCATCTACTGCTTTCTGCATACGATCGTGACTTTCTTCGGTACCATCTCCAAGGCGCAGCACCCAATCTGTGGCATGTGCCAGATGATATTTTACTTCTTTGAGTGTCTTAGCCGAAATTGCTGCTAACGTAGCATCGCTGCATTTAGCCAGATCAGAGAAAACATAATACTCCAGCGTTGACAAATACAGTTCTCGTGCCATAGTACAAGCAAAATCCTGATTGGGCAATTCTGTGAGCAGCACATTGTAGAAAGAACGCTCGTTGCGCCTGTATGCAAGATCATCGTCTGTTCGGCCTTTCCCTTCTGTTTGACCGGCATAGCTCAGCAATGCCTGTGCCCTGCCTATCATATCCAGCGCAAAGTTGGTGAGTGCCAGATCTTCTTCAAGAATGGGGCCATTACTGCACCACTCAGAAAGACGGTATGACCTTATCAGTGCGTTATCTCCGAGGCGGAGACAATATTTTAATAATGCTTCTTGATGATTCATAAAAGTAAGATTTAGATAGCCTTAGCTCCTTCAGGCATAGTATAGAATGTAGGCAGGCGGTATGTCTTGTCGTTTGCGGGATCAAAGAACATATCGCTGTCATCGGGGTTTGAAGCAACTATGGCATCGCAGGGCACAACCCATATGCTGGTACCTTCGCCACGACGCGTATAGGTGTCGCGGGCGTTCTGCAGGGCCATGTTCCTGTCTGAAGCATGCACACAACCAGCGTGTATATAGTTAGCACCCGGCTTTGATTGTATGAAAACTTCCCATTTTTCCAATTGAGTATCTGCTGTCATAACATTAGTTTTTTGATTGAGACAATTGTTTTTCTTTTTTTGCCCTGTAGGCTTCTGCAGCTGCTCTTACCCACGCACCCTCATTATGCACTCTGATATGATGATCCATACGTTGTTTGTTGCAAGGACCATTACCATTGATCACATTGTGGAATTCATTCCAGTTGATAGCACCATGATCGTAGTGACCGGTAACTTCGTTCCATTTCAGCTCTTTATCAGGAATGGTAAGTCCTATCACCTCTGCCTGCTGCACTGTCTTGTCTATAAATTTGGCACGCAGTTCATCATTCGACTGTCTTTTGATCTTCCATTTGAAAGCGTCGCCTGTATGCGGAGAATCGCTATCGTGCGGGCCAAACATCATAAGGGACGGCCACCACCACCTGTTCATAGCATCCTGAGCCATTTCCTGCTGATCTTTGGTACCAGCCATCATCTTGGCCATGATCTCGTAACCCTGCCTCTGGTGGAAACTTTCTTCTTTACAGATACGCACCATGGCACGACTATAAGGGCCATATGATGTGCGCTGCAGAGATACCTGATTCACAATAGCTGCACCATCTACCAGCCAGCCGATAGCCCCTATATCGGCCCAGGTGAGGGCAGGATAATTGAATATGTTAGAATATTTAGCTTTCCCGGTATGTAACTGATCTATAAGTTCTGCACGGGAAATACCCAGTGTTTCTGCTGCACTATAGAGATATAAACCATGACCACCTTCATCCTGTATCTTGGCCAGCAATATCTGCTTGGCCCTCAGAGATGGGGCACGGGTTATCCAGTTGCCTTCCGGCTGCATACCTATCACTTCAGAGTGCGCATGCTGCGACATCTGCCTGATAAGATGTTTTCTGTAACCATCGGGCATATTGTCCTTAGGTTCTATTGCATCGCCTCTTTCTATTTTCTCTTCGAAGCTCTTCAACAGGGCTTCCTGTACTTTTACCTTTTCCTGCAATTCCATAAAATTTGTTTTTAGTATGGTAAGTGGAGATTATAATGTTCCTCTTTTTGCCTGTTCTGCCTCAATAGATTCGAACAATGCCTGGAAGTTGCCTTTACCAAAAGACCTTGCCCCCTTGCGCTGAATGATCTCATAGAACATTGTAGGCCTGTCTTCAACCGGCTTGGTGAAAATCTGTAACAGATACCCCTCTTCGTCCCTGTCGACCATGATACCAAGGTTCTTAAGGATCTCGAGATCTTCCGCAATCTGCCCAACCCTGCCCGGAACAGTATCGTAATAATTGCCCGGAACGTGCAGGAATTCCACACCACGTCTTCTCATTTCAGAGATCGTAAAGACTATATCGTCTGTTGCAACAGCAATGTGCTGACAGCCAGGGCCACCATAGAAATCGAGATACTCCTCAACCTGAGATTTTTTCTTACCAATAGCAGGTTCATTTATCGGGAACTTGATACGACCATTACCATTACTCATCACCTTACTCATCAGCGCAGTGTACTGAGTAGAAATGTCTTTATCATCGAAAGTTACCAGATTGGCAAAACCCATTGTTTTAGCATAGAAATCGGCCCATTTATTCATAGCGCCCAGCTCCACGTTACCAACCATATGGTCTATAAATTTCAGACCGGTTGGTGCCGGATTATATTCAGATGTCCAGACGGTATACCCTGGCAGGAATACTCCTTTATAATTCTTTCTTTCTACAAATATGTGCACTGTTTCGCCATAGGTATGTATACCGGCACGCACTACTTCACCGTGTTCGTCTTTTTCTACAACAGGCTCAAAGTAAGATTTAGCACCTCTCGAAATTGTTGCATCATAAGCAGCCCTTGCATCATCCACCCACAAAGCTATCACCTTCACACCATCGCCATGTTTCATTAAGTGCTCTGTTACGCTTCCTTCAGGCGCCATGGGTGTGGTAAGCACCAGCCGTATCTTGTCTTGTACCAGCACATAAGATGTGCGATCCCTTACACCTGTCTCCAGTCCGCAATAGGCCAACGAATGGAAGCCGAATGCTGTTTTGTAATAGTGTGCCGACTGCTTGGCATTGCCCACATAGAGCTCCACATAATCAGTACCATTTATTGGCAGGAAATCTTCTGCCTTATCGAATATCTTTTCGATACCGTAATTGTAGTTAGTAACTTCTTTAAGATTGGCAGTAGTCATGTTGTATAGATTTTATTCAGTTAACCAAGATTTGTAATAGTCATCCACTTCAATTTTCATGGCCTCTTTAGTGATCATCACCGGCTGGAAAGGATCGATCATCACTGCCAGTTCTTTCGTTTCTTTCTGGCCTATACTGCGCTCTATAGCACCTGGATGCGGCCCGTGAGGAATGCCGCCCGGATGAAGTGTTATCTGTCCTGCTTTTATATTATTGCGACTCATAAAATCGCCATCCACATAATAAAGCAGCTCATCGCTATCTATATTGCTATGATGATATGGTGCCGGTACAGCGTCCGGATGATAATCGTATAAACGTGGCACGAAAGAACAGATCACAAAGTTTCTGCTCTCGAAGGTCTGGTGAATTGGTGGCGGCATATGTATGCGGCCGGTAAGTGGTTCGAAATTGAAAATAGAGAAGGTATATGGGTAAAGATATCCGTCCCAGCCAGCCACATCAAATGGATGGTTGACATAGACATAGGGGAACATCATTCCTTTCTTCTTGATGTAAATATCGAAGATCCCCTTTTCATCATAGGTCTTCAGATCTACCGGGCGTTTAATATCGCGCTCGCAGAATGGTGAATGTTCCAATAACTGGCCAAAGTCATTGCGATACCTTCTTGGCGTGAAGATCGGATCTGTAGATTCTACAAATAGTATCTTATTGTCGCTATCATCAAAAGTTATCTGATATACCGTGCCGCGTGGTATCACTACATAATCGCCATACTTGAAAGGCAAACTTCCGAACATAGTATGTATTGTGCCGCTGCCTCTGTGTATGAACAGCATTTCATCGGCATCGGCATTTTTGTAGAAATATTCCGTTGACTTCATAGGCCTTGCCAAACCTATCTGCATAGAAGCGTTTACAAAAAGAACCTTGCGGCTCTTCATGTAATCTTCTTCCTGCTTAATATCAAAACCATTAAAACTCATAGCATTAAGACCATTATCAATAGCTATTTCAGGCATTACAGAATAAGGTTTTCCTTTCTGCTTTACACAGGTTGGCGGATACAAGTGATATACAAGCGACGACAAACCGCCAAACCCTTGTGTTCCAACCAATTCTTCCTGATAGAGTTTTCCGTTTGGCTGACGACTTACTACATGGCGTTTATCGGGTATTATTCCCAGCGTATGATAAAATGGCATTTTTTCTGATTTTTTACATACAAACGTATCTATACAAAAAGATCACAATCATGACTATGGACAGAAAGCAAGATGATATTCATCAGACGGACAAAAGCAATAGCAACATCAATTCATACATATATTATAAGCATTGAAAGGAATTGACCAAAACAAACACCACCAGAGTATCTCTGTTGCAGATTTTTGATTTAACATTGCACCCAGCATTTTTTCTACAGAATGATGGACACCCAAACAACGATAACAGCACACAGGTATTTTGCAATAAACAAACCATACAATATGGTTTCTCAGTTTATAAGTCCCGACCGTGTGAGATTATTGGGTATGCTCGATTTTGATTTTCCTGAGGGTACACATGCCATTGGCCGTCTCGATCGTTTGTCAGAAGGTTTACTATTACTCACAACCAATAAAAAAGTTACCAAACTACTTTTTCAGGGTGAAGCACCACACAAAAGAACGTATATGGTGCGTGTGCTGCATCATGTTACCGATGAAAGCCTGAAACAGATACGCACCGGTGTAACCATAAGGGTAGATAACGGGGCAGACTATATTACACAACCTTGTGAAGCAGACATAATCAAACATCCTGCACTACCCGACCATCAGCTGGAACTGAGACCCAATATTCCGCATACCTGGTTGCAGATATCTCTTTGCGAGGGTAAGTTTCACCAGATACGCAAAATGGTAGCTGCAGTAGACCATCAATGCCGCAGGCTGGTAAGAACTTCAATAGAAGATATGGAGCTGGGCGACCTTCCATCGGGTCATGTAAGAGAGTATGAAGAAGAAGAATTCTTCAGGCTGCTGAAGATCAATAACTGGCGGGATTAGGTCTTAATAACCTTTATTACACCCAACTAAAGATATCAGGTAATAAGTAATTTGACCTCCGTATCGAAAAATTTACTTACTTTATACTCCCTTTCCATTAAAATGTATAGGAAATTTATATACATATTACTCCTTTTCCCCTTTACTCAAACCCGAGCTCAACGGGCAACGGATACATTTAAGCTTTATTTTGATCTCAACGTACCTACGTTGAATTCTAAAATGGAGAAAAAGATAGACCTGCTTATTTATAACGATAAGATCCTTTCTGGCAGTGGCGTGACCATTGTGGGTTATGCCGATTTCCTGGGTACTGAAAGTTATAATCAGTCGTTGTCTATGAAGCGTGCGCAGAATGTAAAGGACTATCTTGTAAAGTATGGGATCAATGAAAAAGACATTACATTATGTGTAGGTAAGGGTAAGGTATACAGAAAAGGAATTGAAGACCCCGGTGGTTATCCTACTGACCGCAGAGTGGATATAGTAATGAACAATTTTACCGGCAAGAATGTCACTGACAAATCGAAAGGTAAAAAAGACACTATAAGGCGTGTAAATGTGAACAACATTGAAGACATAAAGCACATGCGCAGCGGCACAGTGGTGAAGCTGAAAAATGTGTATTTCCCTGCAGACAGGCATGTAATGAAGCCTGAATCGATGGAAGCGCTGGAGAAACTATACCAGGTAATGAAAGACAACCCCAATCTCAAGATCAGTATTGAGGGGCATGTGTGTTGTATCAGAGATGCTCCAGATGCTTTTGATATTGACACCTACGAACCTCATCTATCTGTGAACAGAGCTAAGGCTATCTACAAATACCTTATTGACAAGGGAATTGATGCCAACAGACTCACTTATGCCGGCTATGGCAGAAGGAGACCTATCATAGACATTGAACAAAGCGAAGAAGACGCCGAAAAGAACAGGCGTGTAGAGATCCGCGTCACTGAGAACAAATAGCTAAGCAGCTATAAAAGTCACCCTGCCTGCTATCCAGCTTTCTTTCAGAGGAACAAGCCAGTTTTCCATAAGTCCCTTTTTATCGGTGATCACATTATTGAAAATCATGGTGTTTTCATCAATATAGCCTTTATCTATTGCATACTGCACCTGATTGAATGGCAGCATTTCTGCCTTGCCCTTTACCAGGAAAGTGATCATCATACGGTCGAAGAAATTAACATCATATTGCTTTTCCAGACTCTTTATGACCCTCACAGAACTATCGGTACTACAGCCACTAACTGCCTCATGTCCCTCATCGGCAATAACCACCACAAACTGTCTGAACAACAGTCCTGCCCAACCTTTTACAGGAGCACCATGCGTTTGCCAGTGTGCATAGAAATGATGCAATTGCTCATTCACCTCTTTCTCTTCCTTCTCTATGAATGCCCTGCTGCTCTGATAGATCCATACCCTTGAATTTTCGGGAAAACCGGCTGGAATCAACTCATTTAGTACCTGTGACTGCATGCCACAAAGTTACGTACGAAACCATATAAAATACACCTATTTCGCTTTCAGAATATTAAGACCTATACTACATTCCAGACACCGCTTTGGCAGGCAATAATTGTTATACAACTGTATCATGGCCTGACTCTGAGCGGCATTCACCGCAGCCCATCCGTTCTCTTTCCATATACGGATGATACTATTCTCTTCAGCAGGTACTGCCTCCAGCAACTGCAATGCCTGATCCTGTAGTTTTACCGTATCCTGTCGGGCCGCATAGAGGAACTGAATGGGTGCCACAGTATTAATAATAATGTTCTCTATAGATGAACGTCCCAAAGATTTCACAGAGGCATGCTCCTGAGCAGCATCAAACCTGAAATGTGATTCCCAGTATTCACTGGCTTTCACATCGAGCAAGGGTTCTATTTCCTGCACTGAGTGGGTTTCTATGATCTGCGAGAATAAATGAATGGACTGATGTACCAATGATGCAAACTGTGCAATTCTGATAGTAGGAAAATTAGCCGGTCGCATCCGCAGGAATTTCCATAACGCACTGTTTATGGGCTTCAGGCTATACTTTCGTTTCAGGTATTCATATTCTTTCTGCAAAGCTCTGGGATAGTCGTCCTTAAAATCATCTTCCAACATACCTGCCTGACCAAAATAGAGCGCTTCCAGCTGCAGCAAGTTATCTTTATGTCTGGTAGGGATATTGAGTGGCAAAGACTGCGCAAGCAAGAGGAAAGGAACAGCATTTGTCTTGAATCCAAAATTGGCAGCCAATCTCCAGTATAGCAAATTGCGCCAATCATCAGCAGAATTCTCCAGCATCACATTCCAGTCTGCCAGTTTTTGCTCCCATCTTTCTGCAAGCATTCTGCTAAACCAACTCTCCTTTGTAATATCTTTCACAACCTGATGTTGTCCGGCACAGGGCAACTTTTCCTTTGTTTTAACCAGCCCTGCATACTTTGCAATGATCGCAGCAGAAATATGCTCTTTCAATTCCACTGCAGGTATGTTCTCCAATTCATCAATTACATCATTTTCAAAAACAGCATGCAAGATCAGATTCTTATATGCAGGATCCGCAGCATGACCATGTTTCAGCCAATCGCTGCTTTTGGTATGCATTTCTACATTGCCTACCAAAATGGTATCACCAACTTTTACTTTTGCTTCCAGGAAATCAGGTCCGGCATCCCTGTTCAGCCTACCCGGGTGTATTACTGTTAATGCCTCGCCGGTAGTGGTTTGCAATCCGGACATGGCATAAAGGCTATGTTGCCATATAAATTGTAACAGGGATTCGTTCATGGTAATGGATGGATAACAACATGAAAATAATGTATTTCCTGCTAATCAGAAATTTGCTTACAAACATTGCCTACCTGAAGCAGAGGAGCAGAAAAATGACAGAAGCAGATATGAGTAAAACATTGAAGAACAAAGTTATCTTGTTCATCTGTACATAGAATTTCTTTTCTTTTCTGGAAGGGGAATTGGAAATCAGATTCTTGCTATACATCCTGAATGTCTTGTAATGCACGGGCAGGCTCTGATATTTATTCTTATACTGATACAAACAATACCTGATTACCATCATGTATATCAGATACAGAATAATAACAACTGAAAAGCTGAGGAAAATTAAATTTCCTGTTATCTGGTGAAAGTACTCGAAAAGCATATTTACAATTTTGCATTACAGAAATAACACAACAATCATTTACACTTTATTTTCAGTATGCAATGTAATCGCATAGTTTCTTAAATAAATGTTCATTAACATTTATTAAGAAATAAAAAGAAGAATTATTTGTTGCAATACCTGAGTGCAGCTAACTACGAATATTTATTGACTTCCAACCAATAATGTCTTATCGCTTTCACCACCATAATTAGTTGTTCAAAACTATTGGGTTTAGTGATATAAGAATTCACCCCCAGTTCATAACAACGCACGATCTCCTGCTTGTTATTGGTAGTACTGAAAATGATAACTGGAATTCTCTTCCAATCAGGATTCTGTTTGATCTCTTTCAGCGCTTCCCTGCCGTCTTTTTTGGGCATATTCAGATCTAGCAATATAAAATCAGGTAAAACAGTTCCGTTTCCGGCAGCACAATTATAAAGATGATCCAACAGATCTACTCCGTTTTCTACAAACAGTAGTTCATCATTAAAACCATTTTCCTCAAATGCAGCTTGCAACAGGTATCTGTCATCTGCATCATCTTCCGCTATCAGTATTATTGCCTTGCCGGTAGAAGTCATCTGAAATTAAAGATAGAAAACATTGAATTAACAGAAGTGAAAATAGTTCTTGCATTAACTATAAAAAAAAATGGCGAACGCTATAAAAGCGTTCGCCATTTTACTGTTCTATAAACAACTTACTGTTTCACTACAAAGTGTACAGACTGACGACCTGCACCTGTACCCGCATGTAGCAGGTACATACCGTTTGCCAGACTGTTGCCGAGGTCTATTGACGCTTCCATGCTGCCATTTATCATAGCTGCATTGCCACGGTATACTACCTGACCCAACATATCTACTACTTCCAGTTCCACTTTCTCATTCGCTGATCCGCTCATGCTGCCCTTCACTATGAACCTGCCACTGTTCGGGTTTGGCATCAGGCTCAGTTCCATTGCACCCTTAGTAGTTACTGTTACGCCTGTTGTTGGCAGTACTGTCAGTTTCACTGAGTTGATCGTGATCTCGCCGCATGCGCCGCTACCCTTCACCATACAGGTCACTGAGTCACCATTCTCGATCTTGTTGCTCACATATAC
>CALQJX020000004.1 GCA_943331005.2 Bordetella parapertussis
CCACACCCACACCCACACCCACACCCACACCCACACCCACACCCACACTCACACCCACACTCACACTCACACCCACACCCGCACTCGCACCCGCACCCGCACCCGCACTCACACTCACACCCACACTCACACCCGCACCCACACCCACACCCACACTCACACCCACACTCACACTCGCACTCGCACTCGCACTCGCACCCACACCCACACTCACACTCACACTCACACTCACATTCACCTCAACCCATGTCACCCTTCAGGGTCGGGGTCTTGAGCTCACAAAAATCAGTGAAATCCAATAATCAGTTTAATCTGTGGTTCAGACAAAACAGGGCCGTGGTCTTCAGCCATTGTCCGTTCCCGCACTAAAATTTGTGGATATCTTTTCGCCTGCCATAAACCCCTTTGGCGCGCTTTTTGTGCGCATATAAAGACGCCTTGGGTCATCTTGCATTATGACAGAAAAGCCAGGACTAACAAAATGGCAGTAAACAAATATCAGGATTATCTAACCAAGGTGTAAACCTATTTCAGGACGATACAAACATATTTCAGGACGATACAAATTGCGCACGTGCGCAAATAATGCGCAAAAAGTGCGCAATTTTTGCGCAATAAATGCGCAATAAATGCGCAATAAAAACAACACAGATCATTGATTATCAATAAAAACACGGGAAAAACAAAAAAACATTGCCCAAATGAGCAAAACACCTTCACCATATTGTCACACCTTCCATAGCATTGGCGCTTTGAAAACCGCATTCCCTACCTTTGCCCTGCATGAAAAATCTGCGTTCCGTAAATAAGTATTTCCTGAAGTACAAATGGCGACTGTTATTAGGGTTGTTATTTGTAGCTGTTTCCAGCAAGTTTGCGGTAATGCCCGGCAACGTCATTAAAGAAATGCTCGATCAGGTGCAGCAGATGGCAAAGGCAGGCAGCCACGGCAATGAGATCTTTTCATTGGTATTCAAGGGTGGCATGACCCTCCTGGGGCTGGCACTGCTCAGAGGGTTCTTTATGTTCATGATGCGGCAGACGATCATTGTTATGTCGCGCCACATAGAGTACGACCAGAAGAACGAGATCTATTCTCATTATCAGCAACTCGGTACACAGTTCTTCAAAGCCAATTTTACCGGCGACCTCATGAACCGTATATCCGAAGATGTTTCCAGGATACGCATGTATACAGGCCCCTCAGTTATGTACTTTACCAGTGTTGTATTTCTGGTCATCTTTTGTGTATGGGATATGCTCAAGGTCGATACCATGCTCACGCTCTGTGTGGTTACACCGCTGCCGCTGTTGGCATTGTCTATCTTTTATGTCAATAAGCTCATCTACAAGAAGAGCACCCGTATACAGGCACAGTTGTCGGCGCTCACCACCACTGCGCAGGAGTCCTATTCTGGCATTCGGGTCATCAAGTCTTTTGTGCAGGAGCGAAATATGATGCAGTTCTTCGAGGCAAATTCTGAAGCCTACAGGCAGAGCAGTATCAACCTCTCGGTTACAGAGGCTGTTTACTTCCCTGCCATGAACCTGTTCATAGGCCTCAGTATGTTGTCTACAGTGCTTATCGGCGGCTACTTTGCTATCCACGGACAAATCACTACCGGCAACATAGCCCAGTTCGTTATCTACATCAATCTGCTCATGTTCCCTATATCCAGTATAGGCATGGTTGCCAGCATGACACAGCGTGCCAGTGCCTCGCAGAAACGTATTGATGAGTTCCTCGATACACCGCCGTCTATCACCAATATGCCCGGTGCCATCAGCAGGCAGCCCGCAGGCAATGTGGTTTTCGACAATGTTACATTTACCTACCCCAATACCGGTATCACTGCACTACACAACTTTTCGTTGGCAGTAAAGCAGGGCGAGAAAGTAGCTATCATTGGCAAGACCGGCTCAGGTAAGTCTACGTTGGCACAAATGTTGCTGCGTATGTACGACACCACTACGGGCAGGGTACTGATTGACAACGAATCGGTTACTGCATACGATCTGCACAGCCTCCGTCAGAGCATAGCCTATGCACCGCAGGAAGCCTATCTGTTCTCAGATACTATATTCAACAATATTCGTTTTGGTAAGACCGCTGCTACAGAGCAGGAAGTAAGAGAAGCTGCCCGCATGGCCGATCTCGATAAGGACATCGCCTCCTTTCCGCAGGGCTACGAGACCATGGTGGGCGAGCGTGGTGTAATGCTGAGCGGCGGACAGAAACAGCGACTGGTACTGGCACGTGCGCTGCTGAAGAACAGCCCAACGCTGCTGCTCGATGAGTGTTTGTCGGCTGTAGATACGCAGACAGAGAAGACCATACTGGCCAATCTGCAGCAATTCCTGCAGGGTAAGACCACTTTTGTTATCACCCATCGCATCTTCACCAGCTGGACCTTCGATAAGATCATCATTCTGGATCAGGGGAGCATAGCAGAGCAAGGTACCCACGAAGAGCTGATGGCTCTCAATGGGCGCTATGCCAAACTATACCGCCACCAGACAGAGGTAGCGTAGCAGAATAAGATTCAGGTATTAAACAGTGGGTTGCTTCTTCGATTCGGCATAGGCTTTTTCCCAGCGCCATGCGGTATCCATCATTTCGTCCAGCCCGAATTTGGTTTCCCAGCCAAGCAGTGTGCGGGCACGCGAGTTGTCGGCATATACGGCAATCACATCGCCATCGCGGCGGCCACCCAGCTTGAAGTTCAGCTTCTGACCCGATACCTTCTCGAATGAATTGATGAGCTCCAGAACGGTAACACCATTGCCGGTACCCAGGTTGAATATCTCGCAGTTCGATTTGTTGCGGTCGTCTATGATATACTGAAGCGCCAGCGTATGGGCATGGGCTATATCCATTACGTGAATGTAGTCGCGCACACAAGATCCGTCGCGGGTGTCGTAGTCGTTACCGAAAACGGTCATCTCCTGGCGCTTGCCGATAGCTGTCTGTGTGATCACCGGCACTACGCTTTCAGACAGATCCTGGAACTCGCCTACTATAGCAGACGGGTGTGCGCCTACCGGATTGAAGTAGCGCAGCAGTATGGTATTGAAATCTTTGTGCAGGTTGGTGAAGTCGCGGCATATGGCCTCGCCCATTTGTTTGGTACGTGCATATGGCGATTCCGGTTCGGCAAGCGGTGCATCTTCGGCAACAGGTAGCTGGGTAGCATTGCCATACACCGAGCAGGATGATGAGAAAACGAAATTATCCACGTCAAAGTCTTCGGCGCATTGCAGCAGGTTCAGCAGCGAGTTGATGTTGTTCCTGAAGTAGAGTAGTGGTTCTTTAACAGATTCCGGTACAGACTTGTAAGCGGCAAAATGGATAATGCCCACTATATCCGGGTTCTCCAGAAAGATGGCTTCAGTATCGTCCAGATCGCAGAGATCCACTTTATAGTTCTTTATTTTGCGGCCCGTTATCTTCTCTATGCCTTCCAGCATCTTCAGCGAGCCCCTGGAAAGATTGTCAACAGAAATAACATCAAAACCATTCTGAAGGAGGTCTATGATAGTATGGCCTCCTATGTAACCGCAGCCGCCGGTAACCAGTATCTTGTTCATAATGCAGAATTTTAAATCGGATAGGCGGGCATGTAAAAACAGGCAGCACCCCCTATTGCAAATATATGAGTCAGCGGGGTTCAGATAAATTTTTTTATCCCGGATTTAATAGATATATAATTAGTAGAACATCACTCGATAAATCATATATGCGGGATATGTTTTTTACAACCCAGAATACTTATTTTTACTCTGTAAAGCTATGCAGCCATATGGTCAGTTGGCGTCGGGATGTATTCCTCGGCGCAGTTGCAACAACCAGTCCCTCATTGCTACTGTAATAGAATGATCCTAAGGAGCTTATTATACATTATTGCTGTGATCCTGTTGCTGGGATGGGCTGTTGGGTTTTTCCTTTGGCGGCCGGGCCCTATGATCCATATCATGGCGCTTTTTGCAGTTATTGCCTTTCTGCTGGGGCTTTCGCGCAAGGAAGGAATAAGGTAGCAGTTATTACAGCAATGGGTCATGTGTTTTCAAATCCCCATCGCCCCTACGATTTATCCACAATGGTCGCATTCCGTGTGATTTTGCCTTTATTTCAAATATCTTTGTTCCAAACATACTATACCAATGCGCTTCATAGTTACATCATCATCACTGCTCAAGAATCTGCAGCAAATAGGCGGCATCATCAGTGCCAATAACGTACTTTCTGTACTGGAAGATTTCCTGTTCGACCTGCGCGGCAATACCCTGACGCTTACGGCAACAGATCTTGAAACGATGATGCGTGTAGAAATGCAGGTAAACGATGCAGATGGCTCTGGCCGAATCTGTATTCCTTCTAAGATCATCATTGATTATCTGAAGAACCTGCCCGATCAGCCTGTAACTTTCATCATCAGCGAAACTGACCTGTCTATAGATATGTCGAGTAATTCGGGCAAGTACCGTATTGTTGGCGAGAAGGCAGATGACTTTCCGAAAGAACCGGCTCCGGGCGATACTACCGACTTCGCCATGCCTTCTATAGCACTTATAGAATGTATCAATAAAACACTGTTTGCAGTAAGCACGGATACCCTGCGCCCTGCTATGACCGGTGTTTACTTTGAGATGGCGAAGGACGGACTGGGCTTCGTATCTACAGATGCGCACCGCCTGGTGCAGCTGCGTCGCAGCGATATAGAATGTCCTGCAGCGGGTGGCTTTGTAGTGCCTAAGAAACCATTGCAGCAGCTGCGTGGCACACTGCCTTCAGATGAGTCTGTACTTACCCTGTCTTACAACAGCAGTCATCTGTTTGTTAGCGGAGAGCACATCAGCCTTAGCTGTCGTCTGATAGATGCGCGTTTCCCCGATTACAGAGCAGTAATACCGGCAGACAATCCATACCGTCTTACTATCAATCGTGCCGAATTTGCCAGCGCACTGCGCAGGGTGAACATATTTGCCAACAAGACCACCAACCAGGTATTGCTCGATATAAATGGCAACAGCCTCAATATCAGCGCACAGGATATAGATTTCTCTTACGAGGGTAAGGAAACACTTTCCTGCAACTATAGCGGCGAGGATATGAAAATAGCCTTCAATGCGAAGCTGATGGTGGAGATCGTGAACAACCTGGACGGAGAAGAAGTAGTGCTGGAACTAAGCACGCCTTCACGCGCAGGTATCTTCAGGTCTATAGACAAGCAGGACAACGAAGACCTGATGATGCTGCTGATGCCGCTGATGGTAGGAATCTAAGTTGAAATAGCAAAAACGAAAAGCAATAAGTAATGATACAAAACGACCACTGGTTTCAATGATACTGAAAACATGGTCGTTTTATTTTCTCTGATATGCGCATATACCGCACCATAATATTGTTTGTATTGTCGGCCAGTTTGTTTGCTGCCTGCCTGCCTGCGCCTCATTACCAGAAAGATGAGGCCATACCGGGCAATGCGTGGAACTATAACTACAAGCCGTCTTTCACTTTCGAGATCACTGACTCTACAGCGCAGTATCAGCCTTACTTCATCATCAGGCACACACAGGCATACCCATACAATAACCTGTGGCTGTGGCTTTACATTAAAACTCCCGGCGATAGTGTTGCCACCAAGGCGCGCATCAATATAGTGCTGGCAGAGGCTACCGGCAAATGGCTGGGCAAGGGCATGGGCGAGATCTTTGAACAGCGTATGCCTGTTTCTCTGGGCGACTCGGTGAACCTGAGCAAACCCGGCACCTATGAAGTGGTAATGGAGCAGAACATGCGTGTGAACCCGCTGCCTGAGATACTGCATGTGGGCCTGCGTGTAGAGAAAGTGACACTGAGAAAGTAAGCACAGCAGCTATACCCGTCCGATTCCCATTTTAGTCTAAATTTGCACCATCTTCAGAACGCATGGAACTAGCAACGGGTAAAAAGATATATTTCGCATCCGATTTTCACCTGGGTATACCCGACCACGCTACCAGTGTGGAAAGGGAGAAAAGAATATGCCGCTGGCTGGACGAGATAGCCCCGCAGGCGGCCATGCTGTTTCTGGTGGGAGATATCTTTGATACCTGGTTCGAATATAAGAATGTGGTGCCTCGTGGCTATACCCGCTTTCTGGGCAAGCTGGCCGAGCTGCGTGACAAGGGCCTGCATATAGAAGCATTTACCGGCAACCACGACCTGTGGATGCTGGATTACTTTCATGCCGAGTTCAATATACCTGTGCACCATGGCCCCATAACCAGGGAGGTGAACGGAAAGAAGTTCTTTATAGCTCATGGCGATGGCCTGGGCCCCGGCGATACAGGCTACAAGGTGCTGAAGACGGTGCTGCGCAGTCCGCTCTCTCAATGGCTTTACCGCAGGGTGCATCCCGATACGGGTGTGGGACTGGCAGGCTGGTTCAGCAGGCTGGGCCCCAAGCATGCCGATATGCCTGAAAAGGAGTTTCTGGGCCCGGATAAGGAAATGCTGGTGCAGTTCTGCCTGCACACCCTGAAGCACCACCATTACGACTACTTTGTTTTCGGGCACAGGCACATAGCCATTGAGTACCCGCTACCCGATAATAGCCTCTACGTGAACCTCGGCGACTGGATCCGCTACGACAGCTTTGCCGAATTTGACGGCGAACAGCTGCGGCTGAAGTATTATAAGCCCTGATCTTAGTCTTATTTTTCTGTATTACCTTGATTACATTTGTAGTGTATGAGGGTAACCATTCTCGGCAATAACTCGGCATTGCCTGCATTTGGCAGGCACCCAACGGCACAGTCGGTGACGGTGTATGGAGAGGTGCTGCTGCTGGATTGCGGAGAGGGTACGCAGCTGCAGATGCAGCGCTACGGGGTGAAGTGGAAGAATGTACATCACATCTTCATCAGCCATATGCACGGCGATCATTACTATGGTTTGCCGGGGCTTATCAATAGTATGAGCCTGCTGGGCAGGCTGGCACCACTGCACTTGTATGCACCTGCAGCACTGCAGCCTATACTGGACCTGATAATGAGCGCTGCGAATACGGTACTGAATTACGAACTGCATTTTCATGCGCTGCCTGATTTCGTGGCACTACTTGCCGATACTCCTAATTTCTCTGTGACCTGCTTTCCAGTGGAGCATGGTATAGAATGTCATGGTTTTCTGGTAGAAACTAAAACGAGGGGCAGAAAGATACTACCCGATAAATGCAGTGAATATGGCATAGCTACCGAACACTTTGAAGCACTGAAACTGGGTGACGACCATATACTCGCAGACGGTACTGTGGTGAAGAACGAATGGGTAACCGAAGAAGGCCCAAAGCCCAGGAAGTATGCCTACTGTACTGACACCTTGTATACAGAAAGTTTTCTGCCGGTGGTGCAGGGCGCAGATATGATCTACCACGAAAGTACCTATCTGGAAGAGGATGCTGCAAAGGCTGCAGCCCGTTTTCATAGTACTGCTATACAGGCAGCTAAGTTTGCGGCCAGCGCAGGTGCAGGGCAGTTGCTGCTGGGGCATTTTTCCTCGAAATATAAGGAGCTGGATCAGTTTGCTGCAGAGGCCGCGGTTTACTTCCCTAATGTAACGGTGACAGTAGAGGGAGAGGCGTACGATATATAGCTTACCTGCCGTGTCGGGCGTCGAACTGCTTCATGAGGTCGGCGAGCACAGCAACATCATCAACAGAAATAGCATTGTAATTGGAAACGCGGAAGCCGCCGGTGCTGCGGTGCCCGGCTATGCCCGTAATGTTATTGCGGTCGCATAGCTGCAGGAAGGTTCTTTCCAGCTCTTTGGTGGCTGCGGTGAAGCATATGTTCATGGTGCTGCGGTGCGCCACCTCTTTTACACATGGTTTGAAGACCTTGCTGCTATCGAGCAGGTTGTAGAGCATGGCCGCCTTTGCGAGGTTGTCGCGTTCCAGATTGTCTATGCCTTTTTCTTTTATCCAACGCAGCATGAGCAGGGCAGTATAGATGCCATACACATTGGCTGTGTTGACTACTGAGTTCTGACGCACCTGCTCTTTGTAACTGAGTATTGGCGGCAGGGGGCGCGCAATATTGGTGAGCATGCTTTTGTGGATGACGGCCAGTGCCACACCGGCCACACCTAGGTTTTTCTGCGCTGTGGCATAAAACATAGCATAACGGCTATAGTCGTGTCTGCGGCTGAGGATATCGCTGCTCATATCTGCTATAAGCGGTGCGGTTGTAGCAGGTATGTGGCGCCACTGTGTGCCGTGTATCGTATTGTTGGTGGTGATGTGCAGGTAGGCAGTTTCTGCAGGCAGGTCAGCAGGCCAGTCGGGTAAGCGATAAAATGCCTGATCGCGGGAGGATGCTGCTATGGTAGCTGCACCATAGTAGCGGGCATATTCCAGGGCTTCCTGTGCCCACTGTCCGCTTTCTAGGTATGCCGAGGTCTTACCTGTTGCCAGGAAGTTCATAGGCACCATGCAGAACTGCATTCTGCCTCCGCCATGCAGCCATACCACTTCGTAGTCGGTGCTGATACCGCACAGTTCTCTTACCAGTGATTTGCTTTCTTCTATGATGTCGAGGAATTCGGGGCTGCGGTGAGGCAGCTCCAGTATGGAAAGGCCGGTCTTTTTGTAATAGTGTGTTGCCTTTGCAAGTTCATGCAGCACCTCTCCGGGCAGTTCTGCAGGGCCTGCGTTAAAGTTTAATTTCCTTTCCATGCTGTTCGGTTTCTTCTACTGTAGTGATGCCACCACTTACCGCAAATTTCATGGCTTCGCCGGCGGTCATATTATCTACAGGTTTCAGGTTTACTTTGTCTGTAATGATCACCCATCCGGAGATAGCATAGGAGTGCGGCAGATAGACCGCCACCTTGTCGGTCATGCCCAGCGGGCCCATATCTTGCTGCGTAAGGAAGCCAATGCGCCAGGTTTCGGGATTGATGCTGACACGTACATAAACGGGTTTGTTGAAGCGTTTTTTGTCGCCCACAAAAGAGTTCATGATATCGCGGATGGAAGAGTAGATATACTTTACCCCCGGGGTATGCGCCAGGAGGTAAGAAAAGGCATCGAACAGCCAGCGGCCCACAAAGAACCTGGTGCCCAGATAGCCTACAATAGTTACCACACCAATGATGAGCAGGAAGCCGAGGCCCCTGGGAACAGAAGGGATGAGGCTGTCTATGCTGGTGAAAATTCTTACCAGCAGATAGCCGGTAAGTGCAATGGGGCTAAGGAGTATGAGCCCTTGCAGAAACGAACGAAATAAAACGGAAGCTATGCGCCGCATGGGGCAAAGGTAGAAAACAAAAAGGATAGGCAGCACCAAAATAGACTAGCTATATGCGCTGGTGCAAAGATTTAAGATAACGTTCATTATTGGCCGCCCAGCTGGTTGGCCCAATGCCACTGCCACGGTGTGGCTGGAGAGAAAATAGCAGGGTCGATATAGTCGTTGGCAATGATGTGGCTATAGGTCTCTTGCTGCACCAGGTGCCCATCCCTATAGAAGGCTACTTTTGTTTCGCTCCATTTTCTGCGTCCCAGCCGTTGGTGGCCTTCCATGATTATTTCTTCTTTAATGCCGTTCGTATACCTGAGGGAGCGCAGGATATGGTAGTGGCGGGTATCTACCCACAACTGGTTCACCTCTTCGCCAGCGGCAGCAGCGCCGATCACAAAGACGTTTGTTCCATGCCATGTAGTGTAAAAGCGTTTACTGAGATCGTAATGCATGGCAAGGAAGCGGGCTTTGACCTGCGCAAAGTCAGGAGCATGATACATGCCCCCGAGTATAAAGAGCAGCTCGTTGCTGTCTACGCGGCTTTTGGCAAGCGTGCTGTTACGGAATATGTAGGCTGAGTCGTTGCGGAACAGGACACAGTTGCCTTTTGAGGGCATACCGAAATCGATACGAAAGGAACGTGGATATACGATCGTTTCGTACCAGGTCTCGGATCCGGAAAGTGTATCATTGTTGTAGTGGTCGGTCTGCTGAATAAATTTCAGCGACCGCTGCCAGTGTCCATGATAGCGGTGATACATTAAGTATAGCATAGTACCCCCGTCTGTTTTGTGAACAGCAAAAGAGGAGAGCAACAGTAATAGTATAAATACTACAGTGTATTTGCGGGCGGACACCATTTGTTGAGCTGTTTTACACAGGCAGCCATGTCTTTGGGCAATGGTGCCTCCACGGTAACAGGAGTGCCGTCTTCTTTGTGGAATTCCAGTTTGTAGGCGTGTAGTGCCAGGCGGCTGAGCAATGGTTTTTCTTCTTCCTCCTTCTCAGATATGCGATACTTGCGCTTGATGGTGGAGAGCATGAATGGTTTGCCATCGCCATAGATCTCGTCGCAAACAATAGGGTGCCCCAGAGAGCGCATATGCACACGAATCTGGTGGGTGCGGCCGGTATGTATCTGGAACTGCATGAGCGCATAAAGTGGCCACTGCTCTGCTACTTTAAAGTCTGTGACAGCCAGCTTGCCCTTCTTTGCCACCATCATGCGGCCATTGCCGGCAGGGTGCTCTGTGAGGTAGTTCTCTATTCGGCCCGAATCGGGGATGACCACACCGTTGACCAGTGCGGCATAGAACTTATTTACGTCGCGCTCCTGAAACAATATGGATAGGTAGCGATGGGCTTCCTCGTTCTTGGCAAAGCAGATAACCCCGCTAGTGTCTTTGTCGAGGCGGTGTACTATCCATATGCGCTGTCCCAGCTTGCGTTCCAGCAGCTTGCCCATGCTGGGCAGGTCTGAGTTGAAACGGTCTGGTACTATCAGCAATCCTGCGGGCTTGTTGGCCACTACCATGTCATTATCTTCGTATAGTATCTCTATATTCATTTTGCCAGTTCTTTGTTGTATGCCGCAATGCTCTCGTCTTCTTTCTGCCTCATGATGGCCTTGTCGGCAGTTTTTTTGTCTTTGAAACCACATAGGTGCAGTGCCCCGTGAAAAATGACCCTGTGCAGCTCGTCTTTGTAGGAGGTGCTGAACTTAGCCGCATTTTCCTTTACCCTGTCTGTGCTGATATAGATCTCTCCGGTGAGGGTGGCATCATCTTCGCTGAGATCGAAGGTGATGATATCTGTAAACGTATCGTGCTGCAGGAACTGCTGATTCATCTGCAGCAGGTACTCGTCGCTGCAGAAGATATAGGTAAGGTCTGTTTTGCGGGTGCCTTTGCGGTAGCGGGCCACCAGTGCATCGAGAAAGGCAGACAGTTTGCGTTTGTCTTTCAGTACGGCCTTTACTTCCTGCTCATAGAACCTTGCGGGCATAATACGTGTGGTTTTTGCAAATGTCGGATTAAAAGCGGGGAACGACAAGCAATGCAGCTGCCGGGCGCATTTTTTATTGACATGAGGAGTGGTAATAAAAAAGCAACCCATCCGTATGATGGATGGGCTGCAGGGAAAAGATATTGATCGGATCTTGATTAAAGAGCCAGATCGCTGTCGTCGTTGCCGGCCTGTGGTGCAGACTGTTCAGCAGATTCAGACTTGTTTTCGTTGTTGTTATCGTGCTGAGGGCGGTCGCTACGGTCGCGGTTGCCACCATTGCGGTTACCACCATCACGACGGTCGTTGCCACCACGGCGATCGCCACGGTCGCCACTACTGCGGCGGTCATCGCCACCTTCGCGGCGTTCGCGCTTTTCAGGCTCCACATAACCTTCAGGCTTTGGCATCAGCACTTTGCGGCTGAGGCGCAGCTTGCCGGTCTTAGGATCGGTGCCGGTGAGCTGTATCTTCACAGTATCGCCTTCTTTCAGTACGCCATCAAGCGTTTCGAGGCGTTTCCAGCTTACTTCAGAGATATGCAGCAAGCCCTGCTTGCCAGGCATGAACTCTACGAATGCACCGAAAGGCATAATGCTCTTCACCACACCTTCGTAGGTAGCACCTATTTCAGGTATAGCAACGATGCTTCTGATCCATGCAACTGCTTTATCGACACTTTCTTTATCTGTAGCGAAGATCTTGATAACACCTTCGTTACCAACTTCCTCGATATTGATCTTAGTGCCGGTCTCGCGCTGCATTTCCTGAATGATCTTACCACCTGGGCCTATAACCGCACCTATGAACTCGCGATCGATGTTCATCTGTGTGATACGTGGGGCATGTGGTTTCAGTTCTGCACGAGGAGCTTCGATGGTCTTGTACATTGCATCGAGGATGTGGAGACGGCCACGACGAGCCTGTTCCAGCGCCTGCATCATTATTTCCATGCTCAGGCCATCTACTTTGATATCCATCTGGATACCGCAGATGCCATCGCGTGTACCGGTAACTTTAAAGTCCATATCGCCCAGATGATCTTCATCGCCGAGGATATCTGTAAGTACTGCAAATTTGCCGCTATCGCCGGAGATGAGACCCATTGCCACACCACTTACGTGTTTTGGGAAAGGCACACCAGCATCCATAAGCGCCAGAGAGCCGGCACATACAGTGGCCATAGAAGAAGAACCGTTTGATTCGAGGATGTCTGATACCACACGAACTGTGTAAGGGTATTCAGGATTCATCATCTGCTTCAGCGATCGCATTGCAAGGTTGCCATGTCCCACCTCGCGACGGCTCTGTCCGCGCATCATTTTCACCTCGCCTGTAGAGAACGGAGGGAAGTTATAATGCAGCATGAACTTCATGTATTCTGAGGTCTGAGCAGTTTCCAGCAGCAGCTCATCATCAACAGTTCCGAGTGTTACGGTAGTGAGCGACTGAGTTTCGCCACGGGTGAACAAAGCTGAACCGTGCGGAGAAGGCAGGGGATCTGTTTCTATAGTAAGCGGGCGAACATCTTCGAGGCCACGGCCATCGAGACGAACACGCTCATTGAGCATCATTTCGCGGATCACTTTCTTTTCCAGGTCGTGGAAGTAAGTGCCGATGAGTGCCATGTCTTCTGCTTTCAGTTCACCTTCAGTAAGAGCTGCTTTGAACTCTTCCTTTATTTTACCGAATGCATCGTTGCGCTCGTGCTTGCCGAGTGCTGCTTTTGCAACATCATAGATCCTTTGTGTGCCGTATGTTGCGATACGAGCTTCCAGTTCAGGATTGGTATATGGTTTAGTATACTCACGTTTAGCGGTAATACCTGCTTTTTCACGAAGATCGTGCTGCAGTTTCACCTGCTCGCGTATAGCAGCATGTGCTATTTCAATAGCAGTAACCAGACCAGCTTCTTCGCACTCCTTACCTTCGCCTTCCACCATCATGATGTTCTTTTCGGTAGCGGCAACGATAATGTTGATATCAGCTTCAGGAATACGGCTGCGTGAAGGGTTAACTACGTACTCGCCATTGATGCGGGCAACGCGTACTTCAGAGATGACTTCCTGGATCGGCACATCGCTTACAGCAAGAGCAGCAGAAGCAGCCAGACAAGCAAGACCGTCGGGCATCACCTCGGGATCTGAAGAGATGAGTGTAACGAGTACCTGCACGTCGCAGAAATAATCATCGGGGAACAGCGGGCGGAGCGCACGGTCTATGAGGCGTGAGATTAGGATCTCGTAATCGTTAAGGCGAGCTTCGCGCTTGAAGAAAGAGCCCGGAATGCGACCTGCGGAAGCAAATTTTTCCTGGAAATCCACTGTAAGCGGGAAGAAAGACTGACCGGGCTTAGGGTCTTTGTTTGCTACAACAGTAGCGAGTATCATACAGTTGCCCTGGCGAACAACAACGGAGCCATCGGCCTGACGGGCCATTCTGCCCGTTTCTATAGATATTTCACGTCCGTCGGCTGATCTCAGCGACACGGAAATGGGATTTGGAATCATACATCAATTATTAAATGGTTAAATCATAAGCCACAGAGCATTGTTCTGTAACATGCCCCGCAAGCAGGATATGTTTCAGAACCATGTCTGTGGATAAGTCATAAAAAAACAATTCCCAACTAAATGCAGTTGGGAATAGCTTTCCGGCTTCGTACTTATTTACGTAAGCCGAGTTTTTCGATCAGTGAGCGATAAGACTCGAGATTCTTATGGCTAAGATATTGTAACAAGCGTTTGCGACGTCCTACCATCTGCATCAGACCACGATTGCTGGAAAAATCTTTTTTATTTCCGGCTTTAAGGTGAGCGGAGATATGCTGTATGCGTTCTGTAAGCATAGCTATCTGAGCTTCGATGGATCCTGTATTGGTAGCGCTTCCACCGTGAGTTTTAAAAATATTTGCTTTCTTTTCAGCTGTAAAATGAGACATTTGCATCAAAATTTTAAATAAACTTACACTTTTTTCAGGCGGCAAAGATATAAAAATATTGTGAAAAAAACAGAATTTGTTGTGTCTGATTCATAGTTTACAATAAAATAATAGATAAATCGCACATTTTCTTTCCTTTTTTAGCCTTATTTTCTGCTAACCGCATAGATCCTGAACGAATAATCTGAATTAAATTCTGTTTATATGTTCGTGGCAATTATGGCAAATACACCGTCACTTTAACAGTTTCAGTAATTTCTGCACCTCGGCCTGATTGTAGGGGTTGTAGATAGACTCATATATATCTTCCTTTTCCTGACGGGTAAGGTGAAAATTGAGGGAGGCACTTTTCTTGAATTCGCGGGGTATATACTGCATGGTGATGAATTTCAGTTTATCATCGACATAAGCAGGTGCAAAGTCCTTTACATAGTTGTAGCCATATGACTGGAACGCTTCCCATTTGTTCTGGATAACAAAAAGCGGGTCTGCGACCATATTGAGCAGGGAGGTCTGGTCTGTATTGCCGCTCACATCATTTTCGCGTGTGTCTCTTATTTCCAGGAAGATGGTTTCTCCTACATTGTCTTTGATCCAGTGGCGCATCACATGCAGGTATCGGCTGGCTACCTGCACCCCGAAGTTGTCTCTGAGGCCCGCGTCCATAATATTCATACGAGGATGCGAAGGCAGCTTCACTACAGGAAGTATGTAAGGGAAGGTAGCGTTCATGCGCAGAGCAGAGGTGAGCCTCAGCTCGCCGGTGTTTTGCTCGGGGAAGAATGCGCAGAAGTCGACCGCATCTATAGGCGGAGCCGGCAGGTTGAGGGAATACTCTGGCTGTGTAAGGTAAGCGATAGGCTGGTTACAGATCATGAGTTTGCGACCATCATTGACAATGGTGCCGTTGATGATGAGCTGGGGGATCTCTCCGCGCGACTCTCTGCGATGGTAGTAGCCAATAGGCTTATCGAGCAGCCCCTCTGAGTTGCGGGCCATTTCGCGCTCCATAGCATAGCCACGGTCTGTGGTATAGGTATGCCCCGAAAGGGTGATCTTATTGAACGGGGAGATCATGTCTATGCTGGCAAAGGAGAACACAATGGGGTTGAGCAGATCTTTGCCGATATTGTTCTGGTAGCGGAGGGCGTATGGGTTGCTGAGTAGTCCTCGCTGGTGCGCATCGTGAATATTGCGCCAGTAGGCCGCTCCTATCATGCCGCCCGATGCACCGGTGAGGAGTACGGTATTACGGAAGAGTTTACCACCTGATACACTATCTATGTACTGCAGGGTACGGAAGGTCCAGTAGGCCGAACGAGTGCCCCCCCCGCTGGTAGTGATGACCACCAATGTTGGTTTCCTGAAACTGTCGGTAGCAATAGTTGCCTTCCACTTATCGAGCCTGTATTTTTCGGTCTGCACATCTGAGTTGTAGCGTACCGTTGTGAAGAGGCTGCGCAGGGTGTTGTAGTGGTAAACCTGCTCCAGAGAGCTGTGATAGTCCAGTCCATAGGCTATGCTGCGGAGGTCGAATATTTTGTACTTGACCATGGCTGAGAGTATGAATATGAACAGTGCCCAGCCCAGGGTCTCCCAGCTGCGCATGAAGTATTTGAAAGCGCCTACCAGCCCCATTATGATGGCAAAGAGCAGCAGGAAGCCTGCACCTGCCGGTATGCGGAGGTATGGATTATCTATATATATACCCAGTATAAGGAGCATTACATAGGCAATGAAGGTAGCAAAGACCACATTGCGATGATGACGCTGCAACACGGTCTTCATGATGCGGGGCTGCATGCGTGTAATGATATCGTTTGGGGTGATCTTGAGACCCAGTGAGAGGTGGGTGGTAGAATGAACCAGATCCACCTCGTACTCCAGTGCATTGCGGCGTATGACGTTGCGCATTTTGTACGCAGGAGTGGCGATGCGGGCAAAGGTGTTCTTGAAAAAATCGCGGCTTACCCGGAAGAAGTAGGCAAAAGAAATGAGCAGCACGATGAATAGACCTAGATAGAAACCAAGCTGCATGAGTATAATGTCCTTTACGGTTGTGTGCTCTTCCTGCAGCTGAAACCTGACTGCAACTACCGAATAGAATATAAGAAAGGCCAGCGGAATGATAGAGTTGTTGATGCTATAGAGCAGGAATGCATGTCGGGTGGCCCACATATAGGACATGCGCTTACTGTGTATGATGAAGGTGGTGATGTGCCACATCATAATAAAGACACAGAAGGCACTGCCGAGCAGGAACATGCCTATGTAGCTGATATCGCCAAGGTATTCGGGTGCCAGGAAAAGCGAAGAAGCGCCGAAATGAGTAGCGAGTTTACCGGTGATGGTAAAGACCAATACCGCCCAGAATAGCAACAGCAACTGATACCTGCGAAAATGGAGCAGCAGGAGCTGCACCGGTAAAAAATAGTATATTCCCTTAAGGATCCTGCGCATGCCGGTGGCGGGTATTTTAGCGTCAAGCTACAGAAAAATTCTGGTTTAGGGAGCCGGGATTACTAACTGCAGCTGCAGAAAGACAAATGAGGTTTGCTAGGCAACCCGTTTCGATTCAATTTTCGTGTAGGTATAAGTTCGGTATTTGCCTTCGTTCTTGAAGGTTACCTCTACTTCTTCAGGCTCGAATAGGTTTCTGATACTTTCGGCCAATTTTTTGTAGAGACGCCTGATAGGGGAGTCCGCTGCGGGCTGAGGTTTTTGGAACGGATTATTGTTCATGAGGCACTATCTAATTGAGAATCATAAATTTACACAGATGTAACGCTAAACTGCTACAAAAAAGAATAAATAGTTTGGCACAGGAAATTCAGATGTAGAAGAAAGATTATATTTTTCTTGGTTGAAAGAAAAATATGTGTTACCTTTGCACTCCCAAATTTCCCGGCTATCTGTAGGGCGAGGAATGAGGCTGTTTACGCATTTGTGCGGAAGCGACTGAGTTCCGGGTCTGAAAGATACCCAGTGTTCCTGCCGGGTGATGGGATTAACTTAAAAAAAATTATGGCAACAGAAACAAACCTTCAGAATTACGAGCTGATGGTCATCTTCACTCCTGTGCTCGCGGAGGATGACTTTAAGAACGCTCAGAAGAAGTACACAGACTTCATCAAGACAAATGGCGGGGAAATCGTTCACGAAGATGCATGGGGACTGCGCTCCCTGGCATACCCGATAGCTAAGAAAACCACAGGTTTGTACCTGGTGGTTGAATTCAAAGCTCCAACAGACCTTAACGCTAAGCTGGAAGTTCAGATGAACCGTGATGAAAACATCATGCGCCACATGGTTACCAGCCTCGACAAATTTGCCGTGGCATACAACCTCAGGAAACGCAGTAAAAACTTAACCGCTGAAAACGCATAAAATCACGAACAATGGCTAAACAGAACGAAATAAAATTCCTCACCTCACAGCGTGTGGAAAAACGCCAGAAAAAATACTGTCGTTTCAAGAAAATGGGTATCCGCTACGTTGATTATAAAGACGGCGAATTCCTTAAGAAATTCCTCAACGAACAGGGAAAAATGCTTCCACGTCGTATTTCAGGTAACTCTCTGAAATTCCAGCGTAAAGTATCTCAAGCAATAAAGAAGGCACGCCAGATGGCAATTTTACCTTATGTTACTGACCTTTTAAAGTAGAAAAATCATGCAAGTTATCCTTATAAAAGACGTTGACAATCTGGGCGCAGCCCATGAAATGGTAGAAGTGAAGCCAGGCTACGCACGCAACTACCTGATACCTCAGAAATATGCTATCGAGGCAAGCTCATCTAATACCAAGATAATGGAAGAGCGCCGCAAGCAACTCGTTAAGAAAGAGAACAAGCTGATGGCTGAAATAGCCAATGTTACTGAAGTGCTGAAATCAAGCCCGATAAAAGTTGGTGCTAAAATAGGTGTAAGCGGTAAAATATTCGGCTCTGTTACTGCAATACAGATAGCACGTGCTATCCGTGAGCAGAAAGGTTATGAAATAGACCGCCGCCGTATTTCTATCGTTGACGATGTGAAAGAAGCTGGTACTCACAAAGCGAGCATTGACTTTGGTAAAGAAAATGTTGTTGAAATTGAATTCGAAGTGGTTAGCGAATAATTGCTGCCCTTACAGAAATAGAAACCGCCTTCATTTGAAGGCGGTTTTTTTATGTAGTTAATTATCGGAATTGTTGGGGGGGTGAGATCAGTTGAGATTCCTGAGGATGCTTTCTATTTTGGTAAAGGCATCTGCGTCCTTTATCACATAGCTGTCGGCCCCTTTCATAATGGTTTGCAGCGCAGCGCCATAGGCATCCTGGCCAGAAAGCATGATCACATGAATGGATGGGTCTATTTTTTTTATGGCTTCCAGGATCTTGGAGCCATTTGCAGCCTTATGCTCAATAGAATTAAGGTAATAATCGAGTATGATGATATCCGGCACTTCTGTGGCCAGGTGGCGGATACACTCCTCGCCTGTGCCGAAGACCTGAACGGTATGTGGCGTCTTGCTGGTAATAAAATCTTCCAGTGCCATAGAGAGCATATCATTGTCATCTACAATGAATATTTTTCTGGAAAAACTATTGTGCATGGACACCTGTTTGATTACGGAAGTAAAAGTAAGCATTGCGGCTAATATCCAAAAGCACTGAGCCAATTGAAAAATTGGCGGTGCTGAATGAGGGTTTGTTTTATAAAAACCGGGCTGATGCATGCATCAGCCCGGATAATGAATAATTGTTAAAAAATGAATTGCGGCAATTATTTTCTCTTGCCTTTGTAGCCACCGCCAGAGCTGTAACCACCTCCGCCGCCATCGCGCTTGCCGAATGAACGAACGTCGCCTGAATACCTGGCACCGCCACCACCACCAGATGGTTTTGGTTTGCGGTGTTCGCCACCGCCACCACCGTAGCCGCCACCTCCCGGTGCGCCACCGCGCCCCTGCTCAGCCTCTTCGAGACGAACCTTCCTGCCTTTGAATTTCTTGGAAGAAAGATGCTCTACAATATATTCTGCGGCATCGCCGGGAACATTGAAGAAGCTGCTGAGATCACGAACAGTAACCCTTTCGATAACGTTTGCATCGATATCTACAGATTCTGTGATGAACTGGATAAGTTTCTGTGTGTTGAGGCCATCTTTTTCGCCCAGGTTGATGAAGATACGTGTGTAGCGGTTGCCACGTGCACCTTTGTCCTTGCCTTCGTAACCTGCATTGAGGTCGTCAGCATCCTGATAAGCGTCAATAGTATCTTTGAGCTGCAGCCAGATAAGCTTGCGGATCAGTTCGTCCTTATCTACCTCGGCAAACTGCTCGTGCATGCTGTCGCGGTAAAGTTTGGCGAAGTCGGCGCGAGGCTGAGCATTCGCGATCTGTTCCATATAGAAGAACAGACGTTTGCGCACCACTTCAGCACCATCAGGAATATCGCTTTTGTGGAACTTCTGTTTTACGAGGCGTTCTATCTGGCGGATGTTAGAGATCTGTTTAGGAGAAACGATAGACATACAAATACCTGATTTGCCGGCGCGGGCTGTACGGCCGCTACGGTGTGTGTACACCTCAGGATCATCGGGCAGTTCGTAGTTGATAACGTGTGTGATATCGCTTACGTCTATGCCGCGTGCAGCTACGTCTGTAGCAACAATGCACTGTAGTTGTTTGTTTTTGAAACGCTCCATTACTTTAGAGCGCATCTTCTGGTCCATATCGCCATGCAGCGGGCTCACGTGGTAGCCCATCTTCATGAGTTTCTCAGATACTTCCTGTGCATCCTGCTTTGTACGGGTGAAGATAACACCGTAGATACCTGGCGTGAAATCGAGCAGTCGGCGAAGTGTTTCGAACCTGTTGTGGTGCTGTGCTACGAAGTACTGGTGATCGATGTTCTCGTTGGTAGTGTTTGCAGTAGCAACAGAGAATTCTTTCCAGTCTTTCATGAAGCGCTTGGCAATGCCACGCACCTCATTGCTCATAGTGGCACTAAACAGCCATGTATGCTCGCGGGAAGTAGTATTCTTGAGTATGAGATCTATGTCTTCGCGGAAACCCATGTTCAGCATTTCGTCGGCCTCGTCGAGTACTACGTACTCAACTTCGTCCAGCGATATAGCCTTACGTTCCAGCAGATCTATAAGTCTGCCCGGAGTAGCAACAACTACCTGTGGGTTTGTTTTGAGATCACGGATCTGGCCACCGATAGGCACGCCGCCATAAACAGCAGTTACATGCAGTCCGCGCATGTAAGCACCATACTTGGTCATCTCTTCCTGTATCTGCATACAGAGTTCACGTGTGGGGCTAAGCACGAGGCATTGTACATGCTTTACCGCTATGTCCACATGGTGGAGTAAGGGCAGCCCGTATGCGGCAGTTTTGCCGGTACCGGTTTGCGCAAGCCCTATTATGTCTATGGGATCTGAAAGGAGAGTGGGTATTACTTTTTGTTGAATAGGAGTAGGTGTCTCGAAGCCAAGGTCAGAAATAGCCTGCGTCAGTTCTTCCCTGAGGGAGAACGATGAAAATGAAGTCATTAAAAGAACTTTTGTGAAAAAAATGCAATGCCTAAATGGCTATTGCGGGTGCAAAGGTAGGGATAAATTAAAAGAAAAGGTAAAAAGTAAACGTTAAATATATATAACACTTACTAAGGGAGGGGTTTTATGAGTAGGCTGCTGATTCCATATTCAATTTATAGGTACTTGATAATCAGTATGCTACAGCGATTCTGGAGTATGAAGCGATCTGAAAATACTGATAATATTATTTTAATATTTCTTTGCCTGAGTAAGAATCCATAAAGTCTCAAAGGCATCAACCCGATGCGTATTGTCTCCCATACAGGTGCTTTACCCGGAAAGAGTACCATATTTATATGCTTATATTTGGTAAGCGCATCTATGCGGCAATAAACCACCACCAATCACCATGCCACACATAAGCATTATCTCTGCCAGTATAAGGACAGGAAGGAACAGCCACAGGGTGGCGCTTTATTTCAAACAATTTCTGGAAAAGAATAAGCTGGCCACGGCGGATATACTGGACCTGAAGGAATTTAATTTCCCGCTTTTTGAGGAAAGACTGAAGTACCTGCCGGCACCTGAAGAGGCAATACTGAATTTTGCCGGCAGTATAAAGGCCGCAGAAGGTATAATAATTGTTACCCCCGAATATAATGGAGGCTACCCTGCAAGCCTGAAGAATGTGGTGGATCTGCTGTATGATGAGTGGCACCGCAAGCCGGTAGCTATAGTCACTGTATCAGACGGGTCTTTTGGTGGCACACAGGTCATAACCTCGCTGCAGTTCAGCCTGTGGAAGATGCGCGCATGGACAGTGCCGGCCATGTTCCCGGTGCCGAAGGTCAGAGAAATGTTTGACGAGCAGGGTGTGCCTGCAGATGCTGCCGCTACAGATAAGCGTGCGGCAGGCTTTGTGAATGAGCTGCTGTGGTGCGTAGCAGCCGGGAAAAAGATGATTGAATAGGAACGGTGGTTTATTCTTTGTTTCGGTAAAGTTCCATACACACATCGTCTATGTATATGGGTTGCCAGCCTATATTCCATACATCCATCCTTATCTGGTCGCCTTCCTCAAGCCCATCGGGAATGGGCACATAGAACCATATTTTGCCCCACTTGTTCACCTCGCGGTGGTCTATCGTGAATTCGCGCTTGTTGATGCCGGGTTCGGTGAGACCCAGTTTATTGTCTATGCGGCAGCCCCACCAGTATTTTTTATTCTTTTTGTTCCTGATGTGGAGCGTAAGCAGGTGTTTGTAGTAGGTGTAATGATCGGGGCAACTAAAGCGGCCACTGCATTTAATGTATTGTGCCTTGCCGAAAACGGCCTTACTGTAATTTAGCCAGATACGTCCGGGATAATATTCCTGATCGCGAGGTAAATAAAATACAGAGCGGCTCAGGCCTGTAGGGTCTGGTATTTGCTGTGCTGCGGTGTCTTCGTGTGTGTTGCAGCCAAGCGTAGCCATTTTTTCTATATCCTGCTCATCTGGTTGCGGTACTTCGGTATCCATCATTACCAGATCGTTGTAGGTGGCATTCATATGAAAGAGCATATGCAGGTTGTAGGTAGCGTTCGACTCCTCGCTGAAGAGTATGCCCCGAGCCTGCTGCAGGCTGTAGGATAAATTGACAGACACAAAAAGTAAAACCACAGTAGTGGCTATGCTACGCACCAGTAGTTTTTTGCTGTAGCAATACTGCAGGAAAGCAGTAAGCGGTATGGCCAGTAATGGATACATATGGATCATGGGACGGGAGCCCAGTCCGTTGATGTAGTTGTAGCAATGCCAGCTATATACCACATAAACATAGACAGGCAGCATAAGGTAGCACATGATGGCTACGGGTCTTATTCTTTTGTAAAGAAAAAGTCCACCAACAGCCAGCAGCATGAGTGGTGTGTAAATGAACCAGCCATTCTTGAAGCCGAACAGTCCTTCCCAGATTTTGGGATCGTTCCAGATGAAGGTTTCTTTGCTGTAGCTGTAATAGAGGAAACTACCTGCAAATTTTTTCCAGTAGAGCAATTGAGGAATGATGGGTAGCAGAAAGGCAACAGTAAATAGTGCCAGTCCTTTATACTGCTCCCTGAACAAGGTTATCTTTTGGCGCAGGGTTTCCTTGTTATACAGGTTGTAGAGCAGGGGTATGAGCAGGCAAATAATATCTGTGGGTCTGATGATGGTAATGAGCCCTCCCGCAATACCGGCAGTTACAAACAACCAGGGGCGAGGGCGCTGGTGCAGCAATATGGTAGTGTACAACAACAGTGAATAAAGAAAGAATAAGGGTACATGCGCCATGCCTGCCTGATATACAGAGAACCAGAACAGATTGGTGCCTGCAAAAGTGATGACTGTGCCTATAGCAGCCAGCGTATTGGCGAAGAAATGCTGCAATATCTTGTAGAGCAGCAGTATACCCAGCAAGGCATAAATGGCCGATGATAGTTTTACCATATTGCAGTAGGATGCCGAGTAGCCATCGGCATTGCCGCTGGTTACTTTTTCCCATGCATGAGCCATAAAGAAGAAGGGTAGTTCCAGAGTAGCAACGCCATAGGTATACTTATCTATCAGGTATCCTTTTGGTGTGTATGCACCTTCGCGACGCATCTCATCTAAATAGAATTGTACCCGATAGTCGAACTTTTCTTTCTCTGGCAGCCAGTCGAGCGCCTTATGGTTGTGGTAGATAAAGGTAGAGGGCAGGTACATATAATACCCCATAGCATCTCCATTGAATGGATAGGAATACCGGCCGTAGCATAGGAAGAACCATGCACTGAGTATCAGTGTACCAAACAGTAAGCTCTTGCTGAAGAAACGACCCATATAGCAGCTAAATTACTGCTATAAAACGAAACAGCCCGAAGGCTGTTTATATGTGGTACGGCGGTAAGAGGGAAAAATTGAGGGGGATCAGGAAATGACTGCCTGGTCGGAAGTGTCATCGGTCTTTTCTTTAGTATGCGCGCCATACCGGACAAAAATGTATAGATATAGCACTCTGGAAATACGCATGATATATGGTTGCATTAGCAGTACAATGCTGATGGAGGTGATGAGGTAGTAAATGATACTATTGTCTTTGTAGGAAAGACCTATGAGGGTCCAGTACCAGACAAGATTGAAACCGAAGAGTGCCACAGACAGGGCATAGCTCACATAGCCGGTACCAAAATAGAAACCAATTTCTGGTTCCATTTTCTGACCACATTCGGGACATTCGTCAGGCATATCCAGCATGGTACTCATTGGGAAGATACTGTTCTGCTTATACATATGCCCCTTTCTGCAACTAGGGCATTGCATATTGAAAATGGCTTTTATTGCAGATGGTTTATCTTTTTTCAGCTGAGTATTCATTGATGGATGATTTAATTATTGTGGTACAAAGGTACTACTGATAGAAAAACAAGTTTGTAACAATTGTTACAGAATATGGATATAGAGTAATGTTATATGGTTTCTACTATTTGTAGTAGCCTGTATGTTAATTTATCATTTTATTTTGCCGACGTTATGACCAGATATTACAGGATAGCATGTGTTGTATTGGTACTAATAGGTTTTTTTACACTTGGTTACAGCAATGAACTGAACCGGGAAATGGAAATTTCTGTACATAAAATGAGTGTTTTTATCATTACAGCGTTTGTTTCGGGTTTGGCATTCATAAATCAGGCAGGAGCCAGAGAGCAGCAAGACGATCTTTTATGATAATCTCCTGACAAGCCTGAGAAGAATGGGAGTATATATTTGTCTGCAAATAAAAGAGATATGGCAAAAAGAATAGAGCAGTTAAAGGTAGATACAAAGGACCTGAGAGATAAGTTGGTGGATCACCAGTTATATGGCAGTATTACGAACCTGAAAGGATTGCAGTTGTTTATGCAAAGCCATGTGTATGCGGTATGGGATTTTATGTCTTTACTGAAATCATTGCAACGAGGGCTAACCTGCGTAGCTGTGCCCTGGCAGCCCCAAGGTAGCGGATCTACCAGATATCTCATTAATGAAATAGTAACAGGAGAAGAAAGTGATGTAGATGATGAGGGCGTGCGGATGAGTCACTTTGAGTTATATCTTAAAGCAATGCAACAGGCCGGTGCAGATACACAACCAATACTTGCAGTTCTGAACAGTCTTGGTAAATATGCAACAGTACAGGATGCTCTGGCAGTATGCAACACTGAGGCAGCTGTAGCAGATTTTGTAGGTGCCACATTTGACGTGATAGACACCGGGAAGTTGCACCTTATGGCTGCCGTTTTTACTTTTGGCAGGGAAGATTTGATACCAGGTATGTTTGTGTCTTTTGTAGAAGAACTGAACAAGCAAAAGAACGGCACAGCAACAGTTTTTCAATACTATCTGGAAAGGCATATAGAAGTAGATGGCGACCATCATTCGCACCTTGCCTATGAAATGACAGATGAGCTTTGCGGCGATGATGAAGCCAAATGGCAGGAAGCTACCGCAGCTGTGCGGGCGGCATTGGTTGCCAGGATAGCATTGTGGGACAGTATACTTAAACAGTTGTCTGCTGCCGCGTAGTGCTTGCAGCTATAAATAAATCTCAGTAACAGAATAAAAAAGTATATTTTCTGAGGTGTTTATTATGCCTGATCAATAAGAATATCAAGGAGCTGCATTTTGCAGCTCCTTTTTTATGTGGAAAGTACTGCTGCTGCAATTATCTGGGCAGGAAGTTACTGACACCATGCAATGGCGCACCCCATATGCCGGGCAGCAGGTATACAGCAAAAATAAATGAGGCCATGGCTATGAACAGGCGGGATAGTGAGGTGTATGGCTGACCGTAAATGTTGTGTTCTGTTTCGGTATCGTGAGACAGCTTTATGTAACCAAGCATATATATACCCATAAGTGACCAGAGTCCCATCCATATTTCCAGGAAGAGCTCTCTGCTGATGAGATCTGAACCAAGAGCAACGGCTGTATTGGAGCCGAATTTTAATGCTATCATAAGGCTTAGGAAGCCTAGTATCACCTTGATATTGTTGAGTATGCTTTTAGACTTAAAGAGACTCATTATAGATGGGAAAACGAAAGGCAGTGCCAGTCCGATACTAAAGCCCAGCAAGCCTATGATAGGGCCAATAATAGTAACATGCCCAGCCTGCAGTAATACAAGTCCTATTATTGGGAATGTGGAAGAGAACGAAGCTGCAGGTAATGTTGCTGCCATAATAAAAATGCCCTTGGGGTTATTGGTTTTTGCTTTGTCAGCAATAGCATTGATCCACGATGCAGGAAGCCTGAAGGAGAATGCGCCCAGGAATGAAATACCCAGCATGAGGAATATTCTGAAGAAGAACAGATTGAATACCCAATGCTCTGAGAATTTATTGACTCCTGTAAGTTTGATGAGGCCTGATATAAGAGTACCAAGCAGGGAGAAGATAATAATGAGAGAGACTGCATAGAGCAGTGTTTTTATGATACGCCCATTCCTGGTTTTAACGTTGCGGGTAAGGTAGCCCGATGTAAATGGGTGTATAGTGTACATGTAGGGTGTGAACATGGCCAGTAAGCCTGCTACAACCGATTGCAACAATAACCACAAAATAGAACTGAAATCCCAGCCATGATGTGCCTGTGGCGTGGATGCCTGTATGGTTGATGCAGTATTGTTTGCTATTGTTTGATGTTGCTGAGCAATATGTGGTGTGTAGGTGAGATTGTTGGATACTACACTGGTTGCTTGCATACCTATTTCTCTGTTGTTCCCTGCAATTAAGGATGCAGGCGAGCAACACGTGCACAGCAATAGCATGATATAGAAAACAATTGGTCTCACATTAAATAAACAGGAATCGGATATGGTTGTGAATCAAATATACTCATTCGTTATCTAAATTATAATTCTATTGATACCGGGTAATGAGTGAGGCGTTTTTATATTAAAGAAAAGTTCTTTTTTTCATGTAAATAACGAATATTTTCATATCTTGGCTAAAGTTATCCGTTCTGTGCGGGTCTACTCAGGTGCAGAAAACAATTGTCAATTTGCGTTTGCAGCAGGTCCGTGCTTTATTAAAAACAGTTTTGTTATGAGCAATGGTGTAAAAAAAATATTTGTTGTGGATGATGATGAAATGCTTTCGATGGCATTGGAAGATTATCTGGCCAGAAAAACCAGCTGCGAAGTAGAACTATTCAGTACCGGAGAAGAATGTTTGGAGCATCTTTCAGATGAACCTGATATAATAATACTGGATTACAACCTGAACTCTGTGAAAAAAGACGCCGCAGATGGGTTGGCCATTCTGGAAGAAATAAAAAAATTAAACGACCACATAAAAATAGTGATGCTATCGAGTCAGGATGCTGCATGGATCATATTGCAGACCCATAAGATGGGTGCTGCAGAATATGTGGTGAAAAATGAAAGTGCCTTTGAAAAAATTCTGATGTTCTGTGAATCAGCGTAATTGTCTCATACGAATGATCTGAAATCACGAAACATAAATTACCTGCTAATGAAACGAATATTATTATTACTGGTTTTGCTGCCCATGCTACTATTTGCGCAGGAGAGAGATTACTCTGAACTGACCATGCAGGAACTTTCTAAGAAGCTGGAGGCGGAAGTTCGTTCACTAAAGACGCAGGAGTCGAAAGGGGATAAGGCAGGCATGGCGCATAGCCTGGGCAATGCCGGAGAAATATATCTGAGTATAGCCCGCAAACTGTCTGAGAATGAAGAAACAGAAAAGATCGTGGCAGCCAAAAAGACCAGTCTGGATAGATCTATGGACTATTCTAAAAAAGCAATTGCTACCAGCGAAGAAGTAGGAGATATAGAGCAGATGAGAACTTCTTATAAATGCCTCAGTGCCGCTCAGAAATTATCGGGCGACATAAAAGCATCTATACAGACCTATAAGAATATGCTGGCGCTGAAGAAGACAATGTTCAGCTCTAAAAAAGCAAACGATATAGAGAAAAAGCAACTGGAATATATACACAACAAAAGAGAAGACTCTATAAGGCAGCAGAAGCAACTGGCCGAGGAAAACCTGAAAGAACAGGCAAGAGTACTGGCACAGAAGCAAAAACAACTCGATTCTACAAGCCGCAATCTTACCGCATCAGAGCAGGAAAGAACGACAGTGAGTATGGCGCTGAAGAAAACACAATCTGATCTGACACTGGAGAAGCTAAACGCACTGGAGAAAGAAAGAAAACTTACACTGGCAGAAGAGGAGCAAGCGCTGCAGGCAACCAATATGCAACTGCAGGAAAGTAAACTACAGCTGCAACAGAGCGAGTTGGCATTGCAGAAAAGTAAGAATGAATTGCAGGAAAATGAGTTGCAGATAAAAGACCGTAAACTGAGCAATCAGCGGTTATACATCTACATAGGTCTGGGTGGTATATTGATACTGGCTGTCTTTCTGTTCTTTATAGGCAGGGAGCGCAAAAAGGCAATACAGCAGAAACTGAGAGCAGAAAGGTCTGAACGTTTCAAACAGGAATTTATTGCCAATATAAGTCATGAGATACGAACCCCCATGAATGCCATAATAGGTATGACCGGGCTGCTGCTGCAAAAGAACCCGATGCCAGAGCAGGAGAACTATCTAAAGGCGATAAGCAAGTCGGCAGATATATTGCTGCATGTGATCAATGATGTACTTGACCTCTCTAAAATAGAGGCAGGTAAACTGGAGATGGAGTCGATAGACTTCTCGCTGGCAGATACCGTGAAGCAGGTAAAAGATACCCTTTCATACAGGGCAGAAGATAAGGGGCTGCAGCTGATCGCTACTATTGATGATAAGCTGAGTGATGTGTTGGTAGGAGATCCGTTCAGGCTTAATCAGGTATTGATAAATCTGGGGGGTAATGCGCTCAAGTTTACAGAGAAAGGAGGCGTGCATATAGACATATCTCAACACAAGTCAGAGGGAACTGATGTGTGGGTGAAATATGCTATCATAGATACAGGAATAGGTATTCCGGCAGATAAGTTGTCGAAGTTGTTCGAGAGTTTCAGTCAGGTGAAAAGTTCGGATACCCGTAAGTATGGCGGCACTGGTCTGGGATTGTCCATTTCCAAACACCTTGTGGAGCTGCAGGGAGGCAATATAGAAGTAGAAAGCGCTATTGGCAAGGGTACTACATTCTCCTTCATTATAAAATATCCGGTAGGCTCAGCAACAAGACTGCAGCAACGACTGGCAGCTGAGCAAAATGCCGACGGTACCATATTGAACGGACTGCGTATACTTATAGCCGATGATAACGAATATAACAGGCTGGTGGTGAATGAGACCCTGCACCTTATCGCTGATGTATTTACTGAAGAAGTAGTGAACGGGCAGGAAGCGGTAGATATGCTGAAAGCAAACACCTATGACCTGATATTAATGGATGTGCAAATGCCTGTAATGAACGGTATAGATGCCACTATGTATATAAGAAATGAGATGAAGGCTCCGAAGAAGGACATACCGATCATAGCCCTTACGGCAAGCGTGTTGCGTGCCGATCTGGATCTTTGCTTTGAATCGGGGATGACGGCATATGTGCCTAAGCCCTTCAAACCATGGCAGCTGGTAAATACTATTGCCGAGGTGACCGGCAGAGAAAGGAATGCAGGCAACACCAGCAATGCAGGAAGCACCCGTCAGCAACAGCTGAAACAGCAGAAGACGGAATCTGCTGCAAGGCAGGAGGCAGCAGTAAATGAACCTCTGGAGCAGGGAGATAAAGTAACCAATCTTGCATACCTCACAGAGTTTTGTGAGGGAGATGAGAAGCGAATGAAGAAGTATATAAAAGTGTATCTGAACGCATTACCTGCATTTCATAAGAACATAGATGCCGCTATTGCCAATAAAGACTTTGTGGAACTGGCACTGCATGTACACTCCTTCAAACCCAAGTGGATGATGATGGGAATGAAGCAGACAAATGAGAAAGGAGTACAGATAGATCATATGTGCAAGTCGCAGAACGAGAAGGCATTTGATGATATAAAAGTACTGATGCTGGATATTGATAAATCTAAAGAAGAATTGGAAGCAGTAGCTTAAATTTGTTTCACCCGATCATTTGCACCGGGGCACTATTGTAAACTAAAGCAGTATGAGCAGGAAAGTTGTTAAAAAGGTTTTTGTAGTGGATGATGATGATATGATGGCCATGGCGCTGGAAGATTATCTGACGAGGAATACACTACACGAGATCCACCTATTTACTACAGGTGAGGAATGCATCAAGAATCTGAGGCTTCAGCCGGATATCATCATACTCGATTATAATCTGAATTCTGTGCAAAAAGAGGCGGCCAATGGCATGAAAATACTGGAAGCCATAAAAAAACTCAACAGGGATATTCCAGTTATTCTCTTCTCCAGTCAGGATGCGTATAGTGTGGCGCTACAGTCAATAAACAGGGGGGCTACACAGTATGTGATCAAGGACGAGAACGCATTTGAGAATATTGTGGCCATATGTAATGCCTAAGGGTATAGAAAAATGCTATTTTTGCGGCATTCTATATCTACACAATGAATTTAATAGCAGAATTAAGGGAGCGCAACCTGGTACAGGACATAATGCCGGGCACAGAAGAATTGCTGAACAAGGAAATGGTATCGGCCTATGTGGGTTTTGACCCTACGGCAGATAGTATGCATGTGGGCAACCTGCTGCCTATAACCCTGCTGATGCGCCTGCAGCGTGCAGGTCACAAGCCATATGCGTTGCTTGGCGGTGCTACCGGTATGGTGGGCGACCCCAGCGGCAAGTCGCAGGAGCGCAACCTGATGGATATAGAAACAGTGCAGTACAACTGTAACTGCTTCCGCAAACAGCTGGAGCATTTCCTAGATTTCAACAGTGGTGCTGCCAACAATGCAGTGATGGTGAATAACTATGACTGGTTCAAAGATTTTTCTTTTCTCGACTTCATACGCGATGTAGGTAAGCACATAACCGTGAACTACATGATGGCCAAGGATTCTGTGCAGAAGCGCCTGGAAACAGGTATTTCCTTCACAGAGTTTACCTACCAGCTCATACAGGGCTACGATTTCTACCATTTGTTCAGGAATCACAATGTGCGCCTGCAGATGGGTGGTGCAGACCAGTGGGGCAATGTGGTGACTGGTACAGAGCTCATTCGCCGCAAGGGTGGCGGAGAGGCATATGCTTTTACCTGCAAACTCATAACCAAGAGCGATGGCAGCAAATTTGGTAAGTCTGAGGGTGGCAACATATGGCTTGATCGTGAGCGCACTTCTCCATACCTGTTTTACCAGTTCTGGCTGAACCTGCCCGATGCCGATGCGGCAAAGATGTGTTTGATATTCTCTTTCAAGCCGGTGGCAGAGATCAAAGAACTGATAGCTGTGCACGAAACAGCACCCCATCTGCGCCAGTTGCAGAAAGCACTTGCCGACGAGATGACCATAATGGTGCACAGCGAAGCTGATCTGGCTTTTGCGAAGCAGGCTACTGATATTCTCTTCGGGCAGTCGTCTATAGATGTGCTGCGCTCGCTGAATGAACGCCAGCTGCTTGAAGTAATGGATGGTGTGAAGCAGGTGAATGGCAGTCTGGAGTCGCTGACAGAAGGCGCAGACCTGGTGACATTCCTGGCAGAGAGCGGCATATTTGCATCAAAGGGTGAAGCCCGCAAGATGGTGCAGGGTGGCGGCATCAGCATCAATAAAGAGAAGGTGACAGCACCCGATCAGAAACTGATGGCAGCACATTTGCTGAACGGTAAATACATACTGATACAGAAGGGTAAGAAAGACTATACGCTGGCCATATTTGCTTAGGGCTTAGCGGAATAACTCCTCTTTCGATTTAGGACGATCTTCATACAACCATTTGAACCTGCTTAGGCGGGCATTGGGAAGGTCTGCCTTGTCGAGTGGGGTCATGGTTTGCTGCACGTCTTTCACATACTTGATCTTGCTGATCTTTTCCTCTCCGAAGAAAATACGCATTACTTCGCTGTTGGCTTCACTCATGCCTGCATAGGCGCCAGCATCATCCTTCGAGAAGTAGATAGACTTAGCATCGGGCTGCACCAGCATTTTGCTGATGTTGTTGTCTTTGAAGAAAGCAGTAAGCGTCTTTCCCTGCACCTGGTCGAAGAGATTTGCCTGTACAGGGCCAGAACGCGAAACAATAAATGAATTCTCCGGAACATACAGACTGCGTATACTATTGCTGTCGAGTTGCATGAACATGGTGTCGCCTGTTATCTGGCTGCCACGCGACCACGCTACAGGTGCTACTTCCAGGCGAACCACAGAATCTGAGCGGGTGAAGTTGATACTGTCGCAACGGGCCTGCATAGAGTCTGAGAACAGGAGCACATGATGGTAGCCGGTAAAGAAAATGGGTGCGGTGCTGTCCGCATCGGTAGTATCTACGACGGGTATGCTTAGCTGTTTCTTTTTCTTCTTTGCAACAGGTGTTTGCACTACAGGGGCTCCGGCCTTTGCTACAGAGTCTCTGAAAAAGTCGGAGAGCCTGTATTTGGCGGTTGGTATAACCCACATACTGTCTACAGGTGCTGGTATGATAGCCGTGGCAACAGCAGTAGTGTCTGCAACTTCTTTTGCTTTCCGGCCTCTGGTGCGTTTAGCTGTTTTGGTAGTATCGGTTATTTTCTTGCTACCTGCCTGCAATTTAGCGGCCAGTCGGGCACTATCTGCAAGGTGTTGAGTCGTGTCGGTAGTTCTGTATTCCGGGGTGTCTACAGGCATACGAAAGGCCTTCCCCTTCACACGCACCATCGGGGCAGAGTAGAAAGTATCTGCACGCATATAGAAGGTGTCTTTGGCTGTCGCCAGTTCTACAACCGGTTTTATGATGGCCCACATTACTCGTTTGCGTCGAAAGAAGTCGGCCCTGCCGCAGTAGATGGTAGCGTGTTGTGCGGTATCTATGCTCACTACATTACCAATGGCATAGCCGTAACCGCTTTGCTTATCGTAATGCATAGAATCTGCTTCGATATACTGTCCATCATTCCATATGGAAGAGTGACCGGTAAAGCGGGCTACAACATTTTTGCTGTCGTATGTACCCTGTCGGGTGGTGAGTATAGACCTGCCACTATCGCTGGTAACAACCGAATAGTCGTAGAAGGTTTCCACTTTTGATTCGGTGTTGTAGCCAAGGTCTTTTGATGAGATCTTATACCTGGGGTCTGTTACCAGTACATTGCCGGTGAAGCGGGCTTCGTGGGTGCGTACATTGTAAACGCCCGAATTGCTGGATACAGTAGTACTGTCGCTCTGCAGTGTGCCGGTGCGGTTGTATACCCCTGTTTTGGTGCCGAGGTCATAGGTGAGTTCTTCGCACCATAGTTGGTTCTTGCCATCGGTCAGGCCCACATTGCCGGTCATGTAGGCAAGCTTTAGCTCTGATGCGTAGCGGAGGAAGTCGCAGGTGCCTTCTGTACCACCCTGCTGTGCAATGCGCACGCTGCCGAAGGCTTCCAGTTTTTTCTTTTCGGTGAAGTTGTAGAGGCTGTCGCAATAGAGCGTATCGGTACCCTGATAAACTATTACGTCGGTGATAAACTTGGTATAGGAGCCGCTATCGGTTTTGAAGAATTCCATCTTTCCCGAGTTAGCAATGATAATACGGATCTTATTTGCAGTATCGGCCTGAGGTTGCTGTGCCCATGCTGCGGCAGGGAGCCACAACAAAGCTATGACCAGCAGCCACGGTGCCATGCGTCTGTTACTGACGGGAAATGTAGTGAGTTGAAACATTACTCTTTCTTCTTGCCGCCGAAGACACTTACATTTATGTATCGGCCGGGGCGCGCTTTGAGGTCGTTTGTAAGTTCTGTTACAGATTTGAGCGATTTGTTCATGTTGTTGTACAACTCTTTGTCGTTCACAAGCATGCCCAGAGAACCCTGGTTGTTATTTATCTTATCCATTATGCCCTGCATTTGCGCAGTTGCTTTTTGCAGGTCGGTAATGGTCTTCTGCAGTGGTGCATTGGCAATTTGTGCAGTTATCCTGCTGGTATTGGAGAGAATACGCTGAATGGTGTCGTTGTTGCGGGCCAGATTGCCGGTAATGCTGTTGGTATTGCGGATGATGCCGGTGATCTGTCCGCTTTCTTTGCTCAGTGCATCAGACAGGCGTGCCACATTATCTGAAGTTATCTTCAGCGACTGAATAGCAGCTGTAATAGCTTTCTGGTTGTCTGCACCTACTATAGAGTTGATGTTTGCCAGCGCGTTGTTGAAACCGATGATGGTCATTTTGAGTTCTTCGAGGCGGGGGGTCAACTCGCCCGATATCTTATCTATTGCACCGCCATCTTTGCGGGCCGCCAGTGTGGCACCCTGCTCCAGTATGCCGGGGCCTTCGCCCATATCCATACGGATTACCTTGGAACCCAGCAGGTCCGATTGTGCCAGTGTGGCAATAGTACCGGCAGTGAGGGGCGTTTTGTTGCTTATGGATAGGGTAACTTTTACACCTTTGTCGCCAGCCAGCTCCATGCCTGATACCTGACCTACATTGAGGCCCTTGATCTGAATAAATGTAGATTTCTGCAGACCATCTACTGATGGAAAGTAGCAGTAATACTCCTTGTCGTTAGAGAAAACATCTGAACCCTTGAGGAAATAAAAACCAGCGAAGAAAATGACAAGCGCTGAGATCACCAGCAGTCCGGTCTTTACTTCTTTAGATATCTTCATATGCGTAGCAAAATATTTGCAAAATAACGAAAACAGAATGAGAGACGTGCCATATTGGGAATATTATAACAAGTAGCCTTTTCCGTTTTGTTCGGAAGGGTTATTTCGTGGTTTTGTCATCTGAGAGCGCAAAAACAATAGGAAGAACCATAGATACTTTTACATTCTTATTGTTCAGCGTAGCCGGTTTCCAGTTGGGCATTCCTTTTACTACCCTTACAGCTTCACTATCCAATGACGGATTTACAGGGTTTACAACCTTAATGCCGTTCACGGCACCGTTCTCATCTACGTCAAATTTCACCTGTACCCGTCCTTCCACATTGGCTTTTCGGGCAGTTTCGGGGTAGCGGACAGTCATTTTCAGATAGGTCTGCACTCCTTCCATACCACCCGGAAATTCAGGAGCCACATCAAATATTTTGTTTCCGTTATTTGATTGTGCAGTTGCGCCAATATTGAAAAGCAAGTATACGGCTAGTAAGAGATGCTTCATAGGACAGATCTATTTATTTCCCGAAAATAGGAACAAACCCCCGCCAAATCAAAATCATTATTATTCGACATGTGGTATTTTATTTTTTAGACTTACCTAATTTAATATCTTTGCCGTGTTATATTATAATCATGAAACGTTTTACAACTTCGATAATTATAGCCCTGGCAGCAATAGCAGTGGTGCAATCCTGCAGCAAGCTGGAGCCCGCTGCCCCTGCTGAAGACAGTATACTGGATGGGACTGTGGAAGGGCTGACCACTGCGCAGAAAATGCAGTTTCAGCGGGGAGATATTGCCTTCAACAACGAAATTTTCACTAAAGAGACCGGCCTGGGTCCATTGTTTGTAGCGGCTTCCTGTGGTAGTTGCCATGCCGGAGACGGGAAAGGACATCCGTTTACTACCCTTACCCGTTTTGGTCAGGCGGATAGCAGCGGCAATACTTTTATGGCACAGGGTGCACCCCAGTTGCAGGATAGGGCATTGCCCGGCTTCGAGCCTGAGAAAATACCTGCAGGAGCCACATTTTCCCGCTTCACCCCGCCTGCAAATACCGGTATGGGTTTTCTGGAAGCTGTTACTGACAATGATCTGCTGGCCATGGCAGACCCAAATGATGCCGATGGCGATGGAATAAGCGGTGTGGTGAACTGGATATGGCAAAAAGATTATGTAACCCCTGCAGAGGGCTATGTGCGTAATAATGGAAGATGCACCGGCCGTTTTGGCAAAAAAAGCGGCGCACATGATCTGTTGCAGCAAACAGCAGGTGCCTACAATCAGGATATGGGTATTACTTCGGTCTTTGAACCCTATGACACCTACACACGGCAGAAGATACAGGCAGAAGTAAGCGAACAGACCGTACAGGATGTGGTGTTTTATCTGAGAACCCTGAAGGCGCCCTTGCAGCGCAATGCCGCAAGTGCTGCTGTTGTGAGAGGCAAGGAACTGTTTCTGCAGGCCGATTGCGGCAAATGCCATAAGCCGGAACTGAAAACAGGTTTTTCTCCCATTGCACCACTGTCTTACAAAACCTTTTACCCATATACCGATATGCTGTTGCATGATATGGGCCCGGGGCTGGATGATGGCTATACAGAAGGTAATGTAAAAAGCAGCGAGTGGCGCACCCCTGCATTGTGGGGGCTGGGGCTGTCGCCCAATTCGCAGGGAGGTAGTTATTTCCTGCTGCACGATGGCAGGGCAAACAGCATAGAGGAGGCCATAATGCTGCATGGCGGAGAAGCAACAAATAGCAGGGGCAGGTATGCTGCTATGTCTGAAGAAGATAAAAGATCATTATTCACCTTTCTGGAAAGTCTGTAATAATGGATAGAAAAGAATTTTTAAGAACAGGCTGCATTGCCTGTGTGGGGCTGGCTTTTGGTGCGGCCATACTGCAAAGCTGCACGCCTACCAGATACGTAAAAGGCACCCGTACTAATGATGGTATGCTGCTGGAGATGACCGCATTTGACGGTAAAGAGGGTAAAAGACCCTATGTGGTCCTGAAGCACGATGATCTGTTGTTTCCGGTATGTGTGTACCACATAGAAGGCAACCAATACACAGCAGTGCTGATGAGCTGTACGCACCAGGGTGCCGAGCTGCAGGTATCGGGCGATATGCTGACCTGCCCTGCGCATGGCAGCTCTTTTGATAAATGGGGTAATGCCACCGAAGCGCCTGCAACATTGCCGCTGCGCAGCTTTCCGGTAACTGTTACCGACGGGAAATTATTCATTGACATGAGAAAACAAGCATAATGCGAAGACTTTTTACTTTACTGCTATGCCTGCCGCTGTTACCAGCCACTGCACAGATAGACACTACACTGCTGCGCCGCAAAGCAAGAGACACATCGGGTATGGTCATGAATATGGATGCGGTCTATAACAGGCCATTCCTTTCGGTGGCTAAGCTGCCCGTGGCATTGGGCGGCTACCTGGAGGCCAACTGGCAGCATATGGGTACAGATGGCGTGAGCGAGGGACATCAGTTTCAGATGAGGCGCATGTCTTTGTTTGTAGCCTCGGGTATATCGCACAGGCTCAAGTTCTTGTCGGAGATAGAATTTGAGGATGGGGCTAATGAGATAAACATAGAGTATGCTGCGCTGGACCTGGAAGTACACCCGCTGCTGAACCTGCGTGGTGGCATCATCATGAACCCTATAGGTTCATTCAACCAGAACCACGACGGGCCCAGGTGGGAGTTTATAGACAGGCCCACCTCTGCCACTCAAATGCTGCCTGCCACCTGGAGCAATGTAGGCTTTGGGGTTTATGGTAAGCAGTTCAGGAAAGACTGGGCCATAGCCTATGAGGCATACCTGACCAATGGTTTCGATGACAGGATCATCGATAACACTACCGGCAGAACATGGATGCCGGCAACAAAGCAGAACCCCGACCGATTTGAAGAGAGTTTTAACGGAGTGCCGCTAGTTACTGCAAAGATGGCACTGAGAAACAGGAAATATGGCGAGCTGGGACTCTCTTATATGGGTGGCGTTTACAACAAATTTATAGATGACGGGCTGGAGCTGGACAAGAAAAGATATGTGCATGTATATGCCATAGATGCCAATACTACTGTGCCTTTGCTGAAGACGGTGGTAAATGCAGAATGGGCATGGGTGCAGGTAGATGTTCCTGTTACCTATTCGCAGCAATATGGCAGCAGGCAGATGGGTGGATTTGTGGATGTGGTGCAGCCGGTATACCGCAAGCCCTTGTTTGGTTTCGACAGGTCTGTAGTGAATATTGCCTGCAGGCTGGAGTACGTGGATTGGAACAAGGACACTTTTGCGCAGACCGGGGGCAATATTGCCGATGACTTTTTCAGTGTGGTGCCTGCCATAAGCTGGCGCCCCGGCCCGCAAACAGTTATCAGGCTGAATTATCGCTACAATCTGCAGCAGGATCTATTAGGCAATCCTGCTGTGAAGACAGCAGGTTTTCAGGCAGGTTTCTCCAGTTACTTCTGATGCTGAAAGCATTTCTCTATTGCCCTTAAACGAGAACACCTTAGCAGTATCTGCTAAGGTGTTCTCGTTTAAGGAATATGCTGAAACCAGTGACTACTACCAGTACATTATCTGAATGTCTGATACAAAGTAAGGAGTAGAAGAATATGGATTACCCGGAACAGTATTAACAGAATCGTTTACTGAATACTTTACCGTGCTGGTGCAATGGTGTGTTTTTGAAGTATTATTCTCGTGAGTGATCTTAGAGATGTAGTAAACCTTGTTAGAAGGATGCAGGGTGATCTTCCAGTCATAGTCATAAGTCTCTGCACCATTATCTGGCAGTTCCAGACTTTTGTTGTAGGTAACTTTGGTAAGCCTCAAAGCAGGGAAAACCTCAGAAACCAGTCCGAAGGCGCTTCCTTTCCTAAACTTTACCAGATCTGCGGTAGTGTCTGGAACCAACAGCTGAGATACAGAGCTGTAAAAGAACACCTTTTTGATGACCGGAGTATCACAATTGATATCTTTTTTGCATGAAACGAGCCCTGCTACCAATATAAGTATGGGGGCTACTCTGTTTACGATCTTCATAAAAACTGCAACTTGTTTAAAATAGAGGTACAATATAAGCGCTTATTTATTTATAAGCAAATACGGCAAGCCGTTGTGGTGCAAATTACAGGCTTTTTCTCTTATTTCCGAGGGTTCAGTATCCTGCTTACTTGGGATTTGCCCCTGTAGGTGGTATCTTTGCCGCCTCAATTTAAATAATAAATCTGCTAATACATGGACCGCAAAATACAATCGGCGCTGATATCTGTTTTCTATAAAGATGGCCTGGAGCCAGTAGTGAGGAAACTGCACGAACAGGGAGTAACTATCTACTCTACAGGAGGCACACAGACATTTGTAGAGCAGCTGGGCATACCCTGCACCGCTGTAGAATCTGTAACCGGTTACCCTTCTATACTGGGCGGCAGGGTGAAGACGCTGCATCCGAAAGTATTTGGTGGTATACTTGCCCGCAGAGAACTGGCAGAAGATATGAGCCAGACAAAGGAATATGAGATACCCCTGCTGGATCTGGTAATTGTGGATCTGTACCCGTTTGAAGAAACGGTGAAGCAGACCACTGAAGAAAAAACGATCATAGAAAAGATAGATATAGGTGGGGTGTCGCTGATTCGTGCTGCGGGTAAGAACTACAAGGATGTGTGTATTGTAGCATCGCGCAATCAGTATGCCGAGCTGCTGCAGGTACTGGAAAAAGACAATGGCAACACTACGCTGGAAGACAGGCGCAGGTTTGCGGCTGCCGCCTTTGCAGAATGTGCTCACTACGATGTGGCAATTGCAGGTTATTTCAACCAGACCAGCGAAAGCGAATATTTCCAGCTGTCATACGGCAACAAACAATCGCTGAGGTATGGCGAAAACCCGCACCAGCAGGCAGGTTTTTATGGTAACCTCGATGAGCTGTTTCTGAAACTGAACGGTAAAGAACTTTCTTACAACAATCTGGTAGATACCGATGCGGCCTGCCAGGTGATCTCTGAATTCACCAGTCCGGCATTTGCCATCATCAAGCATACCAATGTATGTGGCATAGCTGTACGCGACAATGTAAGCGATGCATGGGACGCTGCGCTGGCAGGCGACCCCGAAAGCGCATTTGGCGGTGTGCTGGTAACCAACCAAACAATAAATGCAGCCGTTGCTGCCAAAATAAATGAACTTTTCTTTGAGCTCCTGATAGCCCCATCTTTTGATGAAGATGCATTGGCATTGCTAAAGAGCAAAAAGAACCGCATATTGTTGCAGCAGAAAAGCACATTTGTACCGGTAAAAGAGTACAAACGCATACTGAATGGTGTGCTGGTGCAGGCTGCAGATACGCAGAACTTCACTGAGTGGACAGAAGCCGGTGCCCGCAACTGTACCGAAGCCGAAAAGGCTGATCTGTTGTTTGCCAATATAGTATGCAAGCACCTCAAGTCGAACGCTATTGCTATAGTGAAAGACCGCCAGCTGATAGGCAAGGGTTGCGGACAGACCAGCCGCATAGATGCCCTGAGACATGCGCTGGATAAAGCAAAGCAGTCGGGTTTTGCAACGGCAGGTGCGGTGCTGGCATCAGATGCTTTCTTCCCGTTTGATGATTGTGTGCGTATGGCACATGATGCGGGTATAGAAGCAGTGATACAGCCGGGAGGTTCTATGCGCGATGCAGACAGTATCAGCTATTGCAAGGCCAATGGTATGGCAATGGTGATGACGCAGCTCAGGCACTTCAGGCACTAAGATATTTAAAGGAAATTTCCGGATTCTTTCAGCAGAGCTTCCAGCTCGCTGATGATCATGGCGGTGGCACCCCAGATAATGGTGCCATCGTCCAGCCGGTATGCTTTTACATTACGTATAAGGCCGGGGAATGCAGGCGACGACACATCGGTTGTGGTTTTTCGGCCGTCGTGCAGCAGGTCATGCAGCGGTGGTTCTATGAGGTAAGAAACTTCGCTTTCGCTAAGGCTGAACTGCGGTCTCTCGTGTACATAACCCACGTAGGGAAATACGTTGAAGTTGCTTACCGGAATATAAAGAGGGGTCAGTGCACCGAGAATAGTAATCTGCACAGGGTCTATACCTACTTCTTCATTGGCTTCGCGCAGGGCGGTAGTCAGCAGGTCGGCATCTTCGGGTTCATGCCGGCCACCCGGAAAACTTACCTGTGCGCTGTGCGCTCCCTTGTCTTCACGGCGTTTCATGAGCAGCACATGCAGGTGGTTGTCGTGCTGATATAACAGACACAGAACAGCGCTGAGGCGGGCATTATCGGGCACTTTGGGAGGCATGTTCACCACACGCCCCATCATGCGCTCCTGCGCACTGAGCCCGGGCAGTTCCTGCTGAAGCCGATTTTGCAACCATTCTATTTTTTCGGGGATCTGTGACACGATAATAAAGCCGTCAGTTCAAAAGTTGCTTATTCCCGTTTCTTAGTGTGCCAGCGAATTTACCTTTATTTCGGCCTGTCCGGCAGTTTTGGGAGCTACTACATCCTTACGGTAAAACTCACTTGCTTTACGGAAGATGTTGTGGAAAGTAAGCTGCTGTATCATCACCGTATCTTTATAGTCGTTAATGATCGCATACATACGGTCTGAGTCATATTCTTGCTCCGAATCGTCCAGATCAGAACTTTTCTGATTCTTACTACGTTTGTTTACCGCCATCCAGTAAATGTCAATACGTTTTACTGCGCCTTTGTTGGTGGTGAGTTCTATAGTAGAGTGTTTGGGTGCAGTTTTGATGGTAGTATCATTGTCTGCAAGACCATTCAGGTAGCCCTCGCAGTTGATATTGCTGAAGAAACGCATGAATGTAGCTGCCCTTTGTGTGTTCAGTCCGTCGGGCGAATGCATGATAGCAGGCTGTGCGGAAACAGTGATATTTTCTCCTGCACCTCTGGTCACAACAAAAGATTCTTCAGGTTTTCCGGCATACTGAACGCTTACTGATTTAATATCTTCAGCCGGTATATCGAATATGGTACGGTCGCGCCAGTCGCGCAGCCTGGTAGCATAGCGGGGGGTAAGGTAGCCTACAAAACCTTCAGCTTCTACAACATAGGGTTGTTTGGCGCCATCCATCAGCATGTTGGTGCCGGTATTATTTACGGCTACACCACCCACATAGAATACTTTCATTTTCTTGCCGCTTCTGTCGTAGATCTCTACTTTGATGCCATGGGTAGAGAGGGTCTGGATCACATTATTGTAGGCGTTTTTGGTAACGGGGTACAGGGCCGACTGTTTCACTAATGTGGAAAGAACCATGTTCACGGTGCTTTTCAGTGCCTTGTATTGTTTGTTTACTACCCAACCTGTATCGGTACGCTCTGCAAGAATACTTTCCCCATCGCTGGCGGCCAGAAATATCTTACCTATGGATGCTGTGTCTTTTATTGTAAAACCCGCTTCAGCAGGGTCGAATGGCGTGTCTGAACTATTGTTGCCGGGCAACAGGTAGTATACGCCTGCTGCCAGTACAGCCAGTATGGCTATGTAAATAAGAGTCTTACGCATTTGCAGATGGGGTTTTGGTATTTTCTTTTTTCACTTCATACCTGCGCTTCCTGAAGAAGAGGTAGAAAGAGGCAAATACCAGCACCGCAGCAATAGGTATGCCTACGTTGACTACCTGCCACATGGTCCTTTCAGGCTTTATGCGGCCTCTGTCCAGCAGACGCAGCTTCACATCTTTAGAGCGGGCTTCCAGAATCCCGGAATGATCGGTGAGGTATTCGAGGCAGTTGAGCAGGAAACCTTGATTAGCAAAATATTCGCCGGAGAACTGGTAGTAACCCATGGGCAACACACCATCCTTGGTAGAATAACCGTTGCTGAATGCCTCACCTACTGATGTAACGATCATGCTGTTGGACGTGTCGCATTTTCCTTTGAAGGGTTGCTTCAGGGAATCGAGCAGGCGCAGATAATCGGGCGACAGCCTGTTTTCGAAAAGCGAATGGAACTGTCCTTCCAGCAATACTGCCACAGGCATGTATGATTTGGTGAACATCTCATGCTTCAACGGATAACTCATCATACTGAGGCTGACACGTACCGGGGTGCGGGCGCTGCGACTGTATTTTGAAGAATGCAGGAGAATGGTCTTACTGATGTTTTCTGTCTTTATAGTATCTATGGTATTGGTAAAGCCGCCCATTACCAGATCCATATTTTTTACAATAGGGTGGTCGGTGGTCGGGTTCAGCCTCGGGAAATATACCCACTCATGCAGCTGGGGGCGGCCGTTGTTCAGTATCCTTGGCAGCGGATTGCACTGCATATCCTCCAGCAGGTCGAAGTTGACACGGACGCCATATTTGAAGAGGATATCATCCAGATCGGTCTGGTGCTCCATGGCTATGAACTGCGGACTGCTTACCAGACTATCCAGAGAGGCATTCAGTGCATTGATGACCCAGAGCACATGGCCGCCACGCATTATGTATTGGTCTATCTTCAGCTTGTCGGGGCCTGAGAACGGCATATTGGGCTGATTGATGATGATCGCATCATAAGCAACAGAAATATTCAGTGTATGGGTTAGGTCAAGAGAGTCAAGGTCATAGATAGCCGGCAGGGTAGACAGCATTTTGTAGGTCTTTATTCCCAGCGGTTCTCCGTGTCCGGTAATGTATGCAATGGTAGGCCTGGTGGGTTTGCCCATCTGGTTGATGGCGTTGGCAAACTCATATTCCAGCATGGCCTCGGCATAGCTTATCTGCTCTTCTGCTCCTCTGCCCGGTGGTGCATCCAGCAGGAATATCGGCATTTCGTGGCCGTTATACTGAACAAGTGCATAGGGGAAGAATGGCTTCATGGAATACTCGTCATCATCTTTGTTGTCGAGTTCCATCACACGTATGCCTTTCATTTCCAGATCGTGTGCTATTTGTTTCTTTTCCTTTTCTGTTTTTCCTTCAAAAGGATCTGTGAAACGGAATATAAGCCTGTTGCCGGCAATTTCTTTGAAAGAGCGGAGTCTTTCCCTTATGGCCTCCTGCAGTCGCTGCAGCCCTGCGGGAAACTGTCCTTTCAGGTACACATCTACTACCGCTACTTCAGGCATACTACGCAGCAGCTTCTTGGTAGGTTCTGTAAGGGTGAACCTTTTTTCTTTAGTAAGGTCGAGGCCGGCATGAAAATAAGATGCCAGCACATTCACGCACACTACAATAGCAGCCATTACCACAATGCGTATTGCGGCTTGCTGTTGCTGGCGGTTTTTGCGATCCTGTGTTGCCATAGTGTATATGCCCTATCTGCCTGCGCCCCTTGTGCGGGAGCTCAGCGAGAAACGGGTAAGAGAAATGAAAAATGCGATTACAGAAAGAAAATAAACCACGTCGCGCGTATCTATTAGGCCACGGCTTATGGAGTTATAATGAAATTCCATACCTATCATGCTGAGGTAGTAGTCTATGCCTTCAGCAAATTTGGGCAGCTTACTCAGCTGCTCGAAGCCGGTATAGAGTACATAACACGCAAGCAACGAGATAAGGAAACCCACTACCTGATTGGCAGTGAGCGATGAGCAGAACACGCCAACGGCTGCAAAAGTGGCCGCCAGAAAGAACAGACCCACATAAGAACCAATAATGGCACCAGTATCTATACTGATATCGGTATAGGAAAGATTATTGATCGTGTATACGTAGATGAGTGTAGGCAGCAGTGCAAACAAGATAAGCGCCAATGTAGCCAGATACTTGCCCAATATGATCTCCAGATCGCTGACAGGTTTTGTTGACAGCCATTCTATGGTGCCTGTACGGAACTCGTCGGCAAAGGAACGCATGGTAACAGCAGGCACCAGCAGCAGCATGAGCCATGGTGCTACCTCGAAGAATCGCTCCATTGATGCATAACCATACGTAAGTATGCTATAGTTGGGTATTATCCACAGGAACAGGCTGCAAGCCACCAGGAATACCAACAGGGCTACATAGCCCACTATGGAACTGAAGAAAGAGTTTATTTCCTTTATGAAAATACTACGCATTGTACCGCTTCCCTATAGGGTGGGCAAATATAATAAAATGAGGTTGGTTTGCGAGTATTATATGTATACCAAAAGTTAAAATTCGACAAAGCCGTTTCATATGGGCAAGTGTGCAGGCAGTTATGCACAGAAACAGGTAGGTCAAATGGCTGCACATAAGCTGAAAAAATAAAACAGTAGCCCGGGGCTACTGTTTTATAAACTTTTTCACTACTGTTCCGTTCGCGCCTTTCAGGGAGATATAGTAGAGAGCCGGAGGCAAAGCCGCAATATTCACTTTGGTTTGCGATGCGGCGAAACCTTGCTCTATCAGCACCTGCCCTATGCTGTTGGTAATGCACAGGGAGTTGTAAAGGGTTACAGGGGCTGTAATTGTCAGTTCATCGGTAGCAGGGTTGGGGAAGAGCCCTATGTTTCTATCGGTAAATGAGGTGCCGGTGCTCAGTGGCGTTACAGTCTCTACTATACTGTTAGCTGTGTTGGTCATTACCACTTCATTATCATCGAAATAGATACCTACCCTGTTCGGTATGATGGTGCCCGGTGTGAAACCACCTATCGTTTTGATGGTATAGGCAAACAGGCCATTACAAAAGCCATGATGAGAACTATCTGGCAGATCGATGCCCGGGAAGTCGAATTTCAGGATATTGTGTCCGCCAACTTTATTGATATACAGGTTCATGTTTGCAGATGCACCCAGCATTTTAAAACTGTTGATGTCGAGCAGATCAGATAATGTATCGAGCACATATATGTTTCGGGCAGTATCGTTGCCTGTGTTCTCGAACCCTATAGTGTATTTGAGCTGAGAGGCTGCGGCAGGTATGTATCCCTGTGGGTTTACTTCAATGTAGTTGGGGTCGAAAGACGATTTTACTGTGTCTTGCCTGTTGGTATTGTTATCTCCCGGGTTGGTATCACCGGTAAAAGGAGCAATACTGTAAGCAGAGTGGGCGGTATCTCCCGGCGTGAGCCAGGTGCCCGGCACTTCGTAATGTACCCTGAAGACAGGAAGAGTAGCAGAGGTAGACATCAGGCTGCTGAGGTTCCAGGTAACGGTATTGCCCGATACGGAAGTAGGTGTAGGATATGCGATATAATAGGCATATTTAGGGCTGAAGTTTACAGTAAGTGTTGGCGAAACTGCATTGCACGAAATGTTATCAACAATTACATTGGCATAGCCTGCATGACGGCCACATTGCACAGAATTGATCTGGGAAACATCGAAGCCGGAAGAAGTACCGCAGTTCAGCGCGAACATAAGTGCCGGATAAGTGTTTACAGTAGCAGTAATTGTATCGTAGATCACTCCTGATGAGGGGCAGCCAACCGAAGTGCCGGACGGCAGATCCAGTAACCTGAAGGCATAAATGGTACCGGCAGGTCCTTTTGCTTTGTAGTAAACTCCGCTGGTAACACTGATAGTGTCTATAGATATGCCATTTGAATCTATGCGCACACTTGCAGGCGAATGTGAGTAACTGTCGCCTGCATCGAAGAGGCAGTTGCTGTTCATGTCGTTGTATAGCTTAACAGGTAGGGTAGCGCATTGTTTGTATTCGTAAGAAGTGGTGAAAGAGTCTTTGGGGGTAGTGCCGTCAAAAAGCACCTGTTTTATGCTGTAAGTGCCCGGTGCATCATATGCATGATGCATATGGAGGCTGGCAGCTCCACCGAAAGAGGTGTTGTTGGAAGTGCCATCGCCGAAATAGGTGGTTACATTATAAAGTGTGGATGTGCCGCAGGCCGCTATATACAGATCGGGGCCATTGCATAAAGTATCCGGCACATTTGTGATCTGATGCTGATCTATGCCGTTGGAAATATGTGTGGTGATCCATGGGTAAACGCAGCCCATAAGCGTATAGGTGAACAATGCAGTGCCTGTTGAGAGTGCAGTAATAGTGCCGGTAGGGCTTATAACAGCTATTGTGGGAGTACCTGTGCTCCATGTGCCCGATGATGGTGTGGCTCCTGCGTAACCCATAGCGCCCACACACATAGTTGGGTATATGGAAGATACTATAAGCGGATTGATGGTGACTACAAATGAAGAAGCACAGCCAGTGGAAAGGGTGTAACGAATAGTATCAGTACCGCAACCGCCACCGCATGGGCCCGTATGGTAGAGTACACCAAATGTAGATACAGAGTCGTGCGGTGATCCGTCGGACCAGATGCCACCGGGAGTAGTGCAACGTAGGGTATCAGTATATACATAATTGCAGAAGGAAGATATACCCGTAATAGGTGCAGGCGAAGGATTTACTGTAATGATAGTTGTTTCATAAATACCTGATACATCGTAGGTGATAGTGGCTGTGCCGGCAGTAAGACCATTTACCACGCCTGATGAACTTACCGTTGCGACAGCAGGTGTACTGCTACTCCATATGCCGCCTGGTGTAGCATCAGATAAGGTTATTGACAGACCTGTGCATACTGCGCCGGGCCCCGTGATGGGGGCTGTGGCAAAAGAGATTGCAGGAAATACGGCAGCCAGTAAAAGGCATAGGATCTTATTCATACTGTGTATGTTATGTATTCTAAGGCAGTTATTTGTAGTAAAACGTTGGGTTTTAGTTATATTTATATTTGTGCAATAAATTTATTACTGCCTAAGTATAAGAGAAAATGTACAGAAAGTTAGCTTCAGGACTTCATTATATGCACAGACAGACAAGAATTAGGTGGCTCAGAGACGCTGCTTTTCCCGTACCTTTGCCCACCCAAAATATTAATACAATATAGTAATGGCCAAAATAACTGAGAAAAGGTGTTCTTTCTGCGATCGTGGAGAATCTGATGTAAATATTCTTTTTACAGGAATAAAGGGCAACATCTGTGACCAGTGCATAGAAAATGCACACACATTGCTGCTGGAGGCTACCACCGATAAAGAAAAGGCGGAAACACCACCCTCTAAACCTTCAGATATACTGAAGTCTAAGATATACAAGCCAAGAGAGATAATGACCTTTCTTGATCAGTATGTGATAGGACAGGAAGATGCCAAGAAGGTTCTTTCAGTGGCTATATACAACCATTACAAGCGCCTCACCATGCCTAAAATGGATGATGTGGAGATCGAAAAATCAAACATCATGATGGTGGGCGAAACCGGTACCGGAAAAACACTGCTGGCAAAGAGTATAGCCAGGCTGCTGCAGGTGCCGTTCGCTATAGTAGATGCTACTGTATTTACAGAAGCAGGTTATGTGGGCGAAGACGTAGAAAGCATTTTGTCGCGCCTGCTGCAGGCAAGCAACTACGATGTGGCTGCTGCCGAGCGTGGCATAGTATATATTGATGAACTGGATAAGATAGGTCGCAAGGGCGATAACCCGTCTATAACCCGCGATGTGAGTGGTGAAGGTGTGCAGCAGGCTATGCTGAAACTGCTGGAAGGATCTGAAGTGCTGGTGCCACCACAGGGCGGCCGCAAGCATCCTGAGCAGAAAATGATAAAGGTGAACACGCAGAACATACTGTTCATATGCGGTGGTGCCTTTGAAGGAATAGACAAGATGATCGCCCGCCGTATTCAGACGAGCTCTATTGGTTACAACGCCATAAAAGCATCAAAAGATATAGACCGTGCCAACCTGCTGCAGTATGTAAATGCACAGGATCTGCGCACCTTTGGTCTGATACCGGAGCTACTGGGCAGGTTGCCGATAGTTACCTACCTGAACCCGCTCGATGAGTCGTCGCTGAAGCGTATACTCACAGAGCCTAAGAACGCGCTGGTGAAGCAATACAAACGCCTGTTCGAATACGAAGGTATAACGCTGACGGTAGAAGATGGTGCGCTCGACTACATGGTGAAGAAAGCAGTGCAATACAAACTGGGTGGCCGTGGCCTGCGTGCTATCTGTGAGATGATACTTACAGATGCTATGTTCGACCTGCCATCAGAGAAGCACGACGGCACGTTCAACCTCACGCTGGAGTATGCCGAGCAGATGATAGAACACTCTAAGCTGGAACAGATAAAAAAGGCTGCATAAGCCACTAAAACACTACTGTATGCAGGAACTGGTACAATTACTCAAAGACAGGGCAGGCCTCACCGATGAGCAGGCAATAAAGGCCATACAGGCAATGAAAGAATTCCTTAACGGAAAAGTACCGCCAATGTTCAGTGGTGTGGTAAATAAGTTCTTCGCGGACGCTAAAAAGGACGGTGCGGACGAAAGCTACATGCCATAAAAAGACATAAACGGGAGTATTAAAAATAAAAATTCCCATAATTTAATATTCAATAAAAAATTTCCTTACCTTTGCCGTCCAAATTTAAATACCATGCCTAAGATAAAGACGCATTCACGTGCTAAGAAAACGTTCAGAGTAACCGGTACTGGCAAAATACGCAGGTACAAGGCGTTCAAGAGCCATCTGCTTACCAAAAAATCTAAGTCACGCAAACGCCATCTGCGTATTCACGGTCTGGTGCATCCTAGCAATGCCCGTCTGGTGAAGAAAATGCTTGTTATGGCTTAAGCCGAACGACCAAAGAAATAAATTTCAATAATACACAGTAATAAAACACCGTCCTTGCCGGCTGGCCGGAAAGGAAACAAAATTTATAAGTTATGCCACGTTCCGTTAATGCTGTTGCATCACGCGCGAGAAGAAAGAAAATACTGAAAGGAGCTAAAGGCTTCTACGGTAAACGTAAAAACGTCTATACCGTTGCCAAAAACGTACTGGAAAAAGGCTTAGGCTACAAATACGTTGGCCGCAAACTGAAAAAACGCGAATACCGCTCTTTGTGGATCGTTCGTATCAACGCAGCAGTACGCGAAGAAGGTTTGAGCTACTCTCAGTTTATCGGCAAGCTCGCTGCCAAAGGTATTGAGCTGAACCGTAAAGTACTGGCTGACCTGGCTATGAATGAGCCGGAGTCTTTCAAACAGCTCGTTGCTCAGGTAAAATAATCAGCGTAAGATATAATAAGAATAGCCGATACCATATGGTGTCGGCTATTTGTATTATTTTAGCAATAAGTACAGTTTTTCACTGCACTGCTTTTCCTCTCTCTGTTATTTTGTTTGTGTGTAGCCCCACTCGCGCAACCACAATACTACCTTCTCTTTATAGTCTCCCTGTATCAGGATAAAACCATCCTTGGCACTGCCACCTGCGCCGCATTTGGTCTTTAGTTGCTTGCCCAGTGCTTCCAGATCATCGGCCGTACCCACAAAGCCATCTATCAGGGTCACTACCTTGCCTGCTCTTTGTTTGGTATCCAGTTTCACACGTAGTTTCTGCTGGTTTTTGGGCAGGGTAGCAGCCGCTTCCTCCTCCGGAAAATCGTTAAAGAAGTCTTTGTTGGTCGAATAGGCAAGCCCATCGGGCCTTGCTGTATGTTTTTTAGACATGCCGATGCAATTGTAAAAATGTAAGGTAGTTCTGTTCTATGCTTGTTCGTCGGGAGCTGCAGCTTCTTCTGTCGGGGTTTCGGCAACAGTGTTTGCAGGAGCTTCTTCGGTAGCGGCAGGTGCAGTAGCAGCAGCCGCAGTAATAGCTTCCGCAGCTTCTTCGGCCTGTTTGCCAAACTCATCCTGAACAGCAGCGTATTTCTCTTTCAGCCTTTTTATTTTCTGCTCTCCGTCAACCAGTAGTTGCTGCAGGTGCTTTTTCAGTTCATCTGCTTTTTTGCCGGGAGTTATGTTCTCGAGTGCCGATTTGAAATCGACCAGTTTGTCTTCCTCTTCCCTGATGTCGGTGAGTAGCTTGGCTACCATTTCGCGGGCCTGGGTAGAGCGTACGGTCTTCACCTGCTCATAGTGCTGTTTGCGTTGTTCTCTGCTGGCATCTTTGCGGGCAAAGAAGTGCTTGCGGGCAGCAATGAATTCTTCCCATATCCTGTTAGAGTGTTCGCGGGCTACAGGACCTATGGTTTTCCATTCGTCCAGCAGTTCGTTCAGCTCTGCAGTAGTATCATTCCAGTTGGTTGAGTTCTTGATACGTTCGGCACGCTGCAGCAGTTCAGATTTTTTGCTGTAGTTCTGCTCGTGCATGGTGCGTATCTCTTCGGTATGGCGTTTTTTGGCAGAGAAGAAGGTCTCTTGTGCTGCCAGGAACCTGTTCCACAGATCATCACCTTTTTCGCCACCTACGCGGCCGGCTTTTTTCCATTCTTCCATCAGCGCAGCATAGGCAATAGCGGTGTTGTTCCACTCGGTACTGTCTTTCAGCGCCTCAGCCTTTTCTACCAGTGCAGACTTTACAATGAAACTCTGCTCCTGTTCCTGTGCTATACGGTCGCTGTGCTCGCGTTTTCTGTCGAAGAATGCACTTTTTGCAGCTATGAAACGCTGCCACAGTTCTTCATTCTTTTTGCTGAGGGTATGACCTATGGTCTTCCACTCATTGGTGAGCCTGTGGAAGGTCTCGCTGGTCTTCTTCCACTCTGCAGAATTGATCAGCGATTCGGCCTGCTCTACCAGATCCAGTTTCAGATCCAGATTGCCCAACAGGTCTTTTTCCTGTTCTTCAAAATATTTTTGTTTGCGCTCGTTGAATTTTGTTCTGGCAGCCTCTATCCTGTTCCACAGTTTGTCGCTGCGGTGTTTATCGGTATGGCCAGACTGTTTCCATTTTTCAATGATCTCGCGCAGTGCATTGGTCGTTTCTTTCCACTCAGAATTTTCAGCATGAGCTTCGGCTTCTTCGGCCAGCTTCAGCCTCACGGCATAGTGCTCGTCATAGATAGCGTTAATGGCCTGCTCCATGGGGGCAAGGTCGGCAAGCAGCTTATTGGTGTCACCTATCACGGCAGCGTTGGTTAGCTGCTGTTTCAGCGATTGTATCTTATCGGCCAGTTTCAGTTTGTCTTCGCTTGCCTGAAATTCGTTGATCAGTTCTGCGGTCCTTGTCTGCAGTTGCGCATATTTCTCTTTCAGCGGATCCAGTACGGTAGCGTGGTTCTCTTCGCTCACTTCAGCGATCAGTCGTTCTTTTCCTTCCTGACCGGCATGCAATAAAAGTTTGCCATCCTCGGTAAGCGTGAATGATTCTTTACCATCGAAAGAGAGTTCATTCCACCATGATTGTACATCGAAAATTTGTTCCTGAGACATGTTTGTAACCGGGTTTTTAATACCAATAATTATGCGTTAACGGGGATACACATGAGCATCCCGCGCAATTCTATCAGTGCAATTTAATGTTATTTTATGTTTACCCCAAGCTCATGGGGCTTAAATAAGCTACAATTTGTTATGCCTGACCAAATACCTTACGCAAAATATCGCTGATGCGCGCGGCAGGGTTGGTACGTATCTTTCCTTCCTCCTGAGCCACATAAACAAATATACCGTTCAGCGACCTTTCGGTAACCCATCCGGCCAGGTCTGGGTTCAGTTTCTGGCGGGTTGTAGGTAGTTTGTTATAGAGTGTCACCATTTCTCTCCAGTAGGCAGTGGCATTCACTTTGTTCAGCGAGGCCTGTATCACCGGGCGGAAGGCAGTAGTGAGCTGAGCAGTGGTTCTGCCCTTCAGGTATTGGGTAGCGGCATCGTTGCTGCCTTTCAGTATGGTGAGGCCGTCCTGTATGCTCATACTGGTTATGGCATCTACAAATATTGGCACTGCCTTGGAGGAAGCGTCTTCTGCAGCCCTGTTCATAGACAGAATAGCCCTGTCTACCTGAGCACCCATACCAACGGCACGCAATGCTGTTTCTATTTTGCGGGCTTCGGGTGGCAGCAGCACTTTTATGGCCTGGTCTGCAAAGAAACCATTTACGGCAGATACCTTGCCGGTAGCATTTCTGGTGCCTACCTGCAGTGCCTCTTTCAGGCCTGCGGCAATATCGCTTTCGCTAAGGCTGCCAGTACCTGTGCCGGTTCCTGTTTTTATGGTGCCTATGGTCTTCTTGGTAGAGTTAATGAGCCCTTTCAGACCCTGTGCTTGTGTAGGCAGGCTGAGCACTGCCGAAAGCAGAAGAGTTGTGCCGATCTTTGGAACTATGTTCATGATGCCGATTTTTCTATGAAATAAAGATACTGGATATTCGGGCACATTCTGAATGGAAGTACCTGTGGTTATTCCAAGATTGTATTATCCTTAACAGGCCTGGGGAAGAAAGCCCCACCCAGCAATGCTGCAGAAACCACTAGTGGTGTAAGATAAAGATAGCGGTAAGGTATCTGAATAAAGGCATAGAATACCGCTATGTATATCTTGAATGAGAACAGCATATAGGTCTGCAAAGAATAGCGGTTGCGGGCTCTGTAATAGTAAAAACCAAGCAATGCTACTGTTAGCAGGCAAATACCAAACAACACGTTTTTGTAAATGGCCAGCTGATGCTCCAGATCGCCGGGAAACCACGAAACAGCGTAAGAGGTGAAGCCCAGACCATTATTGAGATAATTGTGACCATTGTTTGCCTTATCTCTCACCCATTCGTCCAGGGCTGCCTGTGTGTGGTAGTTATAGCCATTGATGAAAATATTTGCATCGTGACGAAGGAAGGGCCACCAATAGGAAACAACGAAGAACAGCAGGGCGGTGCCCGCCAGCAGGAAGGCTTTTTTCTTTTCTCCCGCTATGTAAAACAGGGAAAGGCACAAAGGCACCCAAAACACAATACTGTAACGGGAGAAAAGGCAAAGCCCTATGCCTATGGCCAGGGGAAGCAGGTTTTTCTTGCCAATGCTCTCTGCAACAAACAGATAGTAGGCGGCTATAAGTCCTTCTACAGTGAAGATGAATGTATTATTATCGTAGAGAATGGATACACACCATACCAGCATAGGCCATACAGGCACCAGTAGTTGCAGCAATATATTGCCTTCCATCTTCCGCTTGCTGATGAAATAATAAAAAGAGGCACCAAGCATAGCTATAGCGGGTAACCACCGATAGTCTTTATGCAGCAGTTCCAGTGGTATATAGGGTAGCCACTGAAAAGGCATGTAGGTAGGGTAGAGCACATAGCCTGTGAACTGGATGCCATGGTAGGGCTGCTCACCGGCCAGGAAGCGCTGCACCAGGGTTTGAATCTGGGGAATTATGTCTGAACTGCCTTCGGGATAGTGATACATGAGGTGGTACCACCACAGAAACTTCAGTTTGCTGATAACCAGATAGCTGATTCCCGCAAACAGCGCCCACTGTGCTGCGGTGATAGCAATTGCCGGCACCTTGATGATACTGAGTGACACCCACTGTGGCCTGGCTGCCAGTCGCAGATACAAAAATGCAATGGCAATGGATGTGCCCAGAAAAAGTAGTGGCGACAGGTATGGGCCTGCAACACCAGAAAAGTAAGTGCCCAGCAATAATTCTATAACACAGAGCAGTGCCAGTAATAGTTTCATAAACAGTAATAACGCTACAAATTAAAAGTATATTATTCAATAAAGCGAACACCACTAAATAGTAGCATTTCGTATGACAAGGCTGATGTACATATATTTGTTTCACCTGTAGGTGTGTTTCGTCAATTATTTACAAAAATTGATAGTTGGCTTACTTCAGTTACCCTAATTTTGCTAAAATTTGAAAGTCGTGGAGCAGCATAAAAGGAGAGCAGTTGCCTGGTGGCTCATAGCAGGCATCATAATGATCGTAATAGAATTCATTATGGGTGGAGTAACCCGACTAACCGGTTCAGGATTATCCATTACCGAGTGGAAGCCTATTATGGGAGCAGTACCCCCGGTAAGCGATGCCGACTGGAATGTAGCATTTGATCAGTACAAGACCATTGCTCAGTATAAATACCTGAATAGTCATTTTTCGCTTTCCGATTTTAAATTCATTTTTTACTGGGAATGGTCGCACCGTTTATGGGCGCGAATGCTGGGTGTGGTGTTCCTGATAGGGTTCGCTTACTTCTTCATCAAAAAGTATTTTGATAAGGGCATGGTTCGTCCGTTCATCATACTCTTTTTGCTGGGTGGTGTGCAGGGCTATGTAGGCTGGAAGATGGTAGAAAGTGGCCTGAATGATACTGAACTATATGTGAAACACACCTGGCTGGCAACACACTTCCTTTCTGCCCTCACACTTATGTGCTACACCTTATGGTTTGCACTGAAGCTGCTGGTGCCCGAAGAACGCAGAGTGAAAGCCGGAGGTTTGTTTGGTGCTACGCTGGGTATAATAGTGCTTATGTATGTGCAGCTGGCCTATGGTGCCTTTATGGCGGGTATGCATGCATCAAAAAGTGCACCTACATGGCCCAAAATAAATGGCGAGTGGGTGCCGCAGGGTATGATGGAAAGGAGTTTTGTACAAAACCCCATCAATGTGCAGTTCATGCACCGCGGCCTTGCCTATCTGTTGTTGATTGCCGTAATTGTGTGGTTTGTATATGCCAGCCGTGTGGCCAGGGCGCATGTAGCTTCTTTGGTGGGCAGTGCACGCTGGTGGCCAATGGTTATTGTAGTGCTGCAGGTGGTGCTGGGTATAGTTACCGTACTGTGTGCACCACTGATAGTGTTTGCAAAGTTTGGTACCTATGAGTGGCTGGCAGAACTGCACCAGCTGGTGGCAATGTTCCTGCTCATGTCGCTGGTAGCCAATCTGTATATAGCAGGTAAGCAGGAAGCATAGCTAATTTCTATTCTTCGTCTTCCTCCTCTTCTGTTTCTATCTCTGCCTGGGCGTGTTTCCCTTTGCGGGCTGGGGCGCCGTCTATTACCATTACTATCTCGCCCTTGGGTGGGTGCTTTTCGTAGTGGGCTGCAAGAGCGGCCAGTGTATTCCTGTTCGTTTCCTCAAACATTTTGGTGAGCTCTCTGCACACAGCTGCCTGACGGTCGGCACCCATGTACTGTGCCAGTTCGTTCAGGGTCTTTATCAATCTGTGTGGCGACTCATAGAGAATGATGGTGCGGGTTTCTGTTGCCAGCATTTTCATCATGGTCTGTCGGCCCTTCTTCAACGGCAGGAAACCTTCAAACACAAATCTGTTGCTGGTGAGGCCAGACTGTACCAGCGCAGGCACAAAAGCAGTAGCGCCGGGCAGACACTCTACCGGAATGTTATTTCGCTGACACTCGCGTACCAGCAGAAAGCCGGGGTCTGAGATGCCGGGCGTACCTGCATCGGTAATAAGTGCGAAAACCTTGCCCGCAGCAAGTTGTTCTACCAGATGAGGTAATACCTTGTGCTCGTTGTGAGCATGAAAAGGAGTGAGCGGTTTGCGAATGCCATAATGGTTCAGCAACACGCTGCTGGTACGCGTATCTTCACATAATATCACATCGGCACGCTGCAGGGTCTCTATAGCGCGGTAAGTGATGTCGCCAAGGTTACCAATGGGAGACGGAATAAGATAGAGACGCATGTAATGCAGTAAAGAATGAAAATATATGGCAGGTAATACCGGCACAATGCCGGTACTACACCAGATGCCGGAAATTAACCTTCAATGATAGTGAAGTCGAAAGACTCCATTACCTGATTGGCCAACAGTTTTTTGCAGGCTTCGCGGGTCATCGCTTCAGCAGCTTCTTTATTTGCTGCTTCCACATTCATAAGTATGTGCTTGCCGATACGAACATCCTGAACACCTGTAAGGCCCAGATTGTGCAGGCTGTTGTTCACGGCCTTGCCTTGTGGGTCCAGCAATTCTTTCAGTGGCATGATGTTGATGTGCGCAGTGTATTTCATATTAGGTAAAATATTAAAAAGTATAAAGCTATTAGCAGCCCAAAAGTAGAAAGTATTTGGACCAATGTCAAAAAAGCGGGCAACAAAACCTCTATGGTATGTTATTCTGTAACTTCTGTGCGTGGCTTGGGGCCTACCAGAGACAACAATATATATAGAATGAATGCAAAAGGGATGGCTGCTGCTATACCCAGCACAAACAAGGCGGCAATACTGAGCAGTACCAGCACCAGTTGTGGCCATGCAGTACCAATGCTCCATTTGGCAGGCATCAGCTTAAAGAATGTAATGCTCGATACCATGAGCCAGCAAAGCACGGCAATGATGAGGTACAGTACCCATTTATTGTGCAGCAGAGACCCAGCCCCCCATGGATTGAACCAGGCCAGCATGGGCAGGGATGCAACAAAAATGCCTACTGCAGGGGTGGGCATGCCACTGAAGTAGCCTTTGTGACCGGTGGTGCTGATGTTGAAACGAGCCAGACGCAAAGCCGCAAAACAGGCTATAAGGAAGGCGGGAGCCATGCCCAGCATGCTCACATCCATAGCGTTCTTCTCGCTCATAAGCGCATCCCACAGAAATTTGTATAGGATAATAGAGGGTGCTACGCCAAAAGAAACTACATCGGCCAGCGAGTCCAGGTCTTTACCAATAGGCGAAAATACCTTCAGTGCCCTTGCCGTAAATCCGTCCAGCAGATCGAAGATCGCTGCAATACCTATGAATATGCTGCCGAAATAGATCTGTTCTGCACCATATACCCAGTTCCAGGTGGGCATGCCGCCCTCCAGGCTCAGGCTGGTATATGGCTGTGCGGTGAGTATGTATGCAATAGCTATACAGCCGCAAAAAAGATTGCCAAGTGTAAGCAGGTTCGGAAGATGCTTCATCGTGCGCCAAAAATAATGATTATGAGGGAATAGAACAGGAATGTATTTGCAAACAGCTGCAGCGGCAATAAAGGCCAAAGGATTTTTTTTGTAACGCCTGTTTCGCTTATTTTGTCGCCGCTTGTCCTGCTAACGGGTTCCGGCACACAATATCGTCCTGATGGTTTCGGTAATTATAATCAATTACAATACGTTTAAAATTACCTGCGATTGCATTGAAAGTGTCATTCGGCACACCAATGGTTGTGCCTATGAGATAGTGCTGGTAGATAATGCCTCGCCTAAAGACGATCCGGACGAATTTCTGAAGAGATTTCCGCAGATAAACCTGGTAAAGAGCACGGAGAACGGAGGTTTTGCCAAGGGTAATAATCTGGGTATAGCACATGCCAGAGGGGAAATAATACTCCTGCTCAATTCTGATACGGTTCTTACAGAAGATAGTATATCAATGGCTGCGGCAGTGTTTGCACAGCACAATGATATAGGTGCACTGGGGGTAAGGCTTACCTATGAAGATGGTAAACTGCAACATACGGCACGCCGTTTCAGAAGCATACAGAATGAGCTGCTGGACCTCTGCAGGCCATTGCTGAAACTGATGCCCTACGAAAAAAGGTCTGAAATGATGCTGAATCAGTACTTCAGGGGTGACCGTAATATATGGTGCGACTGGGTAAGCGGGGCTTTTATGATGTTTGGCAGAGAGCTACTTACAAAGTTCCCTGATAATAAACTGGATGAGCGCTATTTTATGTATGGCGAGGATCAGTTGTGGTGCTACCAGGCACAGCAACTGGGTTATCGCAATTATTATTATGCAGGAACTACTGTCATTCACCTGCATGCCGCCAGTACCGAACCGGCAAAACAACTGCAACTCCTAAAAAAGTTTCTGGCACTGGAACTGGACATAATGGAATTCAGAGTGGGGCGTTCGCTCTATTATCATGTTTTCAGGCTCATTCTCACCGGTAAAGAAATGATGCGGTATTATGTGAAAGTGCTGGCGCTCAAATTGTTTAATGTGAGGATCAGGTAGTCGATCTTATAAAGTTCATGCCCGTAACCTGTTAAAGATTTGAGGTAAATAGAAATATGACTGCTGCAAAATGTGGCTTAATCAGAGATTTTTGTCAATTTGCAGCCGGTTAAGAACTTTTCGAACTGTTCGGGAAGCTATCTATTGCAGCCGCATACATGGGAATAGTATTCAGACAATCTGCCAAAAATGCGATCGTTACGGTTACCGGTGCTTTGCTGGGTGCCGTTATTGTGGCGTTGTCTGTCAAATTCATTTCGCGGCAGGAATATGGTTTCATAGGCAACTTCACCAACTATGCCGTAACTATATCCCAGCTTTTGCTGTTCGGCATCAATTATACACTTATCGTTTACATCCATAAGTTCGCAGATAATATCAGGAAGCGAAAACTGCTCTTTGCCTGGTGTTTCACGCTGCCCGGACTGCTGGCCGTACTGGGTTCCGGCCTGTATTTTCTGTTCCGGCAATGGATACTGGGGCATTTTCAGCTGGTAGACCAGCCGCTTATGGAGCGCTATTTCATTTGGTTGCCGGTTTTTACGGTGCTCTTTATATACCTCATCTTGTTCGAGAGCTACTTGGGTACTCAAATGAAAGTGGCTGTAGCTGCATTTATGCGGGAGGTGGTATTGCGGGTGGTGAACATTGCGCTAATACTTTTATTCGCCTTTGGTTATGTTTCATTTGGTACACTCATCATTGGTACTGTACTTATATATCTCATACCAGTGCTCATACTTTCTCTCATAGCATTTCGCACCAAGGATTTCGGATTCAACTTCAGCATCTCCGACTTCAGCGGAGCTGAGTATAAAGACCTGCTGCAGTTTACCTGGTATCATCTGCTGCTCACCGCATCTGTGATACTGATAGGTAGTATGGATGCTATGCTGCTGCCCATTTACGATCCTAACGGTTTTGCTGTGGGTGCTGTGTTCAGAGTGGCTGTTTTTCTTATCTCTTTCCTGCAGATACCAACCAAGGCTATGACCACAGCCAGCTTCACAGTGCTGGCAAAAGCATTTGCCGAGAATGACAAGGCTAAGGCAGCAGATCTTTTCCTTAGGTCATCCATCAATATATTCATTGCTACTACCGGTGTGGCGCTATTGCTTTGCTGCAATTTGCCTGGAGTAATAGCAGTAGTGGGTCATGGCTATGGAGAGGTGGTGCCTGTTTTTATGATATTATTTGCAGGGCAGATGGTGAATATTGCAACCGGTATGAACGACCAGGTACTGACCATCACCAACTATTACAAGTTCAATTTTTATTTGTCACTTATCCTCATGGTCTCTTTATTCCTGTTGCTCAGGTTCCTTATTCCGCAGTATGGGATCTATGGTGCAGCAATGGGTACTACTACGACCATTGTTATTTTCAATGCGGTGAAGACCTATTTTGTCTGGCGCAAACTGAAGATATTGCCCTTCTCGGGTCGCACATTGCTTGTGATAGTGGCTGCACTACCTGCGATAGCTGCAGGTGTCGGGCTGCCACATTTCTTCAGCAACACCAGCCACGTATATGTGAATGCATTGCTCGATGTGTCTGTACGTAGTTTGGTAATAGTTGTAGCCTATGTACTGATGTTGCTGTGGTTGAAGCCATCGCCCGATCTGGAATCTTATCTGGCTTCTGTGAAGAAAAATAAAAGATTATTTTAGTCCTCTAGTTTTATGAGCGAACTAAATGGATTGGCCAGGTTCTGATAGTCCATAAGGTCCGCCTTCAGGCTGCCAATAACTATCGGGCTGTTAACTCTTAGCGGCAGGTGGTTCTTATCATCACTCACCCATACAGCCATACCTTCTCCACCCTTGAAAAGGGTGCCTTCTATAAGCAAGGGTACTATTTTGATGGCATTGAATGTGCCCTTTTTAGTTTCTACCTTTTCCTTGCCCATGTATTTTATATAGAGCGGGTATACCTTATCATCCAGAAACATCTCGAAGGGTATTTTGTCGCCCGGCTTATACTTGTTGTAGTCTATATTGCGTGCAAAGTAGATGGCAGAAACAACATCCTGCGTGCATTGCGAGATGGGATATTTATTGCCGTTGGCTGCAGTGGCAACATTGCTGTTGCGGTCAAAAGTAATATCGTGTTTGTAGCTGAGCGTGCCCTCATTTACAGCACGTATATGATGCAGCGGCAGCAGTGTTTCCTCATCTATGTAGGTTTCGTAAATGTCCCGCACTTTGTAGAACCATTCGTAAGATTTTGCTGTGCGGCCGTCTCCGGTAACATGGTATACCTTGCGGCCATTCACGTTGGTAGAACTTACTGTAAACACTGCATTCCCTGCATAGATCCATATAAAGCCCATGTTGTAGTAGGCGTGGAAAGTGAGTTGCTCTCCGGTCTTAAAGCTGGTGTTCTTAGAGTTGCAGAAATCGTATTGTGCAGCAGCCACTGCAGGTATTGCTAAGCAGGAAAAAGCAACAATGACCTTGAGTAGCAAAGCCCTGCCAAAGTGGTTATTTGCCTGTGTTACAGCGTCAGTATTTGATGTTTGAGTACTATTAGTGGTTATCTCAGCCATTTCATTTTGGTTATCAGTACACTGCCCGCCACCGATGGTATTACCAGATTCAGCAACCAGAGTCCCGTTGTGGCTGCAAGTATACCAATGGTATTGGACGAAAAATGAGCGAAGATGTAAAGGCTAACTGCACCTCTTATCCCCAGTTCTGTAAGCGCCAGCGATGGAATTACCGCCATTACCCAGAAGAACAGTGCAGCAAGGCAAAAACCCTGCAGCAGGGGCACATCAACATTCATCCACCTTAGTAAAAACAAATACTGTGCCGTAAATACCATTACACGTAGCAATGAAATTGTTAAAACCTTTAGTTTGTCTGCAGCAGATACCCTGCTCATGAGCCTGCCATATACCGCAAACCTGCGCAGCCACTTGTTTTGGGTCATTGCCGGTACCCATGAATCGAACCGCCAGTAGACCACACTTATAAAAATGTTAATAAGCACACATACCCCCAAAGCGGCCTGTGCCATTGTGTCGGGGAAGGCAATGTTGTAGTAGATAAGCCCGACAAACCCCCAGAAGTAGATGCCTGCCAGCTGCGAGGTGATGCCGGATACCGAAACATTGATATAGCGGAACGTATTGCTGCCACCCAGATACAGTATTCTTCCCGGATACTCCCCTATGCGGTTGGGGGTGATTATAGAAAAGGCCACGCCTGCCAGCCACGAACTGAATGCGGTAGAAAAGCTTACCTGCTCTGCTCGACTCAGGAGACAGTGCCATTTATAACTTTCCAGCAGGGCATTGGCAAACATAAGCACAATGCAGGCCACCAGAAATCCAACCGGCCCTGTGTGTTGCCACATATCAGCACTCAGGTCTTTTACCTGTTTCAGTACCTGTTTGTATATGGCCCACAGCAGCAACACGCTAATGGCGCCGCCGGTAATATAGTTAAGCCATATTTTGGTACTTTTGTTCAAGACGACAATCTCCTCTTTTTGAAAGATAACCAGATAATTCTTGGAATAGACCCCGGCACATTAGTTATGGGCTACGGACTGATATTAGTGAGCAAAAGTAACGTATCACTGATAGAAATGGGCGTATTGCATCTGGCTAAGTACAAGGATCATGCCGAAAGGTTGCATCTTATATTCAAAAAGATGGAAAGCCTTATTCAGCTGCATAAGCCGGTAGCGGTAGCTATAGAGGCGCCTTTCTTTGGCAAAAATGTGCAGAGTATGCTAAAACTGGGCAGGGCACAGGGGGTGGCAATGGCTGCCGCCATGATGAGTGGCCTGCAGGCTACCGAATATTCGCCAAGAAAGGTGAAACAATCTGTTACGGGTAGGGGTAGTGCCACCAAGGAGCAGGTTTGGGATATGGTGCAACATACGCTAGACGTAAAAGAAGATGTAAAATTCATGGACGCCGCCGACGCGGTTGCAGTAGCGCTTTGTCATCATTATCAGAGCAAGGTACTATCTATAGAGGCCAAGGCTCCTGCAATAAAGAAAGGGCGGCAGAAGAAGACCGGTTCCTGGGAGTCATTTATTGCCCAGAATCCTGAACGAATAAAATAGATTTTCTTGTTAACATATATTATATTTGCGTACTTTTGATGCTTGTCATTTATAATTATTATATTAGCACCAAGAAACCATACGTATTAAATTTATGTCGCAACCCAAACTGAAAATACTTTTAGTAGAAGACGACCCTGTTTTAGGGTATGTAGTAAAGGATTTTCTGCAGAAACAAGAATTTGAGGTAACACATTGTACAGATGGAGATGCCGCCTGGCATCAGTTCATGAAAAACATCTTTGACATCTGTTTGCTTGATATTATGCTGCCCGGAAAGAAGGATGGCATGGAGCTGGCAAATAGCATTCGTAAGAAGAACGAGAACATACCTATCATTCTGCTGTCTTCAAAGAACATGGATAACGATAAGATCGCCGGTTTTGAGAGTGGTGCAGATGACTACATAACAAAGCCTTACAATTTGCAGGAGCTCCTGATGCGTATTCAGGTATTTGTGAAGCGCAGCAAAAAGAAAGAAGACTCAGGGCCTTTATCATTCAACATCGGAGAACTTATTTTCGACTATACCAATCTGTTGCTGAAGAACGACAAGGTAGAATATCAGCTCACTCAGCGCGAGGCAGACTTGGTTCGCTATCTGTGCCTCAATGCAAACAGGGTGCTTAAGCGCGATGAGATTCTGATGAGTGTTTGGGGCAAAGACGATTACTTCCTTGGCCGAAGCATGGATGTGTTCATCACCAAGATCAGGAAATACCTGAAAGCACAGACCGCAGCCAAGTTGCAGACCATACATGGTATTGGCTTCAAATTCAATTACGTTCAGTAACAGTCAGTTACTTATATAATTATTTCACAGCAGGCGCCGCAGGTGCCTGCTGTGTTGTTTTCTGCTTTTCCAGTTGCCTGTGCCTCAGTTCTTTCAGTAATGCATAACATACAGGTAGCACCATTACGGCCAGAAAGCCTATGGCAATGATCTTTCCTTTAGAGCTTGATTTTTCGTCCACTTGTTGTTGGTGTTTGTTTGTTAAATCTTCTTGTTTTTGTGCAGTTGATCTATAACTCCTTCCTGTTGCAATATCAGGTAGCCTATCCGGTCGTTCGATATGCCTTCTTTTATTTGGTAGGTAAACTGATAGCTACCTCCTGCAGAAATATTGGTGACAAAGTAAGCAAAAAGAATTCTGTTGTCTGTACCGAATTGTTGTGCCACCTCATATAAATGGGTAGATAATGCCATTATGTGATTGGGGTGATGCATCAATCCGTCAACTACAGCCTTGGTACATTCATAGGCATCGTGCACATTGGTGCCTTTAAACAATTCGTCCATCAGTGCCAGGTGAGGTCGTTCTTCGCCTATGCGTGCTGCTATCTGTTTCATTCTTTGCACCTCCGCAAAGAAGTAACTTTCACCCTTTAGTATATTGTCTTCGGCATGCATATTGGTAATGATGCCATGCATGAAGCTGGTGCGTAATTTTTTTGCAGGTACACCCATGCCCACATGTGCCAGCAGAGAACTTACCCCCAGTGCCCGCAGGAATGTGGTTTTGCCCGACATGTTGGCGCCCGTAAGCAGTAGGAAATTCCGCTGTGCACCAAAAGACATATCGTAGGCAATGGGTTGTTGCAGCAGCGGGTGCCATATGCCCCTAGCCTCGAAGGTGACAGGAAGTTCAGGCAGCAACTCCGGGAAAACCCAGCCATGTTCTTTAGTGGCGCACGCCATAGACTGCCAGGCATCCATGCGTGCATAAATCCCAATAAGGCGGAAAGTTATATTCTTCAGTTCTCTCCTGGATCTGTATTGCAGTAATTGCAGTTCGCTGAAGCTGGTGCTGCCGGTTACCGCCAGCAGTCTTTCGGTAAGCGGATGTTGCAGCTCTGCCTGTATTGCGGAGAGCTGTAGCTGCATCAGTTGTGGCAGGTCGGGCAGTTGCAGCATGGCTGCCAGTTCTGTACACCCTTTCAGAAAGTCTGAAAGATGAGATACAGAGAACTTGGTAAAGAAATATTCCCGCTTATTGAACATCTTCTGCAAAACCTGTGAGAGTCTACCCGCAATGCCGCCTGCAGGAGGTGCGGTATTGTCGGCAGATTCATAGAATTTATCCAGCATCACCAGTGTACCATTGGATATGACAGTTGGCCATTTATCGAGATGCGCACACCAGAACCTGACAGCGTCCTGCAGCCTCATTAGTTCTTCGTAAGTAGCCGGAGGATGCTGTATGTGTCGTTGTAACGCTTCGCGCCCTTCCTGTGTGGTGGTGCGGTTGATGAGTGCAAACACCCCGCTGCTCCCGTCTGTAGGAAATATAGAAAGGTCCTTAAGGGTGGTTTTGTCGTTTTGCATCTGCGGGGTTTATCTGTCAAATCTCATACGAGCCCCCATTACATGGTCGTATACTTTGCCCAGTTCATATACTTTCTCGCCATTTACAAAGGTAGTATGTACAGTAGCAGGGAAGGTGTGTCCTTCAAAAGGAGACCAGCCACATTTGTAAAGGATGTTTTCTTTACTAACTGTATATGGCATGTTCAGGTTCACCAATACCAGATCGGCATGGTAGCCTTCGCGTATATAACCACGTTCTGCTATCTGGAAACAGCGGGCAGGTGCGTGGCACATTTTCTCTACTACTTTTTCCAGCGATATGCGGCCTTCTTTCACGTACTGCAGCATTAGCGGCAGCGAGTGCTGCACCAGTGGTATGCCCGATGGGGCTTTCTGGTAGGGTTGTTGTTTTTCTTCCCATGTATGTGGCGCATGGTCAGTTGCAATTATGTCCAGTCTGTCATCGAGCAGGGCTTCCCACAGGGCTGCTTTGTTTTCTGCTGCCTTTATTGCAGGATTGCATTTTATCAGGTTGCCGAAACGGGCATAGTCATCTGCTGTAAAGTGCAGGTGATGTACACAAACTTCAGATGTGATGCGTTTATCTTCCAGCGGCATCATATTGGTGAAGAGCTGCAGCTCTCGGGCTGTAGATATATGCAATATATGCAGCCTGGTGCCATGTTGTTTGGCAAGCTGCACGGCCGAGAAGGAACTTGCAAAACAGGCTTCTTCATTGCGGATGATGGGATGGAAAGATGCATTGTCTGCATCCGGATATTTTGCTTTGTTGGCGTTGATCACATTCTCATCTTCGCAGTGGGTAGCTATGAGCAGCTCGGACTCAGAGAATAGCTTGCCCAGAGTTAAGTAGTTATCTACCAGCATATCACCGGTGCTCGAACCCATAAATATCTTCACACCACATACATCCTTCTTCTTCTCATTAGTGCGCAGTACTTCATCGGCATTGGTATTAGAAACACCCATGAAGAAGGAATAGTTGGCTATAGAAGTGCCTGATGCAATTCTGTACTTGTCTTCTAGTAATTCCTGTGTCAGCGCAGCCGGATTGGTGTTGGGCATTTCCATAAAAGATGTAACGCCACCTGCCACAGCAGAGCGTGCTTCAGAGCCTATGGTAGCCTTGTGTGTAAGACCCGGTTCACGAAAGTGTACCTGATCGTCTATAGCGCCTGGCAGCAGATGCAGGCCTTCTGCATTAATGACAGTACAGTTGCCCGTAGGTTCTATGTTGCTGTCTATGCGTTCTATGCGTCCGTCTTTAATAAGTACGTCCTGTATCTTGCTTACGCCTTCGTTTACAACCGTTGCGTTCTTTATAAGTTTTGAAAACATATCAGTATATTCGCCCCACACATGGGTGCACTTTTTTAGGATAGTGCAAAGTTACCGAATACACTTTTGAAAATCTTCTTTATGCTAAAGAAAGCCATATTTGCTTCCGCCTCTTTATTGTTTGCTGTAGGTGCAGGTGCACAGACCACTTTCCTGCCTTTGGGCTCAGAAGGGTACCACAATCTGGATCGTTGGGAAACACTTTCCGGTCGTTTGTGCGATAGTCTGGCAAATGGCGATAAGCCGGAGTCGAGAAGGAATCTGGTACATTTCATAGAGTCTATATCGGGCAATACCAATGTGGTGCAGCGATACGACTCTGCAGGAAACCTGGAAATGAATATCAGGATGAAACAAGCCAGCGATATTGATAAGTACAATATGCAGCAGATGGTATCTGAAAGCGGCGAATGGGCTGCTGATGAGAATGGCGCCATCAGTTCAAAACGCGATATTTTCAATACTTTCTACAAAAAGCAATACAACCTGGGTTATGTAAAGACAAACAACTTCTTTGCTGTAGTAAACCCGGTAATGGTTGGTACAGGCCTTATGCAGTCCAATACTCCCGCTAATGATCCCGTAACCGGTAATGCCATTCCCAAAATGATCACAGCCAACAGTCAGGGTGCAGAGATACGCGGTTGGATAGGCAAAAAGATAGGCTTTTACACCATGATGACGGATAATCAGGAGAAGTTCCCATATCATGTGAACAACTGGGCGCAGAAAAAACTGGAGGCAGTGCCCGGTGCCGATTATTTCAAAAAGACAGTTAATCAGTTTGGCGGATACGACTATCTGCAGGTGAGCGGTTATGTAAATGCCGACATTGTGAAGAACCACCTCAACGCCACTTTTGGTTATGGCAAGCATTTCTTTGGCGATGGTTTTACCAGTCTGTTCCTTACAGACAATTCTTCAAATATGCCGTTCATGAAGTTGCAGATGCGCATCTGGAAACTGAACTACGAATGTTTGTACCTGGAACTGACTCCGCAATACATAAAAGGTGCAGACCACGTAAACACACATAAATACTCTACCATGCGCTACCTGAACATGAATGCTACCCGCTGGCTGAATGTAGGCCTCTTCGAGGCGCAGGTATTCGGTCGTACTGGTGGTTATGAAATATCTTACCTCAATCCGGTTATTTTGAGCACTGCTATGAGCCGCTACAACGGCGCCGGCGACAAATCTTTGCTGGGCTTCAGTGCCAAGGCGCTGGTTGCTAACAACTTCCAGTTCTATGGCCAGTTCATTCTCAACGAGTTCAAAATAAAAGAACTAACAGGCAGCAACAAATGGTATGGCAACAAATGGGGTGTGCAGGTAGGTGGTAAATATTTCAATGCTTTCGGGCTGAAGAATGTGGACCTGCAGGGCGAAATAGATGCTGTACGTCCTTATGTATATTCAGCACAGGATACGCTGGCCAACTATACCAACTACAATCAGCCGCTGGCCGATCCGCTGGGGTCTGGATTCATAAAGGCAATTGGTCAGATCCGCTACCAGCCAGTTAAGAATCTTACACTTACCGCAAGAGCCACTTACTATATGAGGGGCAATGATACCGGCAGCAAGAATTTCGGTAATAATGTGTTCAAAGCATATCCTACTGCTGCCTATCAGTATGGGGTGAAGATGATCAACGGTCCTGAGAGTCAGTGCAAGATCGTGAGCCTGAATGCATCTTACCAGATCCGCCGCAATATGTTCCTGGATCTGGGTGGCGTTTACCGCAACTATGTGAATGTAGACAATGCATATCCGGTCTCTTCAACTACCGGTACAAACAGTAGTGCGCTTACCTCTACCTATGTTTATTTCGGTGTGCGCATCAATTCAGCTATGCGCAGGGCCTACGACTTCTTCTGATAACAGATTATTACAACTGGTTAAGCCAATCACCAATAACTTCCTTGTGTTGGTGGTAGCCGCTCATGCCCGAAGGCAGGTAGGGGAAAGAGGCTGCTGCGTGCAGTGCTTTCTTCAGGTCGAAGCCGGCCTGCCGTGTACTGTAAAAGATACCCTTTTTATGTAGTTGTTTGCCCAGGTATTGCTGTTCTGTCTGGCCGGGGGTGGGTATCAGTATCGCTTTTTTGTTGATGGCTGCCAGATCCATAATAGTGGAGTAGCCGCTGCGGCAAACCACCATAGCAGCCTGTTGCAGGGCAGAGATCAGTTGATCATTGTCCAGTCTGCGGTAATGGGTAATGTGTGGCGGTATATTTTCAGGTACTACAGCACCTTCGGTTCCTTCCACAAATACTATTTGCTCATTCATTTGCAAAGCCTGTTCCCACAGCATACGCGATAGTGAGGTCCTTTGCGGCTCTGGTCCCGATAATAAAATCAATATTGCAGGTTCTTGCTGCCGGATAGTATTTTCCGGTATATCTGCCAGACGAGATAGTGGTCCTATATACCGGAAATTGTCAGGCATTTGCGCAGGGTGTGCCAGCTCGCCTGCAAGTGTAGGGTCAGCAGCATTGTCTGCTATCCAGGTAGTGTTGAACCTGTTCAGATGTTTATAGTGTAGTTGCTGTACTAAATTGTCGGCAGTACTGCCCAAACCCATCATTATACGCAGTTGATGGGTCATTATAACACAGGGTATTGTAGGGTGGTGCAGTCCATACCTGTTATCCGATATGATGCCATCCAGTTGCAACAACACTGCCTGTTGCTGTAGCCATTCATTTTCCTGCTTTATACTATTCAGCAGCCGGGGCAATTGGCTCAGTATGCCTGCCTGAGCCAACCTGTTCCAGGCAGAGTAAGTGACATTATACCCCTCCAGATAGATAGAATTGATAGGTCTATCAAAATAGCGGTTTACCATGCGTTGCTGTGCTCCATTGCCCGCCAATATTGGGTTGTGACCCAGTTGCAGCAGGTGTGCTATTATGGGAATGCATCTGGTGGTGTGCCCTGCTCCCCAGTCTAGTGGTGCTACCAGTATATTTTTAGGTTTGGGAATCGGCAATATTCTTTATTTTTACAAAAGTAGATTTTATGAAAAGAACTAAAGCGATTCGTCTGGTGATTTATTTGTTTGCCGCTGGTATGCTCCTTACTATGGCAGAGGGTTGCAAAAGCAGCCGTCATTGTGGCTGTGGTTCCGATATAGGAGCACTCTACAAGCCATCGAAGAGAAACAGATAGTGCCGGCACATCAGTTCCAACTGTAAATAGTATCATTTATGTGGTATAGAAGGCGTGTATGGACACATTATGCAAAAAATATCATTGCGGTCGACATAGAGTCGGCTACACTACTCGCATCTCATATCCGTCGCAACTTTCTCAATAAAGAATACACAAAAGTGCTGGAGGTTATAGATCTGCAACGCTACAAGATCATCAGTAATGCCGGAAAGGTGCAGGTGGCCCTTCGCGAAAAACGCAACAAGCCTTTTATTTTCGTTGCCTGTAAAAACTGATGTCCGGCCTTTTTCTCTTATTTGTTCCTATTTCCGGTTAATGATAGTAAATAGATATTTCCTATAGAGACTTTTCTATATCAGGCTCTTTTGAGCGTTCTGCCTTACATCTAAAATCACTTTTTTCCATACCTTTGCCCCGTTTTTACCCCTGTCTGTTTTTCTCTTTTAATCTTTGAACTATTTCGAATATGAAAATATTAGTTTGTATATGTCCGGTGCCGGATACCACAACCAAGATCGCTTTCAGCGATAACAACACCACTTTAAATACGCAGGGTGTTACTTTCATCATCAATCCATATGATGAATGGTACTCTCTGGTGCGTGCCCTGGAGCTGAAAGAAGCTGATGCTACAACCGTGATACACCTCGTTACAGTTGGTAAAGCCGATGCTGAACCGGTTATCCGAAAGGCGCTGGCGCTTGGTGGCGATGAGGCTATCCGTATAGATGCCGATAGCAACGACCCATATGTGGTAGCTGCGCAGATCGCTGCATTTGCTCAGGCCGAAGGTTATGATCTGGTGCTTTGCGGTAAAGAGTCTATTGATTACAACAATGGTACATTAGGTGCTATGCTGGCCGAGCTGCTGGATATGAACTACATCGGTTTCGCTTCTAAAGTAGACGTTGCTGGTAGAACTGTTACCGTTCAGCGTGAAATTGATGGCGGAGACGAAACAGATGCTTGCGATATGCCACTGGTAATATCTTGCCAGAAAGGTGTTGCAGAAGCACGTATACCAAACATGCGCGGCATTATGGCTGCACGCACCAAGCCGCTGAAAGTGGTTGCTGCTGCTGCTATAGATGCTGTAAGCACTATTGTTTCTTACGAGATGCTTGTTGCTAAAACAGGTGTAAAAATGATTGCTGCAGATAATATGGACGAGTTGGTGAGCTTGCTGCACAACGAAGCCAAGGTAATATAATGCAGGTAGGTAAATAGGTAGAAAAGCCGGTTCAGCTATAATTGCTATCGTTTTTTCACTCTTTCACTCTTTTAACTTTATTTCAAATGTCAGTAATAGTATTAACAGAACATGCGCAGGGCGCATTCAAAAAGAAATCTTTCGAAGCGGTGCAGTATGCCGCTCATATAGCTAGCGCTATGGGTACTACTGTTACAGCGGTGGCGCTGGGTAATGCCAATGCAGCCGAAATGCAGGCGCTGGGTGCCTATGGTGCGCAGAAAGTATTGCATATAGCCGATGCCCGTCTCGATGAGCTCAACTCTCGTGCCTATACAAAAGCCCTGCTGGCAGCTGCTCAGCAGGAAAATGCCAAGGTGATCATTTGCCTGCACGATACTACAGGCAAGGCGGTGGCGCCACGTGTGGCTGCCCGTCTCAAGGCTGGTCTGGCCGGCGGTGCGGTAGACTATCCGGTAATGACTGATGGCTTTGTGGTAAAAAAGAACGTTTTCTCAGGCAAGGCTTTCGCATTTGTGAAGATCAGCAGCGATGTTAAGGTCATCACACTTATGCCCAATACTTTTGGAGTTGTAAAAGGCGAAGGCGCCGCTACTGTTGAAACGCTTTCTGTTGCTTTCGATGCTGCCGATTTTGGTGTGCAGGTGAAAGAAGTGAGCAAGGCTTCCGGCAGTGTACCGCTTTCTGAGGCTGAACTGGTGGTGAGTGGTGGTCGTGGTCTGAAAGGCCCGGAGAACTGGGGTCTTATTGAAAACCTCGCTACAGAACTGGGTGCGGCAACTGCCTGTTCTCGTCCGGTTGCCGATTCTCATTGGCGTCCGCACCATGAACACGTTGGTCAGACCGGTGGTACTATCCGTCCAAACCTATACATTGCTGCGGGCATCTCTGGTGCTATTCAGCATCTGGCAGGTGTCAATGGTTCTAAAACCATAGTAGTGATCAACAAAGACCCTGAAGCTCCGTTCTTCAAAGCGGCAGATTATGGTGTACTTGGCGATGTTTTCGAGGTGTTGCCACGTCTTACAGAAGCAGTAAAGAAATTCAAAGCAACTCACTAATTATAAAATACTATTCATTACAGAGCCGGCTGCTACAGCCGGCTTTTTTGTGTCCGTTTGTTAGGAATAGCTTAAAGCGTATTCTTTGTCGTGTAGCTCCTTTGTGGTTAACAGGTAATGCTTATCTTTGGCATATCGTATTACGGATATTTGATACGTTCAATCTTATGAGACCGATAAAGCAGATAGCACTTGCCGCCATAGTTACATTGGGTACTTTCAGCGCACTGGTATACAGTTCGTGCTCTAAAGATGAGTGCGGGGCGGTAACATGCCTCAACCATGGCACTTGCTTGGGTGGTATCTGCAAATGCCCTTCCGGGGCAGATGGTGCCAACTGCGAAATTGTGTACCGTAAAATGTATGCCGGAGTTTTTAAAGGTGTTCCGCCGGATGACCCTACCTCTGATACTACCAACTCACTCATTTTTACTTCTAATGACGATGATACGGCCAATTACAATACGATGGATGTAACCTGGGTGGATACTGCTGCAAATACGGTGGTAACTATGCCGCTTGAGTTGAGCAGTAATTTCAGAGGAGGTTCTAATTTCGCTATTACACCCACTACACAAAATTCTATATTGTACACCGGCAATGGTTTCCTCAATAATGGCACAGTTACCATGCAATTGAAACGCAGGTATACCAACGGGTCATACGATGTTGTTAATTTTAGTAATTACATAAAGCAGTAATTATCTTCATTAAATAGCTCATTTTTCAGATAATGTCATTTTCTACAGATAAAGCACCCAAGCCGGTAGGCCTTTACCCTCACGCAAAAAGAGTAGGCAACCTTTTGTTTCTTTCAGGCGTAGGTCCACGCAAAGCAGGTACCGATGAAATACCCAGACTCACTACCGACAAACATGGCAACTTCATAGAATTTGATTTTGCAGCGCAGTGCCGCAGTGTCTTCGATAATGTGCGTGTGATACTGGAAGAAAGCGGCAGCAGCTGGGACAAACTGGTTGATGTTACCGTTTTTCTGGTAGATATGAAACGCGACTTTCAGACGTACAATAAGATCTACGCTGAATATTTCAAAGACAATCAGCCTTGTCGCACCACAGTAGGCATTGATGCACTTCCAACTGCCATTGCAATAGAACTCAAATGCATTGCTGTTATCGATTGATCCGTCTGATTCGGAATCAAACAGAATTGTGGCTAACAGCCTTTCAATACTGTTAAAATGTCCTGAGGAGCTGATTCTGGTTGCCTTTTTCTAGTACCGTTTGTAGTAATTTCGCAGCGCAAAGTTTTTACATTGCTTAATTATTAATATATGGTTAATTTTTATTCTCCTTCCAGGTTCAAAACTGCATTAAAGGCAGCATTATGTTTTGTGATGCTGGGTGGTGCTGCAGCTGCACAAACCGTTCTGTTGAACGAAGATTTTAGTACCGCTACGGGCACTACGCCACCTTCAGGCTGGGCTAACAACACAATTTCCGGCGCTTCATATGATGTATGGAGATTCAATAATCCGGGTGGTCGTACAGCGAATTCCCCTATGTCTGCTCCATTCGGTATTTTCGATAGCGACAACAACTCAAATGATGGTATTGCTGAAAATGCAGCTTTAGAGTCTGCTGCATTCAGTAGTTTAGGCTATGGTCATATTGTTGTTAGCTGGGATCAGTATTACAGGCATTTGGCGCCAAGCTCTGGCAATCTGGAAGTGTGGGGTGGTTCAACATGGATCAGTGTATATTCTGTTACATCTACTACTTCCAATCCTAATCATCAGAATATTGATATCTCTGCATACGCTGCAAACAGAACTGGTGTAAAAGTGCGTTTCCGTTACTCCGGCAACTGGTCATGGTGGTGGATCATTGACAATATTTCTATCACAGGGAACAAAATACCTCAATTTACAGCTGGGAGTACACAATCGCTTTCTGTTTGTCAGGATGTTGGTCCTAGGTCTATAAATAGTTTACTTACAATTATAGACAGTGATACAAGTCAGGCTGAAACCTGGAGCGAGGGAATAGCACCTGCACATGGCACGCTAGTTGCAAATCATACAGCTACCTCTACCGGCATTCCAATTACTCCATCAGGGCTCAGTTATGCTCCTTCTGCCGGATATGTAGGACTAGATTCGTTTACAGTTACTATTACTGACGCTGCAGGAGATATAGATACAACAAAGATAATTGTTACTGTCAATCCGCTTCCTGTTGCTGGTGTAGGTACACCAGCCGTTTGTGTGGGCGATGTTACGGTGCTTACTACTTCTTCTACCGGCGGCTCATGGGTGAGCAGCAATATTTCTATCGCTACGGTGCATGCTTCAACAGGCATCATTACAGGTATTGCAGCAGGTACTGCAGATATTATTTATGTCCTGCCTACTACCTGTAGCGCGGCTACTACTATTACGGTAAATCCGCTTCCGGCAACTATTACAGGTACTATGGCTTTCTGCGAGGGTAGTACTTCGCCTATGTCTACTGCCAGCACAGGTGGTATGTGGGCCAGCTCAAACTATGCTATAGCTGCTATTGGTACAGATGGTGTAATAACAGGTGTTGCCAGCGGCACAGCTATTATTACTTATCGTTTGCTCACAGGCTGTATTGCTGCAACTGCTGTCACAGTAAATTCGCTTCCTGCCACTATTACAGGTGCATCATCTGTGTGTGAGGCAGCAACAACTACACTCAGCAGTGCTACATTTGCCGGCTCATGGACAAGCAGCAATATAGCCAGGGCTACAGTAGGCACATCAACAGGTGTTGTTACTGGCGTTGCTCAGGGCAGCGTCACATTAACTTATTCTTTGTCTACCGGTTGTTTGCGTACACATACACTCACTGTAAATCCTTTGCCGCTTGTTTATAATGTTACCGGTGGTGGCAGCTATTGTGAGGGTGGCGCAGGAACTTCTGTTTCGTTAAATAACGCTGAGGTTGGTTACACGTACAACCTCTACAATGGATCTTCACTTATGGCTACACATGTAAGTACAGGTGGCGCCTTCAGTTTTGGATCTATGACTATGGCCGGCACATATACTGCTACTGCAACAACATTGCCTGGCTGTATGAAGGATATGAGTAGCAGCGCTACTGTTGTTATTACGCCAACGGTCGCAGTAACTGTAAGCCTCGGTACTACTCCTGCAGATACAGTATGTGCAGGCACACTCAATACATTTACGGCTACTCCGGTAAACGGTGGTACTACTCCTGCATATGCATGGACGGTGAACGGCACTGCCGTATCTGCAACTACAGATACCTTTATGTACACTCCTGCCAACGGCGATGTGATTGCTGTAACTATGACTAGCAGCGCTGTTTGTCCTTCTCCAGCATCAGTTTCAGCAGCACACACAATGGTTGTTGTCTCCAACGAAACTCCGGTTGCTACAGTTAGTGCATTCCTTGGTTCATTGCCGCTCTCTGCTACAGATTCTATCTGTCAGGGTTCTACGGTCAATTATCAGGCAAGCAATCTCTTCGGCGGTTCTGCTCCGGCATATACATGGTACAGGAATGGTGTTGCTACAGGTGTTACCGGTGCATCATATACCTACATTCCTGTTCTGGGAGATTCTATCTCTGTAAAGCTCAACAGTAACTATCGTTGCCCGATCACAAACAATGTATCGAGCGCTAAGTTCGGCCTGAGGATAGATTCAGTTTATCTGCCTATACTGCTGCTCAGCACCAATACAGGTCTTAGTATTTCTGCCGGTACTTCTGTAACCTTCACAGGTACAGTAGTAAATGGTGGTCCTGTACTTACCTACCAGTGGTACAAGAACGCTACTATGTTGCCTGCTGCTACAAACAATGTGTACACTACCAGCGCTCTTTCAAACGGAGATTCTATAAGCTGCTGGGTTACCAGCATAGGCAATTGTGCATGGTATTCATTCAATGCTGTGAAGGTGAAAGTAGCTAACGATGTTCAGGTGCTGGCTACAGAACCTGTTATTGCCATGATGCCCAACCCTAATAGCGGCGAGTTCCAGGTGAACGGTACTGTTGAAGCCGGTACAGATGTAGTACTTCAGGTTACAGATGTGCTGGGTCAGATAGTTTATATACGCACAGTAGCTGCATCCAACGGTACACTCAATGAAAGTGTAAGCCTCAGCAAGTCGCTGGCAAATGGCATGTACATGCTTAATGTATATTCCGGTGCCGAACGCAAGACGTTCCGTTTCATGCTGAAGCAGTAATTACGCTAATGGTATTCAATACAGAAAGGAGGGCTTAGGCGCTCCTTTTTTATTGTCCGCATTTGGAATATTTCTTGCTTTTGAGAAGAAAAACTATAAAAATGTTTATGCAATGAGTGTTCTTAAATAACGATGCATAAATTTCCTTTTTTCAGATAAAACACTTATTTTTCAAAATATTAATAAAGATTTCCAACATTTTATGATAGTAGGTGTATTGAAAGAACAAGCCCCGGAAACGCGCGTATCTCTCGTTCCGGAAGTAGTGTCTGCCCTGGTAAAAATGAATGTGACCGTATGGATAGAAGATGGTGCCGGAGTGGCAGCATTTTTCAACAATGATGCGTACACAGCCGTTGGTGCAGCTATCAAAAGCGCTGCAGATATTAATGCGCAGGCCGATATGGTGCTGTCCATCCAGATAGCCAATGCCGGCAACGCCAAACCCGGAGCCATAATCATGGGTGTCTATCAGCCATTGTTCAACTTTAAGCTCATGCAGCAGTGGGCAGAGAAGAATTACACTGTTTTCAGTCTCGATACCATTCCGCGTACCACCCGTGCGCAGAGTATGGACGTGCTGAGCTCTCAGGCCAATATTGCTGGTTATAAGGCGGTGTTGCTGGCAGCGTTCCAGTATTGCCGCTACTTCCCCATGTTCATGACCGCTGCAGGTAGTATACCTCCCGCCAAGGTGCTCATACTGGGTGCCGGTGTGGCTGGTTTGCAGGCTGTGGCTACTGCCAGAAGGCTGGGTGCGGTGGTGGAGGTGTTCGATACCCGCCCTGCTGTAAAAGAAGAAGTAATGAGCCTTGGTGCTAAGTTTGTGGAAGTAGAAGGTGCTGCAGACGCATCTAAGGCTGGTGGCTATGCGGTAGAGCAAAGCGAGGAGTTCCAGAAACGCCAGCGCGATAAGATTCACGAGCATGCCCGCAAATCAGATATTATTATCTCTACTGCTCAGATACCTGGCCGAAAGGCGCCTATCCTCATCACCCGTCAGATGATAGAAGATATGCGTGCCGGTTCTGTGATCATAGATCTGGCCTCTGTAACAGGTGGCAATACAGATCTTACTGAAGATAATAAGACCATTATGCACAATGGAGTAGCCATTATAGGCAACTCTGCCCTGGCCGCAACAGCATCTTCGGATGCCAGCAAGGTATACAGCAAGAATGTGCTCAATTTCTCCAAGCTTATCATTGACAAAGATGGCAATGTGAACCTCAACTTTGAAGATGATATTGTAAAGGGTACTGCTATAATCAATGGCGGTAAAATAGTCAACGAAAGGGTACAGGCACTCAGCTGATACTTTCCTAACCAAGCTTTTTCTAACTAATTTATACTAAATAAAATGGATGCATTGATCAGTTTGTTTACCGATGCGGCTACCTACAGGCTCATCACAATAGTTATCTTATCCATATTTCTGGGTATTGAAGTCATTTCCCGTGTGCCATCAGTGTTGCATACACCACTGATGAGCGGTGCCAATGCCATACATGGGGTGGTAATAATTGGTGCTATCATAGTCATGGGGCAGGCTCGTCCAGATGATTATGTGGCACTGACACTTGGTTTCCTGGCAGTAATACTCGGAACACTGAACGTGGTTGGTGGTTTTGTGGTTACTGACAGAATGCTGGAAATGTTCAGCAAGAAGAAAAAGAAATAGATAGCACAAGGCAGTATAGGTATAAATGATCTTACTTAATAAATACTCTGTTTTAAATATAGCATACTCATGGAAAGCATGATTCTCCAGTTAAGTTATCTGATAGGTTCTATAACATTCATAATGGGCCTTAAAATGCTGTCTCATCCCGATACGGCAAGAAAAGGCAATCTGCTGGCTGCCGCGGGCATGACCATTGCCATATTTGTCACAATATTCCATTTTACATACAAAGAACCGGGCACCGGCGAAGTAAAACATCTGGGTAACTATATGTGGATCTTCGGTGGCTTGCTGTTGGGTACAGTAGTGGGTACACTCGCCGCCAAAAAAGTACAGATGACCGCTATGCCCGAGATGGTGAGTCTCTTTAATGGTATGGGTGGTGCCTGTGCCATGCTCATATCGCTGGTAGAATATGCCAAACCCGAAGAAAAGTCTACCGGCATGCTGGTGGTTATTGCGCTGGGTATGATGATCGGTACGGTTTCTTTTGCAGGTAGTATGATAGCCTGGGGCAAACTGAATGGCAAGATCAAGGATCGCACTATTCCGGGTGGTCAGGTCATCAACTTCATCATTTTCGGTGGGCTCATAGTGCTCGATTCTATGGTTATTATGGGTCAGTCTGCAGGCAATCCTATGCTGTTCTACGGTATTCTTGCTTTGTCTGCACTGTATGGTATCCTTTTTGTAATGCCAATTGGCGGTGCAGATATGCCGGTAGTTATATCCTTGCTCAACTCATTTACAGGTGTAGCAGCAGCATTTGGTGGCTTCCTTTACGACAATCCGGTAATGCTTACCGGTGGTATATTAGTGGGCTCTGCAGGTACTATACTTACCATACTTATGTGTAAGGCCATGAACCGCTCGCTCAAGAATGTGTTGATCGGTTCTTTTGGTGCAGCCAAAACAGGCGGTGCAGCTGGCAGCAAAGATCAGGGTGCCTACAAAGAAATATCGCTCAATGATACAGCAACCCTCATGGCATATGCATCCAAAGTGATGATAATACCCGGTTATGGTCTTGCAGTTGCTCAGGCGCAGCATACCTGTCACGAGCTGGAAAAAGTGCTGAACGAAAAAGGGGTAGAAGTCTCTTATGGTATTCACCCGGTAGCGGGCCGTATGCCGGGTCATATGAACGTATTATTGGCAGAAGCTGATGTGCCCTACGAAAAGCTGCTGGAAATGGAAGACGCCAACGACCAGATGGGGGGTACCAACGTGGTACTCATTCTCGGTGCCAACGACGTGGTGAATCCTGCAGCCAAGGAAGATCCTAACAGCCCTATATATGGTATGCCTATACTGGAAGTGGAAAAAGCAGACCATGTTATTGTCAACAAACGCAGCATGAAGCCAGGTTATGCAGGTATCGAGAACGAATTATTCTTCCGTCCTAAATCTTCTATGCTCTTCGGCGATGCCAAGAAAGTGTTGCAGGCTTTGGTTACAGAGTTAAAGCAAATTTAACAGCCGGGAATATTATTGATTTACCAAAAATGTACAGATTATAAGCAACATATGTGCATTCTGTGCTTTTTAAATTGAAAACTTTAACTAAATTTATGCCATGGTAAGTAAGAAAAGTGGCCTGGTAGCAACAGTATTAGGAATACTATCGATCGTTTTTTCTGCAACGTATATCTCCTCATGTACAAAACCATTGGACGAGAAGCCATGGACATGCAATTATGTAGTGTGCACCAATGGTGGCCTTTGCGATAGCGGCAAGTGTGTTTGTCCTGTTGGCTATGAGGGTAAGGATTGCTCTGTTAAGACCGTAAAGAAATTTTATGGCTTCTGGAGGTCTCACTTCAAATTTACAGGCAGCGATTCTGCAAATCTGGTAGGTAAAGATTCCTTATTCGATATGGAACTCAAAGCATCTGCTACAAATACGTCATTCTTCATCTACAGTTTCTTCGGCAACCCCAATTACAGCAATGTATTGTGCATAGTAGATTCGGCGAACACCAACTATTTCAGGATAGATACTACTTCAGCGCAGACCATGTATTACGATCACTTCCGTATCCGCGGCGGCTGGGCAGTTTTATACGGTACAGATTCTATTGCCGGCAGCGTGTGGACCCGAAGTATCAACAGGTCTTTCAACTGGCAGAACGATACTTTTAATTTCTATTTGTTGAAAAAATAGAAGAGATATACTATCTTCACACTCCCGTTTAAGCCGATGATAACGGCTCAAAAAAAGTCACGAAAAGTTCTTAAAAATTTTCAAAAATAATTTGCAGAAGTCATTTTTTTATCTACTTTTGCAGTCCCTTAAGTGAACAGGGGAACTAGTTCTTTTATTAGCCACTTTAGCTCAGATGGTAGAGCAACTGATTTGTAATCAGTAGGTCGCTGGTTCGATTCCGGCAAGTGGCTCAGCTTTTAAAAACTTGAAGTGATTAAACTCATGCCGTTTAATCACTTTTATGTTTTAGCTTCTGGGCACATTCCACAAGCGGCCAACGTGAGCAGACTGTAAATCTGCCGTCTTTAGACTTCGGAGGTTCGAATCCTCCTGTGCCCACTTTAAGTCTGCAGTTGACGGTTCCATACCGTTAACTGTATACTAAATAAGCGGGAGTAGCTCAGTTGGTAGAGCGACAGCCTTCCAAGCTGTAGGTCGCGGGTTCGAGCCTCGTCTCCCGCTCGCTTTTTTAAGTTCTTCTTTTTTAAAGCTGTTGTAGCTCAGCGGTAGAGCACTTCCTTGGTAAGGAAGAGGTCGGCAGTTCAATCCTGCTCAACAGCTCTCCACTTTCATCAGTACAACTCATTCACAAGCCCCTTTCAGGGCTTTTGTTGTTTTTAGCCATTCCGTCTTCACTTTCCTTTTATTCCTTTAGTACATTTACGTTTTCATGAATAGGCTGATAAGATTCCTGCTGCACGAGTATACCCTGGTGTTCCTGTTTTGCCTCGCGGTGATACATGGCGCAGCTTTCTCGCTCATGGACAATTACGACCAGAGCAGCAGCCCCGATTGCCAGACCTATACGGGCCTCGCTCACTTCGATCTCGATCAGTCTCCCGTGCGCCGCTATAGACCTATTGTGCCGCTGTTGGCTGCTGGTGTCAATTTTGTTTTCGGCAGGGCCTTCAATGTAATGCGCCCGCTCAGCTTCGCCGGCGATTTTCCCCTCACTGTCAGCTTTTATCTGGTTAACTGTATATTGATGAGCCTTTGGGGACTTATCATTTACCGCTTCTGCAGATCATATAAGTTAACTCCGGTCTTTGCTCTGGCTGGTTTGCTGGTTATGCTGTCCTGCCGCTGGACACCCTATATAGCTGGCACACCCATTGCAGACTCTGTTTATTGTCTGGTAGTAGGGCTGGCATTGCTTGGTATCAGAGAAAAGAACAATGCCATGCTCACGCTGGCCATATTCGTAGGGCCATTTGCCAAAGAGGCCTTTATATTCATTGCACCGCTTATTTTTTTCTTCGGCAGCATAGGTAAGGGGCGTCAGTTAGCATATTTCGCACTTTCCGCCATTATGGTATTCTCATTCAGGTATGCATATGATGGTGTAGCCGGTTTGCCTCCTTCCAGTGGGTTGGCTGCCGATGTGGGTCATATATACCATCTTGCAGACCATACTCGCCGCCTGTTCAGTTTTCATGGCGCTTACGATGTGTTGTCCAATTTTGGGGTTTGGTTATTATTCCCGTTGTTAGCACTATGGTTAGCACCCGCCTACAGGCAGTTACTCAGAGAAAATGCAGAATGGTATATGCTCTTTTTTATGGCAGCTGTGTTCATTCATATGGTTTTATCCAGTTCTTTCGAACGAATGTTCTACCTCTCTATGCCCCTTATTTGCTTATTTACAGGGCTTTCTTTCCTATCTTTGCATAACATAATCAGGGAAACAAAAAAATAATTTTATTTGGAGAAGAATTTTAGCTTATATTTGCACACTTTTTAAGATAAAGCACAATCTAATAATTTCAAAACAATAAAAAATGGCAAAAGAAACCTTTAAGAGGGAGAAACCCCACGTAAACATTGGGACCATCGGCCACGTTGACCATGGTAAAACTACATTGACAGCTGCAATCACAACCATTCTGGCAAATAAAGGTTTGGCAGAAAAGAAAGGATATGATGAAATTGATGCTGCTCCGGAAGAAAAAGAGCGTGGTATCACTATCAACACTGCTCACGTAGAATACCAGACTGTAAATCGTCACTACGCTCACGTTGACTGTCCAGGTCACGCTGACTATGTAAAGAACATGATCACTGGTGCTGCACAGATGGACGGTGCGATCCTTGTGGTAGCTGCTACTGACGGTCCAATGCCTCAGACTAAAGAGCACATCCTGCTGGCTCGCCAGGTAGGTGTACCTCGTATCGTGGTATTCATGAACAAAGTTGACCTTGTTGAAGACGCTGAGATCCTCGAACTCGTTGAGATGGAGATCCGTGATCTGCTCAGCAAATACGAATATGATGGTGATAACACACCAATCATTCAGGGTTCTGCTACAGGTGCACTCGCTGGCGAAGGTAAGTGGGTTAAAGCTGTAGAAGATCTGATGGAAGCTGTGGATTCTTACATCCCACTTCCTCCACGTCCTATCGATCAGGCATTCCTGATGTCAGTAGAAGACGTGTTCACTATCACTGGTCGTGGTACAGTTGCAACTGGCCGTATCGAGCGTGGTATCATCAAAGTTGGTGACAACGTTGAGATCGTAGGTTTCAATGAAGCACCACTTACCTCTACTTGTACAGGTGTGGAAATGTTCAAAAAACTCCTCGATCGTGGTGAAGCTGGTGACAACGCCGGTCTCCTCCTCCGTGGTATTGAAAAGAGCCAGATCCGTCGTGGTATGGTTATCTGCGCTCCTAAGACCATCACTCCTCACACTGATTTCAGAGGTGAAGTTTATGTTCTGAGCAAAGAAGAAGGTGGTCGTCACACGCCATTCTTCAACAAATACCGTCCTCAGTTCTATTTCCGTACTACAGACGTAACTGGTGAGTGCGAACTGCCAGCAGGTGTAGAAATGGTAATGCCTGGTGATAACGTGAACCTTCTGGTTAAACTCATCGCTCCGATCGCGATGGAAAAAGGTCTGAAATTCGCGATCCGCGAAGGTGGCCGTACAGTTGGTGCAGGTCAGGTAACTGAGATCATCAAATAAGCATGATGCAGCTTAGCTGCTGAATGATAATAATGAAAGAGCCATTCCGTTTACGGAATGGCTCTTTTGTTTTGAATAAGCACAAAGACTGACCATACATTTTCTGTACTTTTCTCAATATCCGGTGTCCTTCTTCATCAGCAGCCTTGGTCTGTTTTATCTGGTGGCAAAGTATAGTATGCTGCGATTGGCAATATGAATGATCTTCCCACTGCTCACAGTCTTTCTGTATGTCCAGTTGCCCATCTTGTCATACCTGTAATAGAAATGATCAGAACCCGAATACTTCCCCTCGCTGTAATGAGCTATGGCATATGGTTCATCAGCATTTGCCTGGTAGCGAAACCTGTTCACAAAATAGGGTGGTTTGCCGGTGTAGGGTGGTGCGGGTGCATGACTACCTTTCTGCCTTTCTGCCTTTCTTCCAGTAGCCTGCCCTTGCCATCATATACATACTTTATCTGTGTTGCTGTTTTGCCATCTTCCTCTTCATAGGTCTCGCTCAGCAATTGCCCGTTACCATTATAGCTGCACTTATGCAAATAATTGATTGATGCAGACCATTCGGTATGTCTTATTCCATCACAAGACTCAGAATAGGTGCCGGTACTATATTTTACAGTATCTGTAGCAATAAATTTCCCTTCTTTATCTATGGCGTATGTTGTCTTGTTATGTACACGATTGTCCGAATCCAGCAAAATTGCTACTTCCAATCTGCTTTCACCGCGCGGGGTATTGATAGGGTCAATGTTGTAGATATAGATCGTCCTGAAGCTGTCCTCGTCATGTTCTTTATGATATTGCTGCTCAGTGATTTGTTCTTTTGTATTGAAAAGGGTAGTTGTTTCATCAGTTGCCAGTGTGTCAGCACCATTGCTATCGTACAGGAAGGTCTGTTTCGTTTCTCTGATCTGTTTTACCTGCCCTTTCAGCCCCAACAGGCGCAGCTCGTTACGTTCGCCGGCATGTGTGTATGTGGTGAGCCATAGTAGCAGTAAAAGGAGCGTATACTTCATATAACCCTGTGTTCAATAAAGTTACATTTTACTCTTCAGTGGGTACTGAGGCATTTTCAGGCAATAAAAAAGCCGCCTCGTTCCGGAGGCAGCTTTTTGTGTATCTGTTTATTCTACAAAGTACGTTTTACTTCTACTTCTTCGAATCCTTCTATGATATCGCCAACACGTAGGTCGTTGTAGTTTTTCACCATCAGACCGCACTCGTAGCCATAGTTTACTTCTTTTACGTCGTCTTTGAAACGTTTCAGAGAGCTCAGTTCGCCTGAGTAAACCACTATACCATCGCGAACTATGTTCAGCTTGGTCTGGCGGGTCATCTTGCCATCCAGTACATAACAACCGGCAATGGTACCTATACCATTGATCTTGTAGATCTCGCGGATCTCGATGTTGGCCACAGTTTTCTTCTCCACCTTTGGTTCCAGCAGACCTTCCATTGCGCTCTTTATCTCTTCGATCGCATCGTAGATGATAGAGTATGTACGGATCTCGATGTTCTCCTGTTCTGCCAGCCTTGCAGCCTGCATAGACGGACGAACCTGGAAGCCAATGATGATAGCGTCTGACGCCGTTGCCAGCAATACATCGCTCTCTGTGATCTGGCCCACGCCTTTGTGTACCACGTTGATTGCAACTTCTTCTGTAGACAATTTCTGCAGCGAATCGCTCAATGCTTCTACAGAACCATCGAAGTCGCCCTTGATGATAACGCCCAGCTCCTTGAAGTTGCCGAGTGCCAGTCGACGGCCGATTTCGTCCAGCGTGATGTGCTTGCGGGCACGTATACCCTGTTCGCGCATGATCTGTGCACGGTGGTTGGCCACCTCTTTTGCTTCGTTCTCGTCGGTATATATCTTGAACTTCTCACCAGCCTGTGGTGCGCCGTTAAGACCCAGCACCTGCACCGGTGTAGACGGACCGGCAACTTTTACGCGCTGGCCACGTTCGTTGAACATTGCTTTGATCTTACCAAAGTACTGTCCGCATACTGCCATGTCACCCTGACTCAGCGTACCATTCTGTATAAGTACTGTCGACTGATAGCCGCGGCCTTTATCAAGCGATGCTTCGATAACACTACCTGATGCCATCCTGTCCGGATTTGCTTTCAGATCCAGCATTTCAGCTTCTAAACCTATCTTTTCAAGCAGCAGGTCTATATTCAGCCCTTTCTTGGCAGATATTTCCTGACTCTGGAATTTACCACCCCAGTCTTCTACCAGTATATTCAGTTGGGCAAGCTGCTCCTTTATCTTCTCAGGATTAGCGCCATCCTTGTCTATTTTGTTGATAGCAAATATCATTGGCAGGCTTGCCGCCTGTGCGTGAGATATTGCTTCCTTGGTCTGAGGCATTATCGCATCGTCTGCAGCAACAACTATCACAGCAACGTCGGCTACCTTGGCACCACGTGCACGCATCGCGGTAAACGCTTCGTGACCCGGAGTATCGAGGAAGGTGATCTTTTTGCCTGTGGCAGTTTTTACCTGATATGCACCAATGTGCTGCGTGATACCACCGGCCTCACCTGCAACCACATTCGCACTTCTTATATAGTCAAGCAGAGAGGTTTTACCATGATCTACGTGACCCATGATCGTAACGATAGGAGCCCTTGGTTCCAGATCCTCTTCGTTGTCGTCAACTTCTTCAATTTCTTCAGCTTCCTGCTCCAGGTTAATGAATTCAACATCATAGCCGAATTCACTTGCCACCAGTTCTATCACCTCAGCATCAAGACGCTGGTTGATAGATACCATGATGCCCAGACCCATACACTTACTAATGATCTCAGCAAAGCTTACATCCAGCAGACCAGCCAGTTCGCTTACAGATATGAACTCTGTAACCTGAATGAGGTTGCCCTGTTCTGAATTTTCAGCTGCTAAGCGTTTTTCAGCCATTTCATCACGCTTGTTACGGCGGTATTTGGCTTTCAGGTTTTTGCTGCGGGTAGAACCGGTCAGTTTAGCCTGTGTTTCACGTATCTTATCCTGAATTGCTTTTGTATCAATTTCCTGCTGCTGAGCCGATACAGGTGCACTACGCATATCCCTGCGACGGTCATCTCTGCCAGCCGGTCCACGACCAACACCGCCACCCTGGCGGTTATCTGGCCTCTGGCCTGGTGCACCACCCGGACCTCTGCGTTCATTAGGGTTGTTACGGCCCGGTATACCACGTCCCTGCTGCTGGCCCGGTGCGCCGCCTGTTTGCGGGCCACGGTTTTCGCCTGGTTTGTTTGGCTCCGGCTTTTTATCTACAGGTATACGCTTGCGTTTGCGTTTTTCCCTGCTGTCGGGCCTGCCTGAAGACTGAGATACCGGAAGTTCTATCTTACCGATGATCTTAGGACCTTCCAGCCTTGGAGCCCTCATTTCAATATGTTCTGGTTTGCCGGCTTCATCATCATCGGTAGTTGCTTCTGCAGCTACTACCGGTGTTGTCGCAGTTGGTTCTGTCTCGGCTACAGGTGCCGGAGGTGGTGCTGCTACAGGTGCCGGAGTGGGTTTCACTTCTTCTTCTATAACTGTTTCGGGTGCAGGTGTCGGCACTTTGCGTTCTTCCTGTTCCGCTTCCGGAGCACTTTCTGCTTTTGGCGTATCTTTTTTCTTGGCTACAGCACCTTTCTTAGGTCTGGATTCCATATTCAACTGATCCAGATCTATTTTGCCTATTATATTAGGCCCGCCAATCTTGGGTGCTTTCACATCCAGATGTTCAGGCTCGGCAGGTGTTGCAGGCTCTTCTTTTTTAACTTCTTCCTTTTTGGGCGCTTCTGCAGCTGCTACTTCAGCTACCTTGGGTGCTTTAGGCGCAGCTACTACCGTTGGTGCCGGCTGTGCTACTGCTGCCTCTGCTACTACCGGTGTTTTCGGGGCCTCTGGTTGAGGAGCTTTAACAGGCTGTTCTTTTGGCTTTTCTTCTGCAACTGGCTTAGCCTTTGCTTCCGGTGCTTTTACAGCAGGTTCTTCCTTCTTGTCCTTTACGGTGATATCAAGCTCTTCGCGGGTCTTTTTGATGCCCTCCAGCAGAGAACCCTTTGGCAGGGCTATATTCTCGCTCTTCTGTTTGTCTTTTTTATCCTGGGCGAACTCCACCTGCAGGGCACTATACATCTGCTCTGAAAGCTTGGTACTCGGGTTGCTGCTGATCTCAAAGCCTTTATCTGTAAGAAACTCTACAAGTGTTTCTTTACCGATGTTGAACTCCTTTGCGGCAGCCAGCAACCTGGGTGTATTTATTGTTGTACTCATTCTTGTTTTTTCCTTGTCAGATGTTTTTTCAAAAAGCCCCGAGGGCCCCTGCCCAGACCACAAACCTACGCCATTTTTCAGTGAAAATGGCATCGGGGGCATATGTTATCGTTATTCCATAAGAACAATAGTGGTTTAAAGGTTATTGTTCTTCGTTAAATTCTGCTTCCAATACTCTGCGAACGTCCCTTACGGTTTCTTCTTCCAGGTCGGTACGACGTATCAGCTCTTCGGCCGACAATTCCAGCACGCTCAGTGCCGTATCGCAACCTATTCGCTTGAATTCGTCGATTACCCATGGTTCTATTTCATCAGAGAATTCATCAAGATCGATATCGTATTCTACGTCTTCTTTCACATCGCGATACACATCTATGCTGTAGCCGGTAAGTTCCTGCGCCAGTTTGATGTTCACACCTTTTTTACCGATAGCCAGCGATACCTGATCCGGATCGAGGTACACATCTGCCTTCATCGTTTCGTTGTTCAGCTCCATTTTGTTGATACGTGATGGAGTGAGCGCACGCTGCAGCAGCAACTGAATATTGGTAGTGAAATTGATGATATCTATGTTTTCATTGCGCAGTTCGCGAACAATACCGTGTATACGGCTGCCCTTCATACCCACACATGCGCCTACTGGATCTATACGGTCGTCGTAGCTTTCTACAGCCACTTTCGCACGCTCGCCCGGTTCGCGTACTATCTTCTTGATCACTATCAGACCATCCAGTATTTCCGGCACTTCTATTTCCAGCAGTTTCTCCAGGAAAGATGGGTGTGTACGGCTCAGGATGATGATCGGTGAGTTATTGCGCATTTCTACTTTCTTCACCACGGCACGTACTGTTTCGCCTTTCTTGAAGAAGTCTGTAGGTATCTGCTCAGACTTAGGCATGATCAGTTCATTACCTTCGTCATCAAGCAGCAATATTTCTTTTTTCCATATCTGGTATACCTCGCCATTTATAATGTCACCAACGCGATCGGCATATTTTTTCAGCAGATTGTTCTTTTTTAGGTCGCCTATACGTGCAGCAAGTGTTTGTTTGGCGGCAAGTATAGCCCTGCGGCCAAAGTTGCGCACATCCACTTCTTCATATACTTCTTCACCTACACTGTAGTCAGGCTCTATCTTTATCGCTTCAGAATAAGGTATCTGCAGGTTCTCGTCTTCTACCATGCCGTCTTCAACGATCTCGCGGCGCCTGAAGATCTCGAGGTCACCGGTCTGGTCGTTTACGATAACGTCAAAGTTCTCATCCGTAACATACTTCTTACGAAGCAGCGTTTTGAAAACGTCTTCCAACACCTTCATGAGGGTAGGCCTGTCAATATTTTCAGCGTCTTTAAACTCCTGAAAGGAGTCGATGAGGTTAATGCTTGCCATAATGCTATCTTTTACAACATATTGCCCTGCCGGGCAGCATGGGTTAATTAAAAAATAATTTGAACGATTGTTTTTTTGATATTTGAAAAAGGTATCTCAGCTATTATTTTTTCGTGTGGTTTCTTGCCTTTCACTTCCAGAGTCAGCTGCTCGTCGCCTACTGCTGTCAGCATACCGGTTTGTTCGCTGTCGTCATTCATGGTCACTGTTACTTTGCGACCCACATTCTTTTTGTACTGGCGCATCTGTACCAATGGCTCATCTACACCCGGGCTCGATACTTCAAGTGAGAAGTCACCATCGGGAAACATACCTGCTTCTTCTATTGCAGCATACAACTTCCTGTTGATGGAAGATGCCTTGTCAATAGAAAATCCACTGTCGGAATCCAGAAAAACCTTGATGTTGTTCGTCGGTTTTATCTTGATGTTCACAATGAACATATCAGTCCCGTCAACCAACGGTTCCAGCATAGAATACACTTTTTCAATAATTTCGGCCATACAGACAATAAACGAGGGGACAACCAGTGTCCCCTCTCTTTTTGAATAAATCTGTTGCAAATATATAACACTTGACTGAAATAGCCAAAAAGTTAATGAAGGGAAAGTTTAAAGTGTTGTTATATTTACATTATCTGTATGCTTTGGCGTCCTTCAGGTTACCACAAACCATTTAAAGCAACCAGTTCGGGTTTTTATATTAATACCACATAGAAAATCCCTATCAGTAGGCAGCCTCAGCCATCTGTACACTAAACCTATATAATGTACCTTTGCACCATGTCTTTTTTCAAAACGGCAAGGCCTTTTATCATTGCTGGTCCGTGTAGTGCAGAAACCAGAGCGCAGGTTATGGCGGTGGCAGCAGAGCTGGCCGGTATGAATGTGCAGCTGATGCGTGCCGGTGTGTGGAAACCCCGCAGCAAACCCGGCTCTTTCGAGGGCAATGGTGTTGCTGCATTGGAGTGGCTGCAGGAGGCAAAACAACTATACAAGTTACCGGTAACCATAGAGGTGGCAGAACCGGAACATGTGGAACTGTCGCTCAGATACGGAATAGATGTGTTGTGGGTAGGTGCCCGTACTGTTGTAAATCCGTTTCAGGTGCAGCGCCTCGCCGATGCGCTGAAAGGCGTGGATATACCCATTATGGTAAAGAACCCTGTGAGCCCCGATGTGGAGCTATGGCAGGGTGCTATAGAGCGTTTCGAGAAAGCCGGTATCACCAGCGTAGCTGCCGTGCACCGCGGCTTCTCGGGTTATACGGCTGCTGCCGGTTACCGCAACCAGCCCAACTGGCCCATACCCATAGAGCTCAAAAGACGCAAACCCGAACTGAGCATGATCTGCGACCCCAGCCACATTACCGGCAACAGGAGCAGGGTGGCAGAGGTTGCTCAGAAAGCCATGGATATGCACTTCGATGGCTTGATGATAGAAACGCATCCTGATCCCGAAGCTGCTTGGAGCGATGCTGCACAGCAGGTAACGCCTGCGCAACTCAGAAACATTCTTGCAACGCTTATAGTAAGGGAAGAAGACACGCACGATATGAGCGGTCTGGAGCAGCTGGAATACCTACGTCAGCTCATGGATACCCTGGATGCGGAGGTCATAGACCTCGTGGCGCGCCGCATGGAGCTCAGTGGTCAGATAGGATCATTGAAGAAAATGTGCAATATGACGGTCTTCCAGCCATCGCGCTGGAGCGATATCGTGGAGTCCATCGGAAACAGGGGTATTATGCAGGGGCTAACCAAAGAATTTGTGACAGAGATGTACGAAAAGATACACCACGAAAGTATCAGGATACAACTCTCTGTAATGGAAGATACATCTAAAGAAATAAAAAAGTAAATTTACCCGCAAAAGCATCAGTATTGGCCCTCAAACAGCACCTCGACGATAAAGTACGTTTCGACCAGCAGGTAGATAACTCAAAATTTTATGTATTGCCTTTCATAGAAAAGACAAAAACCATAGGGCCGGGTACTGCTGTTTTTGAGGTGGGTACTGCCGAGGGTGGTGTACTGCTGCCTTTTATGGAGCGTGGCTGCACCTGCGTTGGGGTAGACCTTGCGCCCGAGCGCATAGAACTGGCAAAAGGATTCCTGGCGTCTGAGCTGGCTGCCGGAAAAGTAGAACTGCTTTGCCAGAATATATACGATGCCGATTTCCTGGCCCGTTTTTCCGGTAAGTTCGATGTCATTATCCTGAAAGATGTGATAGAACACGTACCCGAACAGGAAAAGTTTGTGCCGTATCTGCGCAACTTCCTCAAACCGGGCGGACAGATATTCTTTGGTTTCCCGCCATGGTACATGCCATTTGGTGGTCACCAGCAGGTGTGCCGCAAAAAATGGGCCAGTGTATTGCCATGGTACCACATCCTGCCTCGTCCGCTATACAAGGGACTGCTCAGGGCCGCCGGCGAGCACGAGAATATTATAAAAGAACTCATGGAGATCGTAGATACTCAGATCACCATAGAACGTTTCGAAAATATTGTAAAGGGTAGTGGACTCAAGGTGATGCACAAACAACACTTCCTCATCAATCCTATTTACAAATACAAATTCGGACTGAAGCCGCGCACGCAGTTCTCTGTGCTCTCGGTAATACCTTTCTTCCGCAACTTCGTTACCACCTGTGTCTATTACACAGTAGGGTAGTTGTGTTATTAGGCGGCCTATTGGTTCCCATTTGTTTAGTGTTTGTTCCAGATGCTCCATCCGGCTTCGGCCTGCAGCATCAGCATCTCAAATCCGTTTTTGATGGTGGCGCCCCGTTCCTTACCCTTTATCAGAAACTGAGTTTCCTCCGGGTTATAAATAAGGTCATAAAGCAGGTGTTCTGCACCTATACCTTCATAGGGCAAAGGGGGCATTGCATCCACATCCGGATACATGCCTATAGGAGTGGCATTAACTATGAGCTGATGCGCCGCAATTATTTCTGGGGTCAGCGACTGATAGGTGTAAGCACCGGCTGCATTGCCCGATGTTACTATGCTGAATGGAATGCCCAACTGAGATAATACGTATGCTATTGTCTTAGAAGACCCGCCAGATCCCAGTATAAGCGCCCGGGAATGGTTCCCGGTAAGCAAGGGTACCAGACTTTTCTCAAATCCGTCGGCATCGGTGTTGTAACCCTTTATGTATCCTTTATTTATAGAAAGACAGTTGGCAGCACCTATTGTAGCAGCTACAGCATCCATTTCCTGCAAGTAGGGCATTATAGCTTCTTTGTAGGGAGAGGTAACATTTAGCCCCGCAATATTGGGGTGAGACTGTAGCAATGAGGGTAATTCCGTTATGTGTTTCAGGGGGAATGCTTCGTAAGTAGCGTTTATTTCCAGTCCGGCGAATTTTTTTCTGAAGTAAGCCGGTGAAAAAGAATGTGAAAGCGGGTAACCGATAATTCCGTAATTCAAGGCTGGGGGGTGTATTAATGTCTTCTGAACAATATGCTAATGATGTCAATTCACTATCCTAACAAAATTGAGAAATATGGATGAATAGGAAATTAGTATTTATACAGAGATGTGGATAATGTAGTTGATAAAATAGAATAGGTCCTTGCCGCTCATAGATGGGATGCTATAAGAGCTGCTCAGAAAAAGAAAACATTAGTTTGAAAGTACAAAGGCACCTTGTGTTGCGGTGTTGTGTAGTGTCACTCCCGCATTTTTACAGTCAAAGGATATTCGCTCCATCTGGCGATCGTTATACCTGTTGCCTACCACTACCATGTCCGGAGTCACAGTTTTGAAAAGTGCTTTCAGGTTGGGTGTTCCCGGTGTGTTTAGGATCAGGTAGTTTACCGGGAAGTGCCCTGTGCCTATCAGTTTGTCATTTAGTACCAGTACTGTTTTGCCATTAAGGCTGAATAACTCCTGCCGCGGCATTTGCATTTCTTCCCATGCCCGCCAGCCAATGTGTGCGGGCCTTATGGCATAGTTTATTTTACGGGGCATCAGGGTGTCGGTGTAGAGTATGGAGTATCTGTTCCCCATCATCATATCGGCATGATGAGTATTAGCTACATTATATACAATGAATTTTTGCTGGTGCAGCCTGTTCCATTCATTTACACATAGCGATGCCAGCAAAACACAGGCTGCAGCAAGTCCTGTCAGTAAGGCCTTATTCTTTCCTAGTAAAATGTAAGTGGTTATTCCGGCTATGAGCACATAGAAAACCAGTGTCTCATACCCGTTTATCATTATGAAGCGGAAAGATGTGGGTCCGGCATTTTGCAGATGCCCCACTATGATACTGAACAGTTCCACGAGGTAGGAGATGAAAGTAGCTATAGGCTGTGCTATGGCCGCTATCGGGCTGAATAGTACTAAGGCTACTCCTGCCACCAATGTTATACCCATGAACATGAATGCGGCAATATTGGCAAATGCAAACATCAGCGGATAGGTATGGAAATAATACATTACCACCGGTGCAACCAGCAGTTCTGCTGCTATACTCATACTCACCAGGCTGCCAAACATATCGCCTGCGGTAAAGGCTAACTTTTTCAGTCGGTTATCTCCAGGTTTTACTATTCTGCCTGTAATTGGCAATAAGGCATATACCGGTTTATAAAAGATAAGTATAGATAATACTGCTATGAAGGATAGTTGAAAGCCAATAGAGAAAAGCCACGCAGGTTCAGAGCATAGCAGGGCGAATGCTGCTGCCATCAATTGATTGAGTCCGTTCCTGTTCTTTTGCAGCAAAATGCCGAAAGCAAGTATAGAGAACATAACAGCTGCTCGCATAGCCGATGGTTGCGCACCTGCCATCAGCACATAGAACCATATTATGGGCAGAGCTACTGCATATTTTACCCACAGGTACTTTTTGTGCCGTATCCAGCCCAGCAAAAACGCAACCACTATAAAAAAGATAGTGATGTTGCCGCCGGATATAGCTATGATATGTACTATCCCCGTATCGGCATAGGCCTGCCGCAGGTCTTCATCCAGGTTTATCTCATCGCCCATTATCATGGCCTGCAGCAAACCTCTGGCTTTGTCTTTCCCAAGGTAGGTGCTAAGCTGGTTCATGCTCCAGTCATGTGCCCGTTCTGTAATGGGAGCATACAAATTGTTGCCTGCTCCTGTCAGCCGCACGGCATTCATGTTGCAGTATTGCCTGAAGATGATGTTGTTGCGGGCACAGTGGGTAGCATAGCTGAACTCGAACGGATTGCCTGCATCTGTTATGGCTTCCCAGTTGCCGGGTATCAGTATGGTGTCGCCTTTATGTAGCTTCATGGGTTGTGTGCCTTTCTCCAGATACACAAATGCCTTGCCGGTCACTGCTGTGCAGCGCCCGCTATCCACGCTCTGTATCACATGTAACTGCAGTTTCCAAGTTTTTTCTTTTTCGGCCGGAATAGTAGTGATCCTCGCCACATATTCCGCTGTGGGAGATAAATGGTTGCCGAACCAAGATCTGTTGTTTCGGATATCGTTAAATGCCGATACAGACATGCCTGCGGCAAACAGCAGCAGGTTGGCAATAAAAAAAGTGATTATTGTTTGGCTGTATTTACTTAGAAGCAGCCCCACCATGGCTACAAAAAGTATACCTGCTGTTGCACCATACCATGTTGGTGGTACAGATAGCAGCAAGCCCATATAATATGCAAGTATTCCTGCTGCAAAAGGCAGCAGTACACGGAAAAAGGGGGCTTTCTCCCAGAAATATGCTTTGTTGATGGGCCAGCGGCTCATGATGTGTTGCGGGTGAAAGGTACAAATCATATTGGTAAATACAATATGGATTATCTCCTATTAACAATTAGAATGTAAACGAAAAAGAGGTAAAGAATTGTAACATGTATATTTGCTGGCAATTACTCACATTTGCCCTTTCTGTTACGTCATGTATAAGACAAACAGGATCTTAACTAAACAAGTATGAAAAAAACATTCTTTATTTTCTCCTTTTTATTTGCTGTGCTTTTTAGTGGTCAGGCATTTTCTGCTATATCTGGTTCAGGTATAGTTTGTATGGGCACCCCAAGGTATCTGTGCGGAGACACGGCATCCGCTGCCACTGCCACATGGAGCAGTAGTAATATGGCCGTGGCAACTGTAGCTGCTACCGGCACTTCTTGTGCTATGGTTACAGGTGTTTCGGTTGGTACGGCTATCATTTCTTGCATACAGTCTTCTGTACTTTCTACAATTACCGTTACTGTAAACCCCGCTGTGGCACCCGTTACTGGTAGTGGTGGACCTATATGTGTTGGCGCCACAACCTCGCTGTCATGTGCTACTCCGGGTGGTACCTGGAGCAGTGGTTATACTTATGTGGCAACAGCTGCTGCCACTGGTATAGTTACAGGTGTTCATGGCGGTACAGCGAATATCTATTACACACTTAGCACTGGTTGTAGTTCATCAATGGTAGTAACAGTATCTGGTACTCCCCCTGTAGATTCTGTAACTGGGGCTGCCTCGGTTTGTGTAGGTGCTACCACAACTTATTCATGTACCACTACCTCAGGTGTGTGGAGCAGCAGTAATCCATCAGTAGCTACTGTTAGTAGTACCGGTGTTGTAACCGGCATTGCTGCTGGTTTTGCAATTATCAGTTACGCTGTTACAGGCTCTTGTGGCACAGGCACTGGTACTCGGTACATATCAGTTATCAGTGGCTCCTCTGCTGGTACAATATCCGGAGCTTCTACAGTAGGTATTGGTCTTACTACTACATTGTCTTCAACAGCAGGTGGTGGCACATGGAGCAGCAGCAGCACTGCGGTTGCTACTGTTGCTGCATCAGGTGTTGTAACCGGTGTTGCGGTAGGTACAGCTGTTATCACATATTCAGTTACAGGCTGCGGAGGCCCTGCTTATACAACTACTACTCTTACCGTTACTACTGCCAATTGTATCTCGGGAGATGTACTCTTCTCAGGAGCTACTTATTCAGGTACAGTAAAAGTGTGGCTCATCAAATACAATGCTGCTACGCTTATGCTCACTGCTGTCGATTCTCAGGTAGTATCTGCCATTTCTTCCGGCACATCTGCGCATTATGCATTCTGCGGCATGGGCACCGACTCTTTCAGGGTAAAAGCAGCTTGTCTTGATACTATGTTTACTGGTACTACTACAGGTTACCAGCCTACTTATCACAATGCCAGTCCTTTCTGGAGCACCGCTTCAGTAGTTTATCATACTGCAGGCACACACGATATGGGAAAGAACATTACCATGAGCTTCGGTACTGTAACATCTGGTCCGGGCTTCATAGCTGGTGATGTGACCATGGGCGCCAACAAGGGTACTGCCGGGGGTGTACCTGCAGTAAATATGCTTATGTATTGTGTGAACAGTACTACAGGTGCTGTAATGCAAAAGACCTATACCAATACGTTGGGTCATTACTCTTTCAGCAGCCTGCCTGTTGGTCAGTCATACAAGATCTATCCTGAGATGATCAACTACGCAACTACGCCATATCCGCCGATCACACTCACTACAGGTACTCCTTCTATGTCAGTAGCCGGTTTCGAGCAGCATACACTGTCACATACCATCACTCCTATTATCAGCGCGGTCAATGACCTTTCTGTAGCAGCTGGCAGTATTGCAGTATTCCCCAACCCTGCAACAGGTTCATTCAATGTGCAGTGGAATGTTGCAAAAAACAGCACAGGTTCGGTTAGTATCATTGATGTTACCGGTCGTCAGGTATCTTCAATAAACATTGATATGACTGCAGGTGCAGGTACATCTGTTATACCTGTCAGCCACATTGCAGCTGGTATCTACGTGGTGCGTGTAGCAGCAGATGGTTTTATCCGCAATTTCAGGGTAGAGATCCGTTAATTTATAAAACAGAAAATGATAGTACACGGAGTCTGGCATTTGCCGGGCTCCGTTTTTTTAAGGCATAGCTGCCCAGTTTTGCAGCATCTGCAATCCATGTTCTGTACCCACCGATTCCGGGTGAAACTGAACGCCAGTGCAGTGGTGGTGTTTGTGGGCAAGCGCCATCAGTGTAGCATCTTCGGTATAGGCAAGTGCCTGCAGATCTGTGCCCTGCAGTTGTTCTATGGCCAGCGAATGGTACCGCATCACAGTACAAGGAGATGGTATGCCTGCAAACAAAGGATGGTTGTTGTGGGTGATATCGCTGGTCTTGCCGTGCATAGGGTAGGCTGCGTGTACCAGCTTGCCACCAAAGAACATCCCCAGTGCCTGGTGGCCCAGGCACACACCCAGTATAGGTATGCGGTCATGAAAATGAGCAATGGCATCCATAGTAATACCCGCCTGTACCGGCGTCTCCGGTCCCGGCGATAGTATCAGCCTTTCCGGATTCAGAGCGGCAAGTTGGGCTACACTCAGCTCATCATTCCTGTACACAGCACATTCCCTGCCTGCCTGCAGCAGATAGTGTTGCAGTATCCAGGTAAATGAGTCATAGTTATCAATGAGTACCCACATCGGCAGGTTGTGTATTTACAGTATCAAAGAAGTGTTCCAGCTTCGCAAAAGTATCCTGAACGAATGGGAGTAATTTGCCTGCCTGCTCAAAGAACCAGGGTGCCAGTGCGGCAAGAGATGGATAGGTTTTAGAGGCTGCTATTGTTGCCGCAGATATAATATGGGCCTTGTCACCTATCCATAGCACCGAACTCCACAATATAGTGCCCAGAAAAGCATAGAGCAGCCCGCCCAGCAGTTTATTCACAGTGCCCAGCATCAGCCCGTCAACGGCTTTCTCCAGTATACGGCCGGTCATGCGCACCAGCAGCACTACGCCTATGAACAGGGCAGCATAACTTACCACCTGTGCCCAGGGCGATGATATATAGCCATTGGCTAGCAGCCAGCTTGCAAAAGATTGAGAAAGTTTCAGTGCGCAGAGCAGGCCCAGCAATATGGCCAGCACAGAGAAGGCGGCAACAATGAGCCCCTTCATATACCCGCGAATGAAGAAGAGAAATATAATAACGATGCCCGTGATGTCCAGTGCCATTGCTTCCCAAAAGTAAGCAATCCCACGAGTGCAGCAAGGGCATCGTTATGTATTGAATTTTAAGATCAGATTATTGAGCCAGCAGCAGCTTCACCATTTCAGAAATGGCTTTGCCGTCTGTTTTACCTGCCAGTTGTTTGCTGGCCACACCCATTACCTTGCCCATATCTGCAGGTGTTTTGGCACCTACCTGTGCAATAATGGCACTCACCTCGGCTTTCAGCTCTTCTGCACTCATTTGCTGTGGCAGGAACTTTTCTATGATAGCCAGTTCCTCACGCTCTTTAGCAGCAAGGTCTTCGCGGTTCTGTTTTTCAAAGATTTCCAGCGAGTCGCGGCGTTGTTTGGCCAACTTCTGCAGCATTTTCAGTTCGGTAGCTTCGGTTATCTCTCCGCTGGCTCCTTCTGCTGTTTTTTCTATGATGATGGCTGCCTTTATAGCGCGCAGGGTACGTAGCGCAGCTTCGTCCTTGGCACGCATAGCATTTTTCAGCTCATCCATTACTTTCAGTTCTAGAGACATATTATTTAGTTATTTGCTCCGGTTTTTGCTCCGGATGTGGTTAAATAGCTTTGTTTGAGTCCAGTCCTTACTTTTCAGACTGCTCCAGTGCATCACTGGCTTTTTTCAGAAAGCTCTTGGCAAAATCTTTCATTTCGTTGGCAAGGGCTTCATTTCTCGTGGCGCGGTTATACGTATCTGCCATACCGAAGATGGTCTGGTAAAAGAAGTCGTTCATTTCGTCTACCATCATTTTGCTGGTCCACAGATCTATGCGCAATGCAGACTTTTCCTGGCCGTCCCACAAACCCAGCAATATGGCTTTTGCCTTTTGCCATTCCGGTACGCCACCATCCGGTGCGGTCCATTCTATAGATTCAGGCATTTTGTCTTCCGCAAGTTCTACCTGTATGTTGATCGTTGATTTCATCAGATTGTTATATGAGTTGCAAAAGTAAGGGATATTTTCAGACAGATTGCCCACAGCCACATGCAAGCTATAGGCAGTTAATATGCAGTATGCCTTATTCTCATAGTCTCGGGTATCTTTGCATATTATATAAGAGGAGTAATAATATAGAAATGATAAATATTCGGGAAATACTCAACAACAAAGCAGTTACAGGCATATTGCTGGCTCTTGCTGCTATACCTGTGTTTATTTATCTGTTTTATGTCCACAAATATGCAGTCAATATTCCCCGTCAGGACGATTATGATGTTATGCTGGGGTTCATGTCACGCTACAAGGCCGCCACTGGTTCCGAAAAACTATCATTGCTTATATCTCAGCACAATGAACACAGAATTGCTGGTTCGCACCTGATATCTGTACTCTACTATAGTGTTTTCGGAGCGGTCAATTTCCGTCATCTCATATTCATCAACGGCTTCATGCTGCTGTTGAGCTTCGGCATCATAGCTTATTGGATCAGAAAAGCAATGCCTCAGTTTTGGGCATTAGTAGTTTTGGTACTCAGTCTCTGCATGTTCGATCTCAATAATGCAGAGAACATGAATTTTGCTTCCTCCGGCATGCAACACTATGGCGTGCTGCTGCTTTTTGCAGCGTCTATGTTGTTATACGCTTCCGGCAAAAAGTGGACATTGCCTGTGGCACTCCTGTTGCAGGTGTTGTGTATCTTCTCCGGCAATAATGGCGTATTGGGGGCAGTGGTGCTGGTATTATTCAATCTCTTGCAGCGCAATAAACCTGCTATCATAGCTTCTCTTGCAGGTCTATTGGCTTTTGTTCCATTATACTATTATCAGAACAATGGTGATGGCAATAGCTTCTACACATTGGCTCCTGCAAAGGTTTTACCATATTTCCTGCATATAGCCGGTGCGCACTTCAGCTATACCTATGGTGTGTATGCTGCACTTGCCATTCTGGCCATACTGCTTGTAGTGGTGCCTGCAGGCAAGAAAATGACCAGAGAAATGATGCCACTTTTGTGTGTCTTACTCTTTGTTTTGGGTACAATAGCCGGCATTGCTGTTTTCAGAGGTGGCTTGCCGCTCACTTCTTCCTATGCGGGTATGTATTACATATATGCGCATTTACTGGTTGCTTTCGCTTTCGCCTTTGTGTTGTATGAGCTGCGCAGCAGGGTATTCGTGTCCATACTCGGTCTTTCAGTTGCCGGGCTTTTGTCGGTTGCATATTGCTACAGCACACAGGATGGAATCGCTCTGTTTGCTGAATACAGAAATACACTCAAGACCGTTGATTACGATTACCCGGACAAAGAAAAAGCCCGGCAGATCTCCGAACAGGCCTGCAGTCAGGGTATGTACTGCATAGAGCAGCATAGGCTAGACTGATCTTCATTCGGGTATTTACCGTAGATGCTGTTAGGTAATACAGATCAAAGTATATCAATGAGACCGGCTTTAGCCTGTTTTATTGTATATGCCTATCAAATCAAAATATCTGCTGTCCCTATTATTTTCCTACTTTTACCTCCCGAAAAGATCTCCTGATGAGTGAGCTGAAAAGTTTGTACGAGCGCGCTATGCGCTTTGAGTTTTTGAGTGCGGAAGAAGGTATTTATCTCTATGAGCATGCCCCTCTTACCGAACTCATGTATGTGGCCAACGAGCTGCGTAAGATACAGGTGCCGCATGGCAAGGTTACATGGATCATAGACAGGAATGTGAACACTACAAATGTGTGCATAGCCAACTGTAAATTCTGCAACTTCTACCGCATTCCCGGTCACCCGGAATCTTATATCACAGATATAGAGACCTACAAAAAGAAGATCGATGAGACCTTCAGGTATGGTGGCGAGCAGCTGTTGCTGCAAGGTGGCCATCACCCCGATCTGGGTCTTGAATATTATGTAGATCTCTTCAGTACGCTGAAGAAATTATACCCGACACTGAAGTTGCACGCACTCGGTCCGCCAGAGATCGCACACATCACCAAGCTGGCTAAGAGTACACACCGCGAGGTGCTGCAGGCGCTTATGGCTGCCGGTCTCGATAGTTTGCCCGGTGCCGGTGCCGAGATCCTCGACGACAGGGTACGCAGGCTGGTATCAAACGGCAAATGCGGCGCACAGGAATGGCTCGATGTGATGCACGAAGCACATAATCTGGGGCTTACTACCAGTGCCACTATGATGTTTGGTCACGTAGAAACACTGCAGGAACGTTTCGAACATCTGGTGAAGCTGCGCGATACACAGGCTAAAAAGCCTGAAGATGCAAATGGCTTCCTGGCATTCATTCCATGGACCTTCCAGGATGTAGATACCTTACTGGAACGTATACGTGGCACCAAGAACAACACTACTCCCGAAGAGTACATCCGTATGATAGCGCTCAGCCGCATCATGCTGCCCAATGTAAAGAACATACAGGCATCATGGCTCACAGTGGGCAAGCAGGTAGCGCAGATCTGTCTGCATGCAGGTGCCAACGATTTTGGTTCTATAATGATAGAAGAAAACGTAGTAAGTGCAGCTGGTGCGCCGCACAGGTTCACTTCCCGCAGCATTCAGGACAGTATCCGCGAAGCGGGTTTCGAGCCGCAGCTGCGCAACCAGCAATATGAGTTCCGCGAAATGCCGCAGGTACTCGAAGAGCAGGTGATCACCTACTAAGCTGATTCAACAATACTTTAATACCGATCCCGGAAGATGAACGCTGAAAAGCTACAACTTCCGGGATCTTTTATTGTGATTCAGTTTGTCTCTTAGCTATCCGTTCGGTTGCCTGAACACATCGTCTTCGATGGTCATTCCTTTCTTTAGGTATATGGTTTGTATACCCAGCTCTTTGGCGGCTTCTATATGCTGCGGACTGTCATCAATAAACAAGGTAGCTTCCGGAGCCAGCTGGTTTTCTTCCAGCACACGCAGAAATATCTCCGGCATTGGTTTGCGCAGGCCTACCCTGTGCGACAGATAAGCCCTGTCGAAAAACACACCAATGTTCGGTATGCCGTATTCGTTCATCAGGGTGTTGTTAAACACTTCTTCGTGTATCTCATTGGTATTGCTCAGCAGGAACAGATCGTAATAGTTGCGCAGCTGCTGCAATATCTGCAACCTGCGAATAGGGAAGTCGAGTAGCATAGCATTCCATGCGTGCAGTACCTGTGCCTCTGTAAGTGGCGTGTTAGATGCTTGTTGCATAGCGCTTATGAATTCTTCCCTGCTCATTCGGCCGGTTTCCCATCGGTCAAAGAGGTCGCTTTGTTTCATTTGAGAATAGAGCGCACCAAAATTGGTCACGCCAGCATCAATAAAAGCCTTTTCCGTAAGATCATAGTCAATATTCAGTAGCACACCGCCCAGATCGAAAATGATGTGTTTGATACCTTTTATCATAATGGTTTTGCTTGGCAAGGTGCAAATGTAAGCTCTCATTGCTTATCCGTAACGATCGGGTGTGTTTTTGTAGGTTGGTGACCAGTATCATGTTGCGCCTTGAGGGTCGTCATATGTTGCGAACACTACAGTTGTACTTTTGTTTCATATTTCCATCTACTTAAAAACAAAACACAATGAAGATCTCAGGTTTAGTATTCGCAGCATTGTTTGTTCCTGTCATCACCATGGCACAAACCAATGAGAAAGTAAAAGCAAGCAAGTCTGTAAAGGCTGCCCGGGAAGGTGAAGTTTTTAAATTTCCGGACAACATCACGTTCAGCAAAAATGAGCTGAACAGCCGTGTGGAGCAAAAGACCAAAGAACTTACCCGTATCATGAAGACCTTGGCTGCTCACAAAGACCCGAACCACAAACAACTGGTGCTTGATGGTATGAAGTTGTTCAATAACAACGACAGGGTGATGGTAACCTTTACCTCCAAAAACAAGTCAACTCCCACTACAATGCCTGTTCGTCAGTACCTCATCCGCCTCACTACGCTGAAGTATGACAACGTGAATGTAACCTGGCGAAATGCACAGTACCTCAGCAAATTCACCCGCCAGCCTGATGGCAATTATACTGCCATAGTAGCTTATGAGCAGGAGTTTACCGGAGTAAAAGGCGGAGAGGCCAACTATGTATATCATGATGTGACACAGAAACGTATAGAAGTGGGCGTGAAAGTATGGGACAACAAGGCTGTTGGCGCAGACAAAAAAGCCTATATGGATGTGTTTCTGGGTAACATAGGTGTTACCGAAGAATAAACAAAGAGCTTAATTTAGCGGGATGGGCACTGTCAGGTTTATATTGTTTATGATGGTTATTGGTAGTGCCCGTCCTGCGTTTTCGCAGGTGGTAAGTAATTTCACGCCTGCAGGTTCTCAGGAGAGTTTCTTCCTTTATGAGGTGAAGCTCATAGAAGAGTTCATAGAACGCTTCAACGACGACAGCGACTCATACGTTCGCGAGCAGAGCCGTACGCTTTATGGCACCGACTCTATGATAAACCGGCGTAGAATGCTGCGCTCCCTTTTTAATAAGCGACAGCACTGGAACGCAGATACCGCACGTTTCATTAATCAGGTTACAGACCCTGCAAGGCCTCAATTGCTCAGTTTCACAGATACCGGCTGGTATGCCGAAGTGAAGACTGTTTTCCTGATAAGTGGTGCCAAAACCAATGTGACACTAGTGCTGCACATGAAACCCGACAATGGCGGCAGTAAATGGATGATAGCAGGTATGAGTCCTGTAACTATACCAGCGGTGCCTGCTGTTGTTGCTGTCAAAGGAGCCGAACCGGGTTATATTCCCACATCGGCATACGGCACTGGTTTTGTTATCTTTCATCAGTTGTTCACCCCTTCAGCATTGCATGTGCCCAGCTATTTCGAACCTCATCTGGCAACTATGCCACGTGCGCAACAGCTTATAAATGCTGTGCTGCAGGGCAAGGCTACGTTTCAGCAGGTGCAGTCGGTACGGTATTATTTCTGCAACATACCTGGCTGGCAGTTTACCGTAGACCAGTTCAAAAGGAAGGAGACCAATACCGGTTGGCTCATAAGCAGTCTGCAGCCTATGGACGACAAGGCCAAAGAGGTCTCACTAGAGAAGTTGCTATTTCCCTGATCTTGATAACAGGAATTTCACTTTAGATGGATAAAGCCAAAGAAACTGTTACTCAGCTCCTTTGGCTTTAGTTATGTATTGCTGCAATAAAAGATAGTTGCAGCGGTAACAGCACTTACAGATATCCTTTCTCTGCCAGGTACTTGAATAGTTTTTCGAGTGGCGCGCCTGAGTTGTAAAGCAGGGTCACCGTTTTGCCATCCAGCAGCAGGTTCCAGTCTGCATTGTCATTTCCATCGGTATGGGTGGCTTTGCACACCATAGCATCGTTGGAATTGTATACTGATAGGGTAGTGATGCCGCCTTCTGATGCACGTTTGAAAACGCCTACCATTTCGCTGTTGTTATAGATCTTGTTTTCCTTGATGCTGATATCGGCAGGGCCTGCATTTACCGGCTTGCTTTCTACCGGCGCAATCACTCTTTCTGTTGGTGGTGGCGGTGTGCTTAGTGCCGGGTCTTTTATGAAACGGCCATTGTGCAGAATGATGAACTTACGTTCTTCTTCTTCGCTCACCGCATTGTCCTGCACCAGATTGGCGCCGGCCACGTTCTTAGCTATCTGCTTCATAGAGTTCAGCGGATTGATGCCGTACAGAGAGCACTGGTTGCCCGACTTGGTGAATACCATGTAGTAGCTGCTGTTGTTGCCATACTTGGTATACTTCAGATAGGCCAATTCTTTGTGCTGCAGGTTCTCCAGCGAAAAGTCGCTTTCCAGAAACTGTTTGTTCTTGGGTGTGAGGTAAAAGGCATCTTTGCCATCAACCTGAACCAAACCCGTCTTTTTGTCTACATCCAGATCCTGCGCCTGCACCGAAAGCGTTGCAGAGAAGAGCATGCCCGATATGAAAAGTATCTTCTTCATTGTTCTTTGTTTTGTTCTTTAGTTGGTTGTAATGAAAGGGTATTAATGTTGTATAACGGTGAGTACATAGCGAGGCTCAGCCAGTTTTATCTTTCTTGCTATTTCCTGCCTCATCATTTCTTCCTGGCTCTGGTTGGGCAGGTTCACATCAAACTCGTTGAAAGTAGATGTTTCTGATGCTACATACAGTTTGCCGTCGGATGCCATTTTGATAGCTGTTACTTTGTCGTACATACCACCGGTAGTATTCTTACTATACTGAGACCAGTTAGTGCCATCATAGCGCAATACGCCATAGTTTTCTGTTGCTATCCATGCCACATTGTTCTTGTCCACACATATCTGGTTCACGCGGAACTTTTTGATCTTCAGCGATTCTATTTCCGGTATGTTGGTGAAGGTGGTGCCGTCATAGATAGAGATGCCCTTGTTGGTACCCAGTATCAGGCGACCCTTGCTGTCTTCAGCAATGGTGGTAAAGTTGTTTGAAGGGAAGTCAACATCTTCGCCTACCTTGGTCCATGCAGTATCATACTTCACCAGTCCTTTTGCAGAACCAGCCCACAGGGTGTTCTTGCTGTCTTTTATGATGCTGTAGAAGATGATGCTTGGCAAACCATCTTTCTTATTGAAAGTTTCCCAGTCGTTATTGGTATAGTGAGATATGCCACCGCTACCGCAGGTCCACAGGGTGTTGTTCTTGTCATAGGTCATATCGGTTACGCCGCCCATGTTGGGGTTCTTGGCATAATCTGTAATCGCACCATTATCAAACACTTTTACACCGCCATAAGATGCAGAAAGGAATATCTTATTGTCCGGAGCAAGGAACAGACCTGTAAATGCTGTTTCCAGTACTTTGGGGTGTTTGTAGTTGGTGAAAACACCGCCCTTGGCATTTACCAGACCTTCGCCCGAAGAAGCCATCCATATGTTATTCTGCTTGTCTTCGTCTATTGCATAGATACCGCCAAAGTCCATAGCGTTTGTAGCACTGTCATATACGGTCCACTTTGGGTCGGTGACCATGTTGTGTTCTCTGTATACAGTAAGGCCACCGTAATTGCTGGTATAGGTAGTGTGCGTTCTGTTCTTCACGTCATTCGGCGCATAGATAGCATAGTCGACGGTCTTATAGCCGGCAATGATCCATTTATGACCCGACTTGTCTATTGTAATGTGCAGTACTGCATTGTTGTTGATAGGTGAGTTCTGCTGGTTCAGAATTTTCAATCCGCCATGTGCAAAAGAATAGACGCCACTGCTTTTAGTGCCTATCCATATAGTGCCGTTATCTTCAACAGCCAGAGAAGATAGCTCTATTGAGCCGTCTGAAGTGCGAGCGGTGATGTCGGCCATTCTTGGCGAAAAGCCATTGCTGAATGGCTTCATAGTGAAGGTAGCACCATCATACTCCATAATGCCCTTTGGTGCACCCAGCCATACTTTGCCGCTTTTGTTGGTAGCTATGGCATTGATGGTATTGGTAGAAAGGCCGTTGGCATTGGTGAAGTGTTTCCAGTTCTTACCGTCGAACTTAGCTACACCCAGGTCTTTGCCTGCAATAGCCCAAAGATGGCCATTGTTGTCCAGCGTCAGCTCACTCAGCAGATTGTCCGGCATGTCAGCATTGCCCTTGTTGTAGTTGGTCCAGCCGGTGCCATTGAAGAAAGACAGGCCGCCACCTACATAGGTTTTTTCGCCCATCACCATTCCGCTGATGTATACCTTGTCTGAAGCGGTGATGACAATATCTGTAACTATCTGCAGGTTGGTAGACTCGCGTGGGATATTGGTGAATGCGCCCCCTTCAAACTTTACCAGACCGGCAGTAGTGCCAATCCATATGGTGTTCTTGCTGTCGCAGGCCATAGATATGATGTCGGCAGTAGCTGCAAAACAATCGGCAGGCATTTTCTGCAGCTGCATCTGTTTGCCATCAAACACAAATACACCCTTGCCGGCAACAGCTATTATCTTTTTGCCTGCATTGTCTTCTACTACAGCGGTTACTTCCTGGCCACCATCGAAGTGTATTTTTTTGTTCACCACATTATCTATGTAAGAAAAGTCTGCAGTGAAGAGCATCCACTTTGCAAAGGGTTCGAAAGCGGCAGATGCGCCGAATAGGTTTGCTGTAAGTAACAGCAATAGGAGTCCGTACTTTTTCATTTGTTATATAGTTTGTTTCAATAATTCTAAAAGTGAGTGCAGACAAGGAAGGCCTGCTATGAGCAGTAGCTGAAACAGGGTCTTCGAATGTAGGTTTTAATAGAGGAAAGGGGCTGCAAAGTTAAGTTATTTAATGCATAAAGCATTACGGAAGATCTCATATAAGATGTTAAACAGGGTTTGCTCAGCTAAATATTATTAAGTGCCCATTTAAATGCATTGAATACGTTTTGCTGCTAAAAATCAAAATTGCTCACTTTTTCAGAAAAAAATTCAAACTATTGAAAATTAGAATAAGTGTTTGATATTCAATGATCTGTATAAACATTGGTACTCAAAAACTGCTCATTTTTTGCTCAAAAATTACTCGCGTGATAATTTTAATATTTGAAATGAACTTCTTTGTTACATTCATGGTATGAAATTGATTGGTTGCATAGCGTAATTCGAACCCCAAAATGCACAAATGCCGTGCCACCGACAGAATAAACGGCAGCTATGACAGGGGAAGATATCCACAAATTTTTATGATGGCTGCAAATTGATGGTAGGGAGTAGTAAATGAAGGTCAGGAATCAAATTGCAAAAAAATGATCATGTTATACGCGCGAGACTCTTCTTTAAGGATTTCAAGTATTAGCAATGTCGGGAATTAGTCTGGACAAATATTGAGGGAATTTTATTTTCATCTCAATTAATCCATTCTCGATAGACAAAATATGAGAAGGTACTTCCAGATAACGAGATGAATCAAATATGTCTATGAGGTCGAAGTATTTGTAGAAAGCATTCAAATTGAAAAAACCATCGAAATATCTTTTGATTATTTCGCTCTCAGGTACAAAATGTCCGCCGTTTTCAACACGAATAGCTACTCTTCTTTTTGCTTCCTCAATTGAATCCAAAGTAAGATATATCAGGTGTAATTTGTAGCCTCTTTTCCTAAAATGTGCAGGCCAGTGTAATGGATCATCATTGAAATTTGTCTCATAACAAAAATCCATCTCTGAGCTTAATGCACTTTCTATTTGTTTTTCAAGTTCAGCAAAAGCAAGATTGTGAGCCATAACATCTCTTACATCCGAATCCCTGAGCGAGTTGTAGTATCTCAGAAAATAGGAATCGTAATCGAAAGGAATGGTATTGTTTGAGACAAGTGTTCTGGAAAACGAAGATTTTCCTGATCCATTGCACCCGGCGATAATAAATAAAACAGGCTCAGGCATTTCTGAATTGAGGTGCTACTTTAGGAGACTTATTCAACTTGCCAGCCTTCATATTCTTTTCATAAATCATCACCTGACGTTTTATTTCAGGCATTGCACTGCGCATTTGTTCCAGAATATGCTTTACACGCTTTTCTGTAGATTGCTTCATAATGCAAATTTAAGGAATGTTATTATGAAAAATGCGGTAGCGTTAATTTCCTCAAGGTTTGTTTTTGAACTTTCTGCATTGACTGAATAAAATAGATCAATATAAAAAAGCCGACAGGTACAAATATGGAATTGTCCTGATAGAGTATTATTGGTGGCAACAGTCTGTATAACAGATTCTGATCACGAGGTGATGTTATTTGGTATGTATTTTAAGAGAGGTAGCAATTTGGCATGATTGTTGCTTTTCGTTAATATGGGCTATTGGTTCAGCAGTTGTTTCAATTTTACAGTCATTGATTGAATATGAGAGGTTTATTACTTATTGCGATGCTGGTTTTGCTACAGGGCAGGTCTGAGGGGCAGACAATACCGCTTGATAGCTTTTTTGTGCCTGGTGCAAGCTGGACAGAAGTTGTGCATACTGTATACTACCCCTGCAGTTCGGGTCCTACTGTAAACACTTTTGGTTTGGTGTATAAGGTGGAAAGAGATACCGTGATATCGGGTAGGGTATATCATCTGTTATCCTATTGTCATAAAGGTGGGTATGGCTACAGCTCCAATTGTGCATCGCCGGGTGGTTCCAATACCGCCAGCGCAGGTGGATGTGGTCCCATTCCGGAAATATTTGCCATGATACGTACTGATAGCGAACGTGTCTATTTTACTTTACTCAAAAAACTGTCAGGCCCCTTGGGCAATTATTACTGCGATACTGTTGGTCATGAATACCTGTTTTATGATTACAATCTTTCATTAGGGTCTGTAGTGCCTGCCACTACCCTGATAGGTGGAATTACTGTAACGGATGTAGATTCAGTAAGTCTATCGAACGGGGTGTATGTGAAGCGCTATAACAACAGGCTTATTTATGGTATTGGAGATAAGGATGGTTTTGTTACCTACTGGAACCTGTATATATGCGGCCCGGGACCAAGTGCAGAACAGTTCTTGCTTTGTTATGATAATCCTCGTTTCAATTATCATCTTACCTATCCTGCTGGCACACTGAAGGGCAATTTGCAGAACGACTGTTTTGATATGGTAACATACCTGCAAACTAATGAAGTGCCTACTCTTGTGGCCCCGCACGTGAATAGTATTTACCCCAACCCGGTTACAGACAAACTGAATATAACTTCAAGTGATATCATTACATCAGTAAGCATTATAAGCCCGGCAGGCAAGGTGTATTACACAGGTGTTAGCAACTCAAATGAAGTGCAACTGGATGTAGCTGCACTGCCCGCAGGCATTTATTTCCTGAAGATAAACGGAACAGATGTGCGCAGGTTTGTGAAGAACTAATATGTCACAGATCTGGTATTAACGGGTTTTCATTATTGTTTCCTGCTTCAGCAACTTACCCATGTTATCGGCAATAGTAATGAGGTAAAGGCCATCAGGATATGCTGACAGATCTATACCGGAACTACTGTTGCCGGTAAATAACAATTGCCCCATGTAGTTATATACGCGGGCCGTTGTTTCGGCAATACCTGAGATCAGCACGTTGCCGGTAGTAGGGTTGGGAAACAATGCTATGCCAGACATAGCAGTCGTATTGATGCCGGTAACAGGGCAGTCTGAAACCGTAAAGGCAAATGTGGAAATAGCCGTGCCGCAATAGTTGGTACGTGTGGCGGCAACGGTATCTCTGCCGGGGCTGATACCTGTAACTGTGCTACCGGAAATTGTTGCATGACCATTGGAAAGGCTCCAGGTAATGCCACTTGTAGTGTCGGTGAGTGTTACTGCAGTTCCGGTGCAGACAATAGTATCTCCTGAGATTACACCTGCATTGAATCCGCAGGTTAGTTTCACGATCCAATAGTCGTAGTTTCCATGATTGCCGCTAACATCACCATTGTTTGAACTGCTTTGACCGGCTACAATGTAGCCACCGTCGGTTATTTGCCCCAGACTGAATGGGTTATCTGCACCGGTACCGCCATAAGATTGCTTCCACATGATTGCTCCGGTATCGTCGATCTTCAGGATCCAGAAATCATAGTCGCCATGGTTTCCGGTCACGTCGCCATCAGTAGAGTTGCTGTTGCCACACAGCACATAGCCACCCCCGATAACAGGTGCCATGCCTCGTCCCCAGTCGTCGCCGGAGCCGCCATAGGATCGCTGCCATTCTAGTGCACCGGCACTGCTTAGTTTTACTACCCAATAGTCTTTACCGCCATGGTTGCCGGTAACATCGCCATCGGTAGATTGACTGAAGCCTGCGGTAATATAGCCGCCCTCCGGGGTCTGGTAGATGGTCCAGGGTTGGTTGTCTGCACCAGATCCGCCAAGTGTTTTCTGCCAGGTTATTCCGCCGGTATCATTTAGCTTCACTACCCAGTAATCGAACATGCCATGATTGCCTGAAACGTCTCCGTTGTAAGATTGTGTCTGACCGGCAAAAATATAGCCACCGTCGGTCGTAGTTGTTATGGTTGTTGCTATTTCTTCGTTGGAGCCTCCGTAAGATCGTTGCCATTGTATAGCGCCTGTGTCATTGATCTTTAGGATCCATGCATCGTAATTGCCATGGTTGGCTGTAATATCACCATCGGTTGAATAAGTAGATGCTGCAATAATATAACCACCCGAAGGAGTAGCCATAATACTGTAGCCATAATCTAAGCTGCTGCCACCATAGGTCTTTTGCCATAGAATGGCACCGGTATCGTTCAGTTTCACTACCCAGATATCTGCCAGGCCATGTGTAAAGATGATGTCACTGTCGTTAGACCGAGTTTGTCCTATAGTGATGTAGCCTCCATCTGCTGTTTGCCTGATTATGAGAGATTCGTCGCTGCCGCTCCCTCCCAGCGCACGCTGCCATTGCAGCGCGCCGGTGTCATTTAGTTTGGCAATCCAGAAATCATTGTTGCCATTGCTACCTGTTACATTACCATCGGCAGAACCTGTGGTGCCGGTAACAATATAACCACCGTCGGTAGTGTGCGTCGCAATGCGTCCGATATCGTAGGCAGAGCCGGAAAGTGATCGCTGCCACTGTATTGTAGGTGCCTGTGCATGACTGTATGCAGCAATGAAAAGGAGTAGTAGCGCAAATAATGAACGGACCATATACGAGAGAGCTTTTGTTTGTAGATATGAACAAATGTATCTAAACATATTATGTATTCAAAATAATTTTATACTGCATTTGGTAATTTTTACTGAGTTAGGTTACCAACAGTGATAGGTATAGTAGGAAATGTGACTGATTAAAATTTTCTGAAAATGATTTTGTAACACCTCACTTATTTTTCTTTGAGTATAGAGTTCTGATAATTGCAAAAATTCATTCTTAATTTGTCTATATCCTTTGTAACTACTAAGTAGCAGGAAATAAAGGTTTTGTAGAAATGGTGATGCTGCTTTGAAAATTAATTTTATGACGAAGGGGCTATTGCGGATAGAGGGACGAATTGAGGATTAAAACAGATAGTTCTCGACCCAACAGCGTTTTCATTTTTTCAGTGTCTAATATTAGCATTAACAACTTTGTGGTATCAATACACCAGATATAGTGTGAGTTTCTTTTGCCGGGTTACTGTTTTGCTGTAGTTGAAAAAGTAAGGTATGTTTCTGAGCGAGGGCCATTGTTTGTTTTCAGCCCGGGCTACTGTAACCAATATATAGTCCCACAGGTTCCAGTAGTATTTATCTTTTAGCTGGCCCATGAAGTCTGTAAAATCCTGTTGGCTGGCAGATTCATAAACATAATGTTGTGCCTTGATGGGGCCACATTCCTGTACTGCTTTTATTATTGCTTCTTTTTGAGCAGGAGTGGGGATACTCCCTTTCAGAATGTAGCTGATATCGAAATGTATCTTGTTGGTATACATTTTCAATCCTTCCAGTCCTGATGGCTTTGCCCTATTCAACAGGTTGTAATAGAAACGTGCACAGCTCTTGCCCTCTGTTACTGCCTTTTTTATGAAGGGCAGATAGTATTGCATATGCGGGCCATCGTGCATGGCTATTACTTCTGCAAACATAGCACCATGCTCATAGTCTGGCCAGCCGTACTTCTGTACATAGTTGTAGAGATATTCAAAATGAGGAGCGTCTGTAAGGGCCATCTGCTTTTCCAGCATACTGCAGGAGAAACTATCGGCACAGCTGCTTAGTTTATGACGTGCCAACTGGTCTGCCTGCAGCATACTCCTGAATTTGATGAACGACGCTGCTCTTGGTTTATTGAATGCGGCAGTAAATAGCTTTGTGTATTCCAGTTTTGCCTGTTTGGTAAGTAAATAGCCTGTATAGCCACTTTCTGCTGTTTCTACTGTTCTGCCCGATGATATAAAAAAGTAGGGGTCTGTCTTCAGGTAATACCTGCTTGCATTGATACTATCTCCGGTAGCCGAAAAACTGTCTGCCAGTTCCATATTGGTTATAGTACAATTTGGGATGTAGTGTGGCAATATAAATGCGGTATCTGTTACCTGCGCAGATACAGGTAACATGCCACAGGATAGCAAAAAGGTAAAGAAAAGGAGTTTGTATTGCATGATGCAACTTCTGTAACTAAAGTTACCTCTTTTGCAAGACATAGGCTGTTTATGTAAATGCATTATTACTATACCCGCTTCAGCCAGCCGGTGACGCTCATTCTGGGGCGTGTAGCAACGGCCACTTCATGTTCCAGCACATCGCTCTGAAAGAATACCGTTTTGCAGTTGCCCGGCAATATGTTTTGCGCTGCTCTGTCCTGATGATGGATGATGAGCTGCCCGCCATCGGTTGTCAGCCAGTCTTCGTTCAGGTAACTGATCATAGAGAACTTGCGGTTATTGTTGGTCCTGAACTGGTCTTTGTGCCTTCCGTAGAAAGTGCCTTCATCGTAGAGGGCATAGTGAAATTCGCAGGCGTTGAGGCCGGTATAGCAGGTTCTGTTGAGGTGAGAGATGAATTCTGCTATAATATCCAGAAATTCCATCTCGGCCATGTTTTTCGTGTCGGTCTCCAGCCAGGAGGTTTTGTCGCTGCGAATGCTCAGTGTGTTGGACTTAGTGGTATCATTGCCAATGCCTGCCGTGGTGAGCGAGCCGTCTTTCTGAAGACTTAACAAATTAAGTACCAGTGCCGCAGAGAGAGCAGGGCTGATGAACGCTTCTGATATACCTACCTGCCCGGTTATGAAACCGGCTACCAACTCCTCGAACTTTGCTTCCATTGACAGTGTAAAGTAGGTCTAATATCGTTGGCACATGGATTTATGTTGCAACTGATGGATGATATGTGGTCTGTCCAAAGAGCATTCAGGTTATAGCAATCCAATAAATCTATAATTTAGCAGCATGAATCCTAAGGTTGACTTCTATTTTGATAAGGCGGGTAAGTGGCAGAAAGAAGTGGCGCTAATGAGAAAACTGGTGCTTGACTGCGGCCTCTCTGAAGACCTGAAGTGGGGCGTGCCCTGTTACATATATGGCGATGCCAACATAGTGCTGATACACGTTTTCAAGGAGTATTGTGCCTTTCTGTTTTTTAAGGGGGCTTTGCTCAGCGACACTGCAGGTATACTCATACAGCAGTCTGAAAGGGTGCAGGCTGCAAGGCAGGTGCGCTTTACAGATGTGAAGCAGATAACTACTCAGGCCAAAGTACTGAAGGCTTATATCTATGAAGCTATAGAAGTAGAAAAGGCCGGACTGAAAGTGCAGCTGAAGAAGACAGAAGAGTATGCTATACCCGAAGAGTTTAGGGCTAAGCTGGATGAGCTGCCTGCGCTCAATACCGCATTCTATGCGCTTACCCCGGGCAGGCAACGGGCTTATCTGCTGCACTTTGCAGCACCCAAGCAGGCAAAGACCCGGGAATCGAGAATAGAAAAGAGTATGCCGCAGATACTGTTGGGCAAGGGGTTGAATGATCTGTAGCAGATGTGTGATAACTGTAACTATGAACATAAACTGTACTAATGAACAAGCAACTATCTGCTGCAGCAAAACAAGAACTGCTGCATACACTAAGTACCCGTTTTGCAAAACACAGCAAACGCCACAAAGGCATAGACTGGGCAAGTGTGCAGGATAAGCTTGCCGGGCAGGAAGATAAACTATGGTCGCTGCAACAAATGGAACTATCTGGTGGTGAGCCGGATGTGGTTGGTTTTGATAAAAATACGGGTGAGTATATATTCTTCGACTGTGTTGCGGAAAGTCCTAAGGGGCGCAGGAGTATATGCTTTGATGCTGCAGCGCTGGAGGCCAGAAAGGAAAACAAACCCAAGGACAGCGCCGAAGCTATGGCAGCAGAAATGGGCATAGAAATACTCACTGAAGAACAATACAGAGCACTGCAACTGTTGGGCGAATTTGATTTGAAAACATCGAGCTGGATACAGACCCCTGAAGCAATAAGGAAGCTGGGTGGTGCCCTTTTTTGCGACCGCCGCTATGATACTGTTTTTGTGTATCACAATGGTGCGGAATCTTACTATGCAGCCCGTGGCTTTCGCGGGATGCTGAAGGTGTAGTGTATTGTTTCCCTTAGTTGTTTCCCTTATATTTTTTACTGATCGTGACCATTTACAATAAAGTAGCCTCTTACTGATTGTAACGAATGAGGTGCGGTGATCTGGTAAAAGTATATGCCGGGTGCATACTTCTGGGTGGAGATGGTAGTATTGCTGCGGCCAGTGGTTTGGTGCACTGCGCTACCTGTAGCTGAATAGATGTGTACAGTAGCGGTCACGTCCTCGGGTAGGGCGAATATGATCTTGTCTGTACATGGGTTGGGGTAAATAGCAACTGTATTATTGCTGCCTGCATGCTGTAGGGATGCTGTGCCGCATAGGGTGCAGTTCTTCGAATAGGTTACTGCCGCATCGGTACTCAGGGCAGTTTCGAAAGTGCTGCCGTCGGTGCAATTTCCTTTTAATGTATAGTTGAGCCAGGGAATGAGGTATTTATTGATGGTAGCATGTTGTGCTGCTCTGGTGATAGTTGGTGCAGGTGTACAGGTGCTTTCGCCGAAGCTACAGGTGATACTTGTACCTGCCATCTGGCAATGGCTTCCTCCTTTTATTTTGATATAGTGCTTGCAAGCTGCAGAGAGTGCAGTATACATAAGTAGCTGGTTGGTGGCCGGTGGCGAAACACAGTCGTTCTCGCCGGCAAAAACAAGTGCAGGTGCGGTAACAGATGTGGCAGCTGTGGTGGCAGAGGGTGTTGTTTCTGCGGCAGCGAGGGTAGCTATGGCCTTGATGGAAGGATCGAAGGTCATGGCCAGATGAGCAGCGCCACCACCCATGCTATGCCCCATGACACAGTTGCCGGTATCGACCTTGTTGAACAGAACAGAACCTGAAGTGCTGCCCAGTTCGGCTACCTTCTTCAGTACGAATGCGAGGTCTTTGCCGAATTCGCTATGAGAGGGAGATAATGAACCTTCTGTGGTGGGGAAGGCTATGATGTAGCCTTCTGCTACTACCGCATCTTTGATGTTGGCATAGGCATCGTAGGTCATAACAAAGCCATGACCGAAGCTGATAGCGGGTACCTTGCCACTAAGCGCTGCGGCAAACGGCACATTGTCGCCGGTGATATCTGCAGGGTAGTAAATTTCTACCGGTACGGATCTGCTGCTTCTGGCAGTATCTGTGAAAGTAGCAGAGAGGTGCCCTATCTGGTATGGTTGTGCAACGGCAATTGTGGCACTGAAGCAAATACAGGTAAGTATGAAAATGAAAGATCGCATTTGGATATATACTGTTTGTATGTTGGTATTTGTGGTAATAATAATAATTATACTTTATAAATCATTGCTTCTTTATCTACCTGTTGTATTGATTCTTGCTATGACATTATTCGGGTCGGCCACACTCTGTGATAATGTGCCTGAAAAAGTTGTAGTAACAATAGCAAGTTGAAAAGAGCTGCGTGATGGCAGAAGAATGGGGTATTCTTAAATATTATGTAAGTTACAAACTGTCGGCTTGCATGAGGCACGGGTTGGCAGCGCTGGCTGCGCGCCAAACCCGCGCCAGTTTGTGCCGCCGGTATTGCGCACTTTTTTACAGAATTATTTTTATTGCGCACTTTGTTACTGATAATCAATGTTTGAGTGGGAAATTGATACTAATCTTTGCTCTTTTTTTGCGCAAAAATTGCGCACTTTTTGCGCACGTGCGCAAATCTGAATCTCGTGTTTCGTCCTGAAATAGGTTGCTGTCATTCTGGTAGTACTGGTTTTTTGTTTACGGTGTGGTGCATAGTGGTTTGCAGGAATAAATATTGCACAAATGCCGTGCCACAGGATAGTTAAAAGGTAGTTGTGGCAGGGGAAGATATCCACAAATATTTATGGTAGTTGCAAAATGCGGGTTTGCGTGAGGTGGGGCACAGGCTAGGCGCCAAACCCTTGCCAGTGTAAGGGGATGAAGACGGACGTTACAAACGCCCAACCGCAGGATCCTCGTTGCAAACGAGGATCAGAGGAAAAGGGTGACATGGGCTGTAAATGAATAGGAGTGTAGGGTCTTCGCAAGTAGGAAAAGACTTGCAGGATTGTAGACACCAGTGGTAAACACCGGCGCCAAAGTGAGGGGGGGAGTGCCTGCTGCCATGAAGGGGGCTGTTTATCAGGAAGTAGAGAAAGACCTGCTGGATGGAAGACGCCAGTGGAAAAAACCAGCGCCAAAGTGGAGCAGTTACTTGTGTCTGAACCAGCAATCTTTTCGATCGTTTTCGTACTGTTTAAAAACCGTATTTACTGGTGCGCCATGAATGAGTTGTTGGTTGAACATTGTGCGGGCTAAATAATTGAAAACACCCATGTCGCCTGTGTATGCGGTTTTGTTATCGCGATTAGCATATCTGTGAATTGCGCAAAGTTGTTGTAAGAAATCAAAAAACAAGAGCGCATCACCTCCAATAATTCCACAATTCAGCAAGGTCTCTTTTCCGAAAATACGTTCATAAGCAGCATAGTCGGGTATGTTTTTTCGTAAATTTTCGGCATGTGCAATCATCCAGTCGTTGTGCAGTATTTTGGGTTCGTCGCCACAAAAAAGGGCATTTGGATTTTTAATAAAAAGCGGATCAATAAATGGATTGCTAACGAGCACTACATCGGTAATATCGGTAATGAAAATTCCGTTGATTTGTTGAATATGTTGCTGTAAAAAATCCCTGTAAACAAAATAGCGGAAAACATTGGGATTATATCGGGGATCATAAGTGACCTTTGAGAATGATATATTTTCGCTTGCATAAAATTTACAAGTTGCTTCGGAGAAATTATTATGAAAAATAACACCTTGTAAATTCGCTGCTGTAATGGATCCTGCCCAATCCTTAACCAATTCATAGGAGTCGTCAGCCAGCGTTGTATTGCGGTTCACGTCGTGCACACCAGTAATGTGACAAGCCATTACTAAATTTGTATCTGTTGTAAAAATTGCCGATTCAATAGCCATGTTTAAGCGTTGATTAAATTGGCTTTTTTGATTACTGCACAAATACTATTCGGAATGTTTCGGTGATAAATATAGGTGCGCAAGTCTAATTTTTTTACACGGAATAGTTTGCTGGCTTGTTCGTAAAAATCGGAGTCGGTTGAGAATCCCGTTTTAAAATCTATGCTGGAGAATACTTTTTTTTGACCGAATAATGTTCCAAACAAGATAACATTATCTAGGTGAATGAGTTTAGTATGGTCGTTTTTATCGGGCACATAATAATCGTTGTCGTCATCAACTATTGTTTCTGAGGTTGAGCAAATTAAGTCCGAATCATTCATTTCCTGTAAGCAAGTGCTCAAATGATTTGGTTTGTATTCGTCGTCGCTATCAATAATTGTTATGTATTCACCCAAACTATATAAAACGCCACGATTGATCGATTCAGATTGACCGCGATTGCTGTGTCGGATATAGCTGATCTTATCTTCGTATGTTTCAACATAATTCATCAACGCTTCCCGATCATTTTCCTTGCTGCCATCGTCAATAACAATTAGTTCGAAGTCTTGAAAATCCTGTTTTAAGACCGAGTCAATTGCTCTTTTCGTGTAAGAAAAATTGGTATTAAAAACCGTCATTAATACCGAAACTTTTACTTGTTTCAACGTAATTTTATCTTGCACGTGTAGATTTTGCCCGAATGTAAATCTTATTTCAGAAACTTATAGATCTGGTTGGTGGTAAGGCACTTCGTGTCCATTCGGGACTGTCATGTTTAGCATAAAAAAGTGTTTCAGAGATAACATTGACGCTATGGAGGGGACGAGAGAAGACCTCGGCCCTGAAGGTGTTCGTAAATATTAAGGCAGTTACAAACTGCCTGCTTGCGTGAGGCACGGGTTGGCAGGGCGCAGCCTAGGCGCCAAACCCACGCCAGTACAGAGAGAGAAGACCCCTGCCCTAAAGGGTGACATGGGCTGTAAGTGAATAGGAGGGTGGGGTTTCGCAAGTCGGAAAAAGACTTGTGAGAAGGACGACGCTAGTGGAAAACACGGGCACCAAAGTGGGATAGTGAACATTAGTACAGTAGTTGCTTCATCGATTTATGGCTTGATCTGCGTATCAAAATACTATAAACAGGCAATGGAGAAACTATCAATGTTGCGTATTTGTTATGCGGTATAGGTTTGGAAAACAAAAATTTATACTTTGGAGCAAAATTTATCCCCCATGAAACATGTATGGAACTTTGCATCTATTGGAGGTGTGAAACGAGTAAGTATTGAATCGGGTAGCGACCTGAAATATTTGCATGAATTGGATCAGAAATTATGGACGGCGCTGAGCTGCCCGGTAGATGATCTGGAAATAGATAATAAAACACTGGAGCTTATAGATACCGATAACGATGGCCATATACGAGTGCCGGAGATATTGGATGCAGTGGGCTGGATATTGTCTGCGATTAAGAATCCGAACGATCTGCTGACGAGTGGTGCCGAGATGCCGCTGAGTGCTATAGATGAAAATACTGAAGCAGGAAAGGCGCTGCTGGATTCGGCAAGGATCATTCTGAAAAATCTGGGTAAGGAGGATGCTACGTTTCTTACTGCGGATGATACTGCCGATCTGGAAAAGATCTTTAAGAATACCCCATTTAACGGTGACGGTATCATTACCGATGATTCTACTGCCGGAGCCCATGACCTGACCGAGTCGCTGAACAACATAATTAATTGTTGCGGCTCTGTAACAGACAGGGGAGGCAAGCAGGGTGTGAACGAAGAGCTGGTTGCCGCTTTCTTTGCCGAGTGCGAAAAGCACCTGGTATGGTACCAGAAAAGCGAGGCGGCACATGCTGCTGTTTTCCCGCTGGGAGATAAAACAGCAGCAGCTTATGGCCACTACAAGGCTGTGAGCACCAAGGTAGAAGACTTCTTTCTGCGTTGCAGACTGGCGGCGTTCGACAAACAATCGACCGAGGTGCTGAACCTGCAGACAGACAGGGTGAAAACAATAACAGAGAAGAGCCTGCCGGGCTGTGTGGATGAGATAGCGGGATATCCGCTGGCTACAGTAGGTGCCGGTAATATGTTGCCGCTGACCATAGGCGTGAACCCTGCCTGGGAGGGCGCAATGGATAGCTTTAAGGAGCATGTGGTATTGCCACTTACAGGCAACAAGGAAACGCTTTCGGAGGCTGACTGGAAGAAGATAGCGGGCACGTTTGCTGCGTATGAACAATGGTATAACGAGCAGGAGGGTGTGCAGGTAGCGTCGCTGGGACTGACGCGGATAAAAGAACTATTATCTGGCGATGTGCGCACGCAGCTGATGAGTCTTGTGAACAAGGATAAGTCGGTAGCGGCAGAGGCTACTAACATAATACTGGTAGATAAGCTGGTGCGTTATTACCGCGATCTCTTCACGCTGCTGCGGAACTTTGTGACCTTCAGCGATTTTTATTCGCCGGAGGAAAAGGCTATTTTTCAGGCGGGTACATTGTATATAGACCAGCGCAGCTGCGACCTGTGTGTGAAGGTGCGCGATATGGCCAAGCAGGGCGAGCTGGCTATGCACAGCGGTATGTACCTGATATACTGCGAATGCGTATCGAAAGCAACCAATGCTAAAATGACCATAGTGGCAGCGCTGACCAATGGTGACGTTGATGACCTGATGGTGGGCCGCAATGCGGTGTTCTATGACAGGGATGGGCTGGACTGGAATGCTACCATCATTAAGATAACAGAAAATCCTACCAGCATAAGGCAGGCGTTCTTTGCGCCTTACCGCAAGGTGTCGCGGTTTGTGGAAAATCAGATCAACAAGGCTGCATCTGCTGCCGATGAAAAGAGCAATGCCAATCTGACCAAGGGCGTAAGCGCGGTGCCTGCAATGGCTGCCGAAGAGAAACCTAAGAAGGAGACCACACAGGCATTTGATGTGGCTAAGTTTGCCGGTATATTTGCTGCCATGGGCCTGGCACTGGGTGCAATAGGATCTACCATTACGGCTATAGTTACAGGCTTTCTGAATCTGGTATGGTGGCAGATGCCGCTGGCCATAATGGGTACACTGCTGGTAATATCGGGACCATCTATGATACTGGCCTACCTGAAGCTGCGTAAACGCAATCTGTCGCCGATACTAGACGCAAATGGCTGGGCTATAAATGCACAACTCAAAGTGAACATACACTTTGGCCGCACACTGACGCACCTGGCAGAACTGCCTGACAATGCTAAGGTGAACTTCAATGATCCTTTTGTGAAAAAACAGCGTCCATTCCTGCCAATACTACTGTCTGTAGTGGTAGTGATAGCGGTGGTGTTCTATTTCTTATGGAAGGCTAAATACTTTCATCTGCCTTAGTGTGTGGGATATAACATGTTACTCTCCTACTCTTAAAAGCTGCTGCTATGAAAAAGATACAAGTAGTAAAAATAGCAGAACTGGGTTGCCAGACATTGCCTGTGATTGATGGGTTGCTGCATCATGAAGGCAGGGACCCATGGATAATGGTATATCTATGGCTGGGTATGATACAAACCGTAAGTTGCTTTCTGAATCGTATTTTTCTGAAGCGGGTATATCGCAGTCCGTGGCGGATAGTGTATGAGTTGCTGCTGCTGGTGTTTTATATAGTGGTGTTCTCGGGTATGAGGGATATTGACAGTGCTCCCTTACTCAATGAAGATCTGTTCTGGGGATTCTGCACGTTCATGGCTATCTTCTATGGAGCTATTTCCTGCCATGAGCTATGGAAAACAGGAAGGCTTGTGGATAGGGAGGATTAGAGAGCGGGAAAGAGAAAGAGAGCGGGGTTTCGCAAGTCGAAAAGACTTGCTGGATTGTAGACACCAGTGGAAAACACTGGCGCCAAAAGGGGGGCGAGATGAGAGATATAGGAATGCAATGTTATCTCATACTCGTTGCAAACGAGTATGAGATAGATTAATTACTTCATAACACATTTTGTAGAAGCTATTGTTGTGACAGTGTAACCCATCGATGTTGCAGTGCTGGTATAAGAGCCTACCTTTTCGATATCCTGAATTTCTTTGGCTGTTTTATCACAATAATTTGCAGTCGCATAACCAGGGGGTGTAGCGGCTGACGATGGAGTATATACTATTGTTGTCGTGCAGGTATAACAACTTTTTTTGCTGCAGGAAGTCAACAGCAGAATGGCAGAAAAGAGGGTGACAAATGTGTTCATGTGTATAGATTTTAGTTACTCAAAATTAAATAAACTATTTGTAGTCGTCTGAAGTTTCTTGTAATTACTGACTATTCAATTATTCCGACAATATGAATGATTACAAGAGCCCCCCGGACGACTTGAGCGTGAGAAAGAGAGCGGGGTTTCGTAAGTCAAAAAGACTTGCTGTATTGTAGACACCAGTGGAAAACACTGGCGCCAATAGGGGTAAAATGATTGTATGAAAATATAAAGCGTACGCTAAAAATGAATATGAATTGCCGCCACTTTGTTATTTTTACTACAAACAAACATCATACATATGGAAAATGGCATCTCTGGAATATTTTGGATCATAATTATTGTAGCGGCCGTACTTAATATATGCATGATAGTGTGGTTTTATGAATTGAGGGAAAATAGCAAAATGCAAACCAAATTGTTGAATGATCAAAATTCATTATTAGAGCAACAAAACAAAGTAAGTACTGCTCAACTGCACTTACTTGCTGGTTTGGCTGATAAAACTGGAGTGCCGGTTAATGATATTAATGATGTGGTAACAGAGTTTGGTATTGAATATGAATAACCCAGCTCCTATCTACGGAAATTTTCCTATCCGTTCCCAATTTTGCATTGTTTTTCCGAAAAATCTTGCGTTTTTATTGCATAAAAAAAGGGTTTCAGAGATTGTATCTTCTGAAACCCTTGCCTGTAGTGTGGTCCCACCAGGGCATGATCCTGGGACCCCCTGATTATGAGTCAGGTGCTCTAACCTCCGAAATGCCCTACAGGCAACACTTTGATGCATATTGCTTTACTCTTGTCAAACATTTGCAAAACAAATGCCTTACTGGTTAAATAATAAAATTATCACATTATCTGATCTTCCAGCCAAATATAAAACAACATTATTGAGTTGGACACATTACTGATGCAGCTTTGATGTAACAGTAGCAAAAATTGATAAGCTTTGGACTACGAGAAAAACCGGTTTGGACTACAGTATGGACATTTTAATGGAAGAATTTATAAAAAAGCTTAATGAAATCATCAATCAGACCTAGTACAATTAATATAAACAATGTAAAAAGTATCAAATGTAATAATGTAAATAACTTACTTACTCTTCCATTTGAAACTCTCATACTATATATATATAAGCCAGCATTCTTGAATATGTAATTACCATCAGCGGCATGTATATAATCCTCTACAAACACTTCGTCTTTAATTTCCGGGTAGAAGGCAGACCATGAGCAAGCTTGTGTTTTCTTTATTCTAACGAAGCCTTTATTAGTGTTAAATATTTTAATATCATGTAGAACTTCTTTGCTTTTCCGTTCTGGAATTAAGATAGGTTTGGGATATGGAATGGAAGGATTTTCTTTATCATGCAAAAAATCATCAAGATAGTTGCCAATGTTCTCTTTCTTGATTTTTGTCGAATCATAGCAACAAAACGGATTGTTTGATGTACCACTCTCTTGAAGGATCAGTAACTTATCACCTAAAAATCCTTGATTAAGTGTCAAAGCTCCTTGAGGTCGTGTGATCAATAACCGACCAGATCCCAATAAATCCCAACTGCCAATTTGAGTATGCTGATTTGTACCATTGTTGCTTACCAAAGTCATTACCAATCTTCCATCACGCATAAATTCATACGTTTGGTTGTTGCCTCCATCATCTATTAATACCCATTCCCTGTCTACAAAATTCTCAATCTTGTCCAGATCCTTGCTGTATCTTTTGAGTCTTGGCAATAAATTCTTGATGTACTCCAGCATGAGCTTTAATAAACATATTTATGTGGTGTAAAATGAATAATATTCAACTTGAAGACAATAGTTATTTCTATTTTTTGTCCACCAGGCAACTATACAAGTGACCCCAACTTATCTCATCTTCTTTGTTCCTGATACTATGAGTACGAAAGCTTTTGGGAAAGACGTAATGGGATGCAATATTATTTTACCCATTCTTGCAATGCTTGTTGCATTGCTTCTTGAATTGTCAATGACGGATTTTCTTTCATAAACAATAAAGCATAGCCAACTACTTCAGGTACAAGATTGTGATCTTTGGCTACTTGTAATGGTTCAACAATTAATACAAGTTGTTCGTGTATTTTTGTACTCATTCTCATTATATAACTTTAATGTAAATGTTTTTAAGATACTTTCCACCAAATACATATTTGGTTACTGGGCATACCCCCCACACGATGTGTATGCTCCGAACTTACAAAGGTATAATTTTCTCCATATAGACAAATGCCAAATTTGCTAAGTTTACCTTCATATCCCTCAAATTCTTCCTTTTCTATCCTTAAGGTGACGTGATTGCTTTCATTGGATAGTTTGTCGAGCATTGTATCGGCACCGGCAACCATCTCAAGGTCACCTTTTATTCCGTACCCTTTTTCTATGAACTCAGGAAGATCAATAAACCACCCTTTGCAGTCTTTGAAAAGCTTTGTATCACATCGTTAACTTGTTGACCTATAACACAAGCAGGTTTTAAATCTGATGCAAATTAGGCTACCTATATGGATAATGCTCTTCTCTACAAGCTTTTAAAGCAAGAGCTTTTTATGCTCCAACCCTTCTTCGATCATTCACTTTTTCTCTGGGTAGGGTTATTCGTTTTGCTTCGCCCACTCCACCCCATATATAATAGTTCCTCGCGAGATCCTTACCTATTGCTTCTTCAAACACTCTTTTTATTCTGGATATCTTCTCACTTGCAGAGTTACTCAATGTGTTGGTCAAATCATCAATGCGTACTTTCATCTCTTCCAGCTCACCAGATCCCGATAGTTCTCCGTATATAGTATAAAGATCTCGACGATGGTCGGAAAGGCTACTCAGAAAAATACCATCTGATTGTTTTAAGAATAAGAAATACAAAGCTTTCTCTAATGGTCGCAACTTGATCTCAATATTCCCAAAGTCAGGAAGAAATATCTTTGATTGCTTCGTAATGACCAGCGAACTTAAGGGAGATTCCTGTTTAAAGTTCTGTGCATAGAGCATCTTGACCCGAAGAGACTCCATGATCTGTAATGCATGATGAATAACGGGTATGGGAAGTTTGTTCTTGACAAGATCCATACATGAAGGACAAATGTCAGCAGTTCTTAGTTTGAGTATGATCTCCCTCTTCTGTATGCACATGTCATTTACACAGCCTATAGGTGTTTTGTGTACTGATGTCCTGACATCTTGAATTCCATTAAACATGAATTTCTGCAACATCAGTGCAATAACTTCATAGGCTATCGGGAACTGATTGGGACAATCTATATAATGGCTCCATTCGGCAGTATGTATGAAGCCGTTATAGGACATTTTTTCATCAAGGCAAGCAAACCAGTTTTTGTCATTTGCGATGTTTGTGAGCAGTATCACAAAATCATCATTTGCTATTTCTTTCTCTTGTCTGTAAGTAGCACATTTAGCAAACAGGGTTGGCCAGCTTACCTGTTTCCTGAGAAAAGGAAACTTTATCTTTTCACCTGGGATAAGGCTGAACTTGACTTCTTCAAAATCGCTGGCGTCTTCAAAGGTGTGTTCATCTATCGTATCCTTTTCAAGATCTATAATGGAGTGCTCGTCAAAAGAAAACGAAATCCCTCCCTGAATTGCACTCAGGAGCTCAATTATTTTCGTAAACAGTACCGGAGATAATTCCGGAGATCTGATGATATGTACCTTCACCTTGATAAATTTAGAAAAAATCGCTTGATTTTTCGTCACCGGAGTTTTTTCTGTTCACGTAACGTTCCATTGAATCACCTAACTTTTCCCATACATCTTCTTTCATAGATTTCTTCTCAAAGCTAAAGCTGTTCGATCTTTTGATATTCATCTTCTCAGCTACATCTACAGCATCTAGTGTCGCACCTATAAAACTAAACGTCCAATTGCCTGTACCCTCCAATTGAGCTATGAGTTCTTTTATAGAGTAGATAGTATAGTACTTTGATGCATTTTCGTGGCCATCTGTTAGAATAACAATAATACATGTCGTTTCCGAGGAATGTCCTTTGCCCACAACCGGTTCCAGCATTTTTATTGAAGAACCTATAGCGTCCAATAAGGCAGTAGTTCCATCAGGTATATACATTTGTTCGGTAAGTATTGGTATCCGATCTGTAGGCACGAGGGTCAGATGGTGTACTACCTCGTGGTTGAAAGAAGTAAGCCCCATCATTATTTCCTGGTCAGGAAACTTCTGCTCTATTTGTTTGATCCTTGTAACCTGTTCGTTAAACCCGTTTACTGTGTTACCGATACAGTCAGACATTGACCCGCTTCTGTCTATTATCAAATGATAAATCGTTTTTTTCTTTTCCATGTCTTATTATTTTTAGTTTAGTTTTTTAGTGTTTTTGAATGTAGACTGTATCTGGGTAACTGCCCATCACATACAACAGTACAGGGCACAACCACATGTTGAGGATGAAGCGTTGCTTTTTATATGTGGCATAATCTCTTCCTTCCTTTTTTCCGTTATTGATCCTTTTGATTGAGTACTCAGCTTCCGTAAAGGGCTCAGTTGAGATCGTAACATTAAGCCGATCACCTCCGTTGGTTAGCTCATCGCAAAAGGTATCGGCACCGGCGACCATCTCAAGGTCACCTTTTGTACCTGCACCACTTTCTAAAAATTGTGGCAGATCTACATACCAGCGTCCTTGCTCCTTGACAAATGTGAGGTTCATCTGGCCCTCAAATGCTTGTGTTTGTTTGTTCATGCTTTTTGATTTTGAGTGCAAGTTATATTCGGGGAAGACATTTGATATATTATTACAAGCTTGTAAAGCGAATTATGCACCTAGTATACTCACGACGGGAATTATGAAATTCCGACTTGTCTGAGTAGTTTCACAATTATTCTATCAAATACAAAAAATCCAGATCAATGCCTGACATGTTGATAATAGCAGAGCCGAATGGATCCGGAAAATCGACGACTCTATCACCAAATTGTAAACGAAGTAATATGAAATCATGTGTTTCTCCATTTATCCTTTTTTTGCTAGTTGTTTTCTGTTCGTGCAATGGCGACACCCATCCACCAGAACAGATCCTGCTCGAGCATAAAAGAGGCTCTGATTCCGCTAACGAACATAACGAAGAAGACTTCTATAATAGCATCAACCAGCCCTCAGTAAACCTCCCCTACGTTGGGCATTTTAGGTCAAAGGATTCTAATGATACGCTTGACTATGAGATATTCCCAGACTCATCCTACAGTAGCGTCTTTACTGGCTATCTTTACATTCGAGGCGATAAAGCACGACTGAAGTTTGATGAAACTACTTCTATTGCTGTTTACTCTGAAGGTGACATTGATGGGAATGGTACAGAAGAAATAGGTCTTATGCTTGGATGGCATACCAGCGGTTGCAGAGGTTATTCTCTTAAAACCTATTCACGTAACAAATGGAGGGAGATAGCGTATGTAGGAACTCACCTTCCAGATAGGGAGAAAGGAGTTGATTATTTTAAAAATGTAGGGAAGCAGATCAGGATAATATCTGCAAACAGTGGAGCTTGTTGTCAATGCTTGCAGTTAGATACCACATTCAGGAACATACCCCCCGGCGTGAAATTTCAGTTTAAATAGCAATCTGTTTTGTCCGTTATTTTGATCGTTATTGCGACGATATTTCCACAACTACAAGAGCTATTATAATTTCGGTTGGAGATCCTTGCACATACTGAACCAAAGTTAGTTGTCATTTAGTGTGCTATAGCAACCAGATCTTATTCCTAACGAAGAAAATTCTCAGGTACCCTCAAGTTCATCTTCGGATAAAAATTATTGAGGTCTTTGGTCGAGAGATTTGCAACTACCTCCTCTACCATCTCTGTCAGGTTCCAGATATCTATGAGGTATTTTCCGTCATGGATCCCATACCATAAACCAAACTCCTTTACTCTAACTATACCTGGTTCTGCTAACCGATGCTCCGATGTAAAATATACATACAATAATTCCGAGCAATTGAACATGTGAACCTTAAGATTACGTATGTTTTCTGAGTTCAGCCTCGTAAATAACTCCTGCAGGAATTCTCCGTTGAATACATGCTTTGACTTAATTACCCTATCGAAAACCTTGTTGTATTCTAAATTCTCTATCGCATTGTTTATCGCGTTATAATCTTCCAAACAATTCTCGAGTAGAAAATCAACCTGGATCTTATGCAAATTACATATTGATAAGTAGCCGGTTGAGTCAGTATTCTCAGGTACATATTTTACCCAAAAAAGATTGTTTTTGCAGGTGTTTGGATCAGATTTGAAACATATTGGGCAAGGTTTGGGCGGGATGTAACCATATTTAAAATTGGCATTATCAACCGCCTCTGATTTCATGACTTCGTACCAATCAAAACCGGGACAATTAAACCCCTTGTAATGAATCAAACCATCAAGGCTCCAATCTTTAAATTTTGTGTCAGACATCACCAATCGTTTTAAATGCTACACATTACTCAATTTTCTTTTGCTGATCTGCCCATTGCCTTCACAAAGAATAAAACTGCTCCAATCAGATCTATAGGCATCCAGGCATCTTTATCGTTCAGATATACCGGGATAATAGGGTTGAATACTAATGCTAATAAACCAAATGCCAGCACCCAAGGAGTGATGCCCTTCTCTATTTCTGTCACTAGTACTGCAACAGATCCTATTGTCACTACCAGCCTCAGCAATGTATAGTAGCCGATAGGCATATCAGCAATTCCTACCGACAATAGTACCCCACACAAGATGAATAATCCTTTCATACTTACAATCTCACTTTTTTGTTGCGAATAATTCATTTCCCAAAAAATGGATTCAACATGTATATTGCCAACTTACTAAATTACATAGTATACGAGTTTGTAAAATGAGGAGAAATGTACAGGCAAAAATAAATTAATCAGCTTTAAGTGCTTTCTCAATTAATTCCTGTTTTTTCTTTTCACGCAATATTTTTTCTTTTTGACTTTCAGTATAGTAGTCTTCGATGTTTATTCCAGCTTGATATTTTGAATACTCACGGATAACAAAGTCGCTATACGAGATGTGGTTTAATTGAGAAATTGCATCATGGTTATTATCGCAAATACTATTTGTGGATTCTGTACATCGCAATTGGAATACAACATAACTATTACTTGACTCAAATAAAGATTTGTAATCGGTTGTACTCGTTTGATTATGCGTGTGTTTTCCCCAAAATTTCTTTTCACCCTTCTTTTCAGCATCTGATTCTTCAAAAACCTCATCAAATTCTTTACTAGTCATGTGGGTTATTTCAGAGTTTGATCCATAAGGAGGGAGATTCTCAATCTTTGAACCAGCAAGATACTTGAGAGTATCTTGTTCACAAATAGCTCTACAAAACTCTTCAATCAAGTATTCAGGAATGTAAAACTCTCTTTTAATTCCAATCAAATGACCAGAACTAAATATTCCTGATTTTCTAATTCTATATTGAGTTTTTACATCGGTGGCTGACGCTGCACCAGTTACTATTGGAACTACAACTTCAATACAGTTTCCATTTTCAACAATGTCAATGCTGGGATCACTTCGGGCTTTCGATGCACATAATTTATTCCAATCTGAAATATTCATTCCAAATTGATATCCTCCAATTAACGTGTCTGATTCCAAGAAGAATTTAGGAGTGTCCGCTACAGTTGCTGTAGGTTCTGCTGCTGCCCCCGACAAAGTTTCAACACCAGCATTAGATTCCGGGCCAATTTTACTCGAGTTGTTGTCAGTCCCTGATCCACAACTTGTTAAAGCAACCAATAAAACCAGAACGAAAAAAATCCGATTCATATGCGTATACATTTATTGAATGTTAGAAGTTGCATTTTAGTTTATCGTAAAAGAGATCTTTCTCTCGAACTGAATTTTCATTTTCAGACTTAACGAAACACATCAAAATACATAGCTTATTTTGGCTCTTAAGATATAACGAAAGGGCGTAACATTTTTCCTTTTTCCCAGACCGTGGGTTAATACTCAGATAAGTAGATTTCATACCCTTTACACCATTACAGAAAAGAAATGATTTGTTTGAAACGGCAGGGTTTCCACTTGCAGCTAACATACCATTTGTAACTCCGGTCAACAACTTATTATAAACATAGTCTTGGTCTGCCAGTGTTTGCTGATTGATTTGAGAATAAACATTTGATGGTATTACTCCATACTTTACTTGCACTATTATCGAAGTATTCTCCGTAATAGAATAGTAAATCGATGTACCAGATTCCAGGGAATATTGCGGCTTTGATGGAAAGTAGGCTATTAGGTTATTAGCTATTTCGGTTTCGCTCCAATTTTGTTGAGCCTGCACGTCAATTGACACAAGTATAAAGATTAAAAAAAACAATTTCATACTATAGATTAAACAAATTTCAAAGCGGAATAAGAGTGTAAGGTGAGGAAGATTTCTTAGTATGATCATTTACTGCTTAATAACTTTTTGATTACACGGTATCCCTTGTTTACAAGAATTGCTATGAATGTAATAATCTGAGCAAATACAAGTGTTTCAACAAAAGTAGCTGATTCAGCAAATTCAGTTTTACAACGATAATTTGAATTGAGAATAATGTTTGAAATCAGGAAATCGATAATTATGTAAGTTGCAAAATAGGTGATAATGTTTACTGATACTACTGTGAAGCGATCTCGAGGTACAGTATAAATCTTATAATAGATATAGGTAGAAAGGATAAGACCCAGAGAATGAAAAATGAAAATACGGATAGCAAATATTGGCTGCCAATAGATGTTGTATATCATAACTACAAAAGATAGTGTCAGACTGATTAAAGTGATCAGTAACGACTTCTTAAAATCCGCAGCATCAATTTTATTTTTGAAACCTATGTTCATTTTTCTCTCTTCAGTTTATTTATTCTGATTCTCTGTGAAATTATCACAAACAACATAATTATAAAAACAATCGGCTCTATGATGACGAATATCCAGATATTGATCTCCTCATAAGTCATATGGAAGAACTTACCCCATACCTGGAGCAGATGCACACAGTAATAAAAAAGTGAGTTCATTGTCATTGTTCAGGTAGTATTTAACTTTTGTCTCGGGTGTTGCTATTTGATAATATCAGAAAATGTTTTATCAGTTCTGACAGGAAGTATATATTATTCGATCTGTCAGAAAATGTTCTGCAGCTTTGATCTGATCTGATGAAACAGAAGGATCCTGCTCCACATCGAACAGAGTATATCTTGCACAAATTTCAATGACCTCTGTATCAAATGAGGGAAGTGATACCGGGACATCTATGACTCGAGAATAATACACAGTAAGATTAGTATGCTCTGGTAACATTTTACCGTTAGATATAAACCTGACTGGCTTCCGTATCTGTAACCTGGGTGATAACGGAGTAATTTTAGAAGGTTCAGGGTTGGGTTGTTCTTCAGCCCTACTGTACCAATACAACATAAACATCACAAATAAGAGACCGTACATGATTCGAAAGCAGTTATTATATTATTGTTTTATATTTTTATGAGAGATAGTTAAACATTATAACTAATATTTCCTCTTTGGGTCATTATATCAAAAAGACATTTAGTCCAAACCTGATCAATCATTTGTTTAAAATCTTCTTCACAAAAATATAATGCAGTTGCAGAACTGTACACACCGTAAGTACCTTTAAAATGATCACAAAGTATATTGCCGAAACTAATAATTCGAACATTTAACAGTTTTACATCTTCATTTTTGAATTTCTCAATATATTCTTGAATTTCTTTTTTAAATAACGCATCGAGTATTTCTCGAAATTCTTGAAGTTGATTATTGACAACTTGGAACTCCCGAAAATCACAATAATAATTGAAAACAAAGGAGTTTAAATGTCTCGGTTTCGGATAGTTTAAGGAGTCTTCAGGAATATCACTCACAATCAGTCTGCCTTTTTCAATTAAAACAGATTGATATCTTTGTGTTGATTGAATACCAGAAACTGTTTTGTCAACATTAATCTTAATATAGTAACAGTTTTGATCAATTTTTTCTACTGTACCATAATTGATGTCATTTATTTTATTTAATGCTAATGCTGGAATATTTATTGTCTCTGAAACTGCTATCATTTCTATAAGTAAATTGCTTGCATTATAATTGTACTCTTCCACTATAGACCTATACACAATTCCTGATTCAGAAAAAACAAATTTGATATTATACCTTACTAAATCAACGTCAGTTTTGTAAAGAATACTGCCAGCATAGAAACCAGTTTCATTATTACATAATTCAATTTCATCTTGACCTTCATCTACTTTTTCTTCATGTCTGTGAATTACTTTTTTATCTTTAAATTCAATATCTACTGAAGTTGAACCATAACTTGGACTCAAATCTTCATCAAATTTCTCTCCTTTATCCTTAGTAAATTTTCGCCTGGAGTAGTATTCAGTATAAACGATTAATACAATAAGAATAACAAGAGCTATTATACCCACTAATATTTGCTGAGAGGTTTGCATAATATATGTTTGATATCAATAAAACGCGTTTTTAGAAAAATTAAATGCCAGAAATTACATTATTGAGATGATTTCATAATACAACCGTCATTTCATAAACCAATGTTTCTGCAATATACTACTGATCAAAAATGTTGAAAACTCTAACATTTGTAAATGTTTGCTTATGTACAACTTCCTTTTTTGTATCGGTTAGTTAGATGATTAATCAACATTTATAGATTTGTTTCTCAATACTTTTATAATCAAGGATACCAACACAATTATTACAAGAATTGCTACAATTAGCATATTTAATATGTCCATGTTTTTGCGATGTTGCTCTTCTTTGTATTTTTCTAATTGGATCTCTGGATTTACAGAAGGATCAAATCCTACTTTTCTAAGATCAGAAGATTCCTGAAAACGATTAAAGTCCGGTCTATCAGGATCGAATCGTTCAGGCTTATACTCAGCCATCGGATCTATTTTTTTAGTAAAGATATCAGAAGGATCTGCCATCTCTTGAGAATTAGAATGGCTCAAAGATTTTTGGGTAATTTCTTCTAAAGATCTAGTATCTAATGGTGTTAATGGTGTATGCTGAACAATTGCATTTGGACCAAAACCTGCTCTTGGGTTAGGTGTGCTACTGATATCATTGGCAGTAAAATCCTCTTGAGCAGCTAAGTCTAAGCACAAAGCTATTAGCAACGAGATAAGAAAGAACTGCTTTTTCATTTTTTGATGATTTATATTGCAAAATTCACTTTTGCGTAAGTCAACTTAAACTTTACTGCCACTCAAAGATTTCATACTGCACATGTTAAACAGAATATGAACATTAAAAACAATGATGGTACTAGTCTTATTCGCCACAATATTTGGATATTAATTCTTTCATCTGCGACGGAAGTTTTTTTGTTTCATATTTTTTTGCTCTTTTTATATCAGAGCATCCTGCATCTACTTCACCAGTGGTAATTCTGATAATCCCCCTTTGAATCAGTGCCTGATGGTTTGTCGAATCTATCATAATTGCTTTATCGTAATCAGCAACTGCATCATAAAGATACTTGCTATCATTCCGTTCAACCGCAATTTCAGCTTTAGCTTCACCTCTGTTTGCATATGCTATTGAGTTTTGGGGTGAAATTTCAATAGCTTTGGTAAGGTCATTTATAGCACCAGACAAATCATGTAAGAATGTCTTTGCATTACCTCTGTTACAATATGCCTCATGATGATTTGGTTCAATATTAATAGCAGCATCATAGTTCTCGACTGCATGTCTATAATCTTTAAGCATTGCAAGAACAGTACCTTTATTGTAATAAGCTCTGACTAGTTTGTTATTACAGATAAGTGCAGAATCAAGATCTAACAATGCGAGCCTAGAGTTATCAAGTGACACATACACAATAGCCCTGTCAACATAAGCATCTGCATATTTCTTATCATATTTGATTGCCTTTGAGTAATCTTCAATAGCATCTTCATAATGTTTAATTGCTGCATCTACTAATCCTCTTACATCATATGCTTTTGCACTTGTGTCGTTGTAGTACAGGGCAGTATTGCAGTCTTGCATAGCAGCCTGAAATCTCTGTAGTTTTAATTTTGCATTAGCTCTGTTAACATAAGTTATCACATCCTTTGAGTCTAACTCAATTGCTTTGTCAAAATCAGAGATAGCTTCCTGATAATTACCTAGTGCTCCGTTCGCACTACCTCTGTTGGCATATGCTTTTTGATATTTAGGGTAAATATTGATTGCTTTTGTATAATTTTCAATTGCCCCCTGAAAGTCTCCACTAAAGTGCATTTCACGCCCCTTTTTGAAACAGTCTTCAAAATCTTCACCTCCGCATGATGAGCACAAAACCAGCACCAAGCCAATAATTGCCTTTATAGCATTGTACATAAAAAACTATTCATTTTCATTTTCTACTATATACCAACCCTGAAGAGCCATATGTTAGATATTGCCCTAAACACCAATAAGTGTCATACAATTCTAATCTCTGGCTACAAGTGACATTGGAATTGCAAGAATCAGGTGGATAAGTGCAATATATGAATAAGTATCATTCTCTCCGAACATCTTAAAAGTCCAATACAATTCGCTCAGAACAGGCAGAAACAACGATAACAAACCACCGATAAAACCTGCTTCATCGAATGCAATGATGACTGTCCAGATGTGAGTAATAATTGCTGTAACTGCAAACAGTCCTGATAAGGACACCAAAAGAGCTTTCATTTTAGCATGTTTTTGTGGTTAAAAATAAATGACTTCTTACTTTCTATTTTGTAACAGATCTTAACACGAAACATTAACCACTTTCATTAGCTCAATCCATAAATGAGCAAAGCAATCCAACCAATTGCTAGTAGAACCCCCAACGGTCCTGCTTTACCTGAAATAAGTTCAAGAGGCCATAATGGGCCTACTAATACTGCTGCGATCAAATAGATTATAATAGCTGCCATGTAAAAAACGATTAATCGATTATTCTACCTGTTGAGATAAAAATTATTGTAAGACATTATTAAACAAACTTGGTCGTAATCTTTGCAACAGTAAAGCGACTACTACGTGCACCTTGCTCATCAACCCTGAAACATGGTGGCTAACTTACTATATAGCCGCATTAGACTCAACAACAACAGTATTTCTAACTTAATAATTTTGATGAGCCCCTTTGTAATACTACCCAAATAACTTGGAGTAAAAATTATAAATATTATTTGTTATCGACAATACGTTTTGATGTCATCATATGCTCCAGTCATGCCTAATTCACCTGCCTTTGATAAGTCTTCGCATCCACTCTTCGTCTCACCAGTCTTTATTTTTGATAGTCCCCTGTAGTAATATTTTATTTGCCCCATAGTAAGATCTTGTGCTTTGGTCTTCTTTTCATTCAAAAGCTCTAATGCTTTAGTCATATCAGAAATACACTTTTCGTACTGTTGAGTTTTATAAAACAAAACTCCTCTAGACCCCCAAATATATGATTCGTCCGGCCCTAACTCAATAGCTCTGTTTATTACTGGAAGTGCTTGTTTATATTTACCTAAATTTACAAGTGCATATCCCTTATTATTGTATACAGTAGCCATTAAGTAGTTTTTCCATGTCTTTGTTCCTTCATCATTTGAAATAATATAATCATAATCTTTTATTGCTCCGATAAAATCTCCAAAGTCTTTTTTTAAACTTGCTCGAGAAAAGTAGGCTGGTAGAAATAGAGAATCAAGTTTTATCGCTTCAGTGTAATCTTTTATTGCCTCTGTTAATTTTTGTGTCTTTTCGTATGCTTCCCCCCTAAACAATAATGAGTACTTGTCGTTAGGATTCATTTGGAATGCTCTTGTAAAATCTCTAACAGCTTCATCATAGTAGTGAAATACATTCGTGTACAAGAAACCTCTAAAATAGAATACCACACTATATTCCTGACTAATCTCTATAGATTTGTTAACTGCCTGCAAGGCTGCCTTGAAATCTCCCGCATTGTATTTTTCTTGAGCTTGTTTATAGTATTTATCAGCATTCATGTAACTAGTGCTAGCATTGCTATTGCTCACAACTTGTTTTTCAGAAATTATCTGCGATTCGAGTTTACTGATTTCTTGAGGCAAGCATGTTTTTAATGCTTTTAGTATTGCACCAATTTCACCATACCTTGGGAGTGTTCTATAAGTTTCCGGGTTTTTATTCTTCAATAACGAAATTTCATTTGAAAGCTTAGAAAGCAATTCTATCTCGTCTATAATTGTTTTATCATCTCTGTATCTGTTTACTATGTTAATGACCTTTACAACATTGGATTGTTGTGAATAGTCTACACTTGGTGCCGTAGTTGCAACATAATTATCAACTGTACTTTTGTATAAATCCAATTTTTTGCAATTGTACTCATTTACAAGATTTAAGCTATTCAAATACGCGATTTCCGTGATAACTTCATCCCTTCCTTTTATATAAAGAGCACTAGCTTTTGCTTGTATTATTTCCAATCTTCTCTCATATTGAGCGTTAGCTTTTGCTTGCATTCTTTCTAGAAATTCGAAGTCAGGGCTGTATACCGGTGCAGACGTTACGGAACTAGGTACATTGTTCAGCCAATCATAATTTTGTTGAGCATAAATACTTTTAGGAAAAAATACTAATGTTATAAACATAATACTTAGCCGAACATATGTAGTACAACTAACAGCACTTATACTGTAGTAAAAGAAGTTATTTTTAGTTTCAAATACGTTATCCATATTTACTCTATCTAAATGCATTGCACATTATTTAATTTAGATTTCACCTTACCATATGAACTATGCAGTCACAAGCATACTTTATTCCCTCACAAATACTGTATTTCCCCAAGCGTCTTTCTTATATGTTCCAACTTTATTCCCTCTATCATCATAAACAGCTGTGTTCCCCCAGGTGTCTTTTTTATAAGTGTATTCAGTGTTACCTCTACTATCTTGTTGAATTGTATTTCCCCATGCATCTCTTTTGTAGGTAGCTTGGGTATTTCCTCTACTATCTTGTTCAATAGTATTTCCCCATGCATCTTTCTTTTGTGTCGTGATAGTGTTTCCTCTATCATCTACCCAGACTTTGTTTCCCCAAGGATCTGATTTTTGAGTGGCAATTGTGTTACCTCTGTTGTCAACTGCCACAATATTGCCCCAGGCATCTCTTTTATAGGTTATATTTTGGCTCTTTCCTAAAGAAGCGATTGCCAAAAAGATTATTAATAAAATTGAATATTTCATTATGAATAAATTATATCACGCCTACTCTTTCAATATGTGGTTTTCGGCTTCCCCCATTATGTTTATATTTCATTTCAAGAATAGTTGTTTGGTGTAATCATATGCTATTTATTTTAGGGATTTACAATAATCTTTATTGATAGCTAGATAAGAATAAACCTATCCACTTGTTTTTCAAATCAGTACTTACCAAGTCAGTTCAGTAGATTCGCAAGTATTTGCAGTAAAGTTTGCAACACCTGTCCAGTATTCAAAACCTGTTTGGTCTTTCACACTATATGTGTATGACTTATTCTTAACTTCACCCAAGTCTTTTGTTATAGTTATAGATCCATTCTGTCCGCATTCTGGACGTGAAAGCCAATAAACCGAAGTTGCACTAGACCCAACAACCTTTCCATCGACATAGTATGTTAATGTGATAGCTCCATCATCTTGTAAATTGGTTGATGTGGCTTTTCCGTACCATAGTACAACCTGCCCCTCGTATTTACAAGTTCCGTCGTCTTTTTTCGCATCTGCATTAAAGTTCTTACTGCTGGAGTCCGTGCAGCCCTCTTTTTTGCAACTTGTAAATAGAGATGCACCTGAGAACAATAGTCCAATTGTCAAAAATTTGAATGATTTCATTTTATGTGTTTTTTATCGTTTTTACTCCTACTCATTTGGCTTTTCGGATTTGCCCCGTTTTTTCTTGTGGGTACTGGTCTCCACATGGCAAAAAATGCTATTTTTTAAATTCAATTCATAGTTTCTGATTTTACTTTCTATAATCGAAATCACCTGTAGCAGGATAATACGAGCCGTTATAACTCAAAATAATATTGAATGTACCCTTCCACTGGGTTGCGTTAGCTACAGTAACGGTAATTGTGCTCGTTGTGTCTTTCCCGGATAGATCACTTTTATATAGTTTATCCCCATCCTCTCTATCCAAATATCCAATTGCACCGTAAGTGATATCAATATCGCCGTAAAATAAACCGCACCTATACGTGCCGATTGCAGTTGTTGGATCTAATTTCATGCCCTCAAAAGTAAAGGACATTAGATTACTACTTCCAATCAATGTGAAAGTATATCCAGCATATATTGGCGAAGTTCCATACCATATATCAGTGGGGCTACTAGTTGATAAAACGTTAAGAGTTGGGGGTATAACACCAACAGACGATGCGGAGTTACTTGTATTTATGGTGTGCGTTTTACCTTTAAAAGTGATATTAAAGGTACTCACAGGAGTTGTTCCTGTACCAGAAGTGCCACCACCACTACCTGAACCTGTTGTACTTGATTTTTTTGTGCATGACGCAAATGACAGCAGACATACAGCAATGAATAATAACTTTCTCATTTTTATGTTGTTTTGATTTTTACTGATTTTGTTAGTGGTTTAGAACTTGTTACTTTATTACTCTTTTCTTTTGTTACCAGCCTTTTTAATAATCCTGGCGGTAGAAATCGTATCAGATGTCGGAGAAGGGATTTATGAGACACATTAAGAGTATATAGGATCAACATTAGATGTACAACACTTGTGTTAATCTTACCTCTCTCTATCCTGCTTATCTGAGAATATTCTAACCCGGTCAAGTTGGCCAATTCCTCAATAGTCAGATTGCGGGAGGTTCGAAGATCTCTCATCATTTCCCCCACAGCCACAACTATTTTAGCTTTGTCCGGGTGCATGTTCAAAGATTAAAAGAGCATGCAGTACCTACAATGGCAGATTTGCCACATTATTGAGGGTTATTGCATTTATTCTGCATACTCATGGTTAAGTAAATGATTGAATGATGTGAATTGATTATTTGTTTGACTGAAATCGGCACAACTTTGATATACATGATCAGATTTCACCTTGATCACAGAAGCTGTGGTAGGATTCTGCAGTTACTATTATGTGGTCGCAAAAATTAATATCCATCAGAGCACAAGCATCCTTCAACTTCTTTGTCACCACTTTATCAGCTCCTGATGGTGCTATTTCACCAGATGGATGATTGTGCGAGATAATGATTCCCTTGGCTGTCAGTTTAAGTGCTATCCCTAGAACTATTCTTACATCTATTATTGTTGAAGAACTACCTCCATCTGACATAAGGTACACTCCAATTACCTTGTTTGCATTGTTTAGATATAAGATAACGGATCTTTCCTTCAGGTGTATGGTCTCTTGCGGGTAGTAGTTGATAAGAATGTCGTACGCATCTTTTGAGCAGCTGATCTTGTGTATCGGCTTGCCTGCAGGTTGATAGCTCACCTGTATCTCTGAAACGGTTGTTAGTGCTTGCATATTGGTTGAATGTTAAAAGGGCCGATACTGCCAAAGCAATACCGACCCTTGAGGTGAAATGAAAAATGACTGATTAGAAATCTGCCACTACCCTGAAGTAGTGGTGATAGTAAGGCACATCGCCTATGTGGTACATGAGCAGGTCTTCATCTGTTGAACCAACTTCATCTACATACAGGTATACACCCTCACGGTAAGCACCAATAGTCTTGCAACACTTTACCCTGAAAGGTGTGTGAAGCTTTCTGATTATTCCCTTTGAATTGACGATGAGTATGGAATGTGCATCATGATATTGAACCTTATAGTCGCTCATACAATAGTGCCGATAATACACACCGGCAGTGTTTAGATGATCAACTCAGGTACCAGCTTGTTGTTCTGCCACCCAATGCATCTTTGAGATGTGATGCTATGTTGAAAGCATTCGCTGCTCTATCAAGGTAACTGTCTATGTAGGAATTTCTATTTGCACCTGTAAGCAGATTGTATAGGTTCCACACATTGATGCTGCCATCAGGATTGCTACAGAAACTGTTGTCGCTGTAGTAATCATTCACCACGGTGTTAATGAGCGAGTCACCAAAAAGTAAGTGAGGGATGTGTAGACGTTTACCAGGAGATAAGTGACGATACATACGTGCTCTACCAATGAACTGTGCAAACTGTTGCTCACTAAGTTCGTAGTTAGGCAGTTCATTAAGTTGTCTTGCAAAATGTACCGCATCAAACGACTCTATAAGGTTTAGTATACCATGATACAGCTCATCGAGTGTCTTTGCTCTTAGTTCCTTTACAAAATGGTCAGATGAAACTGTCATGTTACTGCACACCAAGACCTTAAAGCCAATGGCTACTTTGAAAGTCTGCTCATAAGAGCGGCTCATAAGATTCTCTGATGAGTATGCCCGAACGCCACCGATAGTAAGGTTAAGTCGCTTGCCATCGACAAAAGTGTGAACTCCCGGCACGCTGACAAGGAAAGATAAACGGTCATACATTAATGTCCGTTCATGGTCCAGCAAGTCTTTTACTGGCTTATCTTTTGCTTCAGGTATACGACCCGATACAGGGTGAGATAATCTGATGTCAGGGCGTGAGATACGCTCACCGGGATAGGCTCTGCTAACTGCAACTAATGCGGCATCGATATACTCCCCATGCGAGATCAGCGGATGTGAGTCCCTGTTGAATGAGGGAATAATATGCACGTTGTTGATGTCGTGTAGATTACCCTCTATAGTATTAGCCGAGATGAAAGTGTTACAGCTTGATTGTACATCTATTGACTTGACCAAAGCAGGCAACAATTTGCTCACCTGCTGAATTTCGGAGTTAACTGATTGCTGTTCCATGTTCTGCTGTTTGATGTTTGATGTTAGCAATGATTGTTTCTTTCCGTGCTGCATACTCACTCTTGAGTACATCCTGGTACTGAGGGAACTTATAGTACAGCTCACTCAATTCCGCTATCGTGGTACACTCATGAATGGCTTGCAGTACATCTTCAAAAGTTGGTGGTGTTACAACATCCATACCAGAGTTGCACCAGTTGAGAATATGTGTACCTGTATCAGTTGATGGAATGAACTGAGGTTTATCTGCAAAGAAACCTGTTCGGTCTTTTGATGCGGTAGCATTGTGTTTCAGGTCAATATCAAATACAAGCGTGAACTCATAATCCATACCATCCTTTGAGATACTCTTGAGACCAACTTTCTCTACAACTTGTTTTCCATTCTTCTCATTAAGCACATAGTCTTGTTTTGTTCTCAACGTACCAATGACATGTGCATTACATTGCAGCATGTGTTGTAGAAATGCATTGTAGCGAGGCGTTACCTTTGACCAGTTTGCAAAAGAATTACCCATCATAGCTGAATGAATATCAAGAATACCACCCGCTCCATCCCAGAGGTGAGATAAAGAATCAATGATGATAACATCCATTCCTGCTGCAAGACATTTATCAATTGCAAGAATGTACTTCTCAGGAGTGTACGGTGCTGTAATAGGCAAAACGTTATAGGGACCAAGGTCTGCATACAGATTTGCCGAATGATGTTCACTGTCTACAAAAACTATCCTGTCCCAGGAGCCACACAAACCGTAAGCTATGAGTAGTGAACTCATTGTCTTACCACTGCCACTCGGACCTTGTAGGGCCATCTTTATTTTTGCTTTCTTTTTCGAAGCTTTTTGTAATTCCATTGTTTTGAAGTTTTGAGTAAATAAAAAAGGGAGACCGTTATGGCCTCCCTGTGTCTTTCTGTTGCATCTTCTCCTACTTGGTGCGTATCCTTTGTGCAGCAGCTTTTAACGCACTACTGTTAGCAGTATTTCGTAGAGGTGCAGGTTGCTCTATTTCTACTTCACCGTAGCCTACTGTCTCCTTAGAACCCGGAGGCTGATACGCATACCTGTAGGCTAAACTCAACACATCACCATTCTTGGTCTTGTACTCGTAAGGATCACAAGGAACCCTCACTATATCACCATCCAGTTGTGTACCCACCATCATAGCAGCAACATTCACATCAAGGGTAGAAGGCATTGATACCTTTCTTGTTGTGGCATACATCCGCCCGGTACGCTCTGATACAATGACCTCCAAGGCACCAATAAGAGTTAGACTAACAAATTCACCTCCATCATTACGCTGCCTGAGGTGGTAGGCAGTCACCATTACTTTCTTCATATAGAATTTTTTAAATACATGAAAACGATCTCCCTATTCTCAAGGCCGGAAGAGTTAGGCCATTATCTTGAAAGCAGTGATGCTGAGGTCTTAAAATAGAATCAGCTACTTTTCTATCTTGTATATTAGATACAGACTTTTACCTCCTCTCTGAGATAAGTAATGAAGGTCAGGAGCAGAAGTAGGTGAACGTGGAATATGGTCTTTCTTATTTCAAAACTGTTTCGGCTTTGATAAGTAAGACATCTCTTCTCATAGAGGGGGTATGGCCAAGTCCATGAGCAGGCCAATGTGCAGACATAGGTAGTCTTTCAGTTCCTCTCTAATGCAGCTTTGGTAAGATTACTTTGAGGCCAAAGCCAATTACAGAAATTAAAATCAACTTTAGCTATAGAGTTATACTAAATCATAAGATTTATTTAGATGATGCCGGGGGGAAGGGCTCCAGGAGATTGATAGGGAGTGGATCAAGCGATCAGGTACAGTATTACACATACAGACCTTAAAAATTTTGGGCAATTTTTTTTAAGATAGGCCAGTTGCACCCCGAACGTGCAATACACTTTGGAAGTGTAGGCTTGAATATATAATCCGTTCATTACTTTTATGAATTCAACAATTGAAAGACTTATTCTACATAAAGAAAATAGACCTGCTAGCGTCAAATAAACATAGGGATTATGAAAGGTGATGTTATATTCCGGATACCGTGTAATATTAATCTTGACGAGGTAGTGCCTAGTCATTTAAAGGGGGATGCAAGAAAGCGTTTCTTAGACAGGTGTGCGTATCTGCTTCATTTGTTATGTCAGCCTCAGAACAAGAGCAGGCTGGACAAAAACATTAATAACAGTTACCGGTACTTCATGGTAAAGTATCTACGGAATGTTCTAGGCACGATGTACAAGCAGTTCCTTGTGTGTTTGGAATATAATGGCTTTATCACAGTTGACCATAGCTGGGTGATCGGTCACAAGTCAAAAGGGTACTCGCTTACAACTCAATATAAAGATCAGGAACTCACGGATTATGAGATAAAAAGCCATATGGTGACAAAACAATATCGGACCCTAAAAAAAGAATACCAGAAAGAACAAAAGAAATATGCAAAAAGATTTCCCAAGTGCATTAATCAACTCTCGCTGCCATGGCAAATTAATGAAGAGGCTTGTTTGGATTGGATATCAGCTTTCAAACATAAACTGTTCGTGGGTTTAGATAAAAGCACAACTATTCGAAAAGATACCAGAGATGAAATTCGAAATCTATACACTGTGCATTACAGCCACATCGAACAAACTATCTTGAATTTAAAAGCGAAAAAAGTAGAGTATAAAATAGACACCCAAGCATATAGGCTGCACACTGCGTTTACAAATCTGCCCAGACCAATAAAGAACTTTCTGACAATCGATGGAAGAAAACTGGTGGTGTTAGATATTAAAAATAGTCAACCTCTACTTTTCACATGGTTAGCTAATAGTGATTTCTGGAAAAGCGAAAAAACAGAACAGTACAAGACAACCCTGAAATACATAGATCCATCCCTTTATAAGGACATCTCAACCAAACATAAGGAAGACAAATCCCAAGTCATTAAGATGTTAAAAAGTCTGGAAATCCAAGCTGACAGAGGATCACAGCACGTTAGTTTTTCTAAACTTGTCACCTCCGGGGAACTCTATGAGTTCATCCAAAAAGAGTTCAAAGGAAAGTATATAGAGCACAACGTTGATAGGTTCGGCACCAGATCACTTACAAAAGCTGAAGTCATGAGGATATTCTTCTTTGATACAGCCAAAGCAAATCATGCTTTTTACGCACCCTTCAAAAAATTCGCCAAACTATTCCCTGTTGAGTCAAAGATTATGCATTTGATAAAATCTTGCGGCTACAACAGGTTCCCAATATTACTGCAAAAACTCGAAAGCTATCTTATGCTTGAAAAGACTGGTGAATCAATGCCGGATAGCATTCCATTCCTTACAGTTCATGATTCTTTGATTTTCACCGATGATGACACAAATATTGATACTGTAACCAAACTGATCATCAACCGCTTTCAAGAGAATATTTGTGTGGCTCCTCAAATAAACAATCCTGAATCATTGTACCCACAAAGAGCTTTTGACAAACTAGACAGCTACGTAGAGGAGAAGTTATTGAAAATGGAAATAAACCATGGTACCGGTATCGATCAAAGCGAATTTGATGTAACCTTTTTTTAGTTATTGGTAAAATGCTCATAAACTATGGTACAGCGAATCTCAATTCATCGTTTGTACCTTGGATAGAAATGAGTCTCCGCATTTCCTCTCTTCTTTATCAAGCAATTGCTGTATTTAGATATAAGTTCACGTTCTGTAGCAGTTACATTCCCACCAGCTATCAATGGATTCAGCATATAATGCCCCCGGGACATTGAGAGTGTAACATTTTCCTTTACTAAACTCAGATGAGCCTTCTTTGCAATTGCAATGCTGCATTGTCTAGTACTATCTATAGACAAGCAGAAATTTTGGAACACTTCTATTTTCTGAGCATTCCACTGGTATTCGCAAGTTGTTTCATCAAAGTCGTCCAACAGAATGAACATCAGCAACTTCTTTGGGTAACCGTTTAAATTAAAAAGAAATGGAAGAGCTTCAGGGTTTATCTTCAATTTCCTTTTAAAAATGTATTCTTTATTTGTTATGAAATCAACTACATCTTTGTTTAGTATTTTTGTCTTTATAGGTCTTGTAAATGAATCAAAACCTGAAAACTTCCGACAATTTTTTTTTTACAAACTTTAAAAAGCCAGCATGTGATTGCTGATCATTTACTACTAGCGGTTTGTCTTTTTTCTTATTGGTGCTTTGCTTTTGCTTTGCCATGTATTTTCTTCAGTGGCACGAGTGAATTTTGTCCCACAATGAAATAAAATTATTACAATTAACAGAATTTACCTTCATCAAGGTTAAATAGTGCAGTTGCCCAACGTTCATAACCTATACTTGCAGGTGTCCTAACAGCATAGGTAAACTCTTTACGAGACAATCTCTATGTAAGTGAATTATTCACACTAATTATTCATAATATAACAGTTTTAAGTGGGGTTTCCGAGTTTTTTTAGGTTACCTTTGTGGGATATCATTTTTGTAAAAATGAATAGACAAAATAACACCTCAATTCTCAGGATCAGAACAGCTGCGGGAGATAGATCAATACCCTATGTAAAGGAATGTGTGAACATCTATTTTAACAATCAGCATTTGCTTTTGAGTCTTAACACAAAAGAGATCTCGTTCTTGATTTACCTCACTGAAAACATGCGAGCCAATGACAATAGTATCATCATTGACTCGCATTTAAAAGCAGCATACATTCGATTAGTATTTGCAGTATCTAACTGCGAGGTAGAATTGTCATCGTCCTCAATCGACAAGTTTTTACGAAAATTTAAAAATCTAGGCTATGTCATTTTAAAGGGATCCGCAAAGAGCTCCTACTATTTTATCAATCCAAAGTACTTCTTCAAAGGAAGAGAAAGTGATAGAATTCGCTTACTGGAAAAAATCATATCAGATAAATTAGGAAAAGGTGAAAGCATAGAACACCTGATTAATCAGCCGGTTGAGAGCTTCTGAGCCGCTACACATCCTTGTCTTCCCGCAGACGTTTTTGTAAACGCTGCATGTCATTGGATATTTTCAACTCACCTACTCGGGCATAATTATTGTGCGTCATGGTGATTTTACTGTTCACAAGCATCTTTGAAGCAGTATCTAATGGTAAGTATTCAGTGTTGTTAAGTCAGGTAAAAGAGTAATTAGGAAGTGATCAAGGTAGACGCCTGTATACTGCTTCGATTACAACTGCATTTGCAGCATCAATTGCTTCTGTGTCGTAAGCTTCCAGGTAAATTCCGGTTACTGAGTTACCGTATTCATGGCCAAGTGCTTCAGCTATCAGATCTTTACTGTACCCTAAAGTCTTTGCAATGTTGGCCCAAGTGTATCTGGCATAGTAAGTAGTTACGTGTGCTTCAATTTTACAGAGTTTAGCTATTTTGGCAAGGTACTTGTTTGTAGTCTTGATTGTCTGATGGCATTTAGTATCAATCTTAGCATGACTATCTCCTTTACAAAGTACCGGCAGAATGTGATCCACATTGCTTTCGGGATTGAAATACCTGTTAATGATTTCTTTTGCCCTATCCGGCACATTGATACTATAAACCTTCTTCGTTTTGCTCCTGCTGAATATAACTCTGCCATTATTTGTGCTACTCCGAGTAAGTTTAAAAAGATCTGTAAAGTTTACCCCTATCAGGCAAAATGACAACATGAAGTAATTTCGTGCATGCCACATTGGTGTATCTGGCTCAATCTCCAGAGATACTATTGCGTGCATCTCATTTATTGTCAATGCTCTTGAAACCGTCTTAGTAGTTCTTATTTTATACTTCTTGAAGGGATAGTACTTTGCCTCTACCAGATCAGCGTTGATTGCCTTATTGAACAATGCTCTGATCTCTCTCATGTAAGAAGCTATTGCATTCAAGGTTACCTTCTCGGCCAACATTGAGTTAGCAAACCGATCAAGTAAGTTGTAGTCTATTTGTTCAAACTTGAGTTCTTCATTATCTGTAAAACGAAGCAGCCGGTCACTTGCCGTTTTGTAGGCATCTGCATTTCCGATTCTTCCGGCTTTTTTAAGGTTATTAATCTCCTTCGTAGCAAATGACTTGAAGGTCACATGCTTACTGCTATTGTCGGTCTCCCTCCCCACCAACTGCTCCACCGCGTATACTTTTTCAACTTTTTCAAATGTCAAGGCTGTCTCCTGAACATCATTCAGAACCTGGTTGATTTTTAAGGTAATTAGTTTAGCGTTAGGATGGGATGCTTTTACCTTCTGTAACCTGGCATTCCACTCTTCTTTTTTGAGTAGTACATTGAGCGATACTATCCTGTGCTTTCGGTTGTAGGTGACTCTTAGTTTTAAAGGGTACTTGTCACCCGTTGGCGTTCTTTCATCAAGGTACAATTTGTAAGTAATTGCCATGCAATTTGTTTTGTGCAAGGCATCTGTAGATCTTGTAAAACATTTGTAAAACAAATAGCTTCAAAACGAGCAAAATAGGCGGATGGGATGAACCCTGTCAAAAATGGAAAAATCCCCTAAAAAGCTTTACTGTATTGCTTCTTAGAGGATTTTTTTTGTGTGGTCCCACCAGGGCATGATCCTGGGACCCCCTGATTATGAGTCAGGTGCTCTAACCAACTGAGCTATAGGACCAATGATGCGTTAACATCAAAATTGGAGTGCAAATGTAGTGGTTCTTTTGAAAACAAAAAAGAAAAATGCACCTATTTACGGGAATTTTTCTTTCTTGTTGCTTCGTGGTGTGGTTATTGGGGCTGCTAAAGCGCCTTGCTCATGGTGCCTATGACCATGTCTATGAGGCTATTTCTTAAGGTATCGAGCCGGATCTGGGCAAGGCCGGCCTGTTGTAGGGCTTTCATCAGCATGAGTTCTTTTTTTCCCTGCATCAGAAAGCGCACATCATCTATAGTGAGCCTGCCGGTAGTAAGCAATAGTGTGCAGCATATTGCTGCCAGCCATGTTTTGCCGCGGTGCATGATAGAAAAGTTCATGAATACAAACCTAGTAGATAGTATTGGTGTGGCATACCGTATTTTCTCCGTTTTTTGGTGGCGTATAAATACGGTATAGGCCGGGTGGCATAACTGATTTGCGGATTGTGTATGGCAGCAAATGAATAGCAGAGAGGTAGTGCTGTTTGACGGGCATAGATAATAAACAGATGATAAACACGTTTATATAGCAGGGCTTTCTTCACACACACAAATCTGATAATTATGCGCAGGATAGTAGTAACCATATTGGTGGCATTAGTGTTGCCGCTCTGTTCTTTTGAACCGGACACGTTGCTGAGCAAACCAATGCCTTTGCTGAAGACTGCTACTGTGGCGGGCAAAGCGGTAGATGAGGCTTACTACAGGGGGCATGTAACAGTGGTGAGCTTTATGTATATAGGCTGCCTGCCCTGCATGAATGAAATAGCCTTGCTGAATAAACTAAAAAAAGAGTATGCCGAAATGGGGGTGCAGGTGCTATGTGTAGCTGCGCAAATGAAGCAGCAGATGATAGATATGAATGCTGATGGAACTACCATGTTCAGCAAGCTGAGAATGGCTATGGGTGCGGAAGCAATAGGCTATGACATTCAGCCGGCATGCCCTGATGCAGTGAGTAAAATGAAGCAGACAGGGGACAGTGAAAATCAGAATATAACGCTGAGGAGCGAATGTGATGTGATTACAGAGGTGTATGGTGTACATTCTTTTCCTACCCTCTTTTATGTAGACAAAAAGGGAGTGATAAGGAAGATAAAGAAAGGAGGGCCCGGGGAACGGAATGATATGGCACTGTATGCCGAACTGAAAGCAGATGTGGACAAGCTGCTGGCAGAATAAGCACAGTAGCTAGCTGTTCCTATATTTGTCTTTGAACGCCTCTTTATCGCCATACTCGGCAAAGTTCATGCGCTGCTGGTGTTCTGCCTCTTTGAATTTTGCATTCATAGCGTGCCTGATGGGGCACCAGTGTTTTTCTGTTCTGGATACAATTTCTTTCCAGTAGCGCATGAGTCCGTTTACGTAGCCGCAGTAGGCGCAGCCTATCTTCTGCACCGCATTGAGGTAGGGTAGTCTGAGCCGGTCTGCTACCATGATGTACTGGCTGCGCTGCACCAGCTCTATTTTGTAGATAGGGAAGCAGATGCGGTGATATAACTCTGCCCACACATCGAGCAGGATGACAGGTATGATGAGTGATGCTATGATGGGCGTAACGAGCAACACCAGTATGCGGTTTCCGAAGCCCCTTTTCTTTTTGGTTGTTTCCATGTTGGTTGTTCTATTTTGGGGATAGCAGAGCGATAGTCTGCGGACAGCGTTTATTTTCCCTTCACTTTTTTGAGCACTACGGGTAGTTTGCTGAATTTTTTATCGGCAACTATGAGCAGCATGGGCTGCATGGAATAGGACTGTTTGCTACCAGTGGTAATGCTGTATTCAAAGATGAGTTTTCCTTTTTGCTGTTGCAGCGAAATGGGTGCCAAGGTGGTGGCAATATCTGTAACAGGTGGTATGATGGCAATGGCAAACTGTTTGCTGAAATCGATCTGCGTAGGTTTGCCATCGGGGCCCATGGTGGTGGCCTGTCCGAATGTGGCATTGTAGGTGTTGAGGTCGGTGATCTTATGATCCTTTAAGGAGGCGGGTTTGTAGTCGTTGCGCACAAAAATGTTCTTTGCAACGGTGTAGGCAATTGTTGCGCTCTTTTGTGCAAAGACGCAGGTGCAGAGCAGGCACAGCAGTGTGGTGCAGTATTGCAGTATTCTTTTGTTCATAAAGGTTGATGCGTTGGTAAGAGCCGGGGCAATGTGTCTGCGGTTCCGGCTCAACGCCGTCAAAGTTCTTTATAATATTTCAATATCTGTGAGGAGTTGCTGTGAATTATCTGCACGGTGTATACGCCGGCAGGGGCATCTGTAATAGCAATGGAATGGATGCCGGCACGCAGTTGTGCAGCGTATATGCACTGCCCCAGTATGTTGCTGATAGAAACAGCAGCACCGGCGGGGAGGTCTAAGCTGAATGTGCCAGTCGAAGGATTGGGGTAAAGCAGGGTATTGTAGCTATCTGCAATATGCTGTACTGCAGATATGGGTTGAGTTACTTTTCTTATTACCGAGTTGCCCGCATCGGCAATGTAGAGGGAGCCTGCAGTGTCTACAAAAACAGCATAGGGATTGTATAGTGTGGCTGCAGTGGCGGGGCCGCCATCGCCGGTATAGCTATAGGTGCCGGTGCCTACAATGGTAGTGATGATGCCGGAGGTGCTTACTTTTCTGATGACATTGTTGCCGTTCTCGGAAATAAAGATGATACCGTTCTTATCTACAAAAACAGCATTGGGCTGACTGAGTGCTGCTGCTGTAGCGGGACCATGATCTCCGCTGTAGCCATTGCTGCCATTGCCTGCTACGGTGGATATGATGCCGGTGGTGGCATCTATTTTGCGAATGATATTGTTGCCATATTCTGCAAAGAAGATATTGCCGGCCGCATCGAGGCAGAGGCTAACGGGATAAGCTAATTTTGCAGCAGTAGCTGCGCCGCCATCGCCCGAATAGCCATTGGTGCCATTGCCTGCTATGGTACTGATGATGCCTGTGGCAGTAGTCACCTTGCGTATGCGATGATTGCCGTAGTCGGGTATGTATAAATTCCCTGCGGCATCGGTACAGGCAGCGCCCGGTGTTTCCATGTGTGCCGCTGTTGCAGGGCCGCCATCGCCCGAGAAGCCGCCGCCGCCATTGCCGGCTATGGTATTAATGATGCCTGTAGTGGTATTGACCTTTCTTACCACATTGTTGTACCATTCGGTAATGTACATGTTGCCGGCAGTGTCGAGAAAGATGCCATTGGGCTTGTTGAAGATAGCTGCAGCAGCCGGGCCACCATCGCCAGCGTAGCCGGTAGTGCCATTGCCTGCAAGGGTAGATAGTGTGCCGCCGGGTGTGAGCTTGCGTATGCGCTGATTGTAATTGTCTGCAATAAAAACATTGCCAGCCTTGTCTACAAAAATACTTTCGGGATGTGCCAGCGAGTAGTTGGTAGCAGGTGTGCCATCTCCGATATATTGAGTAATACCATCGCCCGCAATGGTGGTGATGATACCCTGGGCAAAAGTGCCGGGGGCGCTTGACAGCAATATAGCCAGTATGCAAAGATGTAAACGAATCCCGGTCATGAGCAGCCTAAAGTGGTATTACCAAATATACAAAATGCACCTGTAAGCAGGTGCATTTTGTAGCGTATGTATGAAGTGGATTACTTAACGATCGTGATCTTCTGCACATCTGTGCCGGAAGTGCTGTTCACTTTTACAGTGTAGGTACCGGCAGGTTGTTTCAGCGATACTGTATTTTGTCCGTTTGTAAGTGTGCCGGATTGTACCATTTCGCCTGCTATGTTGTAGATCTCCATTGTGGCATTTGCTGCATCTGTAGCCACTGTGAAATTGCCATTGCTTGGGTTAGGGAACACGCTCACTTTGTCTGTAGCAGTGCTGCTATTGCCCATAGTTGCCGTTTTGTAGGCACTACCGGTGATGACCCTTACGCGCTGGTTGCCAGCATCAGCGATATAGATCTTGCCAGTTGCAGGGTCTTCCCAGATACCGGTTGGCTGGTTGAGTGATGCTGCGTTTGGTGCGCCACCGTCGCCGGAGAAGCCCATAGAACCATTACCTGCCAGTGTACTGATGATACCTGTCTGCTGATTTACCACACGAACTACGTTTGCCGTAGGGTCGCAGATGAAAAGGAAACCTTCTTCAGTAAGGAACAAAGTTTTAGGGTTTCTGAGGAGCGCGCTGTTTGCTGCGCCGCCATCGCCGGCATAGCCACCAATACCATAAGTACCTGCAATGGTGCGAACCATACCAGATGCCATGTCTATTTTGCGCACAATATGGTTGCCACCATCTGCTACATATAGATTGCCCAGGTTGTCGGCGCAGATACCGGACATAGTGCCGAAGCTTGCTGCAGCCACCGGAACAGGATTGGCATAAGGGCCGATAAATGTGCCCGCAAAGGTTGATACTATGTTTGATGAGTTTACTTTGCGAATGCGGTGGTTGCCAATATCGAGTACATATATATTGCCGCTGTTATCGCCGCCTACACCATCGGGTATGCAGGTGCGCGCCAGATTGGCATCGCCGCCATCGCCGGTATTGCCCTGATGTCCTTCGCCGCAATGGTTATGTATTGCGTGAGTGCCGGCATCTACTTTAAAAACGATATCGTTGAAATTGTCGCAAACGAAGAGATTGCCCAGATTGTCGAAATAAAGTGCTGATGGATTTTTGATGGTTGCGAGTGCAGCATCGCCGCCCATGCCCGAGTAGCCATAAGCACCGGTGCCGACAACAGTAGAAATGTTGCCTGTAGCTGCATCTATCTTACGAACCCTGTGATTGTTCTTGTCTGCAACATATACATTGCCAGACGCATCTGTAGCTACAGCCGCAGGCCCCGAGAACCTTGCCAGGTTTGCCGGTCCGCCATCGCCGCTAAAGCCTGATAGACCTGTGCCGGCGAGCGTGCTGATAACCCCCTGAGCACCTGCATTGGTGCATATTGCCAGCATAAAGGCAGCACCAAATAAGCGTAAAGAACTTTTTTTCATAACAGAGATTTTAATTGAATTAAATTTAGTCAGTTCTTTATGATATTGCAAAATTCTGCTACATTTAATTTTAACTAATAGGTAAATTCATAAAAATCAATATATCAATTAGTAGGTATATAGTAGTGTCGGGCATGCAAAAACGAAAGGTTACTTTTTAGAAAATGCAGTAACTTCCATTTATCATTATGAACATCATACTACAAACCGAACGATTGCTCCTGAGGGAAATAGAACCTGAGGATGATGTGGCATTATTTGAACTGGATGCAGATCCGGAGGTGCACAGGTATCTGGGTAACAAGCCTGTGCAGCGGATAGAGGACATAAGGGAGGTCATTACTTTTATCCGCTGGCAGTATACGGAGTATGGTATAGGCCGCTGGGCTGTGATAGAAAAAGAGACGGGTGAATTTGTGGGCTGGAGTGGCCTGAAATACATAACCAACGCCTGGAACGGGCACATTAATTTTTATGATGTGGGCTATCGTCTGCTGCCCAGGCACTGGGGCAAGGGTTATGCAACAGAATCGGCAAGAGCAGCTATTGCTTATGGTTTTGAGCAGTTGCAGGCAGCAACTATATACGGTACTGCCCATGTAGAAAATACAAGATCGAGAAATGCACTACAGAAGTGTGGACTGAGGTATATCGAATCTTTTCAGCATGAGGGTATTCCCTGCGACTGGCTGAAGATAAGCCGGGAATATTGGGAGGCTATGGACAGATAATAGTTGGCCATATTTTCGATCCTTAATGCTGACTTAATACCCGCTGTGTAATCTTGCAGCGTGAAGAAGACCATTCAGGTACTTTTAATGTCAGTGGTGTTATATGCAACGAGTTGTAATCATCAGCCACAGATAGCTATAGAGCCGGCCGTACCCGGATGTGATAGTATGCAGATGAGTTATGCAAAAAACATTCAACCTATCTTCAGGCAACATTGTTATGAATGTCATGCCACGGCAGTGAGTGCAACCGGTGGGTTGGATCTGGAAGATACGGCCTCATTGAAACATTATCTGCTCAAAGGATTCAGGGGAGATGGGGTCTATGGGTCGCTGCTCTACAACTGTATGCTGCACAGCAGGTATTCGCAGCACATGCCACCTACCTATGTGATAGATTCCTGTTCGCTGCACAAGATCCACAATTGGTTATCAGCAGGCGGGTCTGTGATAAATTGAACAGTGCGCTTTAAGTGTGCATATAGATGAATGAGGGGTAGAGTTGTAGCGGAAACCGGAGAAAAATACTAACTTTAATTCTGAGTTAAAACGTTAGTATAATATGATGTCTCCCTTACTTAAACGCTGCGCAGCGGCATTAGGTTTCTTATGTGTGTCTGTAATTGCAGCCCCTATGGCCGTAAATGCGCAGCAAAACAATCCGTTCCATCTTCCGGCAGAGTTGCCGGTACCCTCGTGGGTGAAGCTCACCGATTGGAATAACCCCAATGTGTATCGTATAGATTCGCTGATAGAGGTGTATAAGTCTACCGGTGAAAGAAAGGTGAAAGATGTGCGGGAAGCCGAAGAAGAAGGTGAAGATGAATTCAGCGAAGATCCGTATCTGAATGCGTATGTACGCTGGCGTACGCAAATGTCGGCATTTGTGCAGGCAGATGGCAGTGTAAAATATGATCCGGAGTATGCCCGCAAAGAGCTGATCCGATCTATTGAAGCACAACAAATAAAGGCACCGGCAGGCACTGCCCGCAAAACCACAGCAGTAGCCAACTGGACAGTGCTGGGACCATCTGAGACCTACAATGTGGGCACAGGTGCGCTGAAGAATTATCAATCCAACATTTATTGCATAGCAATAGCACCATCTAATCCGTCGGTGTTGTATGCAGGTAGTGAACCCGGTACTTTTTTCCGTTCTGCAGATAAAGGACTCCACTGGACCTCTGTAAGTTCGTCGCTGGTAACATGCGGTTCTAAGTCTATAGCCGTAGACCCGCTGAACGAGAATATTGTATATACCTATGACGGTACTGCCAATGCACTGCTGAAGACAACTACAGGTGGCGGCACGTGGTCTGTGCTTACGGGGTTTACCGGCGGTACGGGCAATGCTATTGTGATCAACAGGAATACAGGTAGAATACTCATAACCGGTACAACATCTATTTACTACAGCGATAATGGCGGTACTACCTGGACAATGGCAACAGGCAGCACGGTAACAGGCACCCTGTATGATATGGTGCTGAACCCTGTGGGCACCGATACTGTATATGCAGTAGGCTCATCGGCATCTAATCTGGTGATGCTGCGCTCTGTGAATGGCGGTACTACTTTTACTGATGTTACCGGTGCTACGATAGCCGCTACCGGCACAGCAGGTGCCCGCCTGGCAGTATCGCCGGCAGGAACCAATTATGTGTATTGTGTGAACCTGGGTTCTACTACTCCTCCAAGAATCATTCGCAGTACGGACAGGGGCAACAGCTGGGCTGTTACTGCTACCTCTACTACTACCGGTCTTACAGGCGGGTCGGGTACTACGGGGCTGGCGATGTCGAACGGGCAGGGATATTATGATCTGAGTATCATGGTGTCTCCATCAAACGTCAATCATGTGATAGTGGGTACTACCACTACTTACAAGTCTACCGATGGTGGTGTGAATTTTGGCCCGCTGGGTGGCTATGCAGGTACTTTTGGTTTGCACCCCGATATACAGCAGGCAGTGGTGCTGGGCAGCGATGCCTATATAGCTACCGATGGTGGTGTGAACTATTCGACCGACTTCTTTACCAATACTGCCAACTGGTCTGTGCGCAACAACGGTATACACAGTGCAGATTACTGGGGTTTTGGACAGGGCTGGGATGAGGATATAGTAGTAGGTGGTCGTTATCATAATGGCGATGCGGCCATCTATGATGTATATGGCGGCGGCAAGGCACTGGCACTGGGTGGTGGCGAAGATGCTACCGGCCATGTGTATCATGGTTTCAGCAGAACAGCAGGCTTCCGCGATATTGGTAATGTGATACTGCCTGCTACGCTTAGCGGCGCTGCGCAGTATTCTGCTGCCAATGTACCTAACTCGGTATGGCCACAGGATAACTACTATGGCGAATTCTCGAGCAAGCTGGTAACCGATCCGCGCTACTCTAATATTTTCTATCTGGGTAAGGATAGTATTTTGTGGAAGTCGAGCAACAGAGGATTCTCTTATCAGTCGCTGCACAATTTTGGTAACGGCAATAAGGTGTGGCGTTTTGATATAGCCCGCAGCGATCCCTCTGTGATGTATGTATGTGCCAACAATGGTGTTTATAAAACAACAGATGCAGGTACTACCTGGACCACTATAATACTGCCTGTGGCATGGAGCAATTACAACTCTGATATAGTAGTGAATCCGCTGAATGCGAATGAGGTGTATCTGTGTATGGCCAATGCAGGTGCTGCGAATAAGGTTTTCAGGACCACTAATGGCGGTACTACATGGACCAACATTACCGGTACTGCGCTGAATGGCAAGAAAGTGGCCTTCCTGCAGTTTCATGCAGGTACTGCCAGCGGAGTATATGCTATAACTAACTCGCGCCCATCGAAGGTGTTTTATAAAGACACAACCATGGCCGACTGGACGGCTTACAGCGACGGTTTGCCGGAAGGATTACAGGCAAGAGAAGGTGGACTTATCTTCTTCCGTGATAACAAGATGCGCCTTGCCGGTAACAGCAGTATATGGGAGACTCCCCTTTACACAACAGGTGCGCCTGTAGCACAGCCTATGGCCGATAAACAATTTGTGGGTTGTGCCCGCGATACGGTCAACTTCTTTGACTACTCTATGTATAACTATGCAGGTGCTACACGCACATGGTCGTTCCCCGGTGCATTGTGGGTGAGCAGTTATACGGCACTGCGCCCACAGGTAGTTTATCCGGGTGCGGGTACCTACAGCGTTTCGCTCTCTGTGACAAATGCTTTGTCTCAGACACATATCCGCAGCATACCCAACATGATAACGGTAAGTGATGATAACTGTAAGCCGGATACGGTAGCGGGCAAGTGCCTGCAGCTGAACGGCACCTCGCAGACCGTGAATCTGGGTGTTGCCAACATTAACAGTAACAACTTCTCTATTTCCTGCTGGATACAGCCTTCGGGCAAGCAGAGCAGCTTCTCGCAGATAGTGGGTCATGCTGCATATCCGGGTTCTAATGGTTATGGGTTCGGAATGGGCTTTAAGTTCAATGGCTACACACCAAACCTGATACTTTGCTATACGGACAGTACCGTGAACTATTCAGGCACCAGCAATCTGGTATGCGACAGTACCAAGTGGAACTATGTAGTGCTTACCTACAGTCCTGCACGAGTGGTGATGTACCTGAACGGAGTGGGCGATACCATCAACAATGGCCCTATGCCGGTCATAGATCTTTCTCAGGCACCGTTCCAGATAAACTATGATGTGCATAACGGACAGGGATCTAAGTTCAAGGGCAAGATAGAAGAGGTAAAATTCTTTGACCATGCACTTACACAAGAAGAGGTACGCGAGAAGATGCACCTGATAACAGACCCTGCTACAGAAACCGATTTGCTAAAGTATTTCCAGTTCAACCAGTATGACCTGACCAGTGGCAGCCTCTATGATGTGAAGGGCAATTTTAACTCCTTTGTACCATCGGCAAACATAGTTACCTCTACTGCACCGGTGAGCAGCGGTCGTATGGTAAGGTTGCCTTTGGTTGCAACAGGCGGGCTGCAGTCATTTGGTGCAGCAGATGTGAATATGCACCTGCCAGCCAGCGGCACTTATCCGGATGGAGAGGTAGTAGCCTTCCACCTGCTGAGCGGCCCTGATACCAGACCCGATACCCGCCCTGCAGTGCCGGGTTATTTCATAATCAATAACTATGGCAACAATCAGGTATTCTCGCACCCTGACAGTATGGTGTTCAGCAGTTTGAATATTCCTTATCCGGGTTATACTGCAGGTGATTTCAGGTTGTTTGCAAGGGGCACCGGCGATTTTGGTAATACATGGAGTGCCCAGCTGGACAGTGCTGCGAGGTTTGTGTATGCTACCACAGGCAGCAAACTCACGTGGAAGAACAATGTGTATGATACAGTGTTCAGCAGGCAGTACATAATGATCAATAATGACACTACCAGTTTTGTGGGCACGCCTGCTGTGCAGGCTGCAGACAGATGTGTTGTTTCTGAGCTGTACCCCAACCCGACGAGGGAATGGACGAGGATGAACATCTATGTTCCTAATGTTCCGGTTGGTACTGCAAGCTGCACGATCACAGACGCAAGAGGAGTACAGGTGATCAGCTTCAACGAAAGACTCAGTCAGGGCAATAATACCCTGCTGATCCACTTACCTGAAGTGGCGCCGGGTATGTATCTCATCAACCTGAGTATACCAGGACAGCAGGTATATACACGTAAGTTGCTGATAGATTAAACGTACATAGATCATAAAAGCAGCAGCGCCCTTCCTGATATCGGGAAGGGCGCTGCTGTTATGAGTAAACTATCAGTTAATTGCTGCCTGCAGTTTGTGCTACAACTTTGCGGATGATGCGATCCAGATCGAGGAGGGATTCCTTGATGTTTTTGAGTGCCATTTTCTTTGTATCGGCATCAGTCTTCTCTATTTCCATCAATTCTATGAACCCCAGTGCATTAGCCAGTGGTGCACGAACGATGTGAGATTGTGTAAAGGCAATTTCTTCCAGTTGTTTTACCGGGGTCATGTCTTTGAAGTATCCTACTATGTAGGCGTTGCCGTCAGATTCGTATATGTCTGCTGCTGTTATTCTTACAGGTATCCTGGTGCCATTCCTGTGCAGGACATGTGTTCTTACATCTGCTTTTTTTTCTTTGAGCGATTGTTCGAAGGCTTCTTTGACAAATTCAAGTTCTTCGGGCGGATGCAGCTTTGTCTGGTGTATACCAATGATCTTTTCGAGCGGATAACCCAATAATCTACAGCCGGCTTCATTTGAATATGCAATAACACCCGTTTTTATGTCTGCTATAAAAACAGCGTCACTGCTACCTTTCACCAAAATGTTTACCAGATCCATGATATTGTGTAATATGCAAAAATAACTTTAGTTGTAATGTGCTATGCTACTAATGTAAGTGTGCGTTTGCAACCTGTTTGTTAAGTGGTCTGTGAATTATTAATGTTACTACTTACAATAGTGGTAACAGCAAAAGGGTTGTTATCTACATTTACTATTCTTGTTTACAGCAGTCATCATTATTTTAAACAACATTGTTTGATTTGTAATAGATATTAATTTAATTAGATTTTTGCTTATATCTATTAAAGCTTTTTAAATCAATTGTTTATAATTATTTTCGGGCTTATAACTAAAAGAAAATGAAGAAAAACTACTTACTTTTTGCTGCACTTTGTTGCGGCATTTACATTACTACTACCAGTAGCAGCGGCGGATATAACCAAAATATGACCGGAAGCCATGGTGGTAGTACGGGTTGCGGTTCGTGCCACGGAAGTGCGGCAGCTGCTGCTATTACAGTTTCAGTGGAACTGGATTCTGCAGGCACTGTTGTAACCAGCTACAAACCTGGTATGACCTATAAACTAAGGGTGAAGGCAACCAATACAGGAACTACTACATTACCTAAATTTGGTTTGCAGCTTTCTGCGGTTACCGGTACCGGTACGGCATCGGTAAATGCAGGTACACTTACTGCACTTACATCAGGAACCAGCATACGCACAGGTACAGGCAGTATCAAATATCTGTCACAAAGCACTGCTATGACTGCAACTACAGGTACAGGCGCAACCGGCACTACTTATGTAGCTGAAGGAACATGGGTAGCGCCAGCTGCAGGTGCAGGCACTGTGAAAGTTTATGGTCTCATTAACGCAGTAAACGGTAATGGTAATGATGATAATAATGATAAATGGAATACAGCCAATGCTTCATTTACAGAGCAGGTTGCAACAACTGGTGTAGCCGAGGTGGCTGCAGATAAGTATGTGGTATATCCTAATCCTGCATCGGGTGTTGTAAAAGTAACAGGTTATGAAGGCCGTATGCAACTGATAGATATGCAGGGTCGTGCAGTAGCAGCAGGTAATGGGCAGATAGATATGACTGCTCTGGCATCAGGTGTTTATATGCTTCAGTACTTCCCGGGTGGCAATGCATTTTCTACCAGGGTTGTAAAACAGTAATAAAACCAGTTTCAATGGCCCGGATACTGTACAGTATCCGGGCCATATTTTTTTGTCTGGATCAGCTAATAGATTTTCTAAACTTATTTGCAGAAAATATCTAAAGCGCTCTGTAAAGAGTACATTTACAAAAGTCAAGATTTATTTATGCAAACAGGCCATCAGTATTTACTGGAACTATTGGACAGGTTGAATAATTTCTTCCTGATAACAGTGGATATTGAGGGAAATTACACCTACGTAAACAGGGCTTTCTCTGAGAAATTCGGCAAAATCACTTCAGCCTTCATTGGTAAGAGTTGTATGCTGGATGTGCATCCTGATGATGCGGCTGAAGTGTATAAAGTAGTAGCGCAGTGTATGGCCGAACCCGGCGTGTTTTATACGATCATCATTAGGAAGCCGATAGGTGAAGCATCATACATTACAACAAGCTGGGATTTTATTGCTTTGAATAACGAGCAAGGGGAATTTGAGTGTGTGATGTGTATTGGTTATGAACTTACCAAGTTGCTGCATGAAATAGAAGTCCAAAAAGCAGCTGTTACTACTTTAAAAGCGATCCAGTCGCACGAGGTAAGGAGGCCGGTAGCAAATATTCTGGGTTTGGTAGATGTATTTGATAAAGAAGGGCTTAGTGAAGAAAGCCTATATTACCTAACGGCTATAAGGCAGTGCGCAGTGGAGCTGGATATCCTGTTGAAGGATTTGGCAGGCCGCAAATTCGAGTAGCTGAATGGCCTGTTGAAAATGAATACATATAGACATATTTATATAATAAAAGTCTTAGGTATTGTGATATAAGTGATGTGTGTTATCTTCGTGTTTCTATTTGTTGCAGGCTGTATTTTATGGTAATGCAATGGAATGAATTAATATCTTTCTTACTTGTCCCCTTCTTTTTCTCTTCGTAGACGATCATTAATTTCCTTCAGGCAACTTAAATGCCTGTTCATTTTATTAGGTGCACTGCCCTATGTTTTGCGAGCGCAAAAGCCCGATAGTTTGGGATCGCTGCTCAGAAAACATAGTGTATCCGATACTGTAAAGGTTCGCCTTTATTTATCGATGGCAGATGCATACAAACAATCCAATACGGATTCTACAGTTTATTATGCTGTTAAAGCCAAACAGCTATCTTATGAGTTGGGTTACAACAGGGGTAAACTAAGTAGTCTGAATTTGCTGGGTAATGCGTATGCGCAGCTAAATGAGCTTGATTCGGCAAATTCTTGTTTGCAAATTGCTTTGCAGCTGGCAAAGAATACGAAAGATGTTGCAACAGAGACCTCTTTGCTGATGAGCATAGGTAATATGTACTATGGGAAGTCTAATCTGGATTCTGCACTTATTTGCTATAACAATTCTATTACCCTTGCCCGCACGCAAGGCGACAAAAGGGGGGAAGCAGGTGCACTGATGAACATTGGATGTATATATGCAGATAAAGGTCGTTATTCGGATGCATTAAGTAATTATCTGACTGCGCTGAAGATAGAGGAGGAAGGCAATTATGAAGAAGAGCAGGCACACAGTCTCAGTAATATGGCTACTGTATATGCAACAATGAAAGACCATAAAAGAGCACTGGAATACAATAATAGAAGTATGGCAATTTTCCAGAAGACCGGAAATGTGAGGGGTACGATATCTGTTATGGCAAATGAGGGGCTATTGTATGGCGAGCTGAAAGAGTATGAAAAATCGGCCACTTTTTTCAGAAAGGCCATCAGCAGGGCAGACTCAATAGGCGATCTTTATTGGAAATATGTTTGTGTGGTAAATCTTGCAGAGGATTGTCTGGAATTGGGGCAGTTGGATAATGCGCTTGAGTTGTTTAATGATGCACTGAAGGATGCCGAAAAGACAAACAACTATTTCAATATAGGGCTGTCACATTTCGGGATTGGAAAGATCAATGAGCGAAAAGGGAATGCGACAAAAGCTATTAAAAATTTTGAAAAAGCATTCACTGTATTCAGAGGCGAATCACTGTATGAACAGGCAAGTAGCGTGGCAAGCTCATTGAGTTTGGCATACGAACAAAAACACGATCTGACGAATGCTTTGCTGTATCATAAATATTATACAGACCTGAAAGATAGTTGTATAAAAATAGAAAATGACAAAAAAATACAACAGCTACAGTTCGATAATGAATTGGAAAAGAGTGAGCATAGTATTAAGCTTCTGCAGGCTGAGCAGCAAATACATAAGAGCAAAGCAGACAAACAACGTTTCCTGGTCTATGCCTTAGCATCTTGTATGTTATTGTTGCTAAGTATAGTGCTTGTATTATACAGAAGCAGGGCTATGCAAAAGAAGACGAACACAATCTTATTGAAGCAGAAGCAGGAAATTAAGGAACATGTTGCTGAACTGGAGTTGTTGAGCCAGTTCAGGAATAAGACATTTTCTGTTCTTTCTCATGATCTGAGAGGGCCGATGAGTGCATTTTCAGTTGTGATGCAGTTACTTAAAGACGGTGAGTTGTCTGAAGAAGAATTCAGGGGCTATTTGCCTGACATGTCTCAGAAGCTCAATTCCATAACATTACTCATAGAAAATTTGCTGAACTGGGCCAAGAGCTCGCTGGATGGTGGCATGGTCTTGAAGCCTGTTGATGTGAAATTGTATAAAGCAGTGAATAAAAATATTGATTTCATGCTGGGCATGTCCTCTGAAAAGAAAATTTCAATAAAGAATAATATTCCTGAAGCGCTTACCGCTTATTGTGATCAGAGTCATTTTGATATTGTTATCAGGAACCTGCTGGTGAATGCGGTAAAGTTCTCTTATCCGGGCAGCGAAATAGAGGTGGCTGCAAAAGCAGTAAACGGGAAGGTGGAGTTAACTGTAGCAGACAAAGGAGTGGGGATTACAAAAGAGCAGGTTTCTAATTTGTTCTCTGCAACTTCACACCATTCAACCTATGGAACTGCAGGTGAAAAAGGAACAGGTATAGGGCTGTTGTTGAGTTTTGATTATGTAAAGGCCAATAAAGGTACCATTACTGCAGCCAGTGAACCGGGCAAGGGAACTGCCTTTACACTGGTATTGCCAGCGCATGTTGGCTGATGAAAATACTGGATATGCTATCTTGTGAACATAGTTATATTCTATTGAACTGTTTTTCAGTAACATACATTACTTCAAACATGCATTACATTATCAGAGCAGCTTTGATCTGTTTAATTGCCCTTTCGGTGCTAACCACAGCAAATGCCCATACGCCATCTGATACTATCTCTTACCGTCAGATGGGTTTGGGTACTGCATACAGATATAATGGCAAAATACTGTCAATGCGGAAGTTGTCTAACCTGGTGAATAAAGATCCGGAAGCGGCACTTTTGCTGCAGAAATCGAAGACCAATACTGTTATAGCCACTGCTTTCTCTTTTGCTGCCGGATATTTTATTGGCTATGAAATAGGTCGTAACAAGTCTACCGGCCAGCCTATGCGGCCAGCCTTTATAGGTGCCGGAGTGGTGATGCTGGGTGTTGCAATTCCAATAAGCAGCAGAGGAAACAAGCAACTAAACCGGTCTGTGCGTATCTATAACCACAAGAAAGCCGGCGCTGCTGTGTTGCAATAAAGGAGAGGGGGTGGTGTGATCAGGAATAGGAGCGAAACTGATGAACGTCATGTGCAATAGCTGCAAACAGGCGCATCTTTGATGTGTTATCAGCTGAATGCTCCATTCTGAATTGCGAGTAAGTTTCAGCATTTTTCATCCTAAAAAAATTGCCGCATATGAAACGCCACATTTATCTGACCATTCTTTTTGTTTTGGCAATATTTTCTGCCACATTATATACTGCCTGTACCAAGGATGCCTGCAAGGATGTGTCTTGCAAGAATGGCGGATCTTGCAATGGAGGTAGTTGTGTATGCCCCACCGGTTATAGCGGCAGCCGCTGCGAGACAAAGGTGCTGAGTTGTGTGACAAATAATACTGCGGAAGTGAAGTTCAGTAATCGTTCTTCCAGCGCCACCTATACTGTAATGTGGGATGGTTATATCATAACAACCTTGGCAGCAGGTGCTTCCAGCAGTACTTATACTGTTGCTTCAGGCCAGCATACACTCGAATTCAGGTATTCTAATAGTTCTACCAGCGCCTGTACGCCCAGTACACCTGTAATGGCACAGTGTTCTTCTATGGAATTCTGGTGTACTAACTAGGAAGAAGTGTTCTAAAATGTCATACCCATGCTTTCTTTTATCAATTGAAAGCATGGGTGTTTTGTTTATTATAGCCAGCTTATAAGAGTCTTCGGATCATGACTCCGATGCATGAAATGACCGGCAGTAAGGATAGTGTGCCTTGTTTATATTGCGCAATACACAAAAACACTTGTTGGTATCAATGTTATTCATGAATGAAACGCCATGATATATGCTGTTTGTTATATGTGGCTCTGTTTCTGCATATTCTTTTCGTTTTCTTACATTTGCCATAAATACATACCAATTGGAAGGGCAAACAAACAATAGGAGTAAGAAAGTAATACAGTCTGTAAATTTCGGTGCGCAAAATGCCTGTTGTGGCCGATGTTGCTGAGCTAGTGCCGTTCCTTATTTTTTTATCCAAACATAGTTATCCAAGCAATTATGGCAGGCCTGCAAAAGGCCGCTGATAGCATAAAAAATATATAGTCATGTCTGATTTTCATATATACAACTCATACACCCGACAGAAAGAAAAGTTTGAATCCTTAACACCCGGCCATGCAGGTTTGTATGTGTGCGGACCTACGGTTTCGGGCGAGTCGCATCTGGGTCATGCCAGGCCATATGTAACCTTTGATGTGGTGCAGCGATACCTGCGCCATCTGGGCTATAAGGTGCGCTATGTGCGCAACATAACAGATGCAGGTCATTTTGAGGAAGAAGGCCGAGATGCAGTGGACAAAGTGAATGAAAAGGCAAAGCTGGAACAGCTGGAGCCTATGGAAATGGTGCATAAATACACTACCATGTTCCACAACGGTATGCGCCTGTTCAACTGCGATGATCCGTCAATAGAACCAACAGCCACAGGTCACATCATAGAGCAGATAAGCATGATAGAGACCATCATAGAAAAGGGATATGCCTATGAAGTGAATGGCTCTGTTTATTTTGATGTGACTAAGTATGCAGCATCTTATCCGTATGGCAAACTATCTGGCAGGATACTGGAAGACCAGCTGGAAACTACCCGTGAACTGGACGGACAGGAAGAAAAGAGGAACAAAGCTGACTTTGCCCTTTGGAAGAATGCACCACCGGAGCATATCATGCGCTGGAAAAGCCCATGGGGCGAGGGTTTCCCCGGTTGGCACATAGAGTGTTCTGCTATGAGCAGTAAGTACCTTGGCGAGGCCTTTGACATACATGGCGGTGGCATGGACCTGCAGTTTCCGCACCACGAAAGTGAGATAGCGCAGAGTACCATAGCACACGGCCATGCACCGGTGCGCTACTGGATGCACAATAACATGATCACCATCAACGGTAAGAAGATGGGGAAGAGCTATAACAATGTGATAAAACTGTCGGAACTGTTCAGTGGCGGGCATCCGTTGCTGGCGCAGGCATACCACCCGATGGTGGTGCGCTTCTACATATTGCAGACGCATTACCGAAGCACACTGGACTTTGGCAACGAGGCCCTTCAGGCATCTGAGCGTGCTTTCCGCAGGTTGTGGGAGGCCTATGAGGTGTTGCAGCAGCTGAGTCACCCGGGTAATGCTGAGGCACAGGATAAAGAACTGGATGCCAAAGTAGCCACCTGGAGCAATGAGTGCGCTGACTTTATGAATGACGACCTGAATACCGCCAAGGTAATAGCGAATATGTTTGAAATGGCACCGGTGATAAATGGCATGAAGGGTGGGCAGGTAGCAGCCAATGCCTTGTCTGTGGCTACTTTCGGTTTGATGCAGGCGACGTTCAGCGTGTATCTGGTGGATATACTGGGTATGCAGCCAATGCAGGTGCAGCAGACCGATAAACTGGACAAAGTACTGTCTTTGCTGATAGATATACGCAAGGATGCTAAAAAGAGAAAAGACTTTGCAACCAGCGATCTGATAAGGAATCAGTTGGCTGAGAGTGGTGTGCAGCTGAAAGATGAAAAAGACGGTAGTGTAAGCTATACCATAGATTAAAGAGCGGCTGTAAAATTAAGAATAAATCAATGTGTAATTATTTTAATAGCTAATGGTTAATAAAATAGGTCAGATTTGTTTTCCTTATGAACAGACACATTGTTTTTTCTTGTTTTTCATTAGTTTCTGACTCGTTATTTGTTACTAAAAAATTAATTTTTTTATTACAATCATATTCTCCTAATTTTACTCATTAGAATCCCTTTCGTAACTATTCCGTAAACAAAGAAAAAAAGATGAAAAAACTTTTATTAACACTTGCAGCAGCGTGCGGTGCTTTTGCATTTCAATCGAACGCTCAGGTCATCATGACCGAAAATTTTGATGCACTCACGGTTGGTGCACTCCCTTCAACAGCCGGTAGCGGCTTTTGGCAGACATCAAGCGGTACTCCAGGATGGAAGATCGGAACTTTTGCGGCGCCTATATCTACAGCGTGGGGCTCTGCGACAGGAACTACTTCTCCTGCGCATGCTTCTCAGATATGTGTAGTGGATGACTGGAATGACTCTACAACATCTAATCTGAACAACATTCTGAAATCTGGTATTTTCAGCATGACTGGTACTACTTCAGCATGGTTGAACTACTCTTACTATTTCTTCAACGCTACAAGGACTTCTACCGGTAACACAGAAACATGTTATGTACTTGGTTCTTCAGATGGCGGTACAACATGGATCAACCTCGATACACTGGAAGGTTGGGCATTTAACGAAGTTTGGCACACAGGTCACACGAGCCTTGCTGCACTGTCTGGTACAAACTGCAGGATAGCATTCCAGTATTCTGACGATGGTGATCATCTGCTGGGTTGCGCACTGGATGATATCCAGATCGTTAACCTGACAGCAAACGCTGCTGCAGCTACTGCGATCGGATATAACGATATCAACATCGGTATCTCTGCAAACGGTCAGTCAGTTGCATTCCTTGCACAGAACACTGGCATCCCTGTAACTTCTATTACTGCACAGTACACTATCAATGGTGGTACACCAGTAGTTCAGAACTTCACAGGTCTCAGCCTTGCAGCTTACGCTTCACAGGCATTCACGTTCACTACTCCTATGGCAGGTGCTGTAGCGGGTACAAACGCGCTGAAAGTGACTATTACTGCTGTAAATACAGTAGCTAACACTGAAGCTGACTCTACAGAAACTTCTTCATTCCTGCTGGCTTCTGCGGTTACAAACCGTCAGGGTCTTATCGAGGAATTCTCTTCTTCAACTTGTCCTCCATGTAAATCATTCAACGATACATACGATCCACTGTGTGTTTCTATGAACGTGAACACTGCAGGTACAGACATCAACGTTATCAAGTATCAGATGAACTGGCCTTCACCAGGTACAGACAGGAGCTACAATGCTGATGGTATGTCACGCAGGTCTTACTACGGTGTTACAGGTATACCTGAGCACTTTGTAAATGGTCAGTCTAGCACTGCATCTGATCTGGCTGCTGAGTTGACTAACTCTAAAGCGCTGAAGTCTTTCATCGATATGGCTATCACTTACAATGTTGATACCGTTAGGAAGAAACTGGGTGTTATTCTTACAGTTACTCCACGCTTCACTAAAACAGGTTCTTACCATGTTTACACTGTAGTAATGGATAAATATTATGAGAACACTACAAACACTACAGGTCAGCTGAAATACTACCACGTAATGCGTCAGATGCTGCCATCAGGTTCAGGTCATGCTGTATCTTCATGGACAGACGGCGTTGCTCAGTCATTCGTTGACTCTGGTATCGCTTATACCAACACTAACTACACTACAGGTTCTGTAAACTATCCTACACAGAACAGCTTCAAACTGTGGAACAATGCTTACTCAGGAAGTGAAGTTGTTGCTTTCGTTCAGGACGATGCTACTAAATCTGTACTCCAGTCAATCTGGACGCTGCCAGCAGGTCTGATGTCAAACATCACTACTATGGCTAAGATCGAAGACATCGCAATCTATCCTAATCCTACAAAAGGTGAGGCTAATCTGAAATTCGACCTCCAGGAAGCTGGTAATGTTCGTATCACTCTGATGGACTACACTGGTAAAGTGATCAATGAAATAGCTAACGAAGAAATGAGTCTTGGTAACCACAACGTTACTATCTCTACTTCAAACATTGCTGCTGGTAACTACATCGTTCTTCTGTCTACTGAAAACGGTAGCAGGGCTGAGCGTATCACAGTTGCTAAGTAATCTTTTAGCTTATAATATTATCTGAAACGGCTGCCCATGGGCAGCCGTTTCGGTATTTATAGAGATCGGTACCTCTTAAAGTATTGCAAAAATCGGCACGTGTTTTGCTGTATAGTTTTGGCAGTTCGGATTTTATTAATTAGTTTGCATAAAGAAACAGAATCAAGATGAAAAAACTATTTACCTTCTTATCCCTGATAGCAGCAATGAGCGTAGGTACTACCTATGCACAATCATTTACTGTTGATCGTGACACTACCTACATAAGCGGAAGTACTTTTCTTACTTCAGTGAACAATGTTACAATTCCTGCTGGTTCTCCTGTAACGTTGCAGTGGGCCGTACTTTCTTCAACTTTCCCTACAGACTGGATGACCAATAACGCGGCATGGGGTGTATGTGACAACTCTACTTGTCTGGGTGCTTCTGATCTGTGGCCAACTACATACAAGAGTGCCACTTATCCTGCTGGTGCTACCGGCGATTTTCATGTGAATTTCGACCTTTCTATACTTCCTCCTGGTGGTCCGTATGTTTTCAGGGTGAAGTTGAAAAACGGCACTTCTGATACTGCAATACAGACCTACATCGTAACACGTACTCCATCAGTTGGTGTGAACAATGTAAAAACAGCAACTGAAGTTTCTTTGTATCCTAACCCTGCAACTACAGCAATTAATGTGGTGTATGATGCATCAGCAGACGTTAAGAACATTGCTATTTACAACATCATAGGCAAGCAGGTGAGCCTGTTCAGAGCTACTGACAACAACAGCGCGAACCTGAACGTGGAGAACATACCATCGGGTATCTACTTTGTAAGGTTGCTGAACTCTCATGGTGATGTAGTGACTACACGCAAGTTCACTAAACAATAATCAGACTTAGATCTACCATATTGAAACGGGAGCAAATTTTGCTCCCGTTTTTGTTTTTGTACAGGTTGGCAGGGAGGTGTTAATAAATAAATGTATCCGGTTGCATTTACAGCCGCTCAAATCCGAGCGGCTGATGTAAATTTGCTCTTATGCAGAAATATTTAGAGGGGTTGAATGAACAGCAGCTTGCTGCTGTTTTGCATATTGATGGTCCTTTGATGATAGTGGCCGGTGCAGGCAGCGGAAAAACAAAGGTGCTTACCACGCGTATCGCTCACCTTATGAACAATGGGGTAGATGCCTTTAATATACTGGCGCTTACCTTTACCAACAAGGCAGCCGCCGAAATGAAGGAGCGTGTGGAGAAGGCACTGGGCAACTCTGAAGCCCGCAATCTGTATATCGGTACCTTCCACTCTGTTTTTGCCAAGATATTGCGTGCAGATGCCAATAAACTGGGTTACCCAAACAACTTCACCATTTACGATACCGATGATGCCAAGAATATCATTAAGGCAGTAGTGAAGGAAATGAACCTGGATGACAAACATTACAAACCTGCTTTCATTTACAACAGGATCTCTGCAGCCAAGAATGCGCTGATAGATGCACAGGCTTATAAAAGCGATACACTGATACAACAGGAAGATGCCAGAGGCAACAGGCCACTGATCGCAGATATATACCGTGAGTATTCGCGCCGCTGCTTCAGGAATGGGGCTATGGACTTTGATGATCTGTTGTTCAATATGTATATACTGCTGCACAACCATCCGGATGCGTTGGCAAAATATCAGGGCAGGTTCAAGTATATACTCATAGATGAGTATCAGGATACGAACGTGTCTCAGTATGCCATCATAAAGCTGCTGGGCGCCCGCAACGAGAATATATGTGTGGTGGGAGATGATGCACAAAGTATCTACTCCTTCAGGGGGGCAACGGTGCAGAACATTCTGCAGTTTCAGGACGACTATGAAGATACGAAGGTCATAAAACTGGAGCAGAACTACCGCAGTACACAAACCATACTGCAGGTAGCCAACAATGTAATAGGCAACAACAAGAACCAGATACCCAAGCAGCTGTGGACAGATAATGCAGAGGGAGAAAAGATATTGCTGGTGCGCACCATGACCGACAATGATGAGGGCAGGTTTGTGGCAGACTCTATAAAGGAGCAGCAAATGCGCAACCACTATGCCAATAAGGATTTTGTGGTGCTGTACCGTACCAATGCACAGAGCCGTTCTTTTGAGGAAAGCCTTAGGCGCATGAACATTCCGTACAAGCTGGTGGGTGGTACGTCTTTCTATCAGCGCAAGGAGATAAAGGATTATCTGGCCTATCTGCGCATCATCGTAAATCCGCAGGATGAAGAGAATCTGAAACGTATCATCAACTATCCGGCAAGGGGAATAGGCAAGACCACCCTGGACCGCATAACTATTCGTGCCAATGAACTGAATACTACTTTCTGGGAAACGATATCAAACCCTGATATTGACGGCATGCGATCATTGCACACAGATGATTTTGTGAACATGATCAATAGTTTCCGGACCATGCTGGAAAAAGAGAACGCTTACGATGTGGCATTTGCCATAGGTAAGCGCACGGGGCTGGTGAAGGAACTTTATGATGATAAGAGTGTGGAAGGTGTGGCCCGCTATGAGAACGTGCAGGAATTGCTAAACTCTATAAAAGAATTTACGGAAACGCCCGATGAAGAAGGCGAGTTACAGGATAAGACCCTGGGTAGCTATCTGCAGCAGATAACCCTGCTTACAGATGCCGATCAGGATAAAGGCGATGATGCCGATGCAGTGAAGCTGATGACCATACATGCCGCCAAGGGGCTGGAGTTTCCCTGCGTATTCTGCGTGGGTATGGAAGAGAACCTCTTCCCCAGCGCTATGAGTATGTATGACCGTGCGGATCTGGAGGAAGAACGCAGGCTTTTTTATGTGGCCATCACCCGCGCCAAGCTGCGCCTGTGGATCACTTATGCCAATAGCAGGTACCGCTTTGGCAGCCTGGTACAGAACGACCCGAGCAGGTTCATAAAGGAGATACCGCCAATGCATCTTGACACCACCTTTACGGGAATGGGAGGCAGGAATGCACCATCTCAGCAGACCAATATGTTTGCATCAAAGCAGCAGCAGCCACCTATAGATAAAATGCCGTCGCTGAAGAAGCTTGCAGATAAACTGGCAGCTCCCAAGCCACCGGCTCATAATCCATCACCCGACTTTGTGCCGGACGATGTGAGCGGTATGGAAGTGGGGATGCAGATAGAGCATCAGAAATTCGGATTCGGGGTAATACAAACGCTGGAAGGTGGCACGCAGAACAAAATAGCCAGTATAGACTTTGGTGCAGCACATGGCGTGAAGAAGATAATGCTGAATTTTGCCAAGCTGCGTATAGTGAAGTAGCGGATCAGCGCAGTTGCTGTGATCCGTCTATCAGATCGTTTTGCTCAGGATGGGTCTTCAGGTATAGGCTTAATGTTGCGCAGTAAACGATCATTTTCAGATTGTGATCGCGGACATGGCTGAGGACTGCCGCAAAAAACAGATCTTCTGTTCCGTTGCCTTTTGCAGCAGGTGGTATCATAGTGTTCATGAGCACGATGCTGCCCTTCAGCCAGCGGTAACCGAGAGTAATAAATTTACCATCGGGCAGCAAGGCCTCGAAGCGGAATTCCTTCTTGTTGTTGATCAACTCCATTCTGGTTAGTTACACGTTTACAGTTGTCAAAAGTAGCTCATTAATAAAAGAGAAAAGCACGGTGAATACCGTGCTTTTACTTTTTTCATTCATCCTGTTCACAAAATCAAAAACGACTTATTTTGCCTGAGCATATTCGAGTTTCAGCGTAATAGCAACTTCGTCACCTACAACAGCACCACCAGCTTCTGTGAGGGTGTTCCATTTGAGGTTGAAAGCTTTACGGCTGATAGTGCCTGTAGTTTTGAAACCTGCTTTGATGTTGCCCCATGGATCTTTGGTAGTACCACCGTAAACCACATCAAATTTCATTTTTTTGGTAACGTCCCTGATTGTAAGGTCGCCTTCCATAACATATGTATTGCCTTTTCCTTTCTTGAAAGAAGTGCTTTTGAAAGTCATTTTAGGGAATTTCTCAGCATTGAAGAAATCATCACCTTTCAGGTGGTTGTCCCTCATTTCATTGTCTGTGTTGATACTTGCCACATCTATAGAGAACGTAACCTGAGCGTTGTTGAAGTCTGCGCCCGGAGTTTCGATATTACTTTCGAATTTTTTGAAGTTACCTTCAGTTTCAGATACCACCAGGTGGCTTACAGAGAATTTCACGGTAGAGTGGCTTGCATCGATGCCCCATTTAGTCTGTGCAGAAGCACCGGCTGTTACGAAGAGCATGGCAGCCATCAGGATTGATCTTGTTTTTTTCATTGTTTTGTTGTTTTTGATTTTGGTTTTTATTTGTGTTTCTGACGCAAATGTATGTACATACACGCAATTATCACTATTAGAAAAGTTTATACCCATATAAAATGTTTGCAGCAGGTAAGGAGCTGAGCGGCTGTAACCCTTTGCTGTAGTGCGTTACCTGCTATGGGGATGTGGGAAAACAGGGAATGTTAAAAGGTGAAATTTTCCGAAATTCTTGATCAATCGCAGTATTTTTGCCCCTGAATAAGATAAAAATACCATGAAAGTAGCAGTAGTAGGCGCCACGGGTTTGGTGGGCAGCACCATGATGAGGATACTGGAGGAACGAAACTTCCCTGTAACAGAACTGATACCTGTAGCTTCAGAAAAGTCTGTGGGTATGACTGTTACGTTCAAGGGAAAGGAATATCAGGTAGTATCTGCGGCTACGGCTATTGCTATGAAACCTGCTCTGGCTCTTTTCTCGGCAGGTGGCAGCATCTCTCTGGAGCTGGCGCCACAGTTTGCCGCTGTTGGTTGCAGGGTGGTAGATAATTCATCAGCATGGAGGATGAAAGAAAACATAAAGCTGGTAGTGCCCGAGGTGAATGGAGCTGTGCTGACTGAAAATGATATGATAATTGCCAATCCCAACTGTTCTACCATACAGATGGTGATGGTGCTGGACCCGCTACGCCGCAAATATGGCATGAAGCGGGTGGTGGTAAGTACCTACCAGTCGGTAAGTGGCACCGGCCAGAAAGCAGTGAAGGAAATGATGGACCAGCGTGCCGGAAGTACCGATCATAATGTGTACCCGCACAGAATAGATATGAATGTGCTGCCCCATATAGATATGTTTCTGGAAGACGGCTATACTAAGGAAGAGCTGAAAATGGCTCAGGAGACCTGTAAGATAATGGGTGATGATAGTATAAAGGTGTCGGCAACAGCAGTGCGTGTACCGGTATCGGGCGGGCACAGCGAAAGCGTGAATGTGGAATTGCTGAATGACTTTGATGTGCACGAGGTAAGAGAACTACTTTCGAACCAATCGGGGGTAGTGGTAATAGACAACCCTGCCATGAACGGCTACCCTACGCCGCTGGATGCTGAGGGTAAGGATGAGGTGTTTGTGGGTCGTATAAGGCGCGACCACACACAGCCCAATACGCTGAACTGCTGGATCGTTGCCGACAACCTGCGCAAAGGCGCTGCGACCAATGCAGTGCAGATAGCCAAGCTCCTGCACAACAGGGGCTGGATATAAGTCAGCACCAAGCTGTTGTGAGATAAATGTTATTTATGGGGACTGTGGTAAGAGCGTGTTTCAGGTAAATGTGCTATGTACTACCTTCGCAAATATGCTGGAGCAATATTGTGCATCACTGGCAGGCTATAAGCGTCTGCCCACCCGCGAAGTAAAGATCGGAAACCTTGCTATAGGTAACGGCAACCCCATACGCATACAGACCATGACCACCACCGACACCATGGATGTAGCGGCTACGGTGGCACAAACCATACGTTGCATAGAGGCAGGTGCAGAACTGGTGCGGATCACAGCTCCCAGCAAAAAAGAAGCAGAACAACTGCAACTGATAAAGGATGAACTACGTGCCCGTGGCTACCATACGCCATTGGTGGCCGATATACACTTTACGCCCAATGCAGCAGAAATAGCTGCGCGCATAGTGGAGAAGGTGAGGGTGAACCCCGGCAATTACATAGACAAGAAGAAATTTGACCTGATAGAATATACCGACGAGGAATATGCTGCAGAAGTGCAGCGCATACAGGAGCGTTTCTCGCCGCTGGTGCGTATATGCAGGGAGCATGGCACAGCTATGCGCATAGGTACCAATCATGGTTCGCTGAGCGACCGCATTATGAGCCGCTACGGAGATACCGCTATGGGAATGGTGGAAAGTGCGATGGAGTTTCTGCGAATAGCGCGTGGCGAAGACTATCACCAGATAGTGCTGAGCATGAAGAGCAGCAATCCGCAGGTGATGGTGCAGGCATACAGGCTGCTGGTGCGCCAGATGATGGAGGAATTTGGCGAATGCTATCCGCTGCATCTGGGGGTAACAGAAGCCGGAGATGGTGAAGATGGTCGCATAAAAAGCGCCATAGGTATAGGTACACTGCTGGAAGACGGCATTGGCGATACCATAAGAGTATCGCTTACCGAGGATCCTGAGTTTGAGATACCGGTGTGTAAGGATATTGTGGCCCGCTACCCTACAACAGAGCCGCTGTTTACACCTGTTTTGAGGTCGCCATTGCCCTATAGCCCTTATGAATACAAGCGCAGGGTATCTGCAGCAGTGGGTAATATTGGAGGCAATAATGTGCCGGTAGTGATTGCAGACCAGTGCGAAAAAGATAACATAGATACAGACAGTTTGAAGCCGATAGGTTATAGCTACGATGCCGCCAGCGACAAATGGAATATAAGCGATGGTGCAGCAGATTATCTGTATACCGGCGATATCATTCCAGGTTTTGCGCTGCCGGGTACGCTACAGATCATTTGTGACTATAAAACATGGCTGGCAAATGGCGGTACTGGCTGTCACCCGTTCCTGACGGTGGCAGATCATATGCAGCGGCCTGTGGCAGATGGCGTATTGCATTTTGTGTCTTTGTTTCTGGATGCGGAAAGCGCACCTTCGGCAGCATTCATGAATAAACTGAAGAACAGCACCCACACAGTGCTGGTCATATCGGCCAATGCTATGAAGTCTATGAGGAACTTTATGACCCTGCTGCTGGAGCAAGGCATAAACTGCCCTGTAGTGTTGCAGGCAATACCTGAAGGTGATACGCCCGATAAACACCTGATAAAACTGGCAACCGATACAGGCGGCCTGCTGCTGGATGGTATGGGAGATGGCATATTGCTGCAGAACAGCAGTCCGCTGGAAACGACCAGGGTGAGCGGACGTACCTATCTGGAGGTGCAAAATAATGAGCAGTTCCTGAACAATACTGCATTTTCTATATTACAGGCTACGCGTACCCGCATCAGCAAAACAGAATATATAAGTTGCCCCAGCTGCGGCAGGACCCTTTTTGATCTGCAGGAAACCACAGCCAAAATAAGGGCGGCAACACACCACCTGAAGGGTGTGAAAATAGCCATAATGGGTTGCATAGTGAATGGACCCGGCGAAATGGCTGATGCTGATTTTGGCTATGTGGGCAGCGGACCCGGTAAGATAACCCTGTATAAAGGGAAGGAAGTGGTGAAACGCAATGTACCCAGCGAAACAGCTGTAGATGAGCTGATATTGCTGCTGAAAGAGCATGATGCCTGGGTAGATATGGCTACAGCATAGCACTTATAAATAAATATTTTACAGTATCAATGACGTTCTATGGCGTCGCTGACCGCCAGTAGCAACTGGTAGGGAACAGCGGGCTGGTCTTTGCCTGCAATATCGTAGCGGTCGAGGGCACTCCATTTCATATAGAACCGTGGGTGGCCATGTATATTGACCTCGTAATACATCCCGTCTTCTCTGGCCTGGGGTATAATGACTGCTAACAGTGTTTTTTTCTCAAAAATCAAGTGTCGGGAAAAGCTCTCGGGCATTGGGGGTAAAGTTATGTCTTTGCGGCACGCCAACGTATAGAAATATTTGATGGAAATGAAAATCTGTCAATTCACCAAACGTTTTTCAATACTATCCCGTCTTATTATGTAACAAGGTTACAAAATCAAATAACGTTCCAAAAGTTTAAACCACCTATATCACTATTAATTTTTACAATATAAAAATAAATGCAATGAACATCGGATCGGCTATAAAATCTATCAGGAAAAAACTATCTATCACGCAGTATGAACTTGCTGAGAAATGTGATCTTTCCCAAACCTCCCTATCACAGATCGAGACCGGTATAAAGCGACCCAGCCAGCGAACAATAACCAAGGTATGTTCTGTACTGGACATTCCGGAGTCTATCATATACATAGTAGCAATGCAGGAAACAGATGTGCCTGCCAGCAAAAAAGGTGTTTATGAACTGGTTTATCCATCTATAAAAAGCCTGGCGCTGCAAATGGTGAGCTCTGAGCATATGGATCTGGTAACAAAGCCTGATTAGTATTATAGAATACCTGAACGCAGCTTTAGCTGCAACACAACGAGTCTTTTTTGTTTTTTGGGTTATAAAAATTAAGAAAAAGCGCTGTCCGTATACGGGCGGCGCTTTTTTTGTAATTTTAGTTGAGGGGGAGATTCTTAATGGTTCGTTTGTTTGCTTTGTTGATGCTATTATTTGCTGCTGCCAGCTGTGCCGCAAAGGATAGTTATGAGATCAGTCCGCCGGTGGGCTTGTCGGAACCGGGCATCAACAGAGTACTGTGCATGAAAAATGGTTACACCCTGCTTTTTCATTTCGAGATCAATAAGGCGTTGCTGGTGACCGTATTTGATACAACCCGCCACAAAGCAGCCTCTGTAGCAGTATCATCAGACCTGCTGGATGCGGGCATCATTGCCAATAGTGTTTTCAAAGGTTTGTTTGAAGAGAATGGGGAGGCGGTATTGTTTTTGGAGCAGCAGCGAATGGGGCGCCATACACTGATACGGCTGCGAATAAACGGTAAAACCGGTGCCCTTACAGATGAAACAAGGGTAGGGAGGTCTTACGGTATAGCCAGGCCTATGCGCTTCTTTGTAATGAAGCACAAAAAGGAGGAAGGGTATGCTATCTTTTTTAGTGAAGATCAGCCCCAGTTCAGGAAATGCAATATCCATGTTTCTTATTACAACAAGTATCATGAACAATACCTGACCGTGCCGCTGGATGCAGGCAGGGGCAAATATGACTTTATGAATGTGGTAGGTGCCGAGTTGCTGCCGGAGGGGGTGTGTATATCGGTGGGCTTGTCGGTGATGCTGGTAAACGGTACCGGCACCTCTACTGAATCATCTGCCAGATACAACCACTACCTGCATGTGTTCTACATACCCAAGGGTGCCAATAAGGCTATTCACCGTATTGCAGACCTTTCTACAGAGGTGTATCCCTACTATACTACCTTCTCTCACAATCCGTTTGCAGGTAATATAAATGTGCTGTTGCTTAGTTACCGCGATGCGCTCTACCGGAATGGCATCTATATGCAGCCTACGGCACTTGTTTCCAATCTTTTGTTCAGGCTGGACGAGCATGACCTTACGGGCGGTTATACCTGGTTTACCAATAAACTGGCCAATAGTCTGCTGCTGGAAAAGACCGACACAACAGCCATATTTGCAGGGCTACCCATGAAGATGGTAACCAATGCCAATGGGCTGACCACCGTAATATCTGAGGCCTATGACAGGGATATAAGCACAGAGAACTATAGCAGAAGCCGCGCTTTTGAAACCTATATGGGCAATATAGGTATAACGCAGGCCGATGATTACGGCAAAGAGATATGGGGAACAGTATTGCCCAAGTCGCAGTACTACAGAAGCTATAAACACTATTATCGTCCGGCAGATATAGCCAAGCGCTGGCAGGATCAGGCTATGTTCAATGATATTCCACCGCAGATAGAGGAGCGGCAGTTCCTATCGGCAGCGGTGTATAACAAGGGCGATAATTTTTACATCATCTATAACGATTGCGGGAAGAACATACACAACACCATAGCCGATCCCGGCGATACGGTCTATGCATCTGCTTTGTCGAATGCATGCTACTACCGCATGAATAAGAAAAGAGAGATAACCAAGGAGTATCTGCTGGGGGCACCGATGAACAAAGAATATAAAAGCTGCTTTACAGAAGGAGGCGATTTTGATGAAGAGCGTGGTGTTTATGCTACGCTTATCAGGTACAAAAGAGGAGAATATGTGTCTATGCGCATGGCATGGGTGCAACTGGACTGATGCTATAGCCGGAGATGGGTATAGTGGCGCTGCATTTCTTTTATCTCAAAAGAATTAGCTTTGTTGCTCAAATAATTACAGAATGAAGAATAGGATAATGTTTACCCTGGCCCTGTTAGCCGCAGTGGGAAGTAACGTTTATGCCCAAAGACATGAACACGACTGGCAATGCAGTGCGGTGAAGAGCAGGATGGGGCAGATGAGCCATGCAGCCAAGCCTACAGTAGCGCATGTGGATGAGGACAAGTATGATGTGAAATATGTGAAGCTGGATCTGGCAATGAATAATACCAGCACTACCATAAGCGGTAATGTAATAACCACCGCAGAAGTAGTGAGCACCACGCTGGGCGCATATGTTTTTGAGCTGCTGCCACCACTGGTAATAGATTCTGTATTTATAGACGGCATGCCGCATAGTGTGGTAACTACCGGCGATACCTGTACTGTAGCATTTGCTACGCCACATGCGGCAGGCAGTACATTTACTGCACAGGTATACTATCATGGTACACCGGTATCGGGTACTTCATCTGATATTTATGGTATCAGTACGCTGCAGTCGCCAAGCTGGGGCAATTGGGTAACCTTTACGCTGAGCGAACCTGCCAGTGCCAAGAACTGGTGGCCATGCAAGCAGTCGCTTACTGATAAGATAGATTCTGCTGATATATGGCTGACCGTGCCTGACTCGCTAAAAGCGGGCAGCAATGGTATACTGCAGGCGGTGGCCCCGATGGGTGGTGGCCGCAACCGCTATGAGTGGAAAGAAAGATACCCGATAGACTACTACCTGATATCTGCAGCAGTAGGCAAGTATAGAGACTATTCATATTACATGCACTTCAACGGCAGTGTAGACTCTATGCTGGTGCAGAACTATATCTACGACAATCCTACAGTGCTTTCTGTATTCAAGAGTGTAATAGACAGCACCGCTCAGCAGCTCAATCTGTTCAGCGATCTGTTTGGCCGTTACCCGTTCTGGAAAGAAAAATACGGACATGCTATGGCGCCACTCAGCGGCGGTATGGAGCATCAGACGATGACCACACTTGGTTTCTTCCAGAGCTGGCTGGTTGCGCACGAGCTGGGTCACCAGTGGTTTGGCGACAATGTTACCTGTGCATCTTGGAAAGATATTGTTGTGAACGAAGGTTTTGCCAGCTATAGCGAATACCTGTATCTGGACCGCTTCCGCGGTCGTGTAGCAGCAACAGCCGATATGGTAGACCGTCAGGATAATGTGATGTCTCAGGCCGGTGGTGCTATCTATGTTGATGATACTACCTCAGAGGGCAGGATATTCGACAGCCGCCTGACTTATGACAAGGGTGCCTGTGTGGTACACACCATGAGACATCTGATCAATAACGATTCTTTCTTCTTCAATGTGCTGCGTGGCTGGCAATATGACAAACGCTACAATACCGGTACTATTGCCGACCTGAGGGAGCTTACCAAAAGCATGCTGACGCCCGTAGTAAACGGAGTAAGTGTAGATACTTTCTTCCAGCAGTGGTTCTATAAAGAAGGATTCCCGATCTACAGTATCAAGTGGAACCAGGTGGGTAATGATGTGTATGTGAAGCTGAACCAGACCACATCGGTACCCGGATCGGTTTCTGTATTCCATCTGCCACTGGAGCTGAAACTTACCTCGGCTACAGGAGATACAGTGGTGCGTGTAGTAAATGATGCCGCTTCTCAGCTGTATCATTTCACCTGGAACAAGACCATGGCCTTCCTTTCACCAGACCCCAATAACTGGCTAACGGATAGTGTGAGCAGTGTGACCCGCGACCTGACAATGGGTGTGGATGAGTTGGGTATGGCGAACATTACCATACAGCCCAATCCGGCAGCGACAACATGGTCGGTAGCAGGAGTGCCTGCGGGTGCCGCAATGCAGCTCACAGATATGACCGGAAAAGTGATATGGCAGAGCGAAGCAATGAACACAGGAGTGGTAACAGTACCAGCACGCAACCTGTCATCGGGTCTTTATTTGCTGAGAATAGGCACAGCGCAGGGTATGGAGCGTGTATATAAGCTGGTGCGCGAATAATTTTTTGCAGTCAGAATTATTTGAGGCACAAATACCTGTGAATTTCAAAATTAATTCCTACATTTGCCATCCCAAATATCACGGAGGCTGTAGCTCAGTAGGTTAGAGCATCAGTTTGTGGTTCTGAGGGTCGAGGGTTCGAAACCCTTCAGCCTCCCCAAATTATGTTTTTTTAAAATAAAAAAAGTGCTCCATCGGGCACTTTTTTTATTTTTTTCCATCCCCGATATTTGTATTTTTGTTTCTCTTGTAATTAATTTTTAAAATTTGATAAAATGAGTTTAGAAGTAACAGGTAAATTACTGGTTAAGTACGACGCACAGCAGGTAAGTGAGAAATTCAAAAAGCGTGAATTTGTGATGGAACTGGCTGAAGAGATCAATGGCAACATCTACACCAACTTTGCAAAGCTGCAGCTGGTGCAGACAAAATGCGATATTATAGACCGTTTCAACAACGGCGACCTGATAAAAGTTAGCTTCAACATAAAGGGCAATTCTTATGTAGATAAGAGGGATGGCCAGACAAAATATATCACCAATCTGGACGCATGGCGTGTAGAAGCTGCTAATGCGGCTGCACCATCAGGCCAGGCACCACAGGCACCTGCATATAATGCACCTGCGGCCAACAACAATACCGGTAACTATAACAGTGCACCGGCATACAACAGCTCATCGTCTGAGACAATAGACGATCTGCCGTTCTAGTAAAAAACAAACAGCCTATGCTACAACAAGCCCGCGGCTTATTATTCGCGTTCCTGATAACGGTGCTTCTGGGTGCCTGCAGTAAGGTGCCGGACAACGCCAGGTATGTACCCGATGATGCTGTAATAGTTGCGGGGATCAACCTGAGCGCTTTGAGTGATAAGATAGCGTGGAACCTGATAACGGGCAGCAAGCTGTTTAAAGAAATAAAGAAAAGGATGCCTGCAGAAAATGCAGGCGACATAGTAGGAGGTATTGAAAACGCCGGGCTCGACGTTTCCAATACCTTCTATGTTTATACGAAATACGATACCCGTTTTGCCGGTGGCAAAATGATTGCCGGCCTCATACCGATCAAAGATGCCAAAAGTCTGGAAGGATTCCTGAAGAAGGCTTTTCCGGGAGTGGCCATAGTGCAGCGGCAGGAAATGAAGGAGGCAGCACTGGGAGGTGGCTTATATGCCAGATGGAGTGCTAACCTGCTGATAGTAATAGATGCGCCACTAATGCCGCAGGATGATGAAGAAGCAGCGACAGATAGCGCTGCGAATGTGGTGCTGGCAGCAGAGATGGATAAAGCATTCAATGTGCCGGGTACTAATTCTATCATCAACAACAAGCGCTTTTCGGGTTTTGAGGCACACCGCCACGACCTCTCTTTCTGGGTGAATTATGGCAGTATCCTCTCCGGTTTTTCAGACGATGGGAGCCTGAACATAAATGGCGTAACCCTTTCGCCCGCCATGCTGAAGGATGCCGTGCTTACCGCCGGATTTGAGTTCAGGAAGGGACAAATAGCTGCTGATGTAAATTATTATCTGCCCTCCAAGGTAGAGGAAGCAACAAAGGACTTTGGTACGGTGGAGGCCGATAAAGAAATGCTGGACCGCCTGCCCAAGAATAATATGGATATGCTGCTGGCCATGCACATATCGCCGGCAGGAGTGAAGACACTGCTGGAAAAAGCAGGCCTCTTCGGCCTTACCAATATGGGACTGGCTACACAAGGCCTTGATGCCGATTTCCTGCTGGAGGCATTTACCGGAGATATGGCTGTGATGATGAGCGATTTCAGTCTGGCTGCAGAGCTGAAGAAAGACGAGTTCATGGGGCAGGTAGTGGAGCACAAGTCGCAAAAGGTGGGTGTGACCATGACCTATGTGATACGCATCAACAAAAAAGAAAACTTCGAGCGACTGATGGAACTGGTGAAGAAGAATGGCATGCAGCCGCTGAAAGGAGGTGGCTATGTATTGCCCCTTACAACCTCCGATTCTGTATTCCTGCTGCTGAATGAACAATATGCGGTCATATCCAGCAAGCGGAAGTATGCTGCCGGTTTTCTGGATGGCTCTTTCAAAAAAGACAAAATGGGCGATCTGTATGCCGATCAGGTGTATGGGCAGCCATTTGCCATGTGTATAGATGTGAAGGAGCTTTTCCGCAATATAGACCCGGCTATATCCAATTCGCCCCGCGATTCGGCCATTATCTCTGAAAGTAAGAAGCTGCTGGACAACATAACAGTGACAGGAGGCAAGTATGAGGATAATGCTTACAAATTCGGCATGGAGGTCAACTTCATCAATACCGATGAGAATAGTATACTGGAGCTCATAGACTTTGGTATGAAAATAAAGGATCTGGCAGATAAACGTACTTTATAAGCCCGGTAGCAGACTCTGGTAGTTGCTTTTACCATATACTTCTTATTCTCACTATAATACTTATCTTTGTTAACTTCATTCAATAACATCTGCAAACCAGTAAAAATGCGTAGATCTCCCCTATTTTTTATAACGGGTATAGTAGTATTACTTGCATCGGTAATGACCGGTTGTAAAAGGACTACAGCCATCGACAATAATAATGTGATCCAGACCCCGTTCAGCCTGTTGTTCTGCGACACCTCGGGCGGGTTGTACAATACCAATGATGGCAGGAATTTCAATGGGGTGCTGTTTCCGCCGGATGGCAGGGGCTGCAGGGCTATTGCGGTATCCGGCAATAACATTCACTGGGCTAAGACGCACCTTTATTACAGCAATAACAACGGTCGCAACTTCAACTATGCCTACGACTCTCTGTCTACCTTCCCTTCGCTGAACTGCGAAAAACAGGCTATCAACACCAACCAGAGTATGCTTATCAACATACCATCGTGGGGCAACCGTATCTATTCTATATCTGAAGCTAATGACCCAAGCCGCAACTGGCTGGGTGTTATATACAGCGATAACTTCGGTAACCCGGGTACATGGGCACTCGATGGTTTTTATGATACTGTGAATGTGGGTAAACTGCCTGTGAGGATGAAATCCTTTACGCAGCTGGCTGATGGTACATTGTGTGGTCTGGCTTATTCAGGTCCGGCAGATAATGACAATGTGCACCATCGCAACTTTGTGAAGAAAGCGAAAGACGAGTCAATATATGCGAACAGGTGGTATGAGGTAACGGGCAATCCCGACAATATCACTTACATATTTGCAGGTAACTCTGCAGGCACTCCGTTGCCGCCATATGGTTCTACCTATACAGATACCGGCTACTTCTATCTGGGTCATATGAACAACAGGCTGATAGCTGTTGATGCAAAATGCCGCTATGGTGCATGGTGCAGCGATGACCTTGGTAAGAACTGGAAGCCATACAATACAGGTCTTCCTGCCAATACTTCGCTGCTGTGTATAGAATCTCCATTTGAGGAGGTTTGTCTGGTAGGTACTGCAGGCAAGGGTTTGTATATTCTGAACGTACACACCAATGCATGGGAGCCTTGCAACAGAGGCCTGGCTGCAAATGTGACCGTGAGGAGCATAGCCGCTAAGAAGAACATTTATAAAAATGGTACAGTACGTAAGTTCATCTATCTGGCTACCAATGCAGGTATCTATGAAAGTTCTGATGGTGGTCTCAACTGGACCCGTACTATTCAGGGTAACTTCGTAGGTGTGAACTAATAATGATCTTGATACTTCAGTGATATATTAAAAATGCCCGGCTGGTCCGGGCATTTTTAATGAGTGTATTATCAGTCGCTGTTGTCGGTGAGGAAGTCCTCCAGATCGCGGCGTTGTTTTTTGGTAGGGTGGCCGCTTTTGCTGAGCCGCTTGCCGGTGAAGAAACTGGGCACCTGTAAGTTGGGCGCTATCTTATCTTCTTCGGGGGTAATGTCTACATAGTTCTTTATGGCTTCTTCGTAGCCCATGCGGGTATGCAGCAGCCCGGTAACCTCTATGGTCTTGCGGCCCAGCTGGGTGCGTATCTGGTACTGGTCTCCCAGGCTTACAGAACGTGATGGTTTTACCGAAGCACCGTTCATCTTCACCTTGCCGCTATCTATGGCGTCGGTGGCCTGTGAGCGGGTCTTGAAGAGGCGGATGGACCATAAGTATTTATCCAGACGTGGTTTTTCCATGAGTAACAAAATTATAGATTAGCAAGGCACAAAACGCATAATAGTGCGGCGCATCAATAATTTTAACGGTAGTTGCCCGAAAGGGCAGGGGTATGTTGTTAATTAAATTTTCCCTATATTTGCTTATACTTATTATGGTTCTGCAGCGGTCTTCCCGTTGCGCCAGATAAACAAATAGCCCGGTGCCGTTTTCTGCAAATGGTTTCTTACCGGGAAAGATCTTTTCTAAAAGCATTATTGAATTTTTAAACAATCAGATGGAATATAATACTACGCGCAGCAGGATGCTGATGCCCGAATATGGCCGTAATGTGCAGAAGATGGTGGAGTACCTGGTAACGGTAGATGACAGGGCCAAAAGACTGCAGCAGGCTGAAATAATAATAGAACTGATGGGGACACTGAACCCCCATCTGAAAACAATAGAAGACTACAAGCATAAATTGTGGGATCACCTCTTTCAGATGACCGAGTTCAAGCTGGATGTAGATGCCCCATACCCATGCCCTACGGCAGAGATGATCTTCAAGAAGCCGGAGGTGTTGCCTTATCCGCAGGTGAGCATCAAACACCGCCATCTGGGTCGCAATATGCAGGGGCTGCTGGACAAGGCTATGGCTGAGACCGATGTGGAGAAACGTCACGGACTGACACAGGCCATAGGCTACTACATGAAGCTGGCTTATGGTAACTGGCACAAAGAACCGGTGCATGACGACATGATAAAAAATGAGCTTGCCGAGATAACAGGCGGCACGCTGAAGTATGAGACCGGCGGCTACAGAGTGACCTTTGATACCAACCAGCAGGGTGGCAACAATAACAACAATCGCAACTTTAAAGGCAACCAGGGCGGCAACCGCAACAACAACAATAATAACCGCAACTTCAAAGGTGCGCAGGGCGGCAACCGCAACAACAATAAC
>CALQJX020000005.1 GCA_943331005.2 Bordetella parapertussis
TGGTCGTCGATGCAACAAAAAGTCCGTTTTTCTATAGTAGGCTATGGTAATATAGGTCGCAGGCATGCTGCGCAGATCCTGCAGAATGATCAGGCACAGCTGGTAGCTGTCTGCGATGTAAATGAAGAAGTAAGGGCTACCCTTCCTGAAGGGGTGGCTTATTTCAATACACTTGCCGATATGCTGCAGGGCAGCACTGCCGATGTACTTTGCGTTTGCACCCCCAATTACCTGCACGAACCACATACCATAGAAGGACTGAATGCCGGACTGCATACCGTAGTAGAGAAACCAATGGCGCTTAGTGTGCAGGAGTGCGACAATATGATAGCTGCCGCTACACGCAACGACCGTACCATATTTGCAGTAAAACAGAATCGCTACAACCCCCCTGTGCAGGAAGTGAAAAAACTGGTTACCTCGGGCAGGCTGGGCAAGGTATTTATGGTAGAGGTAAATTGCTTCTGGAACCGTGGCGATGCCTACTATGCAGGGAGCGACTGGCGGGGCAGCAAAACCCGAGACGGTGGCTGTCTGTTCACGCAGTTCAGTCATTTTGTAGACATACTTTATTACCTCAATGGCGCTGTTGCCTCTGCTGCCGGACTGGTACAGAACTTTGCGCACAACCACAATACCGAGGTAGAGGACACCGGCAGTTTTGTACTGAAGGCCGATAACGATGCTATCATCAATTTCTGCTTCACTACCTGTTCTTACAAAAAGAACATGGAAGGTTCTATAACCATATTTGCAGAGAAGGGCACGCTGAAAATTGGCGGACAATACCTCAATACCATAGAGTACCAGCAAATGGAAGGGGAAGAGCTGCCCCCCATCAACATCACGGCAAAATCAAACGATTACGGACTGTACCAGGGCTCTATGAGCAACCACGACAAGGTGATACAGAATGTAGTAGATGTGCTGCATCACCATCAACCCATCATGACCAGCGCCGAAGAGGGCAGGGAAGTGGTGCGCATCATAGAGATGATGTATGCCGGTAGTCATTAGTCTCTTTTCGGGTAGTTTGATGACTTTTTCGCTGAATTTTCATTTCCCGTTTTGCTGTCAGCTGTTTTTGCGCCTGCAAAAACCAGTATCTTCGTCGCACTAAACAAAGTGCATTGGGACGTAAAAAGAAAAAGCAGGCTCCGCTACTGAACATAACTATAGAATCATATGCTGCAGAAGGCAAAAGTATAGCCCGTCTCGAAGACGGAAAGGTGCTTTTTGTAGATAATGCCATACCCGGCGATGTGATCGATGCCGTCATCATAAAAGACAAAAAAAGCTGGGCGCAGGGACGCACCACCAGATTGGTGTCGCCATCTCCGCAGCGCATAGAGCCTTTTTGTCAGCATTTTGGCGTGTGTGGTGGCTGCAAGTGGCAGATGCTGCCCTACCAGCAGCAACTGGTATACAAGCAGCAGCAGGTGGCCGATCAGCTGTCGCGTATAGGTCAGGTGCAGTTGCCGGAGCTACAGCCTATTCTGGGCAGTCCGCACGAGCGTTACTACCGTAATAAGCTGGAATTCACTTTTTCTACCAGCCGTTACCGCACTTTCGAAGAGATCGCTTCCCGCGAAGACAAGTTCGAGCAGGAGCCGGCATTGGGATTCCATGCTCCCGGTCTTTTCGATAAGGTAGTGGCTATAAAGACCTGCTATCTGCAGCAGGATCCTACCAATACCTTACTCAGTGTGTTGCGTGCCTATACCGAGGAAAAACAACTTCCTTATTACAACTTCAAGGCACAGTATGGCTGGTTGCGCAATATCATCATCAGGGTGGCTACTACCGGACAGATACTGGTGAACCTCGTCATCCATCACGAAGACAAGGAGGCAAGAGAAGCTCTGTTACAGCACATTCTCGACAATGTGCCGGGTATTACCTCGCTGCATTATACCATCAATTCCAAGGTGAATGATACTATACACGATCAGGATGTGATCTGTTGGTATGGTGAAGACCACATAGAAGAGAAACTGGAAAACTTCCGTTTCAAAATATCTCCCAAATCATTCTTTCAGACCAACACTTACCAGGCCGAATCGCTATACAGGGTGGCAAGAGAGTTTGCCGGCCTTACCGGTACCGAAACCTTGTATGACCTTTATTGCGGCACTGGCAGCATAGGCATTTTCTGCTCTGCAGGTGCTAAGCAGGTCATAGGTATAGAAGTAGTGGAAGATGCCATAAAGGATGCGCATGAGAATGCAGCTATGAATGGTCTCAGCCATTGCAAGTTCTATGCCGGCGATGTAGAGAAGATCTGTACCGACGAATTCTTTGCAGAACACGGAACACCGGATGTGATCATCACCGACCCGCCAAGGGCTGGTATGACCGAAAAGCTGGTGAACCAACTGCTGAAGATGCGCGCGCCAAAGGTGGTATACGTCAGCTGCAATCCTGCTACACAGGCTAGGGACCTGCAACTGCTCGATGCTGCTTACAAGATCACCCGTCTGCAGCCGGTAGATATGTTCCCGCATACACACCACATAGAAAATGTGGCCCTGCTGGAACTGCGTTAGTTCGCTGCAAGGCCACATTTTACAAGTCTAACTCATTACTGTACTATAGCTCCATAATGAAGCCTATTGTTGGTATTACTACGCCCTTATTGTCGCTCAGCAATACAGGTATGGCGTTGGTGCCATTGGCATTCAGTGCTTTGCCATCGGTAGTAGCAAAGTTCAGATTGTCATCGGTACGCTTGAAGGTATAGCTTGGTATACTGGGAGTGGCGCTGGCATAGGCATTGGTCACATCAAAGTACAGGTCGAAGCTCCATTTTTTGAAGTTCCATTTTTTGTCTATCCTGAAGTCCATAGCATTGAAAGCAGGCAGACGCTTGGTGTTGAACTGGCTATAGTCTAGTATGCCGGTACCCAGTGCCATATAATTTGCCTGCGATGCGGACATATCATAAGGTGTAAAAGGTGCGCCGCCCTGATACCTGAATTTCACACCCAGCTCCCAGTTACGTTTGAATTTGTAACCACCTATAAAGGAAATAAGCTGGCCATTGTCCCACGATGCCGGTGTATACTTACCATTGCCATTGGTGAATTCGCTGTTGTAGATGGTCACTGAAAGAATGGTAAAGAAGTTGCGGGTCAGCTTCTGCTGAAACTGGAATTCCACACCATAGCTTTTACCCAATCCTGTAGATGTTATTGCTTCATTACCCAGCACAGAGTAGTCGCCGCCCTTGTTGGCAAGAGATATGCTATCTCTTACAGAAACAGGGTAGTTGTGGTATTGTTTGTAAAAGCCTTCCAGCGTGAAGCGGGCACCCTGCCACTCAGGCAGGAACTCCAGTCCGCCGGCCAGGTGGTCGCACTGAATGTACTGTGCATTTTTGTTCACTAGGTTGCCGGCATTGTCCTGAAAGCCCAGTACGGTATAGGTGGGTATCTTGAAGTAGCGACCGGCCGATCCGTTCAGTTTCAGTTGCTGTGTCAGCGAATAAGATGCTGCCAGGCGTGGCGATACTGTTTTCAGCAGGTTGGCACCATCGTTGGTAAACGTGTTGCCATCGGCGCGCAGTCCCAGCGACATGTTCAGTTTCTTATCAAAGAAGTTGGCTGCTACCTGCCCGTTCAGTCCGAACTTCCAGAAGTTGATCGCGGTATTAGCAGCAATAGCTACTGCAGGCTGTATCTCTACATTGTTGGTGTCGCGCACAGCAGAGCGAATGATGCTGAATATATCGTTAGAGAATTGGTCATACTGGGTCATAGCGCCCAGGCTGTAGCTCCATCTGTCATAAGATTTGTTCATATCGAAGCGGAACTTATTCTCAGCTTCTACAGATTTTATTTTCAGGGTTCTGGTAGCTTCAGATGGCATCTGGTTGTCGGTATATTTGTCCAGCTGGTTGTTTAGCATATTCCTGCTGAAGGTGAGGTTCCAGTAACCCTTGTTCATCAGTCCTTTTAGTCCGTAGCCATTGGTATAGCTCCATTGTTTTATCAGCGGGTTCGATTTCAGAATGTACACATTCTCCGCAGTCAGGTCGTCTGGTGTCATAAACGAGAAATTATCTATTGCGCCTATGGCCAGTGTATACAGCGACAGTTTCTTATTGATCTTATAATCCACCTTATACTGAAAGTCCCAGTACGATGGCTGAATAGGTATCTGCAATGCTTTAAAGAGCAGCTGCAGGTAAGAGCGGCGTGCCGATGCCAGGAAAGTTACTTTATCCTTTACTATTGGGCCATCTGTACTGTAGGCAAGTTCAGTTGCACTCAGCCTTATGTTGTGCTGCATATGGTCCGGATTGGCTTTGCGTTGCTTCATTTGCAATACGCCCGATAGCGGGTTGTCGTACTTCGAAGGGAATGCGCTCGTATAGAGGTTCACATCTTCTATAAAGGAAGTATTGATGATACCTGTAGGGCCACCTGCAGATCCCTGTGTGGCAAAGTGATTGATCACCGGTACTTCTATGCCATCCAGGTAGTATACGTTCTCGTTGGGTGCACCACCTCTTATTATGAGGTCATTCCTGTAGCCACCCACGCCCGATGTGCCGCCCACGCCGGGGAATGCCTGTATCACGCGCGAAACATCGAAGTTGCCACCCGGATTGCTTTTGATCTCCTGTGCAGACAGGCTCTGCAACGACAATGGTGTTTCTGCACTCTTGCTGAACGGGTTGCGACGTACCACTACTTCCTTCAGCGCCACACCGCTGCTGTTGTCCATCTCCAGGTTCAGTATCTGCGCATTACCCGATGTAACAACTATGTTGTACACGATCAGGTCTTCGTAGCCCAGCGCCTGCACTTTTATGTTGTAAGAGCGGGTAGGGATATCTGTAATACGGAAGTTACCATTGGTATCTGTAACTGTACCCAATGAGGTTCCCTCTATACTGATGGCGGCACCTATCAGTCCTTCCTGCGTCTTTTTGTCGCGCACAGTACCATTTATGGTGCCTTTAGACTGTGCGAACATAATAAGTGGTAGTAATAGAAAAACCAGCAATAGTGGTAAGCGTATCTTCATAAAAGTATGTTTTAGTATCAAATTGCTGGCAAATATAGTATGTAAACCTAAATAATAGTCTTTAAAAGGATGTTTTTGTATTAAAATTCATTTTCCTACCTTTGCTAATGGTATGAAATACGCCTTTCTGAAACAGTTGCTCGACCTTGCTGAGCAGTACGAAGCAGCAGGAGCCGAACCCGATGTGAACGGGTTTGCCGGCTGGGTGCTGAACGGGCAACAGAAAGAATCATACAAAGACGAGCGTGTGGGCGAAGCGCACCTGCAGTTTGGGGCACCACGGGAACAGATTGAGACTACCATTGCCCGCATGGTCTTATACCTCTACCGCTATGCCAAACTATACAGCAAAAAAGCATTGGAAGGCAGTTTACTGCAAACACCCGATGAGTTTGGCTATCTGGCCACGTTGCTTTCCTACGATAGTCTCACCAAGTCCGAGCTAATAGCCAAGAACATACAGGAAAAACCTACCGGCATGGAGATCATCAAACGCCTTTTGCAGCAGGGGCTGGTGCTGCAGGAAGATGATGTGCGCGATAAGCGCAGCAAGCTTCTCCGCATTACCGACAAAGGAAAGGGCGTACTTTTTCAGGCATTCGGTAAAATGGGAAAGGTATCCGATCTCATTGGGGGCAACCTCAGTCAGCAGGAAAAAGAACATCTCCTTTACCTGCTCCAGAAACTAGATCATTTCCACTATCAGTTATATATGAATGAAAAAGAGCGTACGTTAAGCTCGCTGGGCTAGTCACATCCCGATACTGATACCCGACCATTCCTCTTAGTTTTACCCCATTTTCATTAAAAGGCAGAAACTTATTTTGCCTACTTTTGGGCAAAAAAGATAATGAATCTCGCAGACAGACTTTTTCAGATGAAAAACGACAAGGCTGAGGCAAACCTAAAGGCAGGGCAGGAATTTCTTGCAGCTAATAAAAGCAAGCCGGGAGTAGTAGAACTACCAAGCGGACTGCAGTACGAGATACTGACAGAAGGCAATGGCCCTAAACCAAATCAGAACAATACGGTTACCTGTCATTATCATGGCACGCTTGTAAACGGTACTATCTTCGATAGCTCTGTGCAGCGCGGCAAGCCTGCTTCATTCCCGCTCAATCAGGTTATCAAAGGTTGGACAGAGGGTGTGCAGCTCATGTGCACCGGCAGCAAGTGGCGTTTCTTCATTCCTCCGCATCTGGGTTATGGCGACAGGCAGATAGGTGGCACCATCGGCCCCAACAGCACGCTCATATTTGATGTGGAACTGATCAGTATCAACTAATATAAATTTACAAAACAATTGGTCAACAATCATTCCGTTCATACGGAAAATCATTTCATAAAACATTCAAAATGCAAGCCTGGAAAGATTATCAATCAGAAAATAAGGAACGTTTCTTAGACGAATTGCTGGAGCTGCTGCGCATACCATCGGTAAGTGCAGATAGCAAGTACAAGGGCGATGTAGCCCGCTGTGCCGAAGCAGTGAAAGAACACATGCTGCGTGCCGGTTGCGATACTGTAGAAGTATGCCCGACAGCAGGTCACCCGATAGTATATGGCGAAAAGATAGTAGACCCTGCACTGCCTACAGTGCTGGTATATGGTCACTACGATGTGCAGCCTGCCGATCCGCTGAACCTTTGGCACAGTGGCCCGTTCGAGCCGGTGATCAAGGACGGTAAGATATATGCACGTGGTGCCTGCGACGACAAAGGCCAGATGTACATGCACATAAAGGCGCTGGAAACAATGGTGAAGACCAACAGCATGCCTTGCAACATAAAGGTGATGATAGAGGGCGAGGAAGAAGTTGGTTCTGTGAATCTGGGCAAGTTCCTCGAAGACAACAAACAGAAACTCAAGGCCGACATAGTACTGGTATCAGATACTTCTATGATCAGCATGGAGCATCCTTCCATAGAGAGCGGTCTGCGTGGCCTGTCTTATATGGAAGTAGAGGTTACCGGTCCTAACCGCGACCTGCACAGTGGTGTGTATGGTGGCGCAGTTGCCAACCCTGCTACCATTCTCTGCAAAATGATCGCTTCCCTGCACGACGAGAACAACCACATTACAGTGGCCGGTTTCTACGACAAGGTACAGGAGCTCACAGATGCAGAACGCAAGGCCATCAATAATGCACCATTCGATCTGAATGAATATAAAGATGAACTGGGTGTGCAGGACGTATGGGGCGAAAAAGGCTATACTACCCTGGAGCGTACCGGTATCAGGCCTACGCTGGAAGTGAATGGTATATGGGGTGGCTATATTGGCGAGGGCGCCAAAACGGTACTGCCATCAAAGGCATACGCCAAGATATCTATGCGTCTGGTTCCTCATCAGGTTTCCGACGAGATCTCTGATCTGTTCGCCAGACATTTTGAGTCTATTGCACCGGCTTCTGTGCAGGTAAAGGTTACTGCACACCATGGTGGTGAGCCTGTAGTTACACCTACAGATTCTGCTGCATACCAGGCAGCTGCAAAAGCGATCCTTACCACTTTCGGCAAGGAGCCTATCCCTACCCGTGGCGGTGGCAGTATCCCTATCATTTCCCTGTTCGAAAGGACACTGGGTCTGAAGACGGTATTGCTTGGCTTCGGTCTGGACAACGACAACATACACTCGCCAAACGAGAAGTATGATGTGGCTAACTACTACAAGGGCATTGAAACAATACCATACTTCCACAAGTTCTTTGCAGAGAGCTTTGGTAAATAATAGGTGCTGATCAAAGTATTGATTTCATGATACGCAGCATAGTATAGCAGTTATGCTGTGCAGTAAAATAAAGACTACGAAAGACGTCTCCGGTTATCCGGGGACGTCTTTTATTTTGGAAGCGTTATGCTAAGAAAGTGTCAGCCGGTAGCGTTTATTGAAGAGCGTACCCGTGCACCAGCCCACACCGGCACCAAGCAGGCCGCCTGCAGTTACATCCAGCGGAAAGTGTACACCCACATATACCTGCGCATAGGCTACAGATGCTGCCCATAGAAGCCCCGCCGCCCAAACCCAGCGTGCCATGCGGCCCAGCGTCATGGCGCTGAAGACTGCCAGTGCAAAATGATTGGCTGCGTGCGATGAAGGAAAACTTTTACCGCTGCCACAGGGCACTATACAGTGCACCAGGCTACTCAGCGCAGGGTCGTTGCAAGGGCGAATACGATTGAAAATAGGTTTCAGCAAATGGGCACTCAGCTGATCCGACAGGCCGAAGGTAATGATGAAGCCTGCGCACCACAGCCAGCCATACTTGCCGAAGGTGCGGGGCATAAAGATGGCAAGGAACAGATAGAGCGGAGCCCAGAACCATTGATTACGCAGAAATGGCATCACAAAGTCCAGAAAAGCATTGTGCCACTGAGTATTGAGGTAATACCAGGCAATGCGATCGTAGTGCAGCAGCCATTCGGGTAACGTACTATGCATGTTTCTTTTTAAAGATCATGATGAGCCTCGGAGATTCCATGGGGTCATAAGCCTCCAGATGGTAGTTGCCGAAGGTGCCCACAGGTACCATGCCCACAGGGCGGAACATGCGGGTGAAATCGGCCAGAGAGAAGGCTGCCACACTTTCTGTAAATGTGCGCGGATGTCCGTCTGCATCTGTAAAGCTGATCTCCTTAATGAAATGATTACGCTCCAGCCTGCGTTTTATATGGAAGGTATAGCTGCCTCGCTGCACCGTTTCTTCGGGTACCAGATTGGCAGATACATATTCGTGGTTCAGATAGTCAATAACCAGTATACCATCATCTTTCAGCGCTCCTGCAAAAGAGCGGGCGGCCAGTTCGTGGTCGCGGTCGTGCGCAAAATAGCCAAAGCTGGTAAAGAAATTGAAGGCGTAATCGAAGTAATTGGTAATGAACGGATAGCGCATATCCTGCACAAAGAACTCCAGTCCGTCTGTTTCACAGGCTTTGGCTTTTTCTATACTGGCATGAGAGATGTCTATTCCCGTAACCCTGTATCCATGCTCGGCCAGCTGGCGGGCAAACCTGCCTTCGCCGCAGGCTATATCCACCATGGCACTGCCTGCTGCCGGTTGCAGGTAGGCAAGCAGCTGCTCCACAAATTCCTGTGCTTCCAGCTCATCGCGGTTTTGATAAAGTATGCGGTAATAAGGGGACCCAAACCAATTTTCGAACCAATCCATAGTTTTCCGTGAAAAGTATCAGCCAAAAGTAATCATAATTTGGGGATAGGGTAGGATAGGCAATAATAATAGATCCGTTTTCTGAATTGAATACAGTTGTGAGAAATTTACAATGGGTGCTCTGTCTGATATTTTCAGAAAATTTTAAGTAAATCGAACTCACTCCGATAGGTGGTAACGGTTATTTTTGCGATATGACCGGCAGAATGCCTTATTACAGGACGCTCTGAAGGTACACTATGCAAGGAATGACACTCAATGTGTGATAAGTACACTATGTTTGTCTGCAGTACTATGTAATAACTGACTAACCACATGACAACAGCGGAAATATTAAAAAAGGTCAGAAGGATAGAGATCAAAACGAAGGGGTTGAGCAATCACATCTTCGCAGGCGAATACCATTCCACATTCAAGGGAAGGGGTATGTCGTTTTGCGAGGTGAGGGAGTATACCCCCGGCGATGATGTGAAATTCATAGACTGGAACGTTACTGCCCGTTTCTCTACACCCTTTGTCAAAGTATTTGAAGAGGAGCGCGAGCTCATCATGATGCTGATGGTCGATATCAGTAACAGTTCGCTGTTTGGTACGCAGAAACAACTCAAGCGCGACCTCATAACCGAGCTGGGTGCGGTATTGTCATTCTCTGCTACTACCAACAATGACAAGGTTGGGGTCATTTTCTTCAGCGATAAGGTAGAGAAATATATTCCGCCAAAGAAGGGCAAGGGGCATATCCTGCGCATCATCAGGGAACTGATAGCGCTGGAACCCGCGCATACAGGCGAGACGGATATCAGAGTGGCACTGGAGTTTCTGAACAATGTTTTGAAGAAACGTTCCATCACTTTCCTGCTCAGCGATTATGTAAGCAAGCCCTACGATCAGGCGTTGCAGCTGGCTGCACGCAAACACGATCTGGTAGGTATACATGTTTACGACAAGTACGACCGCGAGATGCCGCAGGCCGGACTGATGCAGGTAATGGATGCCGAGACAAAACAAATGTTCTGGATAGACACCGACGACAAAATGGTGAAATATCAGTACGAGGCTGCTTTTGAGCAACGATACAAATACTGCATGCAATCATTCAGAAAGAGTGGTGCATCACTCATGCATGTGCGCACAGACGAGGATTATGTAAGAATTTTACAGACCTTCTTCAAAGGCAGGTAGTGTGCATGACTATCTTATAAACTAACCACGAATAAACGGTACTTAATAATATAATGGAGTTTAAAACAAGCATATCAAATAACACAAAAAGCAGCCCATCAGGCTACTGGAGTGCTTTGCTGAAGAGGGTTTCAGCTATGGCAGGGGTAGTAGCTATGTTGCTGCTCAGTACAGGTGCCTGTGCACAGCCCGATGCTACTGCTATGGCCCGTATGGATGCACGGCAGATAGTAGTTGGCGATCAGGTAAGATTATTTCTGGAAGTAAAGAACAAACCATCGCTGGGCAGGGTAGAGTGGATCACCATACCCGATACGTTCAATCATCTGGAGGTTGTAGAAAAAGGAAAGATAGACACCATAAAAGGGGCTGATTATATCACGTACAAGCAAAGACTCATCCTCACCGGTTTCGATTCGGGTGTCTTCAAAGTACCATCTTTTATCTTTCCGGTATTCAACACAGCGGGCGATCCTTTTACAATACAAACAGACTCTTTTATGCTGGCGGTGCAAACCGTTGCCGTAGATACCACCAGGGAATTTAAGCCTATCAAGGGCGTAATGACGGTGGAGACAGATTGGAGAGATTATATCTGGTACATTGTAGGGGGCGTATTATTGCTTGCGTTAATAATTGGTGTTATCATCTACTTTGTGCGCAAGCCCAAACCCGCGCCGGTAGTGCCGGAGGGCCCTAAAGAAACCTTGCAGGAGCATACATTGCGACTGCTCAATGAACTGGAGAAAAAGCAACTGTGGCAAAACCAGAAAGTGAAGGAGTATTATGTGGAGCTTACCGATATAGTACGCAACTACATTGAGGCAAGATTCAATACACCTGCGCTGGAACTCACTACAGATGAGCTGCTTTACAAAGCACAGATGCACCGCGATCTGCAGCCACACCATGCACACCTCAGTGTAATACTGACCACTGCCGACCTTGCCAAGTTTGCCAAGGCGCAACCCATGCCGCAGGAACACACTACGGTAATGAGCAAGGCCATAGAGCTGGTAGTAAATTCTAAACCTGTAATTGTAGCAACACCAACAGAGCCAAAAGTATGAGCACATTGATGGATTGGAAGCATATGACCTTTGCGCATCCGTGGTTCTTCGGCCTGCTGCTGCTTATACCCCTGATGGTATGGTGGCAGTTGCGCAGCAAGAAAGAAGATAATCCCGCTATGCGGCTCACTACCACCAGTGGCATAAACCCTGCACATGCGGGTGGTAAGGCTAAACTCAGGCCGGTATTATTTATACTCAGGATACTGAGCATGGTGGCCCTTATAGTGGCGCTGGCAAGACCACAAACCAGCAACACCACAGAAAATGTGGACAGCGAGGGTATAGACATCGTGCTCAGTATGGACGTGTCGGGTAGTATGCTGGCAGAGGACTTTAAGCCAAACCGTATAGAAGCAGCCAAGGCACAGGCACTCAAATTCATAGACCAGCGCCCTACCGACAGGATAGGTCTGGTGATCTTTGGTGGCGAAAGTTTCACAATGTGCCCCATTACCATAGATCATAGTGTGCTCAAGAATCAGGTAAGCCAGATCAGGAATGGAATGATCAATGACGGTACTTCCATAGGCATGGGGCTGGCTACTGCGGTAGACAGGCTGCGACTGGCCAAAGGAAAAAGCAAGGTGGTGATACTTATGACCGATGGGGTGAACAACACAGGTATGATTGACCCCAGTACTGCACTGGAGATTGCCAAAGCATATAAGATCAGAATATACACCATTGGGGTAGGTAGTATTGGTCAGGCATTGATGCCGCAGCAAACGCCTTTCGGCATACAGAAACAAATGGTGCCGGTGGAGATCGATGAGCCCTTGCTGAAGAAAATGGCCACAGCTACCGGGGGTAAATACTTCAGGGCAACCGGCAATAGTTCCTTATCCAGTGTATACGACGATATTGATAAATTGGAGAAAACACGCATTGATATTACCTCATTCAAGCATTATGCCGAGTTGTTCTTCCCGTTTGCCATGCTGGCAATTATTTGCCTGGTGCTGGAAATGGTACTGCGGTATACAGTATTTAGAAGCATTACCTGATAGCATTACGTAATAATAAAATTTCCGGTAAGGACTAACATTTGTGCACTTTATTGCGCCTATTAGGGGTGATAAAGTGCATTTTCTTACTGAAAATGTCTGTTTTATTAACCAAATGCAATGAAAACATCGTTTTTTGGAGTGTCAGCTACCTAATTAGCCCCGATTTTTCGGAAAACGATTGTATGGTATAAAAAAAATGTTATTTTTGGTGTTATAAGTTTGCCGAACTAAACGTAGATAAGTATTTTAAATATTTTATATGAAAAGAAGTTTTATCAACTCTATGAACAGTATAACTAAGGTTTTGTTGTGCGCAATGTTGTTGTTATTGTCAGTGACGCGTGTACAGGCGCAGGCTACACTAACTGCAACGGGTGCAGGCCCGGGTCCTGTGGCATATGCTACACTTACTGCGGCTTTCAATGCCATTAACTTAGGTACTCATACTGGTGCTATCACTATCACCATTGGTGCAGGTGGCACCAATGAGGGCTTTACAGTGGCTACTTTGAATGCGCCACTACCTATCGGTTATACTTCTGTATTGATAAAGCCTGCTGTAGGTACTACACCAACCATTCAGGGCAACATAGCCAACAATGGTGTCATTCACCTCTTTGGTGCCAGCAACGTTACTATTGATGGCTCTAATACTGTGGGCGGCACTACCAGAGACCTTACTATAAGGAACTCTACATTCACAGCCGCTTCTGCAGTGGTGCGTTTTGGTAATAATGCCACCATTGGTGCTACCAACAATACGCTGAAGAATACAAATATTCAGCAGACCGGCACTACAGTAGGTATCTCCGTTATATCGGGTAATGGTACTACTGCACTCTTCAACCCTGCAGCATTCCCCAACTCCAACAATACCATCCAGAACTGCTCTATCACTCAGGCTCAGACTGCCATCTACCTCTATGGTCCGCCAACACTTGATGCAAACTGGGTAGTAACCGGCAACGACATGAATAGCCTTGGCTTCACAGGTGCACACCTCAATAATACTTCCAACGCCCAGATCACCAAAAACGTAATTGATAACGTTTCCATCAACGGTACTACACAGGCAGCAGGTATCACTCTTTCTTTCGGTGCTACCAATGCTACTATTTCGGGTAACAAGATCACCAACATCTCTAACATCTACGCACTGGCTTCTCCTGCAGCAGAGGGTATCTTCCTCAGCATCAATGCTGGTACAGTGAACGTGTTCAATAACTTTATTGCGAATGTTACAGGTGTAGGTAACGGTACTCTTATCAACAATGGTCATGGTATACTTAATAATAGTGCAGGTGTAATAAACATCTTCCACAACAGTGTGAACATGAGCATGAGCCAGACCAGCGCTGCCGGTATCTCTGCTGCTTTCTGTGCCAGCGGTACTGTTACCGGTGCAATGACACTGAAAGACAATCTGTTCATTAATACGCAGACTGTAGGTAGCACCTATGGTGTGTACAGTGCTGTTGGTAGTGCCCTTTTCCCTGGCATGGACTTCAACGATTATTTCGCTACTTCTACCAACCTCGGTTTTGTAGGTGGTGTTGCCCGTACCAACCTGGCAGCTATGCAGACTGGCTTCGGTAGCAACCTCAATTCGCTCAACACCAATCCGGTATTTGTATCTTCTACAGATCTTCACCTGCAGATGAATGCGCTGAACTTCCCGCTGGCAGTAGGTACTCCTATCGCTGTTCCTGCTATCACTACAGATATCGATAATGTGAACAGGTCTGCTACTGCCCCTACAATGGGTGCTCACGAACTGGCAAATCAGGTAATATATACTACTGCTACCAATACTTGTAAAGATCTGCTCGATACCCTGAACACAGTAACAGTTCAGTCTCCTGTAGGTGTTGCACTTACCGGTCCGTTGGTAACACGTCTCTATTACAGAAAAGGTGCAGGCCCATGGGTTAGCACTGCAGGTACTTCGCTTACAGGTAGTACTATCAACATCAGCACCTGGAGGTGTGTATTCGATTACTCACTGCTGGGCGGTGTTGTTGCCGGCGATGTTATCTCTTATTTTGTCGTAGCTCAGACAACTGCAGGTACTGTATTCGGTACGCCATCAAACGGACTTGTAGCTATAGACGTAAACACGATCACTACTCCTCCTACTACACCAAATACATTCACTGTCAACGCAGTTAAACTGAACAGTCTGAACCTTACCAATCAGATGTGTTTCAACTCTTCAGTTGCTACACCGGTACCATATACTTACACCGGTACTTCCGGTGCGCCAAACCAGTATATGCTCACTTGGTCTCCGCTGGGTCCTATCCCACAGCCTGCATTTACTGCATTACCTGCAAGTCCTATCAATGCGGTAGTTCCTGCAGCCTTACCTTCTGCTACATATTATGGTGCGCTGATTATCAGAAATGCTACTACCGGTTGTTCAAGAACTTACAATTTAGTGCTCTCTGTTAACCCTACTCCTGCTACCATCAGCGGTCCGCTCACTGTATGTGCGGGTACTTCTTCATCACTCAGCAGCAGCTCTACAGGTGGTACATGGACTAGTGGTACACCATCTGTTGCAACAGTTGGTCTTACTACCGGTATCGTAAACGGTATTTCTGGTGGTACATCTAATATAGTCTATACACTGCCTACCGGTTGCAGCACATTTGCCAACGTAAACGTGGTAAACCCTCCGGCAGCTATCACAGGTCCTACAGCAACTTGTCCAAACCTCACAGTAACATTGGCAAACACAGTACCGGGTGGTACATGGTCCAGCGTTACACCTGCTATCGGCACTGTCGATGCAGTTGGTGTGGTTACAGGGCTTGCTCCCGGTACTGCAGTGATCAACTATTTAATTCCTGGTTGTGCGCCTGTAGCTAAAATAGTTACAGTTAACCCTACACCAAACCCGGTTACTGGTATGCTGTTCGCATGTCAGGGTTTTGGTGATACACTGCATACAACTTCTACAGGTGGTACCTGGATCAGTGGTGCAACTTCAGTTGCAACTATCGGTTCTACCAGCGGTGTTTATGCTGGTGTTGGTGCAGGTACAGCAGTTATCACTTACAGGTTCACTACTACAGGTTGTATCTCTACCAATACATTGACCATCTTCCCTGCTCCTGGTCCTATCGCAGGTGGTCCGGTTGTTTGTCAGGGTCTTACTGCCACACTCACCAACTCGGTTCCGGGTGGTACATGGCAGAGCACAGCTCCGGGCATCATATCTGTTGGTTCTGCCAGCGGTATCGCTCTGGGTGTTGCTCCTGCAGGTACAGCTATCATCACTTATACTACAGTGAATGGTTGTAAAACAAATACTACCATGTTCATCAGTACTGCACCTACTTCTATCTCAGGTGCACATATTGTTTGTTCGGGTTACAACATTACCCTCACCAATGGTACCGCAGGTGGCACCTGGACATCAGGCAATACTGCTATTGCTACAGTAGGCGCTTCATCGGGTGTAGTTACAGGTGTTGTGGGTGGTGTGGTAAATATCTCTTACAATACACTGGCATGTAACCCTGTTGTTTATTCGGTTACAGTAAACCAGACTCCTCCTCCGGTTACAGGTACTATTACCCTGTGCAATGGTGGCAACACTACTACAGTTTATAATGCTACACCGGGTGGTGTGTGGACACTTACAGGTCCTGCATCCGTTACTTCGGGTGGTGTTATTACAGGCCTCACAGTGGGGGCCAGCAATGTGGTTACCTACACTATGCCAAACGGTTGTTTCGCATATGCACCTATCATAGTAGATACACTGCCTGCACCTATAGTTGGTCTCAATAGCATCTGCCCCGGCAGGTCTACTACAATGACCACAGCATCTGCAGGTGGTGTATGGAGCAGTAACAACGCTATGATCGCTTCTGCAGTAGCTGCTACAGGTGTGGTTACAGGTGTTAGCTTCGGTACTACTACCATTACTTATGCATCACTTTCAGGTTGTTACAGGACCAAACCTTTCAACGTTACCAATCCTGTACCACTTTCAGTAACACTTACTCGTACCCCATCACAGGATACCCTGTGTCAGGGTGTGCCGGTTACCTTTACTGCACATAGCACCAATGGTGGCGCAGCTCCTAAATTTGAGTGGCAGCGTTTCGGTGTCAGCTTCGATACTGCTACCGTTTACGACAGCACATTCCTGTACACGCCTGTTCATGGCGATGTGATCAGGGTATTCCTCTTCAACAGTCTGGATATCTGCTCCGCACCTACTCCGGCTTACGTAGATATGGCGCTGAATATCTACCCTAATGTAGCACCGGTTATCGGTATCACTACATCTGCACCAACTTCTGTTATTGCAGGTAACGAAACCACTACAGCTACTTATCTGGGTCAGGTTATCACCTTCAACTCTCTGGTTACATCTGGCGGTACTGCTGCTACTTACCAGTGGTTTGTAGACAACGAAGCTATCGCTGGTGCTACCAACAACTCTTTCACACGTGCCGTTTACGACAACGATACTGTGTATTGCAGGGTAAATGGTAATCCGCCATGCGAAACAGGTTCATTGGCAAGCAGTAACAAGATCTATATCGTTGGCGACTATCTGGAAACCAGCACTGTTACAGAACTCAACGGTTCACTCAGCCTGTTCCCTAACCCTAACACAGGTAACTTTACCCTTAGCGGCACACTGGCTGTAAACACAAACAGCGTACTCACTTACGAAGTGGTGAATGTACTGGGTCAGGTAGTACACAAAGGAACTACTGTAGCTAAGAATGGCGTAATCAGCCAGCAGGTAGTACTCGGCAAGAACATCAGCGCAGGCACTTACATGCTGCGTGTGAACGGTGAGAACGAAAACAAAGTATTCCACTTTGTAATAGGCGAATAACCGTTTCAATAAAAATATCCCGAACGGGCGAAGCAACAGCTTCGCCCGTTTTGTTTTTGGGTAGGTTCTGTTTACTGAGTAATGGGCAAAAAAATATCCCCGGATCGCAGACCCGGGGATAGATATATGAAGGAGGTATAGATTAAAACCTTTCCAGAGAGCTGAAGTAGAAGTTGCCTTCTATTGCAGCATTCTCGTCGCTGTCTGAACCATGAACCGCGTTTTCGCCAACAGATGCAGCATAACGCTTACGGATAGTACCTTCTTCTGCCTGTGCAGGGTTGGTAGCACCAATAAGTTTACGGAAATCAGCAACTGCATTCTCTTTTTCAAGAATAGCAGCTACGATAGGGCCGCTGCTCATGAATTCAGTCAGTTCGCCATAGAATGGACGCGCTGCGTGAACTTCGTAAAATTTCTCAGCCTGCTGTTTGCTGATATGGAGATACTTCATTGCTACGATGCGGAAGCCTGCGGCATTGATCATCTGGAGGATATTGCCGATGTTGCCTGCTTTTACTGCATCAGGCTTGATCATTGTAAAGGTACGATTAGACATGTTTTTCTATTTGAGGCTGCAAAATTAGTTCAAAAAACTCTTCGTAACGCATAGTAATTGTTAAAATGATTGTTGTCTTATCCTGAAAATATTATTAGACAGTAGTGGGTATATATGGATTATGTATTGTGCTGTTGTATAATGTCTTATTGGATATATTTTCTGTTTTTTACATTTTACCTTTGTCATAACAGCGGGAAACCATATTTTTGCAGCCCCAAACTGAAGCCATATAAAAGCGTACAGTGGGTGAACGAACAATGCTGCCGATACAAGACGCTTTCCCTTTATTAAGTATCCCTTCAAAGATATTTATCACTACCCATCACAAACCTGATGGTGATGCGATAGGCAGCATGCTTGCGCTATATCATTACCTCACGGCCAAAGGCCACACGGTAACGCCGGTTTCGCCAAGCGAAGTGCCCGATTTTCTGAGGTGGATGCCGGGAAACAATATCCTCATCAATTACGAAGAATATCCCGACAAGGCAGCAGCAGCTCTCAAAAATTCGGATATCATCTTCTGTCTCGATTTCAACGACTTCAACCGCACCAAACATCTGGAGCAACTGCTCACAGATGCGCCGCAGCCCAAGATACTCATAGATCACCACCTCTTCCCCAAGCCCGTTTGGGACTATGGGGTAAGCATTCCTGCCAAAAGCAGCACCTGCGAAATGGTCTATGACTTCATCAACCTCCATGGCGATAATGCGTTGCTGGATAAGAACATGGCTATGTGTCTCTACACCGGTGTGCTTACCGATACAGGTTCTTTCAAGTTCCCGGTCACCACAGCCAGTGTGCACCTCATGATCGCCGATCTGTTGCAGCGCGGCATCAACCATACCGAGATACACGAACATATTTACGACTCATGGAGCGAGAGCCGCATGCGTTTCCTGGGCTATGTGCTCATAGAAAGGATGCAGATCTTCCGCAAATACAACGCAGCACTTATCACCCTTTCCAGAAAAGATATGAACCTGTTCAATGTTCAGAACGGCGATTCGGAAGGACTGGTAAACTACCCGCTCAGCATTGCAGGCATCAAATTCTCTACACTCATTACAGAGCGTGGCGATGAGGTGAAAATGTCTTTCAGAAGCAAGGGTTTGTTCGATGTAAGTAAGTTTGCCGGTCTCTATTTCGACGGGGGAGGGCACTTTAATGCTTCCGGCGGCCGCTCAAAAGCATCTTTGGACGACACAGTTGTATATTTTAAGAAAATTTTGTCGGATATTCACCCAAAATAAATAATAACTAAACAAGCAAATAAATAAAAATTCAAACAAACATGACAACCAGGATCATTTCAGCAGCGTTATTAGGCGCAGCAGCAATTGGTTTTAACGCCTGCAAAAGCGGTAGCGACACTAAAACCATCAAAGGAATAGAGTACTCTATCATAAAAGACGCAAAAGGAAAGAATGCGGCAATAGGCGATATCGTTGAATTCAACCTGGTTGCTAAATGCGATACTACCGTTATCAATGATACATGGAAACAGGGCCATCCTGCAGTAAACAGGGTAGACTCTGCACGCAACAGTTCTGATCTCATGGCTATTTTCCCGTTCCTCTCTGCAGGCGACAGCGCAGTAGCATACATCTCTTGCGACTCTATCCTGAAATCTATACCGGCTGAGCAGCTCAGCCAGGTGCCTACATGGATGAAGAAAGGCAAAAAGATCACTATCAGCCTGTCTGTAGTTTCTATCAAGAGCGAAGATGATTACAAAAAAGAAATGGAATCAAAGCAGGCGGAAGAAATGAGGAAAATGGACGAACAGAAAGCACAGCAGCTGCCTGTAGACGACAAGATCCTTCAGGATTATTTCGCTAAGAACAACATCAAGGCTGAAAAAACTGCTTCTGGTCTGTACTACACTATCCAGAAACCAGGTTCAGGCGCTCAGATCCAGAAAGGTCAGAAAGTGGGCATGATGTATACCGGCAAAACACTCGATGGCAACATATTCGACTCTAACACAGATGGCGAAGTTGCTAAAAAGAACGGCCATGATGCAAAACCACTCGAATTCATAGTGGGCATGAGGCAGATGATACCAGGTGTTGATGAGGGTGTTGCCCTGCTGAAAAAAGGCAGCAAAGCTACGCTGTACCTGCCTTCACCACTCGCATATGGTCCGCAGAGCCCTAGCGCAGCAATTCCTGCAAACGCAGTAATGATATTTGAAGTGGAAATCAAGGAAGTTGCAGCAGGCGAGCCTAAGCAATAATTAACAGTTCTTTCATCTATCCCTTACTTATTTTTACAACAAACGCTTTTATCAGATGAGTATGACATTCAGAAAAACCCTTGTGCCGCTGGCCTTAGCGCTGGGACTGGCAAATAGTGCAGATGCGCAGGTTGCAGGTAAAAAGCTCAAAGACGGCTTTACCATTCTGCCCAGCGGTCTCGAATACAAGATCGTTAAGCAGGGAAAAGGAAAACGCAAGGCTGCTGCCGGCGATCATGCCGACATGTTCATCCACGTTTTTCTCGACGACAGTGTGATCTTCGACTCAAGGAAAATGTATAATGCTACAAAGCCGGTACCGGTTACCATCCAGAATCCGAAATCTAACGGAGACCTGATGGAGGGCTTCATGCTGCTTGCAGCTGGCGATAGCGCGCTCTTCCGTGTTTCTGTAGATTCTATGCGCAAAGCAGGTGCGCCTGCAATGCCCGGCATGAAAGAAGGATCTAACCAGAAGATGAGGTACGAGGTGCAGGTAGTGTCTTTACGCTCTGACGAAGAAGAAAAGAAAATGAACGAGGAAATGGCGGCTAAACAAACCGGCCTCGATGAAAAACAACTGCAGGAATACTTCAAGAAAAACGGCATCAAAGCTACCAAAACTGCTTCTGGTCTGTACTATACGATACAGCAGCAGGGTTCAGGCAGCAATGCAGTAGCCGGCCAGACATTGTCTGTCAACTATACTGGTACATTGCTCAACGGCAATAAATTCGATTCTAACACAGATCCTGCATTCAAGCACACCGAGCCTTTCAAAGTAGAGATAGGCAAGGGTCAGGTCATCAAGGGTTGGGACGAAGGTATGCTGCTGTTCAACAAAGGCACCAAGGCTACTCTTTATATTCCTTCGGGTCTGGCTTATGGTGGTCAGGACAGGAGTCCGCAGATACCTGCATACTCTATCCTCGTGTTCCAGATAGAGATACTGGATATACAGGACGCGCCTAAGAAAGTTACACCCGCTGATCAGGCTAAGATCGATGAGGATATGCTGAAAGAGTATTTTGCCAAGAACAAGATCAATGCTACAAGAACTGCTTCTGGTCTTTACTACAGCATCACGCAGAAGGGCACTGGCGCTAACGCGGCTGCTGGCAAAAAAGTAACAATGAACTATACCGGCAAAACTATGGACGGTAAGTCATTCGACTCTAACCAGGATCCTAAGTTCGGCCACGTATCTCCGTTCCCGTTCACACTCGGTGCCGGTCAGGTTATCAGAGGTTGGGACGAGGGTATTCAGCTCATGAATCTGGGTACTAAGGGTGTCCTGTACATACCTTCTGGTATGGCATATGGTGCACAGAGCCCTACGCCTGCAATACCACCAAATTCAATCCTGATATTTGATGTGGAAGTAGTGGGTATAGACGCAGAATAATACTTACAGAATGAAATAGCAAAAGTGGCACCTTTTCAGGTGCCACTTTTTTGTTGGGTATATCCGCTGGCTCAATTCACCTCCTAAATACCGCTGCTCATTTTCGGGTATTTTGTACAGGGCTGAGTATATTGTGGCATGAAAAAGTACATGTCGGGTATTTTACTGGTCGCCGGGCTGCTTGTAGCACAGCAGGCTGCAGCATTTACCCATGCCGATACATTGCGGGGTAGCAATGGCCGTGGCCGTGCCTGGTGGGATGTGCGCCGCTATGAGCTGGAAGTGAAGATAGATACACTGGATCATCGGATCAGTGGTGCCAATCAGATCTTCTTTACGGTCACCGGTGCGCCGGCAGATAGTATGCAGATAGACCTTCAGGAGCCGTTGGTGCTTGATAGTGTATTTGTAATGACCTCGCTCAAAACATCGGCAGGTGTGCAGAAGGCAGGTTTGGCAAAACAGGGCAATGTATGGTGGATTACCTATCCGTTCAGCAAGATGAAGAAGGATAGCACCTATTCTGTACTCTGTTTCTATCATGGAATGCCGCGCAGGGCAGTAAATCCGCCCTGGGATGGTGGCGTCAGCTGGAAGCGCGATAGTCTCGATAGGCAGTGGATAGCTGTTTCTTGTCAGGGGCTGGGTGCCAGTGTATGGTGGCCTTGCAAAGATGCCCAGTGGGAGGAACCTGAAAATGGCATGTCTGTAACCTTTACTGTCCCCGAAGGACTCCGTTGTGTAAGCAATGGCAGGGAGGTGGCAAACACCACTGCCAATGGGCTTACCACTTCTTCATGGGAGGTTGTCAATCCTATCAATAATTACGATATCACTTTTTATATAGGTAAGTACGTAAGCTGGCGCGACACCCTCATGGGCGAAAAGGGCAGGCTGGATCTTAGCTATTATGTGCTGGACTATAACGAGGCGCGTGCCCGGGCACAGTTTACGGTGGTGAAGAAGATGATCCGCTGCTTCGAGTACTGGATGGGACCGTATCCGTTCTACGAAGATGGTTACAAACTGGTAGAGTCGCCATACCTGGGCATGGAGCACCAGAGTGCCATAGCCTATGGCAACAAATACCAGATGGGCTACAAGGGCACCGACAGGTCTATGACCGGTCACGGACTGAAGTGGGATTACATCATCATTCACGAGAGTGGTCACGAATGGTTTGGTAACAATGTTACCGCCGCCGATATGGCCGACAACTGGATCCATGAAGGTATTACTTCCTATTCAGAGGCTTTGTTTACCGAGTGCAATTCCGACAAAGCAAAAGCATACGAATATGCCAGAGGGCTGTGGCGCCTCATTCGCAACGACCAGCCTGTAGTAGCGCCATATGGTGTGAACGAGGAAGGAACGGGCGATATATATGAGAAGGGTGCGGCTATCATGCATATGATCAGGGTGATGACCAACAACGATGATCGCTTCAGAAAAATGCTGCGCGGCATTGGTCAGGAGTTCTACCACAAAACGGTTACTACTGCAGCCGTGGAAGCATACATCGCCGAAAAGACCGGGCTCGATCTGAAAGCGTTCTTCGATCAATACCTCAGGACCCGCGAACTGCCGGAACTGGAATACTATATAAAGAACAAGGAACTCAATTACAGATGCTCCAATACAGTGCCGGGTTTTGCTATGCCGGTAATTGTAGTTGGCGGAAATAAGAAAGCAGAACTGAAGGTAACCGGCGAATGGGCTAAAGTGAAATGGGAAGGAGGGTATGATGTAGCATTCTCCGACGATGTTCTGATGAAAGTAAAGAAATAAGCTATTACATTAGTAGACCTTAAACAAATTACAGCCTGATGGCAGGGAAGAACAAAAGAACATCCGTTCCGGTTAGTGCAGCCATGCCTCAAGCGGCACCACTTACAACAGCAGATACCGTTGTTCCCAAATGGGGCATCTACCTGTTACTGTTGCTTACCGGCCTGGTATACAGCAATGCGCCCGGCAATTACATCACATTCATAGATGATGATATGTACCTGCTGAACAATCCCTATATCCGGAATTTCAGTTGGGAGGGTGTCAGTGCTATTTTTACTTCTTTCTATGAGTTCAACTATCATCCGCTTACCACACTCACATGGTTGGTAGAGTATAGGTTGTTCGGGCTCAGTCCCATGCCCTATCATGTGCTCAATGTGCTGTTGCACCTTACCACCACATGGGTAGTATACAGGTTGGCTACACGCCTCAGCGGCAAAGAACTGACAGGTATTATAGTAGCGGCTCTTTTTGCCGTTCATCCCCTCCATGTCGAAACAGTGGCATGGCTGTCAGAGCGCAAAGGACTATTGTGTGGCTTGTTCTATTTTCTCTCGTTACTCAGTTATGTAAAGTATGTAGATGATGGGCTGAAGAAGAAACACCTGGCAGCGGCATTCCTGTTTTTTGTGGCTGCGCTGTTGTCAAAGTCTGCTGCTGTCACACTGCCGCTGGTATGTATACTCATAGATTGGTACAGGGGGCGCAGGATATCCGCTGCCATACTCGAAAAAGTGCCATTCCTCTTATTGTCTGTATTGTTTGGTGTGCTGGCCATTATGTCTCAGAAGGCCGGTGGCGCCATATCAGGTATAACGTCATCTTATAGCCTTGTCAACAGGTTCTTCCTGTTCACCTCCGGTCTGGCATTCTACTTTGTCAAGCTCATTGCACCTATACCTCTGGCAGCTATCCATTATTTTCCTGCCGCAAACAAGGGTATGTTGCCTTTGCAATATTATGCGTCCCTGCCTTTGTTGTTACTGGTAGCCTGGTGGCTGCTGCGCAAGGGTGGTCTTGCCCGCGAAAGGTGGTTTGGTGCGGCATTCTTTCTGGCCGTAATTACTGTAATGCTGCAAGTGGTGCCGGTTGGGGCTGCCTATGCTGCAGAGCGCTACAGCTATGTGTCTTACTTTGGTCTGTTCTACATCATTGGTCAGTTGGTCTCGGGTGCGGTTGCCGCAAGGCGCGGCATGTTCACCGGTATTGTTACTGCAGTAGTGTTGCTCATGAGTGTCATTTCATGGGGGCGTGTTTCGGTATGGCTGGATACCGATAGTATACTGGGCGATATAGTGGCTAAGAACGAGGGCAATCCAAACAATTATCTGGTGCATTACCACTGGGGCGAGTATTACAAGAATGCAGGAAAGTATACAGAGGCTATCGATCAGTATACCAGATCCATAGAGATACAGCCCGGCTTCTACAAGTCTTATCTCAAGAGGGGAGAGGTGCATCAGATGAAGGGCAACCTCATTCCGGCTATCGTCAATTACAATGATGCTATAAGACTAGATCCGAAACTGGCTATGGCATACAGCAACAAGGGCTGGGCATACTTCGAGATGGGCGATAAGGTATTATCCATCGCCTATACCGATACCGCATTGCAGCTCGATAATAAGCTGGCAGTAGCCTACAACAACAGGGGCTGGATGAAACTGCAGTTGAAAGATACGGTCAATGCTATGACAGACTTCAATAATGCTATACGCAGCGAGCACGACTTTGCCAAAGCCTACTTCAACAGGGCATTGGTAAATGTGGTGCAGGACAAGAAAGCGGAAGCGATCAAAGACTACACAATACTGATGCAGATCTCTCCCCTCGATCCTTTGCCTTATTACTACAGAGGGGTAATGTATATAGATTTGAAGGACAAAAGAGCTGCAGCAAAAGACCTGCACCATGCTGCAGATCTGGGCAGCAGGAATGCAGAACAAATATTAAGAACCGAGCTGCAAGGGATGTAGGTAAAGTTTTATATATTTGCACAGATCCGGACTTTTAAAGCATAAAAAGGCCTATTTGAACCAAATTTAAACATAATACAATTTTATTTTTGGGTTTTAAATAATAACCATTACCTTTGCAGTCCTTAAAAAAATAAAATTAATGGCAAACCATAAAGCAACCAAGAAGGACGTTCGTCAGAGTGAAAAGCGCCGTGACCGCAACCGTTACTACGGCAAAACGACGCGTAATGCCATACGTACATTGTTAGCATCTTCAGAAAAATCAGCATCACAGGAAGAGCTGAGCAAAGTTATATCTATGATAGATAAGCTGGCTAAGCGTAATGTGATCCATAAAAATAAAGCCGGTAACCTGAAATCAGGTCTGGTGAAAAGGATCAATGCTTTAGCATAAGATTCCTATACATCATTATGCCGTCCCGTATTTGTTTACGGGGCGGTTTCTTTTTATTCGCCATGCACTATGCAGGCCATTCCCCGGCCATACTTTAGCATATTGTTATTGGCGTTTGCTTTCCGAATTTCTTACCTTTGCATCTCAAAATAGGTTCTTTTTCCATATGATCAGCCGCAGAAATATTCGTGTAAAAGTGATGCAGACGTTATACACGCTCGCATCGCTCGATACAGGTGAACAGGTGAATAAAATTGCAGCAGCTAAAATACTTGACGACAAACTGAAACAGGTACTGGACCTCTTTACCGCCTCAGTTCTTTATACAGTTCATATAGCTCAATACGCTGATACAGATGCCCGCCAGCGCGCATCAAAATATCTTACTACAGCAGAAGACCTTAACGCAGACAGTCGCATTGCACACAACAGTTTCATCAACACACTGCTCACTAATGCCTCGTTTGCACTCAAGACCAAGAACGATCATATAGGGCGCCTTGTAGACGAAAGTTATGTGAAGAAAGTATTCCAGCTCTTGCAGAAGACGCCTGAATATGATGCCTATGTTGCCACTACTACCCATACTGTTGCCGAAGACAAGGCAATTATGCAGTACATATGGGAGCAGATGATAGTGGGTAGCGAAGAAATGCTTGCTAATTTCGCCGACGACCTTCCGGGTTGGGAAGATGATAGCGAACTTATCATCATGCTCATGCAGAACTTCTTCAAAGGTGCCGGCAAGGTAGATTTTATGAAGTTGCTCTCTGGCGAGAAAAGAGAATATGCACACGATCTCCTTCGTGCTGTCGTAGACAAAGACGCTATGTGTATGGAACTCATTACACCAAAGCTCACCAACTGGGACAAAGAGCGCGTAGCACTTATAGATATGCTGCTCCTGCGCATGGGTGTTTGCGAATTCCTTTACTTCCCTACCATCCCTACCAAGGTTACCATTAACGAATACATAGACATTGCCAAGCAATACAGCACGCCTCAGAGCGGACAGTTTGTAAATGGTGTGTTGGACAACATACTCAAAGATCTGACGAAGGAGGATAAGATATCCAAGACCGACAGGCAGAGAAAATAACAGTTACAGCTTATAAAATAACCGGAATACAAAAGATGAAACGCTATCTTATTATCTCAACACTGTTCCTTGCCGCATGCGGCGGGCAGAAGCAGGGCGGTAATGATACCCAATTATCTGCGAGCCTGGTCAATAACCCCCGCAGCGCATCCGGCATAGACACCGTTGCCGCTGCTATGAAGCCGGTAATGGAGTTCAGAGATACGCTGCACAACTTCGGCAACATCAAGGAGAATGAAGTGGTGTCTTACGATTTCGCCTTCACCAACACAGGCAAGACCCCGCTCATCATTACCTCAGCTTCAGGTTCCTGTGGTTGCACCGTACCCGATTTTCCGCATGAACCCATATTGCCCGGTCAGGCTGCCATCATGAAGGTAACCTTCAACTCCAGTGGCAAACAGGGGCATCAGGAAAAGTCAGTAACTATAGTTGCCAACACAGTGCGCAATGTGCATATGCTCTATATACAGGCAGAGGTAGCGAAGGCCGATCAATAAACACGTTTTTTAAAATCTAACAATCTATAAAATGCAATTAAGTACAGAAACATTAATGCTGCAGGCTGCAGCCCCGGGTGGTGGATTGATGCCTTTCTTTTTTATAGGCATGATCATCGTGATGTATTTCTTCATGATCCGTCCACAGGCTAAAAAAGCAAAAGAGCAGAAAAAATTTGCCGATAGCATGAACGCCGGCGAAAAAATAGTGACCATTGCCGGTATACACGGTACTATTACCCGTGCCAACGATGATGGTACTCTGCAGATCGAGATCAGCCGCAACACTTTCATGACCATCGAGCGCTCTGCCGTTTCTATGGACATGACGCAGGCTGCCCGCAAGAAGGCTGCTCCTGCTACAGAAGTAGCTGCAAAATAATTCATCTAAACATTCTGCCCGATGCTTAAAGTAGGTATTACAGGTGGCATTGGTTCTGGTAAGTCTATTGTATGCCGGGTGTTCTCCACACTCGGCATACCTGTGTTTAATGCCGACGATGCCGCCCGTCACCTCATGGATACCGATGCCGCTCTGCGGCAAAGTATCATAGACCTGCTCGGTGCAGAAGCCTACAATGGCACTACTCCCAACCGCGATCTTATAGCCGCAAAGGTCTTTCACGACCCAGCTTTACTGCAGGGGCTCAATGCATTGGTTCACCCGGCTACTATTGCCTATGCCCGCCGCTGGATGGAGGCGCAGACTGCTCCCTACATCATTAAAGAAGCCGCCATATTCTTCGAGAGCGGCACCCACGCCGATATGGATGTAATGATAGGGGTCTCTGCCCCCGAGGAACTGCGCATAGAAAGGGCCATGAAGCGTGGCAGCGTTCCCCGCGAGAAGGTGCTTGCCGTTATTGCCCGCCAGATGCCCGATGAGGAGAAGATGCGTCGCTGCAACCATGTCATTACCAACAACGATGTTCTGCCTGTTCTGCCACAGGTATTACAGCTGCATCAGTTATTGCTGCAACAATAGTCCCGGTAGTTTCCTTCTGTATTTTCCTTTAGTGACATTTACATATTTGTAAAATAATGTTAATTGTAGCCGTGTCTCGCTTTTTAGCGGTCACAGCAATGCTGTAATCTGATATTTTGTTGTTTTTTTATGTTTCGCGAAACCACACACCGCTCTATCTGTCTATGAATCGTTTACTACTCGCTGTTCTTTTTTTCCTGCTGGCATGGCAAAATGCAGCCGCGCAGTCATACCGCATAAAGGGCTCTGTTACAGATACCCTCATCAATACACCCCTCTATCTGTCCTCGGTGGTGCTCTTGCGCACTACCGATACCGTCATTGAGAGCTATACCCGTGCCGACGACAATGGTATCTTTCAGCTGCAGGTCTCCAAACAGGGCAAGTATATACTACAGGTTTCCAGACCCGGCTATGCCGACTATACCGATGTGATCAACCTCAAAGACACCCTTACCGATCTCGGTCAGCTGGTCATGTTGTCCAAGGAGCACCTGCTCAAGGAATACGTCTTCACCCAGCAGGTGGCCGCTATCAAGATCAAGGGCGACACCACAGAATATGTGGCCGATAGCTTCAGTGTAAAGACTGGTGCCACCGTAGAGCAGTTGCTGAAGAAGCTGCCGGGTATACAGGTCGATAAGAACGGCAAGATCACCGCACAGGGCGTAGAGGTGCAGAAGGTACTGGTAGACGGCGAAGAGTTCTTCTCCGACGACCCCAAGGTGGTAACACAGGGCTTGCAGGCCACCGTTGTCAACAAGGTACAGGTGTTCGACAAGAAAAGCGACCAGGCCGAGTTTACAGGCATCGACGATGGCGAAAAGACACGCACCATCAATCTGCAGCTGAAGGAGAACATGAAAAAGGGCTTCTTCGGCAAGCTCGATGCCGGAGGCGGTTCCGATGGCTACTTCCAGAATCAGGCTATGATCAATGCCTTCAAGGGCAAGCGGCAGTTCTCGGTATTTGGTATAGGCTCTACTACAGACCAGGTGGGCCTGGGCTGGGATGAGAACGATAAGTATGGTGGCAGCGCCGGCGTTACCGAGCAGGCGGGCGATGATGGCTCCTGGACCAGATATGCCATGAACTACGACGAGTTCGCGGGCTGGGACGGCACCTATACCGGAGACGGCCTGCCCCGTGTATGGACGGGTGGGGTACATGCAGCCAACAAATGGAACGAGGACAAGCAGCACCTGTCGGGCAGTTACCGCTTTGCGCATCAGCAGGTGGAAAGTACAGGCAGCAACAGCAAGCAATACCTCCTCTCCGGCGACACCTCCCGTGTGAATACGGAGACCAGGAATCAGTTCAATGTCGGCATCAGGCACTCGCTCAGCGGCCTTTACGAACTGAAGATAGATACCAACACCAGCGTGCGCCTCATAGTAAATGCAGGTGCCAAACAAACCAACAGCGCTTCCATCTATCATACCGAAGCCTACAGCATGATAGGCGATGCCGATGGCGTACATACCATCAACGACAGGAACCTCAGGTCTGATGTGAACGAACAGTTCTGCAATACCGATTTCCTGCTGCGCAGGAAGTTCGCTAAAAAAGGCAGGTCTTTTTCCCTCAACCTCAAACAGAACTACAACGACAGCAAGGGCAACGGTATGCTGCTGGCCAAAACTTTTGCAGACTCTGCCGGCTCCGATACTACCTTCACAGACCAGAAGAAGATCAATAACAGCAATGCACTATCTTTCAACGGCAAGGCTACCTATACCGAACCACTTTCCAAGACCATCTTTCTGGAGGTGAACTATGGCCTGAATATCAACAACAGCAGCGCTACAAACAAGTCGCTGGAACCAGGCCCTACCGTAAGCGACTATACCCGGCTGAATGATACCGTCAGCAGCGACTACTCCTTCGATATTCGTACCCACCAGGGTGGCACCAGCCTCAAGTTTATTTACAAGAAGGTCAATTTCTCCTTTGGCAGCGATATATCTGATGCACGCTTTGTGCAGACCGACAGGCTGCATGGCGACACCTCCCACACCTATTCCTACCTCAATTTCTTTCCGCGTGCCTACCTCAACTACAAGATCTCCAAGCAGACCAGCTTCAATTTCTCGTATCAGGGCAGCACTCGCCAGCCTACCATTACTCAGATACAGCCACTGAAGCAGAACACCGATCCGCTGAATATTGTTACCGGCAACCCGGGCCTCACGCAGGAGTTCACCAACAGATTCAATGTGCGGTTCAATAACTACAAGGTGCTCACCAACCGCTACATATATGCAGGCCTTACCTTCAATATGGTCGACAACGCCATCAGCACCGAGCAGTGGCTGAACGGCCCTGTATACAATACCCGCTACATAAACGTAGACGGCAACTACTCTGCCGACTGGTATGGCGGTTACCACTTCAAGCTGAAGAAGCCGGAGGTGAACATAGGCCTATCTTTCAATGGCGAGAACAGCATGGGGAACAACATAGTGAACGGCAGGACCAATGTGAGCAGCAACAACTCCTACAGCTTTGGGCCCAACTTCAATTACGAGAAAGAAGACCACTACGAATTTTCCTGGAATCCCGGCATTACCTACAACAACAACCGCTCTACCGTAAATGCCATGCCGGTAAACTACTGGGTGCTGGAGAATACACTCAATGCCGTAGTGCAGCTGCCTGCCGATTTCGAGGTGGGTTCTTCGGCCAACATCATGCTGCGCCAGCGCACAGAGGTCTTTACCACCAACAACAGTATAGTGAAGTGGAACGCCGTAGTGTCTAAGAAGTTCCTGAAGAAGAAAGAACTGGAACTGAAGCTGTCCGTGTTCGATATACTGAACCAGAACCTGGGCTATACACGTATGGCGCAGGGCAATACCATAACCCAGAACAGCTATACCACCATCCGCCGCTATGGCATGATGAGCCTCATCTGGAATTTCAGACATACACCCGGTGTTACCGCATCCGAAGACTAAAACCCTATAGCTGCAATGAGAACGATAATAACAGGCATATTCATATTGGTGGCTATGGCACAGACCGCCACCGCACAGTATATAATGAGTGGCAGAATAGAGTTCGAGCGGAAGGTGAATGTACACGCCCGCATGAAAGACTATGGCGATGACAACAACTCGTGGTACGAGCGCATGAAGTCGTCTACGCCCAAGTACAATATCACCTACTTCGATATGGTGTTCGACAGGAACCGTAGCCTCTACAAGCCCGGCCGCGAGGTTGAGAACCAGAGCAGGGGTTGGGGTGGCGGAGACCCTGCGGCAGACAATGTGGTCTATACCGATCTGGTGAGCAGGCGTGTAAAGGCTATAAAGCAGGTCTATGAGCAGCGGTTTGTGGTGCAGGACTCTATGCGCCGCATAGACTGGCGCCTCAAAGACGAGCTACGCACCATAGCCGGCTACAAGTGCCGCAAGGCCGTGGGTGTTATCTGCGACTCTGTTTATGTAGTTGCCTTCTATACCGATGAGATACTGGCCAATACCGGCCCCGAGATGTTTGGCAACCTGCCCGGCATGGTGCTGGAACTGGCCATACCCAGGCTGCACACCACATGGGTAGCTACCAAGGTGCAGCTGGGAACCGTGAAGGACGAAGACTTTGAGATGAGCAACAAGGGCAAGAAGGTGGTCACCTCCCGCGAGCTTTACGAGACCATACAGGCCGGCCTCAAAGACTGGGGCAAGTGGGCTGCCCGCAACATATGGCTCACCACCCTGTAGCCGGGCTGCCGCATACATAGCCTCATTGCAAAAATCAATGGGGGCATAGCTGCCGTAGGTCTATATTTGCCACTGTAAAAATAACTACATGAAACGCAATGCAACTGCCGTTTGGAACGGCTCGGGTAAAGAGGGAAATGGTCAGCTGTCTACACAGAGCACCACCCTCAGTAACGCTCAGTATTCTTATAAAAGCCGCTTTGAGGAAGGTGTTGGTACCAACCCCGAAGAACTGATAGCTGCCGCGCATGCAGGCTGCTTCTCTATGAAGCTGTCTTTTGTACTGGGCGCAGCCGGGTTCACACCGGACAAGATCGAAACTTCCTGCGCTATAACGCTTGACAGTGGTGCCGTAACCACCAGCGATCTCAAAGTAACCGCTTCCGTTCCGGGTATCACTGCAGAGCAGTTCCTGGCATGTGCAGAAGATGCTAAGGCAAACTGCCCTATCTCTAAACTGCTCAACTGCAACATCACACTCGAAGCAACACTTGCTTAATATTATTCAGTCCTTTTACTGAAAGATAAAGCCCTCTTTTACGGAGGGCTTTGTCTTTTTATGGTCTTTATGGTCTTGTACTAAGACATCATTTTTTCCAGTTTCCTGAAGTGCTCTGCCGGCGATGCGCCCTCCCATAGTATATCGTAGATGATGGTGGCCATGGGTATGGCTATATTGTAGCTCCCGGCTATGTTTTGCATGCCGCGGGCGGCGTAGTAGCCCTCTGCCACCATATTCATCTCCAGCGTGGCGGCCTTTACAGAGTAGCCCTTGCCTATCATGGCACCAAAGGTGCGGTTGCGGCTGTGCAGCGAGTAGCAGGTCACCAGCAGATCGCCCAGGTAGGCGCTGGTATGGAAGTCGGGCTTCTCGTTGGATGGGTGTACCTGTGCAAAGTGCTGCTCCAGATAGCAATACATTTCGCGGTAGCAGTTGGTGGTATATACACTCAGGAAGTTGTCGCCATAGTCCAGCGAATGGGCTATACCTGCGCCTATGGCGTAGATGTTCTTCAGCACGGCGGCAAACTGTGCCCCCCATATATCGTGGTTGCAGGTGGTATTGATGTAGCTGTTGCCGAAGCAGGCTGCCACACTTTTGGTCAGTTCATCGTTCAGGCCCGAGAACGTGAGGTAAGACAGCCTTTCAAAGGCTACTTCCTCGGCATGGCAGGGGCCGGTTATAGAGATATACTGCTCCAGCGGAAAGCCGAAGGCAGAGACCATGTAGTCGTTCAGCAGCTGGTTGGCGCCGGGCAGTATGCCCTTCAGGGCAGATATCACATTTTTTTGCTGCCACACTGCTGCAGGTACCTGTCCTATCACCTCCTGGGTGTAGGCCGATGGTACTGCTATGATCAGTGTATCGCATTGTTCCATCATCGCCATCAGGTCCTTGGTAGGCCATATGGTATCCGGCAGAAAACGGACAGAAGAAAGGTAGTGCGGATTGTGGTTCCTGTTGCGCAGGTTATTGATCGCCTCATCGTTGCGCACCCACCAGTGTATCTTTTTACCGTTGTCGGTCAGTATCTTGGCCAGGGCGGTGCCCCAGCTGCCATTACCAATAATGCCTATTTGTCCCGTCATATCCTTCACGTAGTTCGGTGTAAAAATAACAGATAATGTATAAAGTAGGGTAGCCCGGTGATCACTGTCACCTTTATTGCTCTGCCGTGCCGGTTGGGGTATCGTCTTTTGCCGCAGGTTTTTCTTTGTAGAAGAAGAACAGCAGTGTACCCGTTATCATGAGCCCTACAGACAGTATCTCGGCCTGGGTGGGATGAATGAAGCCCCAGTCATACTTGTAGTTTACACGCACCAGCTCTACCAGAAAACGCTCTATGCCCGCCAGCACCAGGTAGGCGCTGAACATCTGCAGCGTGCCGCCCAGGCGCTTGCGCACTGCCCATAGCAGCCCGAAGAGCAGCACACAGATCACCGCTTCGTATACCGATGTGGGGAACACACTCACCGGCAGCACATTGCAGTACTCGCCCACGCAGCCGCTTATGGGCATGCCCTCGTGGCCCACATTGTGCGGATAGTTCATGCCATAGAGCCACTGCGGCAGCCCTGCCGGTGCCACTACGTGGGCCGATGGGGTGTTGCCTATCATATGCAGGGCAAAATCTTTATCGGCAGCGGTGGTGGCTTCACGCAGCGTACCATCGGGATTGGAGATATAGGCGGTATTGAAGATGCCCCAGTCGCCATCGCCGGAGAAGTGGCAGCCCAGCCTGCCCAGCCCGTAGGCCAGCATAATGGCGGGAGCAGCGGCATCGCACAGGTGCGCAAATGGTATCTTGTTCTTGCGGGCAAAGTAATAGAAGGCCGCAGTAGCCATAATGAGGCCACCCAGAAACGTGAGCCCGCTCGATGAGGTGAGGCTTTCTATAGGGTTCTTTATAAAGTCGTCCCAGGTCTCCAGTGCGTTAAATACCTTGGCCCCTACCAGGCCGGCCACTGCTGCTACCACTACTATTTCCGTTATCAGATCGTGGGGATACAGCAATATCTTGCGCATCACCGGCTCCGGCAGTTGTTCCTTTTTCTTTTCGGCATAGCGGGCATAGCCCATCAGTGCGGCACCTGCCAGCCCTGCCAGCAAGTTGCCGTGTACCGAGAACAGATACCCCATAGGATCGGGAGATACTTCGGCAAAATGGCCGAAAAGACCACCTATCTTAAAGCCAATGAGGAAGCCTGTAAGTGCGGACAGCAGCAGATCGGTGGCAGAGGCCGGACGGCCCACTTCTACCAGGCGTATCTGCGGATGCAGCAATCCTTGTTTTTCTTTCCTTTTCAGCTCGCTGCCTATTACCCATGCCGCCCCTAGGAACGACATTGCCACCAGAAAGCCAAAGGTTTTGAACAGGCTGAGCCACTCCGGCATCTCTGCTCCGGTAAGTGCATGGAGCAGGTATTTAAAATCGGGATACATGGGTGTAAAAGTAGGCTATTTTAAGAGAACGATTTTGAGAGCGGGAAAGAGAGCGAGAAGGTGAGAAAGAGTGCGGGAGCGGAGAGCGAAAGGCGAGAAAGAGTGCGGAGAGCGAAAGGCGAGAAAGAGAGCGGAGTGCGAAGAGCGAAAGGTGAGAATGAGAGCGGAGAGCGAAGAGTGTGCCAGCCGGTAGGGAGGCAGGTGTTGTAATTATTGCTCTGTTTTATTGTTCTGTTTTATTGCTCAGTCGGGTGTTGATTATCAGGGGGGAAGTGTGTTTTTGGGGGTGATTGTTGCTCACTGCTATGCGGCGGCGGTGCGGGCTGGTGCGGGCTGGTAGAGGTGGCGTATATGCTCGTCTTGCCGGCGGAAATCTTCGAGTAACTGGTTGTAGGGTGGTGGTGTGTGCCTGCGGGTAGCGGCATCGTCTATTTTGGCGGAAAGGGTGACGGGTGTGCGCTGTGTGGTAGTATGGGGTGTTTGACGTGTTTGCTGCGTTTGATTTGTTTGCGCTGTTTGCTGTGCCTGTTGTGCCCTTGCCTGTTCTTCGGCTTCGTAGCGAAGATCGAGCTGGTGTTCGGCTTCGGCTTCTTCGGGGGTGGGTGGTGCAGCAATATGACCGGGTACTGCGGCTGATATGGCTGCACCTGCTGCCAGGTAACTATTGACAAATGGGGTAACGGCAGCGGCAACCTCTGGTGCGGTAGCATGCAGGGAGTGCAGGAAGGTATTGAACAGTTCCATGTTCTCGCTGAGGGTGGCGCGGTTCTTTAGTTTGCTGATTGTTACGGTGAGCTTGTGGATGGTCTCGGCCTCTTTGTGGCTGAGGAGCACATCTTTGCGCTCGGGCGAAAGTAGCTGCTCGGTATAGTTTGCCAATATGTGGTAGCAGTTCTCTGCTATGGCTACGGGCATTTGGGAGGCGCATTGTTTCTGAAATTCCCAGTTGTGCTCTTTGATCCAATGATGGAGGGTGCGGCGGGGAATGCCGAGGGCATTGGCGATCTCTGTTTTGGTGAGATCTGTCTGGAGGAAGAGTTTGCGAGCTTTGGTTTGCTGTTCTACGTTCATGGTATAGTGTTTTGCTGCAACAACGGCAAGGCGGCTGCAAGGTGAAAAAAGGGATGTAAAATTAGAACGGGAACTACTGCGTAAGTGCAGCGAGGGTGAAATTGTGGATATGTTTTTGGATGGGGGCGCCTATTTACGAAAAATATTTTGAATAAAATAGAGTAAAAGTACCTGTTTGTATTATAAAATTTATGTTTTAATTTTATGAAAGGAAAATGCAAACAAAGCAAACTGCTATATGAATGCTGATTTCTGAATTTTGAAAACAAACAACACCTTATTTCTTCACCAAGAAAAACAAATGAAACTATGTCTTTTAACACTGTCTGGGATCCTTCACTAGTAGGACTCACAACACAGCGCGCAGACAATGGCGCTACTTTTTTTGCAGGAACAGTTACCGGTGCGTTTTCCGCAGTGCTCGGTGGGCCTATGGCTCCCGGTGTGCCGGGTGGAACAAACACCGTTGATGCTGATGGCTCTACCATAGTGAATGGAGCTAATAATGTAATAAATATTTTTTCTGCCGGACCGCCAGTAATTCGTGGTATTTACAATCTGATAGGTAATGGACAAGATAATATGCTTGCCGGGTCGTTATCTACAATTCTGAACGGACAACAGAATAATATACTGGGAACAGCCTCTGTAATAACCGGCGGTGTACTCAACTGTATCAACAACAATACTGATAATAGTGTTATTGGTGGAGGTACAAATAACGCAATAGGAACAGTGGGCCCGGGCTTTTGCTCTGTGAATCACGGTTTCATAGGAGGCGGAGAAAATAATTCTATAGCCAGTACTGCAGTTGCAGGCGATACGCATAATGCTATTGTAGGTGGCAGCAACAATGTGATAAATGCCGGTGCCCGCAATAGTTTTATTGGTGGCGGAGATAACAATAATACAGGCAATATTTTTTCTACTGTAGTAGGCGGAGCCAACAATGCTGCACTGGATCAGGGAGCAACAGTTACAGGCGGTCTTACCAATATTATACGTACCGGTCAGTCTGCATTTATTGGAGGCGGTGCTAACAATAGTATAGATGGTGCGGTATCGGGTATTTCATCAGGCAGCACAAACAGTATATTCAATGCTTCTAGAGCCAGTTATATAGGTGGTGGAGAACATAACGAGATAGCTACCGCAGGATCTGGTTTCAGCGTAATGTTCAGTGTAATTGGCGGCGGCGATAACAATGTTATTCGGAGTGTAAGCGCAGCAGGCGATCATAATGTTATTGGTGGTGGATTTTTTAATGAAATCTGTGATAATTCATTTAACACATCTATACTGGGTGGTAGCAATAACCATGCACAAGGCACTTCTTCATTTATAGGTGGAGGTACCCAGAACTTTTCCTTAAGTGACGGTGCAACAGTATCTGGTGGTTTGGGTAATAACGTGAACCTTAACAGTGCCGCTTCTTTTATAGGTGGTGGCGGATCGAACGCCGTATGCGGTGTATTTAATGCTATAGGTGGCGGACAAGGTAATGGAATCACAAACACCTCTATGAATAGTTTTATAGGTGGTGGTGCCTTTAACTTTATAGGAAACCCTACTACAACACCTGCCAGCAACCCAAGCAATTATAGTTTCATTGGTAGCGGACAGTTTAACTGTATCAACACCAACAATATTAGTAATTCCACTTTCAATAATGTTGTGGGTGGCTGCCGTAACACCATACAGCCCAATAGTCAGTTCAGTTTTATAGGCACAGGTGAGTGTAACAGTGTACAGGATATGGGTAACCAGATAGTAGGTGGTAATAAGAACTATGTGGATGGTATTTATAGTATTATAGGCAGTGGTAACCTGAACAAAATAGATGTAACCAGCGCAGGTGCTCTTGTGGGCATGAATGGAATATTTGCAGGTAATGAAAGTTGCATATGCGGAGAATCATCCTTTAGCGGCATAGGCGGCGGCGGCAAGAACATGGTAGAATGCGGATACGCATCTTACATAGGTGGTGGTGACTGGAACTGCATATACCCAAGCCCAGGTGGCAGCTACAGGCTTTACCGCTCGTTCATAGGTGGTGGCTTCCAGAACTGTATAGAAAGTAACAACTCTGTGATAGCTGGCGGTATTAACAACTCTATACTAACAAGCAGCGCAGATTCAAGCGTAATTGCCGGCGGTACTAATAATGTGGTATCTGGATCTTGTTCGACTATACTTGGTGGACAAAACAATAATGATGGTGGTTTTAATAATGTGTTTATAGCTGGTAGTGGGATAACAGCTGTGAATGCAAATTCATTACATGCTAACGGATTGTGGCTGGACACTACCACTATCCCTGCATTTGCTGGATTTCCAGCCCCATTTATTGCGGGAACAGTATATGTTGACACGTCTGTTGGTGCTTGTAGAGCCTTAAGATTGGCATAAGTGAATTGGTCATGAAATTATTATTGTTATTTTTCTTGTTAACTGCGAAACAGCTATCAGCTCAGCTTATCTGTACATATGCCGGTGTAGGAACGATGGGTTATTCCGGCGATGGCGGACCTGCTTCCGTAGCTGAATTGTCAAAGCCAATTGGGCTATACATTGACGAAAATGACAATTTATTTGTTTGTGGTCATAGTGTAATCAGAAAAGTAAATTTGAATACAGGTATTATTACTTCGATAGCAGGTGCGAGTACTTCGTCTTTGGGAGATGGCGGACCAGCTACCGCAGCCTTGGTAAATGATCCGAGATCGATTTGTGCAGACCGAGCAGGCAATCTTTACATAGCCGACTATTGGGCGTGTACTATAAGGCGGATAGACAAATCAACACAGATTATTAATTCGTGTGTGGGAGTGCTGTCAAATCCAGGCTATTCAGGAGATGGTGGACCCGCAATAAGTGCAAAAATAAATAGCGTTTTTGCGATTTGTATTGATACAGTATCAAATTTCCTTTACTTGACCGATACTTACAACTTTCGAATAAGAAAGGTGAATTTGACAACTGGCAATATATCTACTATAGCAGGTACAGGGACAACAGGGTATTCTGGCGATGGAGGATTGGCTACAAGTGCTCAAATAAGCAGGGCTATTGGCATTTGTCTTGATAAATATGGCAATGTGTATCTTGGTGATTGGGATAATTCCCGTGTGCGTAAAATTGACATTACAACAAATGTAATTTCAACATTTATTGGGAACGGTATATCTGGCTATGACGGCGATGGAGGACCTGCTTTAGCTGCCCGGATATCACAACCAAGTGGTATGTGCTTTGACTCCTGTGGCAACTTCTACTTTTCTGATGGAGGAATAGGAGGTGGTAACTATCGGATTAGAAAAGTAGATGCAGAAACCAGAGTTATTTCAACAATAGCAGGCAATGGCACTCAGGGTTACTCAGGTGATGGTGGATTAGCAACAACTGCACAGTTTTCAAGAACAAATGGAATATGTCTGGATAAAAAAGGGAATTTATACGTTGCTGACATAGATAACCACCGAGTGAGGAAAATAAAGTCAGAAGAAGCTTCTTGTTATTCGATATCAAGCATTAATGACTTTGCTTTATCAGACCAATTATTAATTTATCCCAATCCAGTTGGAGAATCATTTATAATAAATGCAAATTATGAAATCCAAAAAGTGGAAGTCATTAATTCTATTGGACAAGTGGTGAAACTTCTCAAGTTGCAACTTATATCGAAAGAACAAGAAGTAAATACATCATCACTCTCCCCCGGCCTGTACATAGTACGGGTAAATGATACTTGGATGGGGAAGTTTTTAAAAGAATGACGTTTGCAGTAAATATTATACAATTAGTATTGATAAAACATTATTGAAATAAATACCCAAAAATGAAAATAGTATTCCAGGTAAGTGGCGGAATAGGCAAGAGCATTGCCGCCACGGCAGTATGTGCTGCCATAAAGAAACAATACCCACAGGCTGAACTGATAGTGATATCGGGCTACCCTGACGTATTTGCCCCTAATCCCAATGTGGCAATGTCACTCGATTTCAGTAATCTCAATTACTTCTACCCTCAGCATATAGAGGGCAGAAATACCAGGTTGCTGCTGCAAGACCCGTATAACAGTGAGGATTTTATATACCAGCGCGGTCACCTGATAGAGAACTGGTGCCATATGAACGGTATAACCTATAACGGTGAGTTGCCGGAGCTATATCTGACATCGAAGGAAAAGACACAGTATGCACCCATGTTTGCATCGAACAAACCTATACTGGCTATGCAGACAAATGGCGGTATATCGCCGCAGGGCGATAAATACTCGTGGCCCAGAGATATGCCTATAGCCACGGCACAGGCTGTTGTAAATGCTTTAGCGCAAGACTATAATATAGTGCATATAAGAAGGCAAGACCAGTTGGGGCTGCAAGGGGTATACCCTGTGCAGGCCGACTTCAGGGCTCTGGCAGTGCTGATAAGCATGACGGCTAAGCGACTGTTCATAGACAGCTTTGCGCAGCACACTGCTGCTGCGCTGGGGCTGCCATCGGTGGTGTGCTGGGTTGCCAATACACCATCTCAGTTTGGCTACAAGATGCACACCAATATAGTAGCTAATGCACCTACCATGAAGCCGGAACTGCGCCACTCTGTTTTTAGTAAATACAACATTACCGGTCAGGTAACTGAATTTCCGTACGGGAGCGAAGATGAGATATATAATGTAGATGAAATAATAGAGGCGGTTCGTACTTGTCCGCAATCTGTGGTATCGGTGGCGAAAAATGAAATCATTTTGAATTAACGAACTTATTTATTTAATTTTTATTCTTTAACTTTAAACAAAAAAATATGCCCGCTTGTTTTAATGACCCGATTTTTGGACAAACTTTACGTTGCGACCCCGGAGGTAGTGATGTAGGAACTATTTCAGCAACAGCTGCCTGCTCATCGATACTGGGAGGCCCGTTTGCAACGCCCGGTACACATACCAACAATGCCGATCTGTCGGCAATTGTGATGGGACACACCAATGCAATAAATATATTTTCTGTACAGCCCGCAGACAATGGTATTTATAACCTGATAGCCAACGGCGGTAGCAATACTGTGGCAGGCTGCCATGCTACTATTGTGAATGGTATGGACAATAACGTATGCGGACTCTATAACCACATAGGCAATGGAACCGGAAATGTAGTGAGTATATTTGCTACAGGCCCGGATGTACATACCTGCTACAGTTATATAGGTAATGGATATGTAAATAAGACCTGCGGTAACTTTTCTACCATTTTGAACGGCAGCAATAACCTGGCTAATACAGACCATGCGGCCGTAGTAAATGGTATCAATAATAATGCTACAGGGGTGCTTTCTTTTATAGGGAATGGTGGAGATAATAACATAGCCAACGCAAACTTTGCGACAAGCGGTTATTCATTTATAGGTAACGGCAACAAACAAAATGCAAATGCTGCGTACTCTTTTATTGGCAATGGATTTGGTAACACAGTTTCTGTAAATGGAGACTACAGCTTTATAGGCAATGGCAGAGGCAATAGCATAGATGGTGTGAATGCTGTAATTACCGGAGGTAGCTCCAATTCAATTAACAATTTATCATCTGCCAGTTTTATAGGAGGAGGATCGAGCAATAGCGTTGCAAATACTGCTCCCGGTCAATGTCCGTCTACTAACAGCTTTATTGGTGGCGGCGCAAACAACATTATTGATACCAATAATTCATCAGGTTCATTTATGAACAGTATTGTTGGTGGTTGTCAGAACACAATACACCCCGGCACTACTTTTGGTGTTATTGGCGGTGGCTTTTCAAACAACCTGCATGGCACCCAAAATGGTATAGGCAGCGGTTTCAGCAATTTGGTATGTGGTGAATATTCTTTTATAGGCGGCGGAGCAATAAACTGCATAGCTACAACAGCATTGCCCAGTTGCGTTGTTGGCAGAAATGGTATATTGTCGGGTTTCTGTAATGAGATAATTGGACAAACATTGTTCTCCTCAATAACAAGTGGTGGAGAGAATCGTATAAATGATGCATGTACATCCTTTATAGGTGGAGGAGATTACAACTGTATTCAGCCGGGTGGTGGGCCTGCAATAGTTTGTCGCAGTTTTATTGGAGGAGGTGTTTCTAACTGTATTTTTGAAAATACAGCTGTCATAGTGGGTGGAGAATGTAATGTGATAAACGCCGGCGGAACTTGTAGTTTTATAGGTGGTGGTTTCAATAACACAGTATCAGGCCTTACATCATCAATATTGGGAGGACAAAACAATAATGACGGAGGCCTGACCAATGTACATATTGTGGGTAGTGGCATAACACTTGGTGCTGGTGTAGGAAATCCGAATTCTTTACATGTAAATGGATTGTGGGCAAACGGTTTGCCAACTTATGCAGGTGGACCACCTATACTGCCTGCAGGTACTGTATTTATTCTTGCTCCAGGAACGCCAGCACCTGCTTGGGCGCAGGGTCAGTTGTGGATAGCTTAAAAGTGAGTAGTATGAAATCAGTTTTGAGAATTACATTATTGGTTGTACTGCTAATAATCTCCGCAAATGGTAGAGCACAAACAATAACAACAGTAGCGGGTAATGGTACTGCAGGTCATAGTGGGGATAATGGAGATGCGGCTACAGCAAGCATATATTATCCAATTCCGGGAGTTTTTGACTCTCGTGGAAGTTTCTATTTCGTTGAATTTGGTGGTGTTGGGCATAGAATCAGAAAGATAGATGTAGCGGGAGTTATTACAACTGTTGCTGGGACAGCCAGTCCTGGCTATAACGGAGATGGTATCTTAGCTACAATTGCTCAATTAAGATCGCCAAGTGCTGTAATTGTTGACTCTCTTGATAATATTTTTATTTGTGACCATGACAACCACAGAATCAGAAAGGTAGATGTTGTAACTGGGATAATAACAACTGTAGCAGGTAATGGTATACCCGGCTATAGCGGAGACAACAGTTTAGCTACAAATGCACAAATTAGAGGACCAGCAGATATTTGTTTTGACAAAAAAGGGAATCTATATATTGGTGATGTAAATAATTACAGAGTACGTAAGGTAGATAATTCGGGAATTATTACCACATATGCTGGCAATGGGACTAGTGGGTGTGGAGGAGATTTCGGTTTTGCAACAGCAGCTCAAATTTCACCATCAGGTATTTGCGTAGACAACTTGGGCAATTTGTACATATCAGACGCATCGACAGGTGAAAATAGAATTGCAAAAGTGGATATCACATCCCGAATTATAACAACTGTAGCGGGTACTTGTAGCGGTTATATCTATAATGGAGATAATATCCTTGCTACAACTGCCAATATAAACCCCTCCCGGATAAGATTTGACAACTCATACAGTAATCTGTATTTTTCAGATGTTTTGAACAATAGAATTAGACGAGTTATCTCTACAGGATATGTACAAAATGTTGCAGGTTCAGGAATACAGGGGTTTTCTGGAGATGGTGGTTCGGCATTGACAGCGGAATTATTTTATCCATCAGGTTTAACATTTGACTCATGTGGGAATTTGTTCATTGGTGATTCATATAATCACCGCATACGTAAAATAGCTTTAAATCCGGACTGCATTCCAATGGCTGTACCAGAAGTAACACAAAGCAAAACAACCAATGCTATCATTTACCCCAACCCAGCTACGGAAAGTGTTACCATCAATGCTAGTGTGGCTATAGAGCACATAACTATAAGCAATTTATTGGGGCAAGTGGTACTGGAACAGCACCCCACGGGCGGTAAAAAGAGTGTTGAAGCAACTGTGCAGCATCTGCCTGCGGGCATATATGTGGTGCGAGTAAATGGCATCTATGCAGGCAGAATGGTGAAGGAGGACTGACAAATGAAATTCTTTTGCCAATCAACTCAGATACATATCTATGTATCTGAGTTGATTGGTGGCAGAGGGAACTGCGCCAAGTAATATGTTATTTATACAAACTAAAGTACATTCTTCACTGCTACAATTTATTTTAACCTTCATCACCCCCTTTTTCTTTATTATTTTTTACTTTCACACTCTCGAAAAATAACATGAAAAAAGAAAAGGTACTCATTATAGGGTCAGGTGGCCAGATAGGCGTGGAACTGGCTCTGGCACTGCGCAAGGTGCATGGCACAGACAATGTGATAGCTTCCGACATAAGGGAGGCACATCCTATACTGAAGGACAGTGGCCCCTATGCCATACTGAACGCCATGGATGCCAACGCCATTCTGGAACTGATAAGGAAGGAGGGTGTGACACAGGTGTACCTGCTGGCAGCAATGCTATCGGCCACGGGCGAGAAAGACCCCAAGCGTGCCTGGGAGGTGAATATGCAGAGCCTGCTGCAACTGCTGGACCTGGGGGTGCAGGAGAAACTGACAAAAATATACTGGCCCAGCTCTATAGCTGTGTTTGGCCCTACCACGCCGCACCACAACACACCGCAGCAAACGGTGGTGGAGCCCAGAACGGTATACGGCATCAGCAAGTATGCGGGTGAACTGTGGTGCCAGTACTACCACCAGCGCTGGGGGCTGGATGTGCGCAGTCTGCGCTATCCGGGCCTGATAAGCTGGAAGTCGGCACCGGGTGGCGGCACTACAGACTATGCGGTAGAGATCTACCACGAGGCACTGAAGCATAAGAAATACACATCGTTCCTGTCGGAAGATACGTACCTGCCTATGATGTATATGGATGATGCGATACGCGGCACCATAGAGCTGATGGAGGCACCTGCCGAGCTGTTGCAGACACGCATGTCCTACAATCTGTCGGCCATGAGTTTCTCGCCCAAAGAAATAGCGGCTTCTATACAGAAACACATACCCGAGTTTACCATAGACTATGCTCCCGACTTCAGGCAGCAGATAGCAGATGGCTGGCCCAAGAGCATAGACGACAGCACGGCACGTGCTCACTGGAACTGGAAACACGAATATGACCTGGACAAAATGACGGCAGCAATGCTGGAGAACCTGAGCAAACAATAACCCCTGCAGGGTAATGATACAAAACAATAAAGCCTCCGCATGGGAGGCTTTATTGTTAAGAGGGGGTATACTACTTATTAAAAGTAGAAATGCAAGTTGATGCCTGCATTGATATTGTCGAGACCGGCACCGAAAGAACTAAGACCGGCATTGCCGTATTTGTCGGTAGTAACAGTAGAGGTCTTGAGGGTAGTAGGGTTCCACAGTTCTGTAGTGGTGTAGCCCTTGCCGTTTGTAGAGAAGCCCAGTGTGTAACCGAGTTCGCCACCCAGCGACAGTTTAGGCGCAATGAAGTACTCTACGCCTGCAAAACCGCGTGCACCAAAGAGCAGCGAGTTGCCTGTAGAAGATTCTTTGGTCCTTGCGGCAGCTACTGCAGCTGTGCCAGTGTAGAAGTCGGTAGTAGAGGTAGGCGAAGAAAAGTCTGAAGTGAATTTATTGCCGTAGGTATAGGTCTTTTTGCTGCCAGAGAAACCAGCCAGCAGTTCTGCACCCATAAAGCCCTGTACCCTGCCATGGCCCCTGCGTTTTTCGAAGCCAGCACCCAGCAATACTACGGTAGAGCTGGTAGTCATTTTGTCGTCTACGAACTTAGGATTCAGCGGATCTGGTGTAGTGAGGTCTTTCGCTACCGCATTCTTCAGCGTGTTGCTGCCGGTATTGGCCTGGAAGCGCACACGATAGGCGAGGTTTGAAGACTTCATGTATTTGCCCATAACAGCCCAGCCGCCGAGGCTGCCTACGCCAAAAGCAGAAGGAGTGCTGGCAGTGCTGAAGCTAGGTGCACCGTTTGATGCGCTGTTGTTCATCATATTGCCCAGGTAGCCGAGGAAGCTGGAGGCAGAAACGCCCATAGCCCAGTCGCCTTTTTGTGGCAGTACTTCGTGTCCACGAACAGATTTGAAGCTCAGCTCAGGAGCAGTGCTTTTGGTAGTGCCTTCGGTCTGAGCCATAGCCATAGTGCCGGTAAGCAGCATTGAGGTGCAAATTCCAACGAATGATTTCATAATTGTTTTAGTTTGAGTGAGTAAATGTATTAATATTCAATAGAGATTAAATGATTAGTTGTAGCTGATGTCGTTATATTTTTTCTGGCCGTTATTGATCTCTTCTGTGGTAGCAGGGCTCGTGAATACCTGCCTTTCGGTATAGTAAACCGGGGTAGACAAAAGGGTGTTCTTGTGGAGCACTTTATATTCGAAATCGTTTGGCTCTATGTGCACTGTTGCAGATCTGTACATAGATACGTCTACAGTGAGGGTATAGAAGCCGTTGGCATCGGTAGTGGCAGTGAAGTACCTTTTGGCAGTAGCTGCATTAGGGTCGCTGCCTATCACAAGATCTTTGGTATCTATCCATGCCATGATAACGGTACCCGACGGGCCGTACTGCTCTGCAGCTGCACCCACTGTATCTACTATTCTGGCAGATATTCTGCCGGTGATAGTGGCCTTGCCCAGAGTAGATAGCTGATCGGTATTGGTATCCTTGCTCTTGGAGCAGGAATATAAGAAGGAGAACGAAGACAAAACAACGGCCGCCTTTATGAGTGATGAATTATTCATAATTGTTTATTTGCGGCGAAGGTAGCAGGTTTGGAGTTAATAAAAGTGTTGTTGGTCAGTGAGTTAGCGCAGGAAACGTTAAAGTGAGGGCTGGTTATGCAGGATGGATTAAAAGCCCGCCGGATTTCAGATTTTTATTAATTCACGATTAAAGAAAGGTTATCTGATTATTTTAAATAACATATGTTAATTTCAAAAAATAAATGTTAATCGGTAGTTAAGTTATGGGAATTCTATTATCTTTGCTGGATAATCAGTAAAAAGCGCAGTTCAGAACTGTAAAAGATATATTTAAGAGTTTCGTTTCACAAGGGGTAAATGGTTCTTCTTTTTCTAACTAAGAACCGAAATGAAAAAAAGAGGGCGTGGTCAAACACGTCCTTTTTTATTGTACGTATGTGAAGGGTGCGTATTGGCTGCATACTTATTACATTTGGGTCATGGCAGCAACAGAAAAGATCCTCGGCACCATGCTGGCGCACGACAATTTCAGTAAATGGCTTGGCATCATTATTGATGAGTACAGGGTAGGGTACTGCAAATTGCATTTTACCATTACAGAAGATATGCTCAACGGTTTCGGGATAGTGCATGGCGGCATACTGTTCTCTGCGGCAGATAGTGCATTTGCATTTGCCTGCAACTCTCACGGGCGGCTCACGGTGGCGCTGGATGCTACCATCAGCTTTATGCGGCAGGCAGTGGCCGGCGATGTAATAACCGTTGAAGCAAAGGAGGTACATTCGGGCTACAAGACCGGTTTTTACGACATTGGTCTGTATAACAGTGCGCAGGAGATAGTGGCCAGCTTCAAGGGCACCGGCTACCGCACCAGCAAGCAGGTATGCGAGGAGTAGCGCTGCATTTAACGCTACGTAAACAAGCTTTTTGCTATATTTGTACTACTGAAACACACATTGCACCATGAAAAAGATCCTGATAGCTGTTTTCCTGCTTGCGCTAATAGGTGTAGGTACAGGTATTTACCTCTTTAACAAAAAGCCCGAAACGGTTGATGATAAAAAAGGCCTTACCATAACCGCAACTGCACTAAGCAAGGCCTATACCGATAATGAGGCACAGTCGGACTCTATGTACCTGAACAAGGTGATAGAAGTGACGGGGAAAATAGGATCTACAGAGCATAACCAGGATGGCGGGCTGATGGTGATACTGGAAAGCGGCGCCCCCGATACCGACATTCAGTGCACCATGCGCGAAAAAGGCGTGAAGGTAACCACCGGACAAACGGTGACCATAAAAGGATTCTGCTCGGGCAGTGGCATTACGGGGGTATCTCTTACCGATTGCATATTGACACAACAATAAAGTCCATACCAACAACAACAATAAGATGAAGAAACTCTTAGCGATAGCAGCGCTGGCCCTTGTAACTGCCGGTTGCTACAACGATAAATACGATAAGCTCTACCCGGTAGGATCTGTAGTATGCGATACTACCACTATATCTTATACCACCGATGTGAAGCCTATACTGGATGCCAAGTGCGCCACTGCAGGCTGCCACGATGCGGGCACCGGAGCGGGTGGTTATAACTTTGCTACCCATGCCACTACTCAGCCATCTGCCAAGAACGGCAAGCTGGTGGGTACGGTAAACTGGACAGCAGGCTTCAGCGCCATGCCGAAGAACCAGCCGAAACTGTCTCAGTGCGAGATCAACAAAATAACAAGGTGGGCCAATCAGGGTGCACTGAATAACTAAGAGCTACAGAATCTATTTAATTACCTCTAAAAAGATAACAATGAAAAAACTGATGATAACGGCTGCCCTGTTCGTGGCAGGTACAAGTGCAGTAATGGCGCAGCGTATGCTGGACCGCGCAGCAAAGGCAACATTTGATGCCACAAGTCCTTCATCGCCGGAGAAGATAGTAGGCGTAAACAATGAAGTGGCTTTTGTAGTGGTATCTACAGATGGCAAGATGCAGATACAGATGCCTGTCAATAGTTTCAAGTTTGAGAAGGCCCTGATGAAGGACCACTTCAACGAGAACTATATGGAGAGCGAGAAGTACCCTAAGGCTGAGTTCAAGGGGCAGATCACTAATCTGGCCGAGGTGAACTTTAAGAAAGATGGTACCTATCCGACCAAGGTTACCGGCAAGCTCACTATTCATGGTGTGACCAATGAAGTGACCGTAACAGGAAGTACTACAGTGAAGGGTGAAGTGGTGACCATGAATGCAAAATTCAAGGTGGAGCTGAACGACTACAAGATAAGCGTACCGGGTGTGGTAGCAGACAAGCTGGCCAAAATGGCGGTTATATCTATCACAGGTCAGGGCTCTTTTAAATAACATAACTACACGTTTTTATAATCACATAACTATGCGTAAAGCATTAATGACCAGTTTGCTGGTTGCAGGTATATCTGCTGTTTCATTTGCACAATCAGACGATCTGCTGGCAGACATTGATAAGGACAAGAAGAAAGAAGTGGTGGCCAACACCTTTAAGGCTACCAGGATCATCAACAGCAGTACGGTAGAGAACCTTGCTGCAGGTGTGCTCGACTTCAGGATCCTGCACCGCTTTGGCAGCGTAAGTGACGGGGTAGATAACTTCTTTGGTTTCGATAATGCTACCACCCGCATAGGGCTGGACTATGGTGTGACCAAGTGGATGATGGTGGGGCTGGGACACAGCACCCTTTACAAGACCAATGACGGTTTTGTGAAGCTGAAGCTGATACCACAGAAAGTAAACGGTACTCCGGTATCGGTATCTTATTTTGGAGGTATGAGTGTGAACGGCGATAAGAGCCCCACACTGCCTACCGGTATGACCTACTATTTTTCCAATCGCTTAGCCTATTCTCACCAGTTGCTGATAGCAAGGAAGTTCAACAGCAATCTGTCCTTGCAGCTGATGCCTACTATCATTCATCAGAACCTGGTGGATAGCTCTAAGTACGCCAATACCACCTTTGCAATGGGTGTAGGCGGCAGGGTGAAGGTGAGCAAGCGCATGGCCATAACCGGTGAGTATTATTACAGAGTGAACAATACAGACATCCTGAACTCGGGTGCCAAGACCTATAACTCATTGTCTCTGGGCTGCGATATAGAAACAGGCGGACACGTGTTCCAGCTGTTCTTCAGCAACTCGGGCGGCATGAGCGAGCGTGCTTTTGTAAACCAGACCATGGATACCTGGACCAAGGGTCGTATCCATTTTGGCTTCAACATTTCCAGGGTATTTACGGTTGTAAAGCCTAAGGAATTTCGTGCTGAGGCAAAGGCATGGTAAGCACAGTTAGTGAAAGAAATACTGAGGTGGCTTAGTTGCAGCAAATGTTGCGGCTAAGCCACTTTGAATTTATCCATCCATATGTTCACCGAGATGGCGCGCCATATCTGAAGTGCATCGGGGGTGGTAAGGGTCTTAGCCTGCATTTTCTGCAACAGCATTTTGCTGTGTTCTGTCCTCAGCAATACACGTGCCTGCAGTTGCTGTGCTACCCAGCCCGCATCGCGGTATATGGCATCTATAAGCGGAGTGTAGAAACCTATCTTGTCGGTGCGGTTGTAGATCATATCTGGCAGGTACTGTCGGCAAGACTCTCGCAGCATGTATTTGCGCAGGCCATGTACCAGGAACTCGTCGGGGCGAATGGTGGCTACAAACTCTGCAATGCGATGGTCGAGGAATGGCATACGGCCTTCTATGCTGGATGCCATACCATTGCGGTCGTCGTAATGAACGAGGTGCGGAATATGCACGCCGTAGATACTTTCCTGCAGCACATCGTATGGGTTGTTGTAATCGTATAGCGATACCAGGCTATTGTCTACGCCCTGTAGTAGCGCAGGGTCTATGATATCTCTTCTTTTGATGCGGGAGTTGGTGCGCATATTGGTTTCCAGCGAAGGCAGTAAAGACTTCAGCATGGTGCGCATCATGTAGGTTTTGCCCAGCTTCATTTTGTTGAGGTTCTCGTAGAATCGGCCAAACTTCATAGACTTTAACTGCTGCAGCAATATGGCCTGTGCCATGTTGTTGTAGCCAAAGAATAGCTCATCAGCTCCCTGTCCGTTTAGGATGACCTTGATGCCAGCCTCTGCGGCCATGTTCATGAGGAAGCCATGCGCCATAATGGACGGGTCGCCAAATGGTTCTTCCTGAATATTGATGTAGGCTGCCAGATCGTCTTTGATAGACAGTTCGTGCAGGTTCTTTTTGTGTACTATGAAGTTGCCGTTCTTGTTGGCTGCTATAACAGCATCTACATACTTTGATTCGTCGTAGCGGCTACCGGTTGCCTGTGCGGTGAAAATGTGTATGTCCTTGGTGTAGTGGGTAGCCAGTATGCCTGCCACTATAGAAGAGTCTATGCCACCTGACAGGGTGATACCTACAGGCACATCGGCAAGTGTTTGCGAGAGCACCCCCTCTACTATGGCATCGTGCAGTTGTTGCTTAGCAGCTGCATCGAATGGTCGTTTGTCTTTGTGCGGCACATCGGGCAGATGCCAGTATTGTTGCGGCGATAGCGTGGCCTGTCCGGGGGCTATCCATGCATAACTTCCCTGCGGGAAGTGATTGATGTCGCGGAAGAAGGTATGTGTGCCCAGGTGGCCATAGTTGCCCAGTGCCAGGTACTCTACTATAGCAGTAGGGTCGGCAGCAGGGTGTTCGTCGGCACCCAGCAATGGTTTTACTTCGCTGGCTATGAGCCATTCATTATTCAGGTGCCTGATGTAGACAGGTTTCTGTCCGTAGCGGTCGCGGCTCACAAAGGCACGGTGCTGCTGCAGGTCCCAGATGATGATGGCCCACATGCCTACCATTTCGGCAAGCATTTTTTCCTGCATCAGCCGGAAGAGCTCTATGATGGTCTCGGTATCGGAGTGGCCACGAAAGGGATGCTGCGGCAGGTATCGCTGCCTCAGTTCCAGGTGATTATAAATTTCTCCGTTGAAGACGATGGCGTAGCGGCCGCAGGAGGAGGTCATGGGTTGGTGACCCAATTCTGAAAGTTCTAATATGGACAGGCGGCGGTGAAGCAGGGATATCTGATCCAAATTGAGGATGCCACTATCATCGGGACCTCGATGCTTCATCAGTGAACCGGCATTCCTGCAAAAATCGAGGCCTTTTTCTTTATTATTACCTATATACCCTGCTATTCCGCACATGCGTATTTAATGTTCGTCTGTAAGTGTTAAGTAGTAAATGTTCGCCAAACATAGGGGTGAGTCCTTGATACAAACAACAGATATATGATCTTAAGTTCGTACTGTCGGAGGAGTATGCATGCAAGATACAAACTGTAATGATATTCGTGTGTACATTTGGCGTATAATAATCTATCAGTAACACTTATGAACAGGAAGCTGTCAGCATTCATACTATCGTTCTTTTTGGTGGCCAGTGGTCATGCACAGCAGGTGCGGCCGGCGGCATCGGGTACTGTCTATCACGAGATAGCCCAATTGCGCAATCTGGCTACTGTGCTCTATGTTGCAGCCCATCCCGATGATGAGAATACCCGACTGCTTGCCTATCTGGTTAACGATCAGCATATACGCACCGGCTATCTGTCACTGACGCGTGGGGATGGCGGGCAGAATCTGCTGGGCACAGAGCAGGGCGAAGCGCTGGGGCTGATACGCACCCATGAGTTGATAGAGGCCCGCAAGCTGGATGGCGCAGCACAGTTCTTCAGCAGGGCGGTAGACTTTGGCTTTTCCAAGACCTATGAAGAGACCTTCAGGCACTGGCCCAAGGAGGTGCTTGCCGATGACGCCATATGGATAATGCGGAATTTCAGGCCCGATGTGGTGATCTGTCGTTTTCCGCCCGATACCAATGCCGGTCACGGGCAGCATGCGGCATCGGCCATCATTGCAGAAATGGCCTATAAAATGAGTGGCGATAAACATCAGTATACGGAGCAGCTACATTTCTGCGAGCCATGGCAACCAAAAAGACTGTTGTTCAACACCTTTAAGTTCGGAAACAGAAACACCACATCCGAAGATCAGTTCAAAATTCAGGTAGGACAATATGTGCCTTCGCTGGGTATGGGTGTGGGCGAGCTGGCAGGGCAGAGCCGCAGTGTACACAAGAGTCAGGGAGCAGGTACACCCAGTGTGCCCGGTATGCAGACAGAATACTTCAAACTGGTGGCAGGAGAACCTGTGAAAAAATCTTTGTTCGATGGTATAGACATAACCTGGAACAGGGTGGGGCGTGCCGATATAGGCGTAGATCTTGATAAGATACTGGCACAGTTCGATTTCAAAAATCCGGATGCCATTACGCCTGCGTTGCTTACTGTGCGCAAAAAGATAACAGAAGTAAAGGATCCCTATTGGCGCAAGCTGAAGTTGCAGGAGATAGACCAGGTAATACTGCATTGTGCCGGTATCATGGCTGAGTTGTACACGAAGCAGCCCGAAGCGGCAAGAGGAGCGCAACTGCCTTTTACGCTGCGTGTGATAGCCCGCTCTAATGCAAACGTGCGACTGACTGCCATCAACTGGATGGGAAGCGGAGATACTGCAATGAACATGTGCCTGAGTATGGATACACTACATACTTTTGAGCACAACATAACCATACCAGCTACTGCCCCACTGACACAGCCTTACTGGCTGCAATACCAGACAGGCGGCAATGCGCTTTACTTTATGCCTCCCGACTCATCGGCAGGTATGCCGGAAACGCCCAATGCGCTACAGGCCAATTTGCATTTCACGGTTGGGGGTACTTCATTCATTATAGCTGTGCCTCTTTCTTTCAAGAAGCTGGACCCTGTGAAGGGCGATGTGGTGGAGCAGCTGCGTATAGTGCCTGATATGGTCATCTCCTTCAGTAATAAGTTGCTTATTGCAGACTCTTTGGGAAATGTACGTGCCGATATGCGGATACATGCCAATAAGGATATAACCGGCGCATCCATGCGTGTGCTGGCAAGCATCAGCAGCACGCCGGTAGCGGAGTTTTATCCCTTGAATCTGAATAAGGGTACAGACACGCTGATTGCCGTGAAAACTAAGGCTCCGGCGGGCATAACAAAGGATTTTTACATAGTGCCGCAAATAGCGATACCTGATGTACAGGAGCAACATCTGATACAGTATGACCACCTGCCGGTGCTGCAATACTTTACGAGGTCTATGGCGCGTGCCATGCAGCCAACCTGGAAGTGTGCTGCCCGACACATAGGGTATGTGCAGGGCGCTGGAGATCTGGTGCCGGAACTGCTGCGCGCAGCAGGACTGGAAGTGGATGTGCTGAAAGAGAGCGACCTGGCAATTGCTGCCAACCTGAAGAAGTATGATGCAATAATAACCGGTATACGTGCGGTAAATGCAGAGAAGAAGATGGCCCTGTGGCTGCCTGTATTGCTGCATTATGCCGAAGAGGGGGGCACACTGGTGATGCAGTATAACACACTGCAGGATATGTCTACCACCAGGCTGGGCCCATACCCTATAACCCTATCGGCAAAAAGGGTGACAGAAGAAGATGCAACGGTATCATTCCCGGTGCCTGAACATAGATTGCTCCATTACCCGAACGAGATAACCAAGGACGATTTCTCTGATTGGGTTCAGGAAAGAGGTCTGTACTTCCCAACTACATGGGACAGCAGGTATACTGCGCTGTTCTCTATGCATGACGAGGGTGAGCAACCACTGGAGGGTGGTACGCTATATACCAAAACAGGTAAGGGGCATTATATCTATACCTCGCTTTCATTCTCCAGACAATTACCTGCAGGCAACAAGGGAGCCATCAGGTTGCTGATGAATATACTGAGTGTGGGCAAGTAAAAGTTCTACTTCAATCCTGCATGTAACATCAGAATGGGAATCTCCATAGTTTTGGAGAGTAGTTTGGTATGGCTGCGGTGTATCAGCTTATAGAAGAAAGAATGATCGCCGTGAATAACTGCCAGCATATCTATGTTGTTATCGGTGCAGTATTTATGTATCGCCTTCTCTACGTCCTCATCGTAGAGGAAGTGATATTTTGGCGCAGCAGCTAATAAAGCATTGGAGGTCTGTTCGTTTACATCTGCAAAGTTGTCTCTGTTGAAAGTGTCTTTCTGAACATTGACCACATGCAGCGGCGCTTTCAAAGCTACTGCCATCTCTGACACTTTTTGCAGCGCAGCATCATTCTCTTTCATTTCTATATCCAATGCCAGACAAATGGCAGGCGTATTTTTAAAAACTGTGCCGGGTGGTATGGCCAGTACCGGCAGGCTGAAGTTGGCAGTGGCATCGCTGAGTGTACTGAATATCCATGTTGTATCTTCCTGCGTATTGGTGTTGCCCATAATGGTGACCAATGGTGCTCCATGAGGGGATGTATATTTCTCTATGGTCTCCAGAATGGTGCCATAGAAAACAAAACTACGCAGGTGAATACCGTTGCGTGCATGGGATACTGTTTTTACCAGTTTTTCCATTTGTTCATCAGCATCTTTTTGCGTATCATCTATAAGTGAAGCAGGGATAGGCACATCCCCGATCATAACAGGCAGCGAAAAAGAATGAATGATCACCAGATCATGACCTATGGCAACGGCCATATCTGCGGCATAGTTGACCGCATCGAGTGATATTGGTGAGAAATCTGTAGCTGCTATGATGTAAGACATAAAGGGATGTTTTTTACACGATGAAGTTACGAAGAATGGTATGCCTCGAACTGACCTTGGTCAACTGCAAGGGAGATAGTGGTTAGCTGTCGGCAATTAGCCAAAATAATATGACATTGTATGCTTATTTTTAACCTTTAGGTAGCAATCGTATGCTTATTTTTACCACCTCATGAAAAAGATCTATCCTTGGATCGTTATCCTCATCACCTTATCGGTGGTAGGCATTCTGTTCATTCAGATGTCGTGGATACAGAATGCCATAAAGCTGAAGCATGAGGAATTTCAGCGTTCTATAGATAAGACACTCAATCAGACCAAGGAAAGTATATACAGCAACTTCTTGTACAAGCATGCCGACTTTATACCTACAGAAGAATCGAAGAGATACTTCCTGCGCAGTTACTTTACTGTGGAGCGAAATTTCAGCAAGGATGATATTAAAGACATCATCGGCAAGGAGCTGAAAAAGAACAATATCAAGCAGAATTACGAGTACTGCATTACCAATATCTACAAGAACATCATTCTGCAGTCTGATGGTTTTCAGATGCCCGATCAGGAGTCGGCATACCGTATAGAGCTTACACCGGAAGACTCTTACCGTGCCCGCGATACCATGTTCCTGTACATCAGGGAAGATAAGAACCTCATCATCCGCGAGATGGGCTGGATGGTAGTTGCATCTATCATCTTCACTACTATAATAGTGCTGGCCTTTGCGCTGACAGTGCGTACACTTATCAATCAGAAGAAAGTATCTGAGATCAAGTCGGACTTCATTAATAACATGACCCATGAGCTGAAAACGCCACTGGCCACTATATCTCTTGCCATAGACGCGCTCACCAACGAAAAGGTGATACATGACACTGACAAGATAAAGATATACAGTGCCATGATAAAGGAGGAGAATAAGCGCATGAACAAGCAGGTAGAGAAGATACTACAGGCTGCGCGGCTGGAGCGCGAGGAGATAAAACTGACCTTGCAGAAACTGGATGCACATCAGATCATCAGTAAGGTGGCGAATAACATGGCACTGCAGGTACAGGAGAAGAATGGTTCTATAGACCTGAAGCTTGCCGCTACCGACTCTGTGATAGAGGCCGATGAAGTGCATTTTTCCAACATTATCTTCAACCTGCTGGATAACGCCATGAAGTACTCAACAGAGGCGCCCAAGATATTTGTGGAGACACTGAAGCATGGCAATGGCATGTTTACCATAAAGATCATAGACAATGGTATAGGTATGGACAAAGAGACCCAGACGAGGATCTTTGAAAAGTTCTACCGTGCGCATACCGGCAACATTCACAATGTAAAAGGTTTCGGGCTGGGGCTTAGCTATGTGAAGGCTATAGTAGATGCCCATGATGGAAAGATAAAAGTAGAAAGTATACCAGGCAAGGGTAGTACTTTCACCATAACCCTGCCGGCTTCACACTAGGTACTAACTTATTAATAAAGTGCCTGACAACTGTGTTGTCAGGCACTTTGCAATTTAGCTGAAGAGTTATCAGATAACTGTACAGAATCCTTTGATCACTGCTGCCAGTCTGATGGCATCATAGATGCGAGGTTCATTAGCGCCCTGCTCTTTCACAGAATGTTCGTGAGAGGTAACACAACGCTCGCAACCATTTACTGCAGATATTACCAGGCTCATGAGTTCGAACAATGGTTTGCCCATAGCAGGGTTCATCATGATACTCATGCGCAGACCCGCAGGTTGTTTGTTGTAGAATTCGTTTTCGTGCATGTAGTGCCTGAAGCGGTAGAAGATATTGTTTACACCCATGAGCGAGGTGCAACCGTGTGTTTCGGCTATTTCATCGGCCGTTGCACCTTCTTTGGTGGCAAGGCCTTCGAAGGCGGCTATGAGTGTATCATTTTTCTCGTTTACGGCTACTGCAAGTGCCAGCAGGGAAGTTTCCCTGCGGGTCATGTTGCTGCTGCCCAATACTCCGGCTACATTCAGTTTCAGGTCGCGGATGTATTTATGGTTTACTGCAGCCAGACTGTTGAGACTTTTGCTGGTATGATCTGCGCTTATGCCCAGCTCCAGAAACATATTCTGTATGGTTTCGTTTTCTATTGCCATGATGCTGTTTTGTGCTTGTCTGAAATTAAAAAACGTCCCGCCTCCTAATGGTGCAGCGGGACGTTTTGTATTATTTGAGGATCATCCTACTGAAGGGTGCAGTGTTTCTGCGCCTTTTGTCCAGTTGCATGGGCACAGTTCATCTGTCTGCAGTGCGTCAAGTACACGCAGTACTTCAGATACGTTACGGCCTACGCTGAGGTCGTTCACACATACCCAACGTACGATTCCTTCCGGATCGATGATATAGGTAGCACGATAAGCTACTTTCTCATCGGCAGAGAGGATACCCAGCTCTTCAGCAAGGCTCTTAGAAGTATCAGCGATCATAGGGAAACGCAGATCACGGAGATCGTTGTGGGCTACGCGCCATGCATGGTGCACATATTCGTTATCTGTAGAAGCGCCGAGCAGAATTGTGTCGCGATCTGTGAAGTTGGTGTAGTTCTTGTTGAACTCAGCGATCTCGGTAGGACATACGAAGGTGAAGTCTTTAGGCCACCAGAACATTACTGCCCATTTGCCTTCTATGTCTTTGTTGCTGATCTCTTTGAATTCTTTACCCTGTTCAATAGATACAACTGATTTTTTGTCGAATTGCGGAAAACTCATTCCAACAGTTACAAAATTGCTTGCCATGTTTTTTCAGTTTTTTGTTTAAATAATTATGAAGCAAATATCGGGTATTCGAAACAGATACTTATGACTGCCGTCATTGTGTTTCGTTATGAATGAATAGGATTATTCAATCTGCTATATCAAATTACTAGTTGAGCGACATACCCGGTGTGGGGGCAGGTAAGGTATTGTGAAACAGTAAAGGATGGCAGGTAACATCGCTGAAGTATCGATACAGCGGAAAAGCAAGCACCAGTTCCATTGCTTCCTGTTCATCTTCCGCATTGAGCACACACCATATAAAGCCACGGTTGCCCGCAACACTATAGGATAGTATGCGCCCCTGAGAAAAGAGGTTATTGATATGCAAACGATGAGCGGGAATGGTAGCAGCTATGCTATCATTTATCTCCGGTAGTTCCAATTGAAAAAGAAAGGCAGCCACGGATACAAAGTTTACGATGCAAACAAATAAGCCTACTTACTTACCGGAAGAGGGTAACGTTGCCCTGCTTCTTGATGGCCTTGCCCGACTGGCAGAAACCATCTGCAACCCATACATAAACACCTTCTTCGGCAAGTGCACCATTGAATACACCATCCCAGCCCTGAGTAGGGTCTGTGGTTTCGAACACCAACTGACCGTAGCGGTTGAAGATACGGAAGAAGTTGAGTTTGATGATGCCGTTGTTCAGTATACCGAACTTGTTAGTGCCCGGTTTGCCGCTTGTAGGTACAAACGCATTTGGCAGGTAGAAGTCGCCGCAGGTGATGCGTACAGTAACAGTGTCTTTGCTGCTACACGAATAGCCCGGACCGGATTTGGTGACCGTGAGGTAATACGAGAAGTCGTAAGGCGGATAAACGTACGGATTAGGCACTGTACTATCGCTCATGAACTGGAATGGTTCCCACTTGTAGGTATAGGCACCTATAGAAGTGTAAGGACCACCAATGGTAGAAGTAGCTCCGTCTTTTATGTACCTGTCAGGACCCGCATCAGCATCTACTTTTACTACATTGATGTTGATAGCAGTATCAACGATACAGCCAAAAGGATAGTAAAGCGTGTAATTGTAGGTAGTAGAGTGATTAGGATAAACCCTTACAGAGTCGAAATAAACGTTTGTAGTGTCTATGTTGTGACCTCCAGACCACCTGATAGAATCGGCGAGTGTAGATACAGCATAGAGACGCAGTGTGTCACCCTGGCAGATAGTAGTATCGTTTGGACGGTACAGGGTAGGAGGAGCAAGAACAGTGATGTCCTTACAATCTACACGCTGTGTTGGTAAACCTTCATCAACAGTATAAATGATGTTATAGATACCCGGCGTATTGTAGGAATAGGCAGGAGGTGCTACTTCTGTGAAAGAAGGAATAGAAGAGTTAGTACAATGGTTGAAAGTGATCTTGGTAAGTGTAGTGTCCTGAGCGTTGGTAATGAAACCATACACGGTGTCTTTATCGCGAAGGATACCGGAAATTGCAGAAGGGAAGTTCATGCCCCCAACAACGCTGTAGCTGATGCCGGTGTAAGGACCCATTGCTTTAGGTGAGCGCACCTCTACCAGCTGGCCGGTAGTACTGTCGGTAATGTAGATGTGCAGGTAGTTGCAATCCCTCACCATAGACAGAGAAGATGGTTTCAGGATCCTGAAGAGGAAATCGCCGAGGCTGGTAGCTACCGGGTATGGTGTAACCGGGTCGAGTGTTGCGCCAAGGTCTATTCTTGCAAGTGTGCTGTTGCCATAGTTGGTAACAAACAGGTGCCAGTTACTGTTGTCGTAAATAGCAGAAAGATCTGAAGGGAAGTTGAGTACACCATCTACGTTGCCAAAGGTTTTTGCCAGTGGAGTGATAGAAGGATTGAACGCAAAATCTAATTGAATAAGCTCGCTGGAATTGTAGTTAACTGCATAACCGATCCACCTGTGATCTGCGTCCTGAGCTACGAAAAGACCTTTAGGATGATTGAGCAGTTTGCCGGGGTTGCCGAAGTTGGCAATGTTTGGCAGTGGGTTGCTGAGGCGTGGACCAAAGTCGATACGAGCAAGCTCTGAAGTAGCCTTGGTGAAGCCACCAGCTACATAAAGGAACCATTTGTGAGAGAAAGTATCGTGCAGCAGATATACTGAAGTAGGATTTTCAGGAAGGCCGTTTGTGAGGTTGCCGAAGTTGGTAACTGTAGGTATGTTGTTGAGGCTTTTGCCGTAGTTGAGGCGCAGCAGTTCTGAGGTCTGGGAATTGATAACAAAACCATAATACAGGCCGCTATCGTTAGCAATTTCCATGCCTGTAGGGCCATTCATCTGGTATCCGCTACCCATGTTGGTACCCGAGGGGGCATTGAACAGGAACCCGGAGCAGAAGCCCCAGTAATAGGATTTTGCATTGAAAACGTTGCTGGTGAGCTTTACTGGTTGGTTGACACACACAGTATCAGGCCCATCAAACAATGATTGTGCAAATGATTTCAATTGCGATACGATCAATATCGCTATGACTAGCAAGCATTTTTTCATAATCCCGGTCAAGATATAATCCTATTATTCCGCTAATATATGGAAATAACAGAGAACTTTAGCAGCAAAGGTGTATATTTATTTCCGCAAATCAAAAAGTATATATGAATAAAAATTATGTTTTTCCTTCGTCGGGAAGTATACTACGCTTGCTGACAGCAGTATTCATTACCGCAGCCGGCAGTACGCTTCAGGCAAAGGAGGGAATGTGGATGCCACCTACGATCAAGAACCACGAAAAGGAAATGAAGGAAATGGGCCTTCAGATAGCTATTGATAAAATATATAATGAAAATGGCACCGGTCTCAACAATGCCATAGTATTGTTTGGCAAGGGGTGCACCGGAGAGATCATCTCCTCAAAGGGACTGATACTGACCAACCACCATTGCGGTTATGGTAGTGCACAGGCACTGAGCAGTCCGGAGAAAGATTATTTTGCCAACGGATTCTGGGCAGGCAGTATGCAGGAAGAATTACCATGTAAGGGGCTCACTGTTACTTTTATAAGAAAAATAGAGAATGTAACTGATAAAATAACATATGGACTGGAGGATACCCTGCGCGACAATGTGCGCGACAGCATAGTAAATGCCAGGGTGGCCCAGACAGAAAAAGAGATTGCAGCAGCCACCGGCATGGATGCCAATATAAAACCATTCTTCAAGGGCAACCAGTTTTGGGTGGCTATATCAGAAACTTTCAGGGATATCAGGTTTGTAGGTTTCCCGCCAAATGGTATAGGGGCTTTTGGCGGCGACGAAGAGAACTGGATGTGGCCGCGACACACCGGAGATTTCAGCATTTTCAGGGTGTATGCGGGTGCCGATAACAAGCCGGCAGATTATGCTCCTACCAATAAAGCCTATGAGGCACCACAGCATTTCAATATTAATATATCGGGATATAAAGAAGGTGACTTTACTATGGTGTATGGTTTTCCGGGTACTACCAATGAATATATCTCATCTTTCTCGCTGAAGCATGTGTATGCTATATCTGATCCTATAAATATAGAAGCGCGTACCAAGAGGCTGGATGTATGGACCAAACATATGACCGACTCCCGCGACATCTTCCTGAAGTATACTTCTAAGAGAGCAGGTGTGGCCAATGGCTGGAAAAAATGGCAGGGCGAGGTAGTGGGCCTGAAACTGAACGATGCTACCGGTAAAAAAGAGGCTTATGAAAAAACTTTTCAGCGCTGGGCCGATCTCGACAAATTGCTGCCCTATGCGGCAGGATTATTGCCACAGATGAAGACGGCTGCGCAGGCAGCAGACAAAGTAGTTTATGAGGATCAGTATATAAAGGAAGCGGTACTTGGTATAGAACTCATTCAGCAGGGAGCGGCAGTAGAGAAGATGCTGGCCTGTTTCAGGCTGAAGCTGACAGAAAGTGCCCTGAAAGATACACTTACCAAAATGGCGGCAGCACAGGATGGTTTTTATAAGAACTACGATGTTGCCACAGATAAAGATGTTTTCAAGGCGCTGATGAAGCTGTATTTTGATAAATGTGCACAGACCCTGCCGGAAGCCTATACTGCTGCTTATAAAGCACACAAACAGGATATGGGTGTGTGGGCAGAAGATGTGTACAAAACATCTATGCTCTCATCGGCAGAACAGCTGAAGGCATGGGCGGCGAATGTAACCTATGCGGATAGTGCCAGCATCATCAATGATGCAGGTTATCAGCTGTATGATGCCATCAGCAAGGTGCGTAAGCAGAAAATAACCCCGGAGCTATCGAAGTACAATAACAATATGCGCTACCTGGAAAGATTGTACATGAGGGCACAGATGGCACAGAAATATTATGAACCACTGTATCCGGATGCCAACCTGACCCTGCGCCTCACTTACGGACAGGTGAAAGGACTAGACCCCGACGGACCGGCAAAATATTCTTACCAGACCACGCTGGGTGATGCTATTGTGCTACACGATCCGAAGTCGGATATATTCAAGGTTCCGGCAAAACTGATAGAACTGTATGAAAAGAAAGACTACGGCAGGTGGGGTGTAAACGGAGTAATGCCGCTGGCTTTTGTAGCATCCAACCACACTTCGGGTGGTAATTCGGGCAGCCCGGTACTGAACGCGAACGGAGAGCTGATAGGCACCAATTTCGATCGTGCCTATGAGGGAACCATGAGCGATTATTACTTTGACCCGAACAGGTGTCGTAATATATCTGTAGATATAAGGTACACACTATTTATCATAGAGAAGTTTGGTGGCGCCGGCTGGCTCATCAACGAGATGAACATCATTAAGAACTAAGCGGCCCGGCACTTCAGGGTTCTTAGCTGTCTGTATTGCCCGGAGAAAGATCTGTGTCTTCTTCGGGCAATATTTTTTTGTCGACATAGTTTATGACAAATGACATTGAAAAAGCGAACAATAACATTACTCCGGCCATATAGCTACCATTTTCAGTTATGTCCCAATAGCGGGTTTATATTATATATACAGTAATAATCGTGCCAAACTTTGTGGATATGGGTGCGAACGAAATGTAAAATTGTTAATGTAGAACTAAAAATGTGCGCAGTATGTGGATAGGTTATATCGATATATTGCTATTCTATTTACCAGTCAAGGTTTTATGATTTACCTTTGTCCTTCACAGCAATAAAAACTAATTAAACAAAACAAGCAATGGCAGCAGTATACACTGATTCAAATTTCGATGCCGAAGTATTAAAGGCAGACAAGCTTTCCGTAATAGATTTCTGGGCTCCATGGTGTGGTCCATGTCTGGCCCTCGGCCCAACGATCGACGCTTTGTCTAAAGAGTATGAGGGTAAAGTGAATGTAGGTAAAGTGAATGTAGATGAGAACCCAAACCTCAGCATCAATTACGGTGTTACCAGCATTCCATGTGTATTGTTCATAAAAGATGGTCAGGTTGTAGATAAGCAGCTGGGTATGGCTCCAAAGAACATTTTCGACAAAAAGATACAGAAGATACTGGGCTAATCAAGGCTGGTGCTTTTAATAGATACGTCCCGTACAGGTAAGCTGTACGGGACGTGTTTTTTTTGGGAAGATCAGTGGAGGCAACCTGCGTATACACTGGCTTTGAGCACAAATGCTGCAGGGGCCTGTGGTTTTATAACAGCAAGCAGGGAATCCGCACTTTTGTTGCTGTAAAAGAGGCCGGCCATCAGTGCTATATTCTTGTCGTTGGTCTGCTGACTGTAAATGATGTAGTACTCCAGGCTGAGTGTGCCGGACTCTGTGCGGCGCGGGTAGTATTCGCCGCGATACATTTCGTCCTCATCATTTTCGCTCAGCACTATTTTATCTTTTTCCTTGCTATAGGTGCGGTTCATGGTATCTATCTGCAGTTTCAGGCTGTTGCTGAGGGCATACATCTGCTGCTGCAGGGGCGCATAACTGAAGCCGGTATCGGCAATGACGGCATACATGGTTTCGTACTCGCTTTGCGGGTAGTCTACATCGAGCGATGAAATAGTGTCTGCCACCACAGAATCTGCCTGTGGCGGGGTAGTACCTTTATCAGTAGCATTGTTGCAGGCAAAAAGCTGCAGCAGCACTATTGTAGAGATAGCTGTACGGAAACGAGTGCGCATAAAAGAATGTTATTCCTCGGGTGAAGCAATTTCCGGTTCCAGGCCCCATTTGTCGGCCAGAGTTTGCCAGCGGTCGGCAGGCAACTGCGGACTGCCATCGTATTTACCGGCATTGTTGCGTTGTCTGAAGGCTTCGTAAAGGGTGATGGCGCAAGCAACAGAGATATTGAGCGACTGTACCATGCCCACTTGAGGGATGATGAAGTTGCCATCGCAATGCGCAAGACATTCTTCTGTAACCCCGTCGCGTTCGTTGCCGAATACCAGTGCTACATTTTCGGTCAGGTTCAGATCATAGAGCGATGACGACTGCACACCCAGGTGGGTTGCATAAACTTTATCGCACAGTTCTCTTACAGCCTTCATGCAGGTTTCGGTATCGCTGAACTGGCGCACGGTGAGCCACCCCAGCGCACTTGCAGAGCTGGTCTTGCCAAATTTTTTGTGACGGGGAATGGTGGTATTGAGTACAAATACATATTGAACACCTACTGCATCGCAGGTGCGCATTACTGCAGATATGTTATGCGGGTCGTGTACGTTTTCCATTACTACCACCAGGCCGCCTTGCCTGCGGTTCAGCACTTTTTTGATCTTTGCTTCGCGTTCGGGAGTCATAGGTGCAAAAGTAACTTTTCGTTCTTATGATGGCAAACTATGGTTTTTCGCCCGTATGGCTGGGCGGATAACCGAAATGCTCGGAGAAACAACGGGTGAAGTAGGACTGCGAAGTGAAACCGGTAGCATAGGCTGTTTCGGTGATGTTGCCTTCTTTTTTCAGCAGCATTTCCCTTGCTTTCTCCAGCCTTATGGTCTTGATGAGTTCTGAAGGTGAGTAGCCGGTAAGCGTCTTTATCTTTCGCTGGAAGTGGCTGCGGTTGATGTTCATGAGGCCGGCCAGCATCTCTACCGACAGTTGCGGATCATCGAGGTGTTCGTGAATGATGTCGTAGCATTTCTGCGTGAACGGATCTGTGCCTGAGAAGCGGGCTTCTAAATCTTTCTGCTCGTCGGTGGTGGCAGTCTGGTAGGTAGCTTTTTGCCGGCGCAGCAGTTCCAGCTGGTTGCGCACCAGGCCCTTTAGTTCGGCAGGGCTGAAGGGTTTGGGCAGGTAGGCCTGAGCCCCTTCGGCAATAGTATTTGTTCTCGATTGCAGCGATGCTTTGGCACTGAGAATAATGACCGGCAGATGGGCGTAAGCCATATTGTTTCTTATCTCCTTCAGCAGCTCCAGGCCGTCTTTCTGCGGCATCATAAGGTCTGTAATTACCAGATCGGGCAGGGTAGCGGAAAGCAGTGTAGCAGCTTCGGCGCCATTGGTGGCAGTGAGCACATGGTACCCCTCTTCCTGCAGCAGTGCTTTATTGAATTGTAGAATATCGTTATCATCTTCCACCAATAGTATCACCTCTGCCTGAGGGTCTGTAATGTCAGTATTGCCGGTGGCAGCAGCTGCCCTTTGCAAGGAGCAGGTTACGGTAAATACAGCACCCTTGCCTGCCTCGCTGGCTATGGTAATAGTTCCATTCAGCAGGTGTACCAATTCTCTGGTGAGCGACAGGCCTATACCTATTCCCATTACGCCTGCCTGTTGCTGTGCGTCTGACCGGTAAAAACGATCGAATATCTTTTCCTGCTCGAGGGCGGGTATGCCCGGCCCCGAATCCCAAACGGTAATATTGAGCGTCAGGGTATCTGCTGAAGCGTTGGTGGTGTTTATTTCTACTCCGGCAGTGCCACCCGATGGTGTGTATTTTATGGCATTGCCTGCCAGGTTGTTCACTATTTTTTCCAGTGCATCGCGGTCGAATAGTGTATTGCCTGTAGCAGCATCGCACTGGCAGGAGAGGGTAATATTCTTTTCTGCCGCCATGAGGCGGTACTGGCCAAAGAGCTGCGTGGCAAATTCATCTATGCTGCCCACGCTTTGGTGCAGGGTATAGCTGGCGGCATCTATCTTAGCTATATCCAGCATCTGGGCTATGAGGTCGTTGAGTCTTTGCGTGTTGCGGGCGGCAATATCCAGTTGTTGCAGCATGGCGGGGTCGGTGGTCTTTTGCTGCAACACTTCTATAGGGCCCTTTATCATGGAGAGTGGTGTGCGGATCTCGTGCGCAACATTGGCAAAGAAGCGACCTTTGGCTTCTTCCACCTGTGTGCGTACCCTGTTCCTGAAAGTTGTGTAGACAAAAACAACAGCCCCTGCTGCCAGCACCAGCACAAATACGATGATGATAATAAGGATGGTGTTGCGTTGCTGCTGCATGGCAAGGTTGGCGGTCTTCAGTTCCAGTTCCTGTGTTTGTATGGTCTGCCGGCTTTTTTCGGTCTGGTATTGTTTGTCCAGTTTCAGCACATAGCTGTTTATGTCTTCGTTGCTGAAAGAGTCGTTGAGGGTAGCGTAGAGATACAGGTATTTATAGGCATTGCGGAAATCGTTCAGTGCTGCAAAAGACTCGGCCATAGTGCCGTATACATGGGCTATGTCGCGCTTGTTGCCAAATTTTTCGGCAGAAGCTACAGACTGATAATAATACCTGAGGGCTTCTTTGTAGTCCTTTTTCTGGTAGGAGTAGTAGCCCAGATTGAAAGAGATCTTGAACAGTTGCGACTGGTTGTTCAGCGCCTTCCATATATCGTATGCCTCCAGGTAGTATTTTTTAGCGGTGTCGGGTTGGTTTATGGCCGTGTAATAGGCACCCATGTTGAAGAGGTAATAAGCCTTCATAGAACTATCGGGGTAGCGGGAGAGGATGTCTTTCACTTCATCGAGCACAATTCTGGCACTATCGAACTCGCCCAGCTGTTGGTGCATTACAGAAATGTTGATGAGTTGATTGCCCACACTATCCTGTCCTTGCAGTTTTTTCAGTATAGCTATTTCTTTTCTGTAATAGCCTTTCGATTCCTGGTGATGCCCCTGAATGAAGTAGGCATATCCTATTTCTCCATAAAGTAAGGCGATTTCTTTATTGTCTTGGGGAGGGCTGCAAAGTGCCAGTGCTGCAAAGTAGAGGTCTACCGATTCTTTTTCTTTCTTTTTGCCAAAAAGCGCCTTACCCTTCAGCCGCATTGCGGTAATGGTATTCTTGTGGTCCTTGTTTTCCCGAGCCAGTTTAAGAACGGCATCGGCTATGGTGATGGCGGTATCGTATTTTTTGGCATTACTCACCTCTTTGAGCTTTGCCATGAGGGTAAGTAGCGTTTTGTCCTGTGCAAATGCAGGGCTGTATAAAAGAGAAAACAATAATAATAGTGAGAGGCAAAGTCTGTTCATGGGTGGCTGTTTGTGGTAAAGCAATAGACAAACACGCTGCCAAATTATGCTAAAAAACAGTTAAGTAGAATGATATTGATGCGCTCTATGGCAATAGTTGGCGGTATCTCATTACAAATCGTAATTTTACGACCAATGGAGTATCCTTACAAGATATCTGCGGTTATATGTTCCTATAACAGGGCCCGGTTCATAATAGATGCGGTAGAAAGTCTTTTCGGCCAGGACATGGACAAAGACCTCTATGAAGTGATAGTTGTGGACAATAACAGCACAGATAACACGCTGGCATTGCTGGAGCAGTATAAAAAAGAGCATCCTGCTTATCATTTCAGTTATTACACAGAAATGCAGCAAGGGGTATCTTTTACCCGTACCCGCTGTGCTAAAGAGGCAAAGGGAGCTATAATAGCCTATCTGGATGATGACTCTACAGCGCAGCCCGGCTGGTTGGCCACTACTGTAGCCTTTTTTGCGCAACATCCCGAATGTTATTCGACCGGTGGTAAGATAGTACCCCGCTTCCTTACCGGTGTGCCGGAATGGTTCTCGAAGTATTTCTTCGGGCTGGTGGGCAACTTCGATCAGGGGCCTAGGGTAAAAAAACTCACAGGCGCCCGCTACCCCTGCGGAGCCAATATGGCCTTCCGAAGGGAGGTGTTTACAGAAATTGGTTATTTCAATACTGATCTGGGCCGCAAGGGTAACGGTTTGCTTGCCAATGAAGAAAAAGATATATACTTGCGTATACTGGCTGCCGGGCACGATGTGTACTACCTGCCCGATGTGTGGGTGCTGCACAGTGTAGAGGCCAATAAGTTTGACAAAGCTTATGTGCGCAGGCACAGTATGGGCATAGGTGGCGGTGAGCGGCTGCGCCTGAAGGGCAATAACGGAGCTTTGTTGCTGAAATTTATAGAGTACTTTATGAAGTGGGGCTATGCCGTTGTGTACGGACTGGGCTTTCTGCTGAAAGGGCAGGTGAGCAAATTTGTGATGCTGGAGCGTTTCAGGTGGTGGGTCATCATGGGACTTTTGGATCCCAAGGGGGCTTCCTGATGAATTAGGCCTAGTGCTATTTGTGCTCACTACCTTTTCATATGTGTACCTGCATGTCATTTACCCTTAACTTTACCAATATCTAATACTATATAATAGTGCTGCTGCAACAACCCCTCAATGAGCATCTGGAACTTATAGCCCGACAGGTAGTGGAAGGTTTCATACTGGGCCTGCATAAAAGTCCGTTTCACGGGTTTTCTGTAGAATTTGCCGAGCATAGGTTATATAATCAGGGCGACCCGCTGAGGCATATAGACTGGCGTGTGTTTGGGCGTACCGACAAGCTTTTTGTGAAACGTTTTGAGGAAGAGACCAACCTGAGGTGCTGCCTGGTGCTGGACACATCCTCGTCTATGCAATACCCCAGAGACAGCCAGAAGATCAATAAACTACAGTTTTCGTGCGTTGCGGCGGCCAGTCTGCTGCAACTGATGAAGCGCCAGCTCGATGCATCTGCGCTGGCGCTTTTTGATGAGAGTGTCTATTATATGTCAGATTGCCGGTCTTCTCACAGTCACAACAGAATGTTGATGAATGAGTTGCAGCGTACCCTGAACCTGACCACCGACAACAAGGTAACCAATGCGGCAGCAGCCCTGCACCTGGTAGCCGAGCAGATGCACAAGCGCTCTCTGGTGGTGATCTTCAGCGATATGATGGATGATACCGAGCGTATAGACGACCTCTTTGCGGCACTACTGCACCTGCGCTATAACAAACATGAGGTTATTTTGTTTCATGTTGCAGATGGCGCTCAGGAGGTGGAATTTGAGTTTGAGAACAGGCCCTATGAGTTTGTGGATATGGAGAGCGGAGAGCGGGTGAAGTTGCAGCCACAGCAGGTAAAAGAGCAATATATAGAGAAAATGCGTCAATTCAGGGCAGAGATAGAGCATCGTTGCCATCAGTATCATATAGATAGGGTACCGGTGGATCTTTCGAAGCCTGTGGACGAGGTATTGCATGCTTTTTTGATCAAACGAAATAAATTGATGTAAATCCACGATTTTTTTCTACATTTGCAGCCCGTTTTACCCGTACCCCCTTGTGGGGTGCTAAAATTATGGCAAAGCGATAGCTGAGCCGGTAGGCGGAAAAGGGTATGAAGCATAACCGGGAATTTGAGATAGCCTGGATGGGGTTGAAGCCCGGACCACACACCTTGGTGTACGATATTGAAGATCGTTTCATGGAGGAGCGTGAGCCCGGAGCGGATTTCAGTAACTGGAATGTACGCGTCACCCTGGGTTTTGATAAGCATGAGGATTTTTTCATGCTGCACTTTGACATTGACGGGAAAGTATCGGTTCCCTGCGACCGTTGCGGAGACAATTTCGACCTCCGGTTGTGGGATGAATTCGATCTGGTTATAAAATTGACCGGAGCGGAGGCTGATGAGATACCGGAAGAAGAAGACGATGTTGTCTTCATTCCGCGTAGCGAAACAGTGATAGACCTGAGTGTATGGATCTATGAGTTCATAATGCTGAGTGTTCCACTGCAGCACATACATCCGGACAAAACCGACGGCACACCCGGATGCAATGAAGAAGCACTGAGATTACTGAGTAGTCTTGGTGATTATGAAGAAAAACCGGTAAATTCATTGTGGAAAGGGCTGGATGCCTTTAAAACAACTGATGAACTGAAACCCGAAAAGAAGAAAAAGAAGTAATATATTTAACAATTATAAATAAAGTAAAATGCCTAATCCTAAAAGACGACACTCACAGCAGCGAGGCGCAAAACGCAGGACCCACTACAAGGCAACAGCAGAAACCTGGAGCATAGACAAAACTACAGGTGAAAGCCATCTGCGCCACCGTGCGCATTGGGTTGAGGGTAAACTTTATTATCGCGGTAACGTGGTGATAGACAAAACACCTGCAACACCAGAAGCTGAGAGTGAACCAAATCAATAACCAGCCATTTTCAACCAATGAAGATAGGGCTCGACATTATGGGAGGCGATTTCGCGCCCGCCGAAGCCATTAAAGGCGTTCAGCAGTACTTTGAGCAAATGCCCGATTCACAGGTGCATCTGATGCTTATAGGTAATGAAGAAGCGGCAGTGCCATATCTTCCTTTGATCGAAAATTACAGATCTCGTTACACCTTTATACAGGCCAACGAGGTGATAGGTATGCACGAGCATCCTACAAAGGCACTCAAGGAAAAACCTGGTTCCAGTATTGCAATGGGTTTCGGCATGCTCCAAAAGGGCATGCTTGAGGCTTTTATAAGCGCCGGTAACACCGGTGCCATGCTGGTTGGTGCCATGTATTCTGTGAGGTCTATTGAGGGTGTGCTACGGCCCACTATCGCTACTCCTATTCCTCGCCTTGGCGGTGGCTTCAACTGTATTGTGGATGCCGGCATCAATGCCGACTGTAAACCCGAACATCTGGTTCAGTTTGCGCAGTTGGGTGCCCTCTATTCCCGATACATACTGGGTGTGGAAAATCCACGCGTAGGTTTGCTCAACATTGGTTCGGAAGAAGGAAAGGGCAATATACTGTCTCAGGCTACTTATCCATTGCTCAAAGAACATCCGGGCATCAACTTCATTGGCAACATTGAAGGCAGGGATGTATTCTATGATAAAGCAGATGTGATCGTATGCGAGGGCTTTGTAGGAAATGTGGTGATAAAGGTCGCAGAATCTTTCTACGACATCTTTAAAACGCAGAAAGGACTCAGTGATCCGTTCCTCGATAGCTTCAACTTCGAGATGTATGGCGGCACACCGATACTGGGCATCAACAGTCCTGTTTTGAAGGGGCATGGTATTTCTCATGCGCCTGCCTTCTGCAACATCATAGAACTTGCCCGCAAGTTTGTAAGTTCCGATCTCACAGGTACATTCAAGAATAGCTTTAAACCGGTAGCATAAGCCAAAGGTTTTCCCGTTTTCAGCATCCTCTGCACAACGCAGAGGATGCTTTTTTTGTTTTAAAAAATGTGTAATTTCACTCTGTTCTCATGATCTCTCTGAAGCGAATTGATACACCACTGGGGCGTATGCGTGTAGGCGCAACGGATAAAGGTATCTGCCTTTTCGATTTTCAGTTCAGACGTGCGGTAGAGGGCATTATGGAGCGAGTAGAGCGCCTACTTGATGATAAGTTTGCGGAAGGCGACAGCCCTTATTTTACGATATTGGAAACGCAGTTATCGGAGTATTTTGAGGGAACAAGAAAAGAGTTCGATATTCCACTGCATCTTACAGGTACACCATTTCAGAGAAGCGTGTGGGAAGCCCTTGTGGCCATTCCTTTCGGCGAAACGAGGTCATACAAGCAACAATCGGCTATCATGGGCCAGGAGAAGGCTATAAGGGCCATAGCTAGCGCCAATGGAGATAATCCTGTGGCTATAATAGTGCCCTGTCATCGTATTATTGGCGAAGATGGCAGCCTGACCGGTTACAGCGGAGGACTGCAACGCAAAAAACAGTTGCTGGATCTGGAGCGCAAATGGTCGGGCAAGTTTACCCAGGCAGCTCTTTTTTAGTGAGCCCGTTATATAATGGAGCTTATAGTTTTTTAGATTTTTCTGCTGCTATCAGCAGCGTATTCCCATCTATAGTATTGGTAAGAAAACAGTTACTATTTTTCGTTAAACGTTGTACGAGTAGATGTTAACGAGTATGGCAACGGCAAGTTAACATCATGTAAATGTTGCTTTTTGTACGATAATAAGGCTGATATTTGCTTCACGAAAAAATGTATTTATTAGTAGGTTTTTTTGAAATCAAATTAAAATATCAGTAAAGTTTTCAACGGATATGTCAAATATTTTAGTAATAGAGGATGATGATATCATGCTTAAAGCCATCAGGAATATCCTGAGGAAAGATGGTCATGAGGTTGTTACTGCAAAGGATGGGAAAGAAGCGTTTGAAAAACTGGATGAGGAGGAGTATGATGTGGTGATCACTGATCTGATGATGCCTTACGCTAATGGACTGGAAGTAGTGAGCAGATTGCGCAGTAATCCATTGAAACGACATGTAGGTATAATAGTTTGTTCATCAGTGGGAAACGAAGAGACCATAACAGAGGCATTCAGGCTGGGCGCAGATGATTATCTAAAAAAACCAATCATGGCCGGAGAGCTCATGATACGCATCAGAAAATTGCTTGTCAACCGCAGTAGCGGCGCCAAGCTGGTAACCAAGAAAAAATAGTATTCAGCACATGTGGAAAGATCTGGCAGACCTTTTGTTTCAGGCATATGAGCAATTCAGCTTGCTGCCTCTTTTTATCGAGATAGCGCTGGCATTTATAGTCATAGCTATTGTAGCTAGCATATTTGCTTATGGAGCTATCATGTACAAACGATACAAAAGTTATGTACATGAAAAACGTGTAGCCTTCATAGGTCCAATCATAGAAGAGCTTATTACGGAGCAGGTACTCCTCAACGAAAATCTGGGTAAGGATACACCGGTAGAAGATATTGAATTCGATCAGGCAGCATTGAACAACAAGGTCTATAAAAAACCATTCGTTCGCCAGATACTCATAGATACACTGATACAGTACCGCAAAAATTTCCGCGGAGAGGTAGGCGACCTGTTACGTAAGTTATATATAGACATGGACCTGCAGAAAGATTCTTTTGCCAAACTGAAGTCTATGAGGTGGGAAAAGAAAATAAAGGCCGTGGTGGAACTGACACAGATGGATATCTCCATATCGGACGTTACTATTCTGCCGCTTACCAACAGTACCAACCCTTCACTGAGGGCAGCCGCAAGGAATGCCTATGTGCAGCTAAGTAAGAACGAACCTTTCAAATTCTTTGATATTGCAACAGAGCCACTGCTTCCCTGGGATCAACTGGAGTTATTCAAGATCATTACTACTACTAAGGATATTGCTATTCCTAACTTCTCCAGGTGGGTAAGTTATTCCAGCAATAAGAGTATCGTTTCTTTCTGCCTTAAGCTTATAGCGCACTACGATCAGCAGAGTGCTATACCTGCTGTAATGGAACTGCTCAATAACAAGGATCACTATTTCAGGGCAGATGCGATCATATGTCTTGGTAAACTATCGGCAGAGGCAGCAGAAGAGAAAATGGTAAGGATCTATAACCACCAGCCACTAAACTGCCAGATAGAGATACTGCGTGCCATGGGTAGCATCGCATCCGGCCGTCACCTGGAGTTTTTGAAAACTGAGTTCCTTTATTCTTCCAACTTCGATATCAGGATGAATTCTGCGCGTGCTATCATCAGGCACAACAATCAGAATTCAAGACTGCTTGTAGAGGAATTGATGGGGATGACCTACGAGGAGAATCAGCTTATTATCAAGCATTGCCTAAATCCCCTAATTAAATATTAATGGGCTCCACTTTTGTAGAATATGCTTCAGCGTTCTTTGAGACAACCGTATTTGTGTACGGCTCATCGCTATTGATGCTCTACGCCATGCTGGCCATTTTATCGTTCATCAACATTCGTCTTTTCCTGCGCAAGGAGAGCTATACAGACTATTCTGTAATAGTTGGTTCGCCATTGGCACCGGGCATATCGGTTATTGCACCTGCATTCAATGAGGGGCTTACCATCATCAGTAACGTTCGTTCGCTGCTTACGTTCGACTATCCGAATTATGAGGTGATCATCATCAACGATGGTAGTACGGATGATACCCTGGAGAAGCTCATGAAAGAGTTCTCTATGGTGAAGGTGGATTTTGCGTATGACGTAAAGCTGGTATCGAGGCCGGTGAGGGGTGTGTACAAATCTACAGATGAGGCCTATGCCAAACTGCTGGTGGTAGACAAAGAGAACGGAAAATCTAAGGCAGATGCTACCAATGTGGGTATCAATGTTGCCGCATTTCCATACTTCCTTTGTACCGATGTGGATTGTATCCTGCATAGCCAGACGCTGCAGATGCTCATTCGCCCGATGATGGAGGAAGAGAAAAGGCGAGTGATAGCTACCGGCGCCACATTGCGCATGGCAAACTCCTGCGAGGTGGATGAAGGAGTACTTATAAAGATAAAGGCGCCAAGGCCGTTGCTGGCCCGTTTTCAGGAGCTGGAATACATTAGGTCTTTCGTATTGGGTAAAATGGGTTGGAGTTACATCAATTCTGTTCCCAACGTTTCGGGTGGTTTGGGTATGTTCGATAAAGAGATAGCGGTAAAAGCAGGTGGCTATGATCCGGTATCTTTCGGAGAGGATATGGAGCTGAGGCTGCGCATGTCGAGGTATGTGTATGACAACAAAATAGACGCAGCTGTAAGGTATATACCACACACACTTTGCTGGACCGAAGGGCCATCATCGCTTAAGGTATTTATGAGGCAGCGTACCCGCTGGGGCAGGGGGCTGCTGCAGCTCATACTCACGCACCGGAAGATGCTGTTCAACCCGGCTTATGGCAGGGTGGGAATGATCGTTTTTCCTTACAACGTATTCTTTGAGTTGCTTGCACCTATCATAGAATTCCTGGGTATCATTTACTACATACTGCTCATTTATTTCGGAATGGTGAACTGGCCATATGCCATCATACTGCTGGTGTTTGTGTATACCTATTCCGTAATGATCTCTACTTTGTCGGTATTATGGGATCAGCTCACTTTCCAGTATTACAAGACCTGGAAAGATGTGGTGCTGGTAGTTTCTATGGCTTTTATAGAAATGCTCATTTACCACCCGCTTATTGTCATATTCGCATTGAGGGGTTATATATTTCATATTTCCAACAGAAAGCACAGTTGGGGAAACATGCAGCGAAAAGGTTTCCAGAAGAAAACAGAAGACAAGCCGAGAGTTGCGCCGGCCACAACATAACTATAACACGATTGAGCTATTGACTGAATCATGGGCGTGATCTATAATTTTTTTACCGGGGGTACTTTTTGGGACACAATAGGTGTGTTCTACCAGTCGGCCGTGTTCGTATATGGTACATCTCTGCTCATGGCATATGCCATGCTGGCAATTATGTCCCTGATATCTATTCAGAGGTACATCAAGAAAAATGCCTCTATCGATTATAATATCATAGTAGAGTCGCCATTGGCACCCGGTATTTCGGTTGTGGCACCAGCGTTCAATGAGGGTGTTACCATCATCAGTAACGTTCGTTCTTTGCTCACGTTCAACTATCCGAAGTTCGAAGTGATAATTGTGAACGATGGTAGTACAGATGATACCCTGGAAAAGCTTATCGAAGAGTTTGAGCTGGTGCATGTGGAATACGCATTCAGGGAGAAGCTGAACTGCGAGCCTATAAAAAGGATATTCAAGTCTACCAACAGGGCATACGAGAAGCTCGTTGTGGTAGATAAGGTGAATGGTAAGAGTAAGGCGGATGCCTCTAATGCAGGTATCAACATCTCTGTATACGATTACTTCCTTTGTACGGACGTAGATTGTATCCTGGACAAGGATACCCTCATCAAGCTCATTAAGCCCTTCATGGATGAGGAAACCACCAAGGTGAAAGAGGTGGGTACCCCATGCGAGGAATGTGGTTATGTGCACATACAGGAAGATTTCAAACGTGTGATCGCTTCAGGTGCTACACTGAGGATGGTGAACTCCTGCGATGTGGATGAAGGGCTGATGATACGTGTGCGCCCTCCGCGCAAGTTCCTGCCACGTTTTCAGGAGATGGAGTATATACGCGCCTACATGCTGGGTAAAATGGGTTGGGATCTTATCAACTCTGTGCCCAACGTATCCGGTGGTCTGGGTATGTTCGACAAGGAGATAGCTGTAAAAGCAGGAGGGTATGACTCTAAGTCTTTTGGTGAGGATATGGATATGATAACGCGTATGTGCGCGTTCATGAAAGACAACAAGAAAAAGTACTCTGTAAAATACGTTCCGTACACCCTATGCTGGACAGAAGGGCCTGCTACGCTGAAGGTATTCGGCAGGCAGCGTTCGCGCTGGGGTCGTGGTCTGGCACAGATCATGAGCATACACCGCAAGATCATCTTCAATCCCCGCTATGGCAGGCTGGGTCTTATAGTGTTCCCCTATGCATTTATGTATGAGCTACTGGCCCCTGTAGTGGAGTTTACCGGTGTGCTGTTCTACATATACCTTATCGTTACCGGACAGATCAACTGGCCGTTTGCCATCATCCTTATAGTGTTTGTGTATACCTACTCTGTAATGATCACTACACTGGCCCTTTTGTGGGATCAGATCACATTCAAGTACTACAGAACCTGGGGAGAGACCATAGGCTTATGCCTTATGGCATTTCTCGAACCATTTGTATATCACCCGCTCATCATGTTCTTTGCTATCAAGGGTTATTTCAACTTTATTACCGGACGTAAACACGTATGGGGTAATATGCAAAGGCAGGGTTTTGGTATGCAGGCAAATAAAAAGAAACAAAAGGCAGCCCCGGCTACCAGTTAAACATATAAAAACCGGATTGCATGGGCAGTTCGTTTAAAAAAGAAAAGAATGAAGTCTCTTTCAAAAATATTGATTTCGGCCATCATCATTTTATGCAGTGTGCAAACAAATGCACAGTGGCTGAAAATGATCGAGTCTTCCGATAACTTATACAACGAAGCGAAAAAGGAAATAGATCTGAAGCACTATCAGAAGGCTATCAATATGTGCACTAAGGCGGTAGATATATCGCCAAAGAATCTGGATATTCACCTTTTGCTGGGACATGCTTATGCATTGTCGGGCAAGATAGACAGTGCCCGTATAGAGCTGAACTATGTATTGCAGAAAAATCCTAAATACAGAGATGCCTACATCTATCTGGTTAATATGGAGGCGCAGGCGTGTAACTATCTTCAGGCGCTGGAATATGCCGATATGGGGCTGAAATATTTTCCGAATGACCGTGATCTGCTGCTGAAGAAACTGGATATCTATATAAAAATGGGCGACTGGATAGAAAGTAATAAACTGGCCGACTACCTTTTCGATCGTTTTTCTACAGACCCCTACATTAGAAGTGTTTACCTCGAATATAAATTGGCAGTTGCCCGTCAGTATTCGCACAGGGGCTATATAGAAATTGCCAAACGTGCCTATGAAGCAGTACTGGAACAAGACCCGCTGAATAAAGAAGCGCTTACAGCTATCTATTCGCTGGACATAAGGTCGGGTAATTACGAAAGTTCGCTGGCCTATACCAACAGGGCGCTGCAGTCTACGCCAAACTCATACGAGTTCCTGATGAAGAAGGTGAGTATACTCGATGCTATGTCGCGCTATGTAGAAGCTATAGAAGTAGTGGGTAAACTCATGAAGCTGTATCCTACCAACAGCGAGGTGCTGAAGCTGAATTCCTACATAAGAATGACCGCCGGTCGTTTTTACATGAATACCGATCCGTATCTGCTTTTTAGTGGTATACTGGAGAAAGACCCCGGCAATACGGAGGCACTGAATTATGCTATCAATATTGCATTCAGCAGAGGTATGCTGCCGGAAGCATTGCAGTGGATCAACTTTGGTCTGAAGCGTTCGCCGAATGACTATGATCTGCTGAAGAAAAAGTTGGGCATACTGGAGTCTATGAAGCGCTATGGTGCAGCCTCTTCTATAGCAGAGATGCTCTATAAAGACAATCCTACAGAGGCTAATAAAGCTAACTTTCTGGAGCTGCGTACACAGGCTGCCAGGCAGTTCATGAACGATATGGAGTATGATAGTGCAACAGTTGCACTGAAATCTGTATTGTTTTACGATCACACCAATATGGCGGCTACAGGTTATCTCATCAATATTTACAATCTGCAAAAAAGATACGACGACGCATTGCGCGTAATAGAAGAAGGATTGGTACTTTACCCCAACGATGAGTTCCTGTTGTTCAAGAAGGCGGCTGTACTCGAAAGTTATCAGCGATATTCTGATGCAGCACAGATCTCTAAACAGTTGCTGGAAGCACATCCGGAGAACAGGCAGTACTTGTCGAGCCTTGTGGAGCAGTCTTTGGCAGCAGGTCGTCAGTCCATGGCATACGACGACTATTACAATACAATAAAAGTGCTGAGAGAAGTGCTGGACAAACAGCCAGATAATGTGGACGCCCTCAATTATATTATCAATGTTGAGAGTGCCATCAAGGATTATGATTCAGCACTTTATTTTGCGGATCAGGGTTTGAGGTATTATCCGGATTCTAAAGACTTTCAGTTCAGGAAGTCTACAGTATATGCCGATGCAGGCCAGTATAAAACAGCATATGGCATTTCGGGTCAGCTGGTGAAAGAGTTCCCTTACAATGCCCGTTACCGCAACGCTAACATGGAGCAGCACCTGGGAGCAGGCAGGCAGTACATGGAGAATGATAGTAAGAAAGACAGTGCGCTGGCAGAGTTCAATAAAGCATTGGAAATAGCTCCTAAAGATACTGTGCCAATGTACTACGTCATTAACCTGAACTATGACCTGAAACAATATGACACGGCATTGATACTGCTTGATAAAGGCAGGAGGATGTACCCGATGAATCCATACTTCCTTTCCAGGAAGGCAGAGATCTACCAGGCTCAGGGAAAATATGAGACTGCATGGCGTACTGCAGATACACTTTCTAAAATGTACCCGATAGCTAAATATCTCGATCATACTGCCTACTTGTATAGCTATAGGTTGCGTAACGAAATAGGTTTGTTCTACCTGCATTCCCGCATTGTAGATGTGGACAATCTTTCGAAGATCAATAGTATTGCTACAGTACAGTATACCCGTTATCATAAGCGTGGTACACTCAGTTTCAGGGTGAACTATGCCGGCAGAACTACAGGAACCGGTTTTCAGGGAGAGGCAGAAGCCTACTATACACACAGCAAAAAATGGTACTCCTATGCTATTGCCGGGTACTCTCCGGATATCAATATCTTCCCTGAGCTAAAAGCTGGTTACTCTATCAATAGATCATTCAATAAAGGATATTCAGGCGAACTGGGTATCAGGTATCTGAAATTATTTGGCGGCGAACTAATCTCTCCTGTGGTGGGTATCTCTAAAGAGGTGAAGGATTTCTTCCTCAACTTCAAACTATATCCCCAGCGGCTGAACTATAGCGATACTATAAAAGGCGCGTTTTACTCCGGAATTTTCACTGCCAGGTATTACCTGCGCGAGAACAGAAGTGAGTACTTTACAGCACTTGCCGGCTATGGTAATGTACCCGACGATTTCAGTACTAACTATTTTCTCAGTACCTTGGCAACCTATAAAACGGTTAGCTGCGGGGTAGGGTACAAACGTCAGATATACTATCTCACTACGTTCTCTGTAAATGCCAGTTGGTATAATATAAAGTCTAATACGGCAATTTTCAGGAACCAGTACGATATATACGTTACACTGCAGCGACGTTTCTGATAAAAAACGTACTTAATTCCAATGAAGCTTTTATACAGATTCCTCTTCTTATTGTTGGGGGTGAGTGCCTGCAGTGGCAGTGCGCAGGAGATAACAATAGCCGATGCAGGTAGTTCTTTATATTCTATAGTAGTTCCGGCTGCATCTACGCCGCTGGAGATGAAGTCGGCAAAGGTGCTGCAGGATTATATTCAGCGCATATCGGGCAGGCAGTTGCCTATAGTTAAAGAGGGTGCGCTCACCACAGCCAATGGTATCTACGTTGGTCATACCCGCAAAGAAGGAGTAGTAGTGCCCGGCAAGTTGCCCAATGAAGCATACAGGCTGCAGATGACAGGCAAAGACCTGGTAGTTTGCGGCGGTAGCGGCAAGGGGCTCATCTATGGCGTATACGCACTTATAGACAAGTATTTTGGTTGCCGCAAGGTAGCAGATGTGCCGGCTGTTTTGCCCGAGGGTAAGGAGGTAAGAGTACCTGCTGCTCTGAAGGAAGATGGCAGACCGCTTTTTGAATACAGAGAGGTTTATTATCCCGCATCTCAGGATGCAGAATACCTGGAGTGGCACCAGCTGCAGCGCTTTGAGGATCTGTGGGGCCTGTGGGGACATTCCTACAACAAGCTGGTACCTGCAGCTACTTATTTCAAAACACATCCCGAGTACTATGCGCTGGTAAAGGGCGTAAGGCAGCCATCGCAGCTTTGTCTGAGTAATGATGCGGTACTGCCTATTGTTACTGCCGAGCTGAAGAAAAGAATGGTCGATAACCCTGATGCAATATACTGGTCTGTAGCGCCCAATGACGACAAAGGCTATTGCGAGTGCGACCAGTGTAAGGCTACCGATAATGCAGCAGGCAGCCCGTCGGGTTCGCTCATCAAATTTGTAAACAAAGTAGCAACTACCTTCCCCGATAAGAAAATAACCACACTCGCATATAGCTATACCCACAAAGCACCTGCTAATATAAAGCCTGCTGCAAATGTGGTAGTGTTTCTGAGTAATATTGATGCCTACCGCGAGCAGGAGATCAGTAAGGAGCCATCTGCAGCGTCATTCCGGAAAGATCTGAAAGAGTGGGGCGCAATAACCGGCAATCTGTACCTGTGGGACTATGTTACACAGTTTACGAACTACCTGGCTCCGTTCCCTAATCTGCTGACACTGCAACCCAATATGCAGTTCTACAAAGAAAATGGCATAAAGGGTATTTTTGTGCAGGGCAGCGGCGATACCTATGGCGAGTTTGCAGAACTACGCAGCTATCTGCTTGCCAAAATGATGCAGGATGACAAGGCTGATGTAAAGAAACTTACAGAGGCTTTCCTGTTCGATTATTATGGCCCTGCGGCAAAATTCCTGCTGCAGTATATTGGTCAGTTGCACAGCAATATGGCCGACTCCAAGCGTCATCTGGACATCTACGGCAATCCGGTGAATGAATGGGCTACCTATCTTTCTCCGGAGAAAATGGATGCCTACAGCAAAATACTGGATATTGCAGAGGGCTCTGTGGAAACTAAGACCATCTATGCCCAAAGAGTTGCCAGGCTGAGGCTGACCATAGACTATACTGTGTTGCAACAGGCACGTTTCTTTGGCAGAGAGAAGTTCGGCATATATGAGCAGAAGGCCAATGGCACCTGGGTAGTGAAACCACAGATACCACTGATACTGGCTCACTTTATGGACAACTGTAAAAAAGCCAAAGTAACAGAACTATCGGAAGGTGGTCTGACCCCGGAAGCCTATAAGGCTGAGTGGGATGCCATACTGGCTGCAGGTATAACGCCTACTATGGCTACAGGTGCCACTGTGAAGCTGCAGTTCCCGTTTGTAGCAGACTATGCCGCAAAGGGCGCGCACACACTGGTAGATGGCGCTTCGGGCTACAACGATTTCAGTTATAACTGGCTTTGTTTTTATGGCACCAATATGGTAGCAACTATAGATATGGGCGCAGCCAAAAACATATCAGGGCTCAAAATGCACTTCCTCGATGATCCCCGCCACTGGATATTCCTGCCATCGGCAATAGGTGTGGAAGTATCTGATGATGGCGTAACTTTCCGTCCTTACACAGCATTTACCAATGCACCTGAGGAAGAGCACTATGACGTAGTGGTGAAACCCTTTGCTGCAGAGGCAAAAGCAAGAGCCCGCTTCATAAGGGTAACTGCTACCAACCTGTCTGCTTTGCCCGTTTGGCGCCAGCACGATACCAAGAAACCTATGATCGCCTGCGACGAAGTATATGTGCAGTAAGGTGCACTCGCAGGATAGCTATTTTAATGTTTGTTTAGTGTAATTCGTGAATATTACATAAATTACACATGGTTGCATAATTGTATCGTGCGGCATAAAACAGCGTTATGAGTACCCGTTCTTTTACCCTTCTTTTTTCTCTGGCTCTGCTTGCCTTACAGGGAGCTTTCAATACAAACGTAGTTGCACAAACCATAACCACGGTAGTGGGTGGTATAGGCAATGACACAATGGCAGTACCCTATGCCCGTATCAAAGATCCCGATATGGTGGTTTCTGATGGTGGTACCGGTTTGTATATATTCGAAAAGATACTGGGCGGTGGCTGGCGCAAACTGAACACCGCTACCGGACGCATAGTAGCCGCTACCGGTGGCGGCAAGGGGGTATTTGATGCGGCAGGCAACTGGATCTATGCAGAGAGCCCCTATGTGAAAAAGAGAACACCTGCAGGCGTTGTGACCATTCTTGCGGGTAATGGATCTACCACTTATTCTGGCGACGGCGGATCGGCTTTGCTGGCAGGGCTTACAGTTGCAGATGTAGGAATGGATGCCGCAGGCAACCTATACATATGCGACAAGGGCAACAAGCGCGTGCGCAAGGTTACTCCTGCCGGCTTCATTGCTACCATAGCAGGTACAGGAGGTTCGGGTTCGGGCGGTGATGGCGGTGCTGCATTATCGGCTACATTCAATGATATTATCAGCATAGTAGTTGATGCTGCGGGGAATGTTTATGTGGCAGATCAGTTATCAAACAGAGTGCGCAAGATAAGCACAGCAGGTATCATCAGCACAGTAGCTGGCGGAGGCAGTACATTGGGCGATGGCGGCCCCGCTACAGCAGCCTCAGTAACGCTGCCGGCAGCTGTGAAGCTGAATGCGGCAGGCGAACTGATCATAGCCATGAGTAACCGCATCCGCAAGGTAGATGCGGCGGGTATCATAACTACTATTGCCGGTACAGGCACCAATGGGTTCAGCGGCGATGGCGGTCCGGCTACGGCAGCTAAGTTTGCCGGTGCGCGCGATATGACCATAGATGGTGCTGATAATATTTACATTACCGATTACACCAATTCGCGTATCCGCAAAATAGCTGCTTCCGGTATCATTACCACTGTAGCAGGTAACGGACTACCGCTGAACCTTAATACAGGCAATGGCGGAGATCCGCTGCTGGCCTCATTTCTGTATGTTGCCGGTATAGCTACAGACACAGCAGGAAATTTATGTGTAGCAGATGGCACAGCCAATCTGGTGCGCAGGATACATAGCACCGCAGATACCATAGGCACTATAGCCGGCAATGGTTTTGCAGGCTACTATGGTGATGGTGGCAGTGCGCTGTCTGCTGCGCTCAGCATGCCCGTTGCCATCACCTACGACAGGTGGAACAATATGTATATAGCCGAAACAGGCAGCGACCATGTGCGCAAAGTATCGCCTGCGGGTATCATCACTACCATTGCAGGTGGTGGCCTCAGCGGTCCCGGCGATGGTGGTCCTGCAACCGCTGCCGCACTTAGTGCCGATGGGGTAGCAGTAGATTCTGCCGGCAATGTGTACATAGCAGATAATACCAGCAAAAAGCTGCGCCGTGTGGATGCACTTACCGGCATCATAACCACGGTGGCCGGCAACGATACTGCCACCACGCCCGGCGATGGCGGACCCGCTACTGCAGCATCTCTGGTGGCGGCAAGTGGTGTGACTCTGGATGGGAAAGGAAATATATACATAGGTGGTACCCCTGTGCGCAAGATCAATGCAGCAGGAGTTATTTCCAGCCTGCCATTCAATGCGCAGAACGTTGCGATAGATACTATCGGTAATCTATATTTCTACTTTAGTGCTGCTGTGTATCGCTATGATACTTTTAAATACATCAGCCGCATAGCAGGTAACGGTGTTTCGGGTTACACAGGCGATGGTGGACCTGCAATCGCAGCACAGACCACTAACTCAACTGGTGCTATCCATCTTGGTAGTAATGGTCGCCTCTATTTTGCATCCATAAACGGAGTGCGCAGTATCTATCCGCTCAGTACGGTCATAGATGCACCACCTGTGTTTACTAAGGGTGTAGTTGCTGCGCAGCAAGTGTGTATGTCGTCTGCTACCAATAGCTTGGATACTTCTTTGCGTGTATCCGACATCAATGCAGGGCAAACACTCACCTGGACAGTGATCTCCAATCCCTCTCATGGCACGCTGAGTGGCTTTCCGGCAACTGCAGTAGCTACAGGTGGTACAGTAACCCCAACCGGTCTTACCTACGCCCCGACTGCCGGCTATACCGGTGGCGACTATTTTTATGTAAGGGTAAGTGATGGTGAAGATACGGCCAACATTCAGGTAACTGTTTCGGTAGTGAATGCCAGCTATACGATCTCCTTTTCTGGAAATGATGTAGTGTGTGTAGGAAGCACCAAAACTATGAACGCCAACGTAGCTAACGGTACCTGGACAATAAGCAATGGCAATGCTACACTTTCGCCCCAGGATCCCTATTCGGTGAACATAACCGGAGTTGCCGCGGGTACAGCCACTTTAACCTATGCTGCTACCAGTGTGTGCGGCACCTTTACAGGCACGGCAACTGTTACAGTCAATCAATTGCCGGTAGTGCCTGTTATTACTACCACAGATACTTTTATGTGCAAAGGTGCAACCTTGCAGCTGTCGGCTACACCCGCAGGCGGCACGTGGGCCATGGCAAGCAGTTATGCAACAGTGGTTGGCAGCACAGGTATTGTTACTGCCTATTCGGCAGGCAATGCAGTTGTTGTTTACAGGCTCGGCAACAGTTGCGGATACAGTTCAGATACTATAAGGTTTGCTGTGCTGGCAGCACCTGTGCCCGGTTATTTTGCAGGCAATGGCGAAGGCTGTATGGGTGGTGCTGTTGCGGCCTCATTATACGGACAACAGCCCGGTGGTGTCTACACCTTCAGTGTGCCCGGCATAGCAGACATAGATACCGGCAACACCATAAAAGGTATTGCAGCAGGCACAACGGTTGTTTCTTATACACTCAGCAATACCTGTGGCAGTGTATCTGCTACCAAACAATTGCAGGTGCTGGCTGCTCCGGCATCCGCTCCTGTCACCGGCAAGTCATTCATTAATATTGGTCAGACAGTAACCCTCAGGGGCGCTTCGCCCAATGGCCTCTGGTATATTGACGACACTACTATAGCAACGATAAATAGCTGGGGCGAGCTGACCGGTATTGCTGCAGGCAATGCCTCTGTAACCTATTCTGAAACCGCCGATAATGGCTGTGTTGCCACGGTAAAGCATCCGGTACATGTGACCAGCGAACCGGCTATAAAATTCTCAGCAATACCCAATCCGGCGTCCCGTCAGTTCAGTATTGCTTATGAGTTTGCCACAGTATCTGCAGCAGAGATGAAACTGATAGACGCTACCGGAAAACTATGCTACAGGCGCACACTTTCACTCCCGTCTTCTGAGGGTAAGATACCGGTGAATGTTACGGGTATTCCTGCCGGAGTGTACCTCATGGTCATTACCACCACCGAGGGCGATCATACTTTGCGTGTCACCATAATAGAGCAGCAATAAGCTGCTCCTTCATCAGAACTTGAAGTTGTAAGTGATACTTGGAATGATAGGCAGAATGTATACCTGATACACCTTTACGCTGATACCGGTAGATACGTTGCCGCTGTTATCCACATAAAGGAAGTAGGGGTTCTTGCGGTTATAGGCATTGTATACAGAGAATGCCCAGCTGCCTTCCCACCTGTGTTTCTTCTTGGGTTGCGGCGTATAGGTAGCAGAGAGGTCCAGACGATGATAAGAAGGTACCCTGTAGGCATTTACCTTGCTATAGAGCTGCACCAGTTCGCCATCTACAAAGTAGTAAGCAGTAGGCAGTGTAATGGCATTGCCTGATCCGTAAACAAATACGCTGGAAACTGTCCATTTTTTATTGAAGGTATAAGTACCCACAGCACTTACATTGTGCCTGCGGTCATACTTCAGCGGGAAGCGTTCGCCACCGTTCAGCTGATCAAATATCTGGTAGGTCCATGCAAGCGTATAGCCGATCCAGCCCGTGAAGTTGCCCTTTGTTTTGTTCACAAAGAACTCAGCACCATAGGCATAACCACGGCCGGCCACATATTCCATTTCGGGGTCGCGCAGGGTGTTGGGGGTATAGCCCTCTCTGTACTGCAGCTGATTGCGCATGTCTTTGTAATAGACCTCTACAGATGTTTCCAGTTTGTCGTCGAGGAAGTTGCGGAAATAACCTGCCGAGTACTGCACCGCCTTTTGTGGTTTGATGAGGTAAGTACTTGGTGCCCATATATCCGTAGGCAGGGTAGAGCCATTGTTGGTCACCAGGTGAATGTACTGATAGGTCTGTGATATGCTGGTCTTGAAAGAAGAACCGTTGTTCAGCGCAAAGCGCAGGTTCAGCCTTGGTTCCCAGCCGCCATAGGTCTTGGCTATCTGTCCTTTTTTGTATTTCACACTATCGGTAGGGTCTCCTGCCGCATTGAAGGTATAGCCGGTATAGGGCCCTGTCTGTCCGAAGAAAGAATAGCGCAAACCTGCATTTATCTTCAGCCAGTCATTAGGTTCAAACTCGTCCAGTATGTAGGCGCCGGCTTCGTGTGCATACTTGGTATAGGCATTGCTTGGTTCCAGTTTTATGGTGTCCAACTGACCCGATACCTGATTGGGTACAAAGGTGTGGTAGGTATAGGCACCACCTGCCTTGAAGTGGTGATTGAACGGGGTATAATAGTCCAGGTCTGTTTTGGCATTGTAGTCTTTTATGCCCGATGCCAGTTTCACAGCAAAAGAACTCTGGCTGAAGCTGGAAGCGAAGTCATAGTCGTTATAAACAACGGTAGTATTGGCAAACAGTTTGTCGGTAAACTGGTGGTTCCAGCGCAGGGTAGCAGTGTTGTTGCCCCAGGGAATATCGGCCTTGAAAGAGCCGCGCGAGTTGGCAAACTTGAATTTATCTACACCCGTATAGCCACTCAGGTACACACGGTCTTTATCGCCCAGCCTGTAGTTGGCCTTTACGTTGGCATCGTAGAAGTAGTAGCCGGTATTCTGCAGCTTGCTGCTGAAGGGTTTTGCCAGCACATCAATATAGGTGCGGCGACCCGATATCATGAAGGAACCTTTCTCTTTCTTTATGGGGCCTTCCAGTGTCAGCCTCGATGCTATGAGGCCTATACCACCCTCGGCATGATATTCTTTCATATTACCCTCCTTCATAGATACATCTACCACTGAAGATAGCCTGCCACCATAGTTGGCCGGAGCACCGCCCTTTATCAGGGTCACATCCTTTATCGCATCACCGTTGAACACCGAGAAGAAACCAAACAGATGGCCGGTATTGTATACCACCGCATCATCCAGCAGCACCAGGTTCTGGTCGGGGCCACCACCACGCACATAAAAGCCCGAATTGCCTTCGCCGGCGCTCTGCACACCCGGCAGCAGCTGCAGGGTCTTCAGTATATCCACCTCGCCAAACAGCACCGGCAGTGTTTTTATCCTGCCTATGCTCAGGCTCACTGTACCCATCTCTGCATTCTTCACGTTCTCATCCTTCCTGCCCGATGTGATCTTAACCTCCTTCATGGTGGTGCCGTTCTTCAGTTCTGCATTATAGCTCAGATTGCTGCTCAGGTCCATTTCCAGTACCAGCGGGGTATAGCCCACATAAGAGTAGATAACGGTATATTTTTTGCCTGCAGGCACACTCACCGAGTAAAACCCGTAGGTATTGGTGCTGGCACCCTGCTCTGCCTCCTTTATATAGATCGTGCCGGCTATGAGGCTTTCGCCGGTAGCCGCATCGCGCATATAGCCGCTCAGCGATACTTTCTGGGCTATGCCCGGTATAGCAACAGATAAAAAGAGTAGGGTGGCAAACAGAAAACGCATATTGTTGTGTTAAGGCTGCAAAAGTACATGAACCTATCTACTGGCAATGCGTTCTGTGGCTTATGGAAAAAATTAACAAATTGTTTTTTAGCAATGGAGTTGGCACTAATATTATAAAATGTTCGTTGGGTTTTGCCTGTATTGGTGTATTTTTATAATTGTATACCCAAATACTATCTTATGAAAAAATGCAGCATACTCTTACTTTTCCTGCTTTCTATTACCGGTTTATGCCAGGCTCAGACTTACTTTTACCAAGGGAGAGCTAGTATCGATAACAGCAAGAATATCAATCTGATTGCCGGATTTCAGGATTCTTTAACCTTTAAAAATGTTGTTATTCATGCAACACCCTTTGATCTAGATCCCGAATTTATACTGGCTCACTGCGATTCTGACATGAATCTGATCTGGTCTAGAAAATTATTAAATGAGCGTTGTTGTCCTGATGCCTATTTTCATGCGGCCAGAGTGGCGAATGATGCCGCTGGGAATATTATAGTATCCATGGCATTTAATGGAACTATGTACCTAGCCCCCGGCGTATCTGTGAATGTTCCTGTTGTTACATTTGAATCGGAGGGTATTGTAGTGGCCAAATACGATACAGGAGGTAATTTGTTATGGTATCATAACACAACAGGGCAAACCAAAACTAAAGGACTGGGGCTGGGTGTAGATACTTCGGGGTCTGTATATCTGTCGTCTTCTTTTTCCGGTAATATCAGTATCGGTACCGACACCCTTTTTGCTTCCGCTACAAAGTCCTATACCTTCTTTGCCAGATTCGATAGTGCAGGCAATCTTTTATGGTTCGACAAAATAAGTGGTAAAAAGATAGCCGCAGATGGCGTTACAGATCCTTATGGCAATATGTATGTGGCGGCAAGATGCTCAGATACACAAATATGTGGTGCAGCCATCAGCACAGATACTGCCCGCAGAATAGGTACAGTATCTATAGGTGCAACAGGCAGCCCCAATTGGCAACAATTCATCAAGGGCCCTGTAGATGGTGTTACTGGCATCGGTGTTGGTAATGATGGCGCAGGAGTCATTTTAGGCCCGCTCACAGATACTGCACGTTTCAATACATTACCTATGTTGGTTCCTGTTCTTCCAATATCATGGAACCGCGATCAGACTTTGATTTGCAAATACAATGCTGATGGTAGTGAACGGTGGGCTAAGAAAACAAAAGAATATAAACCGCTTCATGCAGCAATTGACGCGGATCGCAATATTTATGTTGCCGGCCAGCAATTTGCACCAACAGGGTACATAGATACTCAGACCGTTACACTTACAGGACATGGGCAAATGAATGTGGTAAAGTTGGATACAAATGGAACTGTACTATGCCAGTTGTCCATGCAAAGTACCCCAGCTCCGAATATTATGTTCGATAAAGACAATTTTGTTTACTTATATGGTCGCATTTCTTCTCACTTATGGTATTATGCCGGTACAGATAGTGCAAGGGTGTCTCCATATAATACTCACACGCCAGAGGACTATTATTTTGTGAAGGCTGATCGCAATTGCCGGGTACAGTGGATAAATTTACTGGGTACATCTTTTCAGTCTCCGGAGTCGGTGAAAGAAATTGCGCAAAACACCACACTGCATTTGTTTCCCAATCCGGCTGCAGATCGCCTGCAGGTGCTGCTGCCGGTTGCCAATAGCAGCACAGCTACTATTACTGTTTATGATATGAGTGGTGCTGCAGTGTTCACTGTTTCTTCCTCTGGCAACTCATTTACTTTAGACACCCACCGTCTGGCAGCAGGTATGCATATAGTGAGGGTTGTTACACTATCAGGCACTTATTGGGGTAAGTTCACAAAAGAATAGTTTCTCTGGTTTTATAGGCATTTCTCTTGAATGGAGCGCCTGGGTAGCCCTGCCCCTAATGGAAGTTGCTGCTAATATGCGTAGTAATTATTATTTGTTTGGGCTATATCTTGCAAGCAAAGCATTTAGCTAAAGTTATGTGTTGTTGCTAAAGGGTGGTATTTGCTTCCTGCTCTGCTCAGTATCCTTCATTACACTCTTTTACATGATCAGTACCAAAGCTACTAAGTACGGAATTTACGGCGCTCTGTTGGGGGCTATATTTCCGTTGCTGGGTATGGCGGCAATACTGGTATCCAATAATTACAGATGCTCGTTGGCAGAATTCTTTCAGACACAGAAAAATGATCCGCTATTGTGGATCATAGACCTGGCGCTACCTATACTGGCTATTCTGGGGGCAGCTATCGGGTCGCGCATGGATCTGTTAGATATCAAAAATGCTGAGCTGAATAATAAGAACCTGCTGGTAGAGGCTGCACAGCAGCAGCTCGAAGAGGCCAATTCCCGGCTCAATCAGTTCATCTATAGTATGTCGCACAATCTGCGCAGCCCCATTGCCAATTTCAGAGACATAGCCGAACTCGCTGCTGCCAATTTACTTTCGCCCGAGGAGATAACGGAAATGCTGCAGCTGGTGAAACCCAATCTGGATCGCGCAGAGGAAACCATTACAGACATTGTGGCTATAGTAATGAATGAAAAGACCGAACCCGAACCCACCATAATAGACTGGCAGGGTACAATATCGGGCATCTTCAACGCTGTTTTGCCGGCTGATAAAAGCAGGTACAAACTCACCATGAATATCTATGCGCCCTGCACTTTCACATCAGATCATCTGCGCATCAGTTCCCTGCTCGATAATCTTATTACCAATGCCATAAAGTACGCCGACCTTTCTAAGCCTGCTTCCACTGTGCATGTGGTAGTTACTGTCAGTGCAAGAGCTGCTATAATAGAGGTTGCCGACAATGGTACAGGTATAGCCAAGGAGTACCGTACCAAGGTGTTTAATATGTTCTTCAGAGCCAGTGTGCAGCGCATGGGCAGCGGTCTGGGCCTGTTTATTGTAAAAGAGATTGTGGACAAGCTGAATGGTACCATCACCCTGACTTCAGAGCCGGGTATTGGGTCTACCTTCACTTTGGTGCTGCCCAATGTAGATGGGGCAGAAGCAAAGTAAATTTCCTGCGAGCATCAGGAACAAGGAGCTGTAAATTAATCAGTCAACATGAGTGATCTGTACGCTCAATAGTAATCAGGCAAGTACCAAAAAAATGACTTGATTTACAGAATATTACATAACCCGTCAGCGTAGTTTTAGAAATACTGCCAGCTATTAGGGAATAGAGCCCTTGCTCCATCAACTTATCCACAAATTTCCCCATACTCGACTACTACAAGGGCTATAGGCGTAAATTAGCAGGGCTATGGCAGAGCCGGGTTCTATACAACGCAAGATCATCCATGTAGATATGGATGCGTTTTTTGCGTCGGTTGAGCAGAGAGATAATCCTGATTATCGCGGCCGGCCGTTGGTAGTGGGTGGGCCACCGCAGGGGCGTGGCGGGGTAGTGGCTGCCGCCAGTTACGAGGCGCGCAGGTTTGGTATACGTTCGGCCATGCCCTCTAAACGGGCAGCACAGCTTTGTCCTGATCTGCTTTTTGTTCGTCCTCGTTTTGCGGTCTACAAAGAAGTGTCGGCCCATATCCGCCAGATCTTTCACCGCCATACCGATCTCATAGAACCACTGTCGCTGGATGAGGCCTATCTCGATGTGTCTGTAGACAAACAGGGCATAGGCTCGGCAATAGCCATTGCCCGGCAGATAAAGCAGGCCATAAAAGACGAGCTGCAGCTCACCGCATCGGCAGGGGTATCTGTCAATAAGTTTGTGGCCAAAATTGCTTCCGACCTCAACAAACCAGATGGACTGGCATTTATTGGTCCGGGCGAGATAGAGGGATTTATGGAGCAGCTGGCAGTAGAAAAGTTCTATGGCGTGGGCCGGGTTACTGCCGATAAGATGAAGCTGATGGGCTTGCACACCGGTGCCGATCTGAAACGCATGGCCGAAGAAGAACTGGTAATGCATTTCGGTAAGGCAGGCAGGTTCTACTACCGCATAGTACGTGGTATAGATGAGCGCCCTGTGCAGCCCGACAGAGAAACAAAATCGGTAGGTGCAGAAGATACCTTTGCCTACGACCTCACCGATATTGCAGAGATGGATGCCGAGCTGCAAAAGATAGCCAACATAGTAGGTGAGCGCATGCAGCGCCACGGCCTCAGGGGGCGTACCATTACCCTCAAGGTCAAGTATCACGACTTCAGACAGATAACCCGTAGCCTTTCTGTGCCACAGCCTACCTGCGATGCAGGCGACATTTTCAGCACCTCCTGCCAGCTGCTGCGCACCACAGATCTTACCGGCATGAAGGTGAGGTTGCTGGGCATTTCCGTATCCGGCTTCAAAGAGCCACCTGTACACACCCGCATACAAGAGTCCATTCAGTTGCGTTTGTTTGAATGAGGGTTGGCAGATGTATATTTTACTTAACTTTGGAATACTGAATTGAATTCTATGTTGATAGAAAGATCTGATAACGATAGTATAGTAATAACGCTTCCTTCAGGTGTCGATAGGTTCGGCTTGCAGAAGCTGATAGACTATGCAAAATTTCTGGAAGCAACGGCAAAAAGCAAGGCAAAGCAAGCTGATGCAGATAAATTGGCTGATGCCGTAAATACTGATTGGTGGGCTAAGAATCGTCAACGTTTTATTAAGTGAAGATCATAGTTGATGCCAATATTGTTTTCAGTGGTATGCTGAATACCAATGGAAAAATTGGAGATATTCTAATTAATGCTCCGTCTGATTTTCATTTTATAGCGCCCGATTTTTTGAGGGTAGAGATCAGAAAACACTATCCTAAAATTATAAAGGTCAGTAAGCTGAATGCCGAAATGGTTGCATAGGCTGAGTTTAGGATATGCAAGCATATCGATTTTATTTCTGAGGAACAGATCAAAGTGGCGCATTGGTTGGCTGCCGAACAACTGGTTGCGGATATAGACCCTAAAGATGTGCCTTATGTTGCTTATTCCAGGCATTTCAGATGCAAAATATGGAGTGGGGACAAAGCCTTGATGCGTGGGCTGGAGAAGAAAGGTTTTCTGAATTTTATTTCAACCAACGATCTGTATGAGCTCATAAATAATCCTCAGTAATATTCATTGAAGCTTGTAATTAGGGAAGTTTCGACAATACATCGCACGTATGTTTAGTTACAGGAAATTCTGTATTATAAAACTATGTTGCAATATCATACATGCCCTCCCAATCATGGTCATCTTTTACCCCCGATATTATGATTATCTTTATAGCACATTGTAGTATAGCCTCATCACCTTTTGCCCTTTTTTCCAACTAACCAAAAATCATAAAATGGCCAACCTGTTGAAGAAGTTCATCTTCTCTGATCTTGACCCCAGGGAACGATTGAAGCAGAATGTGTTGCAGCAGCAATGGGATAACCTATTGCAGGTATGGAACAATAAAGACCAGCATGGCAATGATATTTCTGTGGCTATTGCTACCGAGCGCATGGTGCAGTTGTTTCTTATAGCCGCGCAGTTCCTCACTCCATCAATCTATGTGAGGGCTTTCTTTGGCCGGTTTGGTGTATTATGGAAGCACCTGGGGGTGGAGTTGTATGTGTTCTTTAAGTTGTTCTTTTCCTACATAATACTGAAGGAGCGGCTATACCTTACAGAGCATACCCTGTGGGGGCACAACATTGTAATGCTCTGGTGCATATGGATGATCATTGAGGCTATCTTATACATCTCTGTATTGGTGTTTTGCAGCGATATGTTTGCCAAGCCCCATTCCTCCAAAAGGAACATCATCTTCATTTTAGTAGATTACATAACCATCAATTTCGACTTTGCCACTATCTATATTCTCACAAAGTCTATCAAGTCGGCGGCAGGTATTGTATACAGGCCCATAGAAGCCTGTTACTTCAGTTTTGTCAGCTCCATCACCATTGGTTATGGCGATATCGTTGCTGCCAACGATACAGGCAGAATGGTGGTCATGTATCATTCTGTTACTTTCCTTATACTGGGTGTTGTCTTCATCAACTTCTATATATCCCGCATCAAGGAAAGATAGGTGTTATGCTGTTAAGCATATACGGATATACTTCGATATAAAAAACCGTATTTTACCCCTGTTTTAAGGCTGTTTTAATGCAGACATTTGTATATAGCACATTTGTCACGCATTCTTAACCAGTCATATCATGAAATATATTTTGTACGCATTACTTCCGGTAGTATTTTTTTGCTCTTGCAACAATGCCGGCAATCCGGCTGACAGATCAGCAGGAGAGGCGGCGGCAGCACCACCCGCAGAAAACGAGGTGGCAGATTCTACAGTTGCGGCACCACCACCACCACCTGCTCTCCCCTCGAAGCCCACCACAACTGCTCCGCCAACAATGGATAAAAATGCAGTGACCAGCGTGAAGATACTATATGGTACCGACCGCAAAATGATCACTGAAAAAGGACAGCCTTCTTATGGCAATGTACCTGCCGAGCCCGGCTCGCCGAGGTATAGTGTAGGCTATACTGTTGTTTCGGTGCCGCCAAACCACAAAGAGGGTAATATAGAAACGCCCAGCATCTGGAAGTTGCAGTTCAGAGAAGATACCACGAAGCATATGGTGCAAAAGACCATTACTAAGCTTAGTGATAATGATTTCAACAAGATGCTTTATGATGCTGGTAAAGGAGAAGATGCTTTTATCTTTATTCACGGCTACAATAACAGCTTTAAGGATGCGGCACTGAGAACCGCACAGCTGGCCACCGATATTCACCTGCCTGTTACTCCTATCATGTTCAGCTGGTCTTCCAATTGCAAACTGGCAAGCTATACGGTGGATGAGGATAATGTGCAACTGGCAGTACCTGCTTTTAAAGATTTTATAAAAAGGGTAGCACAAAAAGGCAATTTCAGAAAGGTGCACCTTATAGCCCACAGCATGGGCAACAGGCTAGTGTGTATGGCTATGCAGCAATTGCAGCAGGATACCACCAATCTGAAAATAGACCAAATAATCATGGCAGCGCCGGATGTATATGCCGATTTGTTCAAGCTGAATTTTGCCGAAGCGCTGGCTCGCAAATCACAGCGTATTACTATATACGCTGCCAAAAACGACTGGGCATTACTGGTATCCAAGAAGGTGCATAAAAACCTCAGGCTTGGAGAGATCAGTCAGCCACCACCGGTATACGTGTTCAATAGGGTGGATATCATCGATGCGGTTAAAGAAAAAACAGATTTTCTGGGTCACGACCGGTTTGCCAGGTCTCCGAAGATCATTACCGATATGGACAAGATATTGAAGCTGGGTGCCGATGCAGGTAGCCGAAATATACCCAAGAAAATGATAGGCAACTATCTTTATTATTACTTCAATTAGGTAATTGGTACTATTGAAAGAACTGCATGTAGCTGATGCATAATGCAGCAACCACATAGTGCCGTCGGGAAAATATCTGTGATAAGACGCAGGCGTCTTATGATACTACGAAAAACGTAGTGTCATAGATATTCGTTTTGTTCGTTTCGCAGCTGTTTCAGAAATTTAGGGTACAGAAAACTGTGCCCTTTATTTTTTCAGGGAGCTTGCCCATCAATGTAATTATCATGGGGTATTTTCAGGGCAGGGTCATTCCGGGTATCTATGATTTAAAAGACCCGGGAATTGCGCAACGTGCGCAAAAGTGCGCAATTTTTGCGCAAAAACGGGTAATGTTTGCATCGCTGGTTTTGTGTTAATAGATTGATTATCAATATTGTAGTGTTTTTGGTTGCGCAAAAAAATATTTTTGCGCAACGCCGTCTCCCGCTGACGGCGATTAGTGTTCCCTTTGGCCTAATAGATTACCTTTGCACCTTATAAAACAATACTGATACTTAAATATATTTCTGATGAATAACGCTTATTTCGATTTTGAGGAACCAAAGAATGAAGTGGTTCTGAGTTATGCGCCCGGCAGTGCAGAGCGCAAAGCACTAAAGGCAGCCCTTGCCGAACTGAAAGGTCAGGTGCGCGATGTGCCCATGTATATAAATGGTAAGGAAGTGCGCAATGGCAAGAAGAAAGAGATGCGCCCGCCACACGAAACGGCACATCTGCTGGGCTACTACTACGAGAGTGAAGAAGAGCATGTGCACGATGCAATAGATGCAGCACTGAATTCCCGCGACAAATGGGCGGCTATGAACTGGGAGCACCGTGCAGCCATATTTATGAAGGCGGCAGAGTTGCTGGCAACCAAGTACCGCTTCCGTATGAACGCGGCTACCATGCTGGGACAGAGCAAGAACTCGTTTCAGGCAGAGATAGATAGTGCCTGCGAACTGATAGACTTCCTGAGGTTCAATGTTTACTTCCTCAGCCAGATATATAAGCAGCAGCCACTATCGCCGGTGGGCATGAACAACCGCATGGAATACCGTGCGCTGGAAGGTTTTGTACTGGCGGTTACTCCGTTCAACTTCACTGCCATAGGCGGCAACCTGCCTGTGAGTGCGGCTATGTGCGGCAACGTAGTGGTTTGGAAGCCTGCCAATACGCAGATATACAGTGCCAGCGTGTTTATGGAAATACTGATGGAAGCTGGCCTGCCTGATGGCGTTATCAACCTCATCTATCCTCCGGGTCCGGTGGTGGGCGATATATGTTTTGCACATCCGCTGTTTGCAGGGGTACACTTCACCGGCTCTACAGGCGTGTTCCAGAACATGTGGAAGAGCATAGGCAACAACATAGCCCGCTACAAGTCATACCCGCGCATAGTGGGCGAGACAGGTGGTAAAGACTTTGTATTCGTTCACCCTTCTGCTAATGTAGATGCGGTGGTTGCCGGTCTGGCGCGTGGCGCATTTGAGTTCCAGGGACAGAAATGTTCGGCAGCATCAAGGGCTTATCTTCCTGCCAATCTTGCTGAAGAGATCAAGAAGAAACTGGTAGCGGAGCTGGCCACTATGAAGATGGGACCAGTAGATGATTTCACCAACTTCATCAATGCAGTAATAGACGAAAAAGCGTTCAACAGCATTACTAAGTATATAGACAATGTGAAGAACGGCAACGGCGATGCTAAGATACTGTGTGGCGGCAACTACGACAGGAGCAAGGGCTGGTTCATAGAACCAACCGTTATAGACACCACAGATCCAAGTTATGTGACCATGTGCGAAGAGATCTTTGGCCCGGTACTTACTATCTACACCTACGAAGCAGATATGTGGATACAGACACTGGAAGTGCTGGACAATACCTCTCCGTATGCGCTTACAGGTGCCATCTTTGCACAAGACAGGCATGCTATTGAGTACATGACCAAGGCGCTGGTGAACAGTGCCGGCAACTTCTACATCAACGACAAGCCTACAGGTGCAGTGGTGGGACAGCAGCCATTTGGCGGTGCGCGTGCATCAGGTACCAACGACAAGGCGGGCTCTCTGCTCAATCTGTATCGCTGGCTCAGTGCCCGAACCATCAAGGAAACCTATGTTTCTCCTACAGACTACAGGTATGCTTTCCATCAGCCTGATGTGAAGTAATCAGTTACAGCCCCTTTGTCGCAAGAGAGGGGGATATTGAATAAACTAAAAAGCAGAAACGTGATGAACGTTTCTGCTTTTTGCACCTAAGAGCGCACTAACCGATTGTTAGTCGTTTCTGCGGTTGAGGAAAATCATTACAAAGTAGACCAGCTGGGCTACAGAAGCTATGGCAGCTACAAGGTAGGTACGTGCAGCCCATTTCAGCGCATCTGCAGCTTTGTCATGTTCTGAGCGGTTGGTGAGGTTGGTGGTCTCCATCCAGCGCAGGGCACGGGCACTGGCGTCATACTCTACCGGCAGGGTAATGAGGGAGAAAACAGTAGACATGGCAAACAGCAGTATACCTATCAGCAGTATTACCTGATTGCCACCGCCAAAGCCCATTACACCCAGACCGGCCAGTATCACCCATTGTGCCAGACTGGTGCTTATCTGCACTACAGGTACCAGGGTGCTTCTCAGTTGCAGCATACTGTAAGCTGTGGCATGCTGCACCGCATGGCCGCACTCGTGCGCAGCCACTGCAGCCGCGGCTATACTGCTTCCTGCATATACATCGGGGCTCAGGTTCACTGTTTTGTCCGCAGGGTTGTAGTGGTCTGATAGGAACCCATCGGAAGAGGTGACCTGCACGTCATGTATGCCGTTCTCGTGCAGCATACGTTCTGCAACTTCCTTGCCGCTGAGGCCCAGAGCAAGAGGTATCTCGCCATATTCGCGGAACTTACTTTTCAGTGTAGAGCTAACGACCATTCCGATAAGAAACAGAACACCCGATAGCAGATAATAACCAATCATTGTTTAGTATGTTTTGGTAATGGTACTGCAAATTGCTTACCAAAAGTAAATATGGCAGACATTTCAGAAAAGTTAAATGTTATTGGTCTATAGAGGGAACCGTTTGGTGGAATAAAAAGTCTATCGTAATATTGCGATATAAATAAGGAAATGGGCGCAACTAAAACAGATCTGTTCACAGCAAAGCAAAATGAAATGGCAGCTATGGCCAAGGCTATAGCACATCCGGCAAGGATAGCCATATTGCAGACGCTGTTGCAGAAGAAGGGATGTGTGTGTGGCAGTCTGGTTGAGGAGTTGGGTTTGGCACAGCCTACTATTTCCCAGCACCTTAAGGAATTGAAGAATGCCGGATTGATAGCGGGCACTGTAGAGGGTACCAGTGTGTGCTACTGTATTGATGCCAAAGTATGGAACGAATACAAAGCTATACTGGGGGCGTTCTTCAAAGAGATAGCTATAGAGGGTAAGTGCTGTTGATTTTTTTTTGAACAAATCAATCGTAATATTGCGATAATAAAAACAAGATAAAATGCACAACGTATTATTTGTATGTATTCACAATTCGGCCAGGAGCCAGATGGCAGAGGCCTTTCTGAACAAGCTCGGGGCAGGTCTGTTCGTAGCAGAGAGCGCAGGTATAGATAGCGGTACACTGAACCCGCTGGTGGTGCGCTCTATGCAGGATATAGGTATAGACATGAGTGCGCATTATGCTAAAACCGTAGCGTCCATAGTGGAAAAGGGTAAAACCTATGATGCTGTTATAACCGTATGCGATGCCGCCAATGCAGAGCGTTGTCCAGTGTTTCCGGGAAATACAAAGAGGATAGCCTGGTATTTCAGCGATCCATCTGCACTGGCAGGTACAGAAGCGGAAAAGCTGCAAAATATCGCCATCATAAGAGATGAGATAAAAGACCAGATAGCAGCCTTCATAACTGAGGCAGGTGCGCCGGGTTATTGGGGGTAAACAGTAAGAGGTAAACAGTGATCATCTACATAAACAATAAACAACATGAAAACAGAAAAAGAACTGAAAGAACTGGTGCAGCTGAAATATGGGGAGATAGCACTACAGGTGAAGGGCGATACGGGAGCTGCTTGCTGCGGGCCATCGTGCTGTAGTACGGAGGTTTATAACCTTATGAGCGACGACTACAGCAAAATGGAGGGATATAATGCTGCGGCTGATCTTGGTCTGGGTTGTGGCCTGCCTACAGAGTTTGCGCGTATAAAGGAAGGCGATACGGTCATAGACCTGGGTAGCGGCGCAGGTAACGACTGTTTTGTGGCAAGGTCGCAGACAGGAGCCAGCGGACAGGTGATAGGTATAGATTTTACAGAAGCTATGATAACCAGAGCCCGCGCCAATGCAGCAGCGTTGGGATATGACAATGTGACTTTCAGGCATGGTGATATAGAGCAAATGCCTGAAGAAGATAATGTTGCAGACGTGGTGGTGAGCAATTGTGTACTGAATCTGGTGCCCGACAAGCGCAATGTGATGAAAGAGATAGCGAGGGTGCTGAAGCCTGATGGTCATTTCAGTATATCAGATGTGGTACTATCTGGAGCGTTACCTGAGAAACTGAAAAAAGTTGCAGAGCTCTATGCGGGATGTGTAAGCGGTGCTGTGCAGCGGGAAGAGTACATGAAGCTGATATTGGATGCCGGATTTGTGAATGTGCTTATTCAGAAGGAAAAACAGATAGTATTGCCGTATGAAATACTACGTAACTACCTGACAGAAGAAGAGATAAACGAGTTCAGAAGCAGTGGTACCGGCATTGTGAGTATTACGGTATTTGCACGCAAACCAACAATGTTAGGGTAAAGAGGAATGAATTATTCACTGATAAATGTAATGTCATGGCAACATTGAAAGACCATTGGGAGCAGGTATATGCTACAAGGCAGCCCAATGAAGTGAGCTGGACACAGGAGGTGCCACAAACATCGCTGGATTTCATTCATAGCTTCGGGATACCGAAAACCGCATCTGTAATAGATGTGGGCGGCGGAGATAGTAAGCTGGCAGATCATTTGCTGGATGAAGGTTTCAGGGATATTACTGTGCTGGACATATCGTCAAAGGCAATAGAACGGGCGAAGGAAAGATTGGGGGAACGTGCGGCTATGGTCAACTGGATTGTGTCAGACATAACTGCCTTCAGACCAGAGCGCCGCTATGATGTTTGGCACGACAGGGCCGCCTTCCATTTTCTGACAACAGCCAATCAGATAGAACAGTATCTGGCAATAGCCCAAATGGCTACCAAAGGATATATGACCATTGGTACATTCTCTGAAGAAGGGCCTCACAAATGCAGCGGCCTGAACGTAAAGCAGTATAACGAAGTGGAGCTGGAGTCTATATTATCGAAAGGATTCTCTAAGATGCGCTGCATAACGGAGGATCATATTACTCCGTTCAATACAAAACAGAACTTTCTGTTCTGCAGTTTCAGGTCCAGGCTGAACTAAGTGACAAAAGCGCATTTTTTTTCCTGACCAAATGGGGTATTTTTACAGCTGTATGATCTTCTCTGCGCGTAATACAGTACTGCTGATTATTCTTATTGCTATTGCTGTATTTGTGGAAAGTTCTGTTCCGTACCTGTGCGCAGAGCGCAATGCTCCTGCAGGTTACAGTTTCTCGGGGCAGGTGGCTTATAGTGCCGACCAGAACATGTACTTTTCTTTTATCAGTCAGGCGCGCGATGGTGCTTTTGTGTTGAAGAATAAGCTTACCTCCATACACAACGAACCGGTATTTGTAAATCTGGAATACTGGATGGTTGGAACTATCCAACGATATCTGGGCCTGTCGGAGAACGAAGTGTATACTATCTGGCGTTTTTTGGGTGTGGTATTACTTGCCATAGGTTTCAGGATGCTGGCCCGGGCCACGCTGGACAGTGAAAAGAAGCGGCTTGTAGCGTTTGCCCTGTTTTTCTGTACAGGTGGTTTTGGTTTTGTGTTTGCCGCACTGAACGGAGCTCATTTGCTGAGTGCAGATGCCTTGCAGGCAGGTATCATAGATGCCCGTTATGGCATGTTGCCATTGCAGCAGATCATATCCAATCCGCATTTTTCTATGCCGCATGGCTTGCTGCTCATAGCCTATTCTCTGTTTCTGATGGCTGAGCGAGCCGGTAAAACAAAGTATTATGTGTATTCGGGTCTGGTCTTTGCGCTGATAGGACTTGTACGCCCGTATGACCTTTTGCCCCCGTTTCTGATCTTTCCACTGTATGTACTGGCTGCAGATGGTTTCAAATTCAGGTTCGGGCAACTGGTGCAGCGCATGCTGCCTCTTTTGCTGATACTGCCTGTTCTGGGCTACAATCTGTGGTTGTTCAAGTTCAACGATATTTTCAAATACTGGTCGCTGCAGGGGCATAATGCAGGAAGTTTGCCCGGCCCGTTGTGGCACTATATGGCCTATGGAATAGCCGGTATACTTGCTGCCGCAAGACTGCTGCAGCTGAAAAAGCACCCTATGGGCAAAACAGGTACTTTTTTGCTATTGTGGTTCGGGATTACGTTCGTGTTCATACAGATGGGGCGTTTCCTGCCGGTAATAGGCTGGAGCCCGCAGATAGGGGTGTACCTGGCGGCACCATTAGCGCTGGCAGCCAGTACTTTGAGAATGGACGAGCTGATACCTGCAAAGAGGTTGAGAACCATGCTGGTAGCAGCAATTGTAGCAGTGGTGGCCATCAGTAATCTGTTTGTAGTGTTTTACCATACCAGGAAGTTTACCGGAGCGGTGGAAACAGAAGTATTCTACACCGCCAATACCGAAATGGAAGCCTATAAATGGCTACGGGCCAATACAGTACCCGGAACGGTGGTGCTGGCAGATATATTGTCGTCGCAGCGAATAGCAAAGTATACCAGCAATGCTGTGGTGGCGGCGCATTACAGTGTAACGCCGCGTTTTGGTGATTTTAAGATGGCAGTAAAGGAAATGCTGGCAGATACGATGATCTTATCAGGACAGCAGCCATTGCGTGCTGATGGTAATGTGAGTTACCTGTATCTGAAAAAGGGAGTGAACCCAACACCTGTACCAGCCGGAACACACCTTCAGGAGGTTTATGCAAACAGCGGAGTGCTGATATATAAAACCCTACCCTGAGACAGGGTAGGGCTGAAGAATTGTATAAACTGATGTTTGGGGGGAATACTAGAATGCAGGTGCATAGCCGCCGAATGCTGCCATACAGATAACCGCGATACCAAGAACGAAGCCTATAATAGCGAGACCACGACTATTACAGAACCTTTTCATACCCAGGAAGCCAAAAAGTACTGCGCCAATAGAGAATACAGGTGCCAGGAAGCCAAGTATACCGAACAACAGGGCAAAAAGACCTATAGTGCCGGTAGCCATCCACCTGACGAAAACAGACGACGGAGAGGTCATTTTATCCAGTCTGGCAGATATTTTCTGCAATTCTGCTGTTTGCTGCGCAGTAACTGTATTGAGTTCGGTAGCTGCGGCTGTAGCTGTTATTTGTACAGTAGCCTGTTTCTTCATGATGAAACCTGCGTGAGCAGGTGTAGCAGCAAAGAAGAGCACCATTATAGAAAGCACACAGAGTATTCTGTTTTTCATAAGTATATATTTTATGGGTTCAAATATAGTGTTTTAGGAAAAAGGTAGTGAATAGTTGCTGAAAATAATATGCGTAGGGTAGCGTATGGGTAAAGAGGGTGATATTTCCGTAGCAGTATAAATAGGTGTAATTTTGCAGACTTAAAAATGGTATTAATATGAAAATGGATAAAGTACTTAGCAAGTTAGGTATAGAAAAAAATAATGAAGGCGCATCTACAGGCACTAAGTGGCTGAAGAGTGGCGGCGAAAAAATAGAATCTTTCTCACCGGTAGATGGTAAGCGTATTGCTTCTGTAACAGGTGTGAACAGAGACAACTATGATGAAGTGATAGGCAAGGCACAGGAAGCATTTGCGGAGTGGCGTATGTGGCCGGCACCTAAGCGCGGCGAAATAGTTCGTCAGCTGGGAGATGCTCTGAGGAAACAAAAAGAGCCACTGGGCAGACTGGTTTCTTATGAAATGGGTAAAAGCCTGCAGGAAGGCCTGGGTGAAGTACAGGAAATGATAGACATATGCGACTTTGCGGTGGGCCTGTCGCGCCAGTTATATGGTCTTACCATGCATAGCGAACGTCCGTTGCACCGTATGTACGAGCAGTGGCATCCGCTGGGTGTGGTTGGTATCATCAGCGCATTCAACTTCCCTGTGGCAGTATGGAGCTGGAACAGTATGCTGGCATTCATATGCGGTAATACCTGCGTGTGGAAACCATCTGAAAAAACACCGCTTTCTGCACTGGCTTGTCAGAATATCATTGCTGATGTATTTAAATCTAATAATGTACCAGAAGGTGTTTGCGGCCTGATAGTAGGTGGCAGGGAAACCGGAGAGTGGATGAGTAATGATGCGCGTGTGCCCCTGGTATCGGCAACAGGATCTACCCGCATGGGTAAGGTTGTTGGCGCCGCAGTAGCAGGTCGTCTTGGCCGTTCATTGCTGGAGCTTGGTGGTAACAATGCCATCATTGTATCTGAGTCTGCTGATCTGAATATAGCACTGCGTGCTGCTATATTTGGTGCGGTAGGAACAGCAGGACAGCGCTGCACGACCACCAGGAGGCTGATCATACATGAGAACGTATATGATGCTATCAAGAAAAAACTGGTAGCTGCCTACAAACAACTGGTAATAGGTAATCCGCTGGATGAAACAAGTCATGTTGGTCCATTGATCGACAAAGACGCAGTAGCTGCCTATCTGAAAGCGATAGCAGAAGTGAAGAAAACAGGTGGTAAGGCAGTAGTGGCAGGCGGTGTGCTGGAAGGTGAGGGCTATGATAGCGGCTGCTATGTGAAGCCATGCATTTTTGAAGTGCAGAACGAATGGCCAATTGTGCAGCACGAAACCTTTGCGCCAATACTTTATATAATGAAGTATAGCGCTCTGGAAGATGCGATAGCCATGCAGAACAATGTGCCACAGGGGCTTTCATCATCGATCATGACACTTAATATGAGGGAAGCAGAATTGTTCCTCTCTCAGAAAGGCAGCGATTGTGGTATTGCTAATGTGAACATAGGTACCAGCGGTGCTGAGATAGGTGGTGCATTTGGTGGTGAAAAAGAAACAGGCGGAGGCCGTGAAAGCGGATCGGACAGCTGGAAAGCATATATGCGCCGCCAGACCAATACCATCAACTACAGCGATCAGTTGCCACTGGCACAGGGCATAAAATTCAGTGTATAATCTGTTTTTAGAATTCTATAATTTATGAAAAATATACCCATTCTTATCTTTTGCCTGGCAGTCTTTGGTACTGCCAGCGCACAGGTAAATGACTCTGCCATGAAGGTACTGATGCAGCACCGTATGTATAGCTGCAATGAGGTGGAATATAACTCGGTTTTGCAGGCACAGCGAATGTACAAGGAGAACGGTCCTGATGATTCGCTGACGGCATTGGTGGCTTTCTGGAAGAAACATTGCGATATAAGTGAGCGGATCTTCTCACTATCACTGTTTACGGCAATACGTTCCAACACCTTCAAGGAAAGCATGGATCCTAATGAATTCCTGTTATCGCGCGACATGAAGTCGTTTGATGCGGGTGATATTTATGACAATAATGTGCTGAATTACCTGAATGAATATAAGCAGTCGTGTGAAGGGACATTTGCCAAGGAGCACTTCAATGAATGGCAGGACTGGAACTATCCGTTGCCGGTGAACAATGAAGAGTATTATAGTTTTTACAAAAAATACTATTCCTTTCTGAAGCGCATGGCGGCTTCTATGATAGGCAAGCGGAAGTATAGCCCGGTAGAGGATTTTCTGTTGCATTTCTATGCAAATCCCGACAGTGTAAAGTTCTCTGCTCTGGAGACAGCAACTTACGACAGTACAGTGCTGCAGGATAAATACAAGATCTACCGCAAATATAACAGGGACATACATGGAGTAAGCAGTAATCTGCATCTCGGTATGTGGGTGCCGAACGGCGCATTATCTCTGCTCGGTAGTCATCCGTATATGACCTATGCATTTGGTGGCAGGTCTGAAGCGTTTCTTTTCGAAATGATCATTGGTTTCAGGCCGGGTAGTTCGCCGAATAACTATCAGGTTGAACGGTTCGATTCAGTGTATACATCAGATAACTTTCTGAGCTGGTACACAGGGTTTGATATGGGTACCAAGCTATACAGAACCAAAAAGAGTGAACTGGATCTGCTGTGGGGCGTTGGATATGAAGAGCTGCAGGTGCTGAGCATCTACTATGCTGATGCCGGGGTCTCTACTTCTACTAATTCCATTACCAAGTCTATCAATACATTCTATGCCAATGCAGGATTGGGCTATAGATTCTATATCACTAACAAGGTGACCAAAAACAACAATCATCTTCGTCGTTATATTTCACTGCAGGCAAAGTATAACTATGCTAACTATGTCAATAAAGGTGGTAGTGATCTTACAGGTAATTATGTGACCATAGGTCTTGTATATGGTGTCTATACTAATACCTACAAGAAATACAAGTTGGTTGATTAATTGGTCAACCAGTTTATTAAACTATTAAAATGCAAAGGGACGCCATTTGGCGTCCCTTTGTTATGTGGTCTATGGGGCTGTTATCCCTTGGTGAGTTTCCTTGCTGCCAACGGATGTCCGGAGATGGGTTTGTGGTTGTCAAGACCAATGATGCTGAACTTGCCACCTGAGCTGATATAATCGTTCTCGTAATGATGCAGGTGCTCCATTACTGTATGATCTACAAGCCTTGCTGCAGAGAGGTCTATAGTTACATCTTTGCCTTTTGGTATAGCATCGAGCCGTTTTTTCAGCCCTATGAAATTGGAGAATACGGCAGCGTTGAACACATCTACTCTGTACACATCGGTGTCTTCCATGTGCAGTATCTCTATTACCGGTTTGAACACACTTTTCAAAGGCAAACCATTGATGAGGTGAATAACGATCTTGGTGATGATACCAGCAGCGATTCCCAGCAGCAGGTCTGTAGCCAGCGTGACAATGATGGTAATGATGAAGATGGCCAACTGCTCTGCGCCCTTGTGCAGGGTATGTGCAAACTCTTTTGGTGATGCCAGTCTGAAGCCTGTGTAGATAAGCATAGCAGCCAATGCCGCAGAAGGGATCTGTGTGATGAGTGTGCCGGCCAATGCCACAAAGAGCAGCAGGAACAAACCATGATAGAAATTAGCCCATTTTGTTTTAGCACCATTGCTCACGTTGGCCGAAGAACGAACGATCTCAGAGATCATTGGCAGTCCACCCACCAGACCAGCCAGCGTATTGCCTATGCCCACACCTACGAGGTCTTTGTTGAGGTTTGATTTGCGTTTGTAGGGATCTATCATATCTATGGCTTTGCCACTAAGCAGGGATTCAAGACTGCCTACGAGTGCGAACATAATTATGTACTTAATACTGATTGCAGAGGTTGCCTGAGAGAAGTCGGGGAAGGTAATGGCACTGGAAAGATCTTTTGGCAACTGCACGAGGAAGCTAGGACCGATAGTGTAGTTGTGATGATCGAGGAAGAGATAGAGGTGCTCGTGCTCCAGATCGAAGTAGTGACCCAGCGGAATAGCGATCACTATGACCAGCAACTGAGCAGGTATCTTCTTAATGTTCTTGTTTTTGATGAGCGGGAACAGGAACAGAATGAGCAGGGATACCAGTCCAATGATGAATACTTCGGGGTTCATGTTGGAGATTGCTCCGGGTATTTCTTTGGTCAGTTCCAGCGTGTTCTTGCTTACTGCCTTTACGCCTGTAAGGATGAATAGCTGCTTGATGATGATGGTGATACCGATTGCGGCCATCATGCCATGTATGGCAGCAGACGGGAAGAAGTCGCCGAGTACACCGCTACGCAGCAGTCCGAATAATACCTGTATGATACCTGCAATGACAACAACAGCCAGCGTGAGCTTATAGCCGACCATCGGGTCGCCCTTGCCCAGCTCGTCTACAGCGCCAACAGCAATTACTATGAGGCCAGCTGCAGGGCCTTTGATGGTGAGCTCTGAGCCGCCCAGAAAAGACACTACCATGCCGCCTATTATTGCGGTGAGAATACCTGCAACAGGCGGGAAGCCGCTAGCCTTGGAAATGGCAAGACACAACGGGAGTGCAATGAGGAATACCAGAAAGCCTGAAAGTGCATCGCTTTTGAAGTTTTCTTTGAAGCCTTTGAAGCCACTTGATGGGATGGAACTATTCATGTTTTATAATTATTTGAAGAGGTTTGGTGAATAATGTTGATTTGAGTAGTGTTTGTTTACTATGAAGAGCGGTATGCCATATCGTAAGGAGAATGGACGTGTGGACCGAGGAATACACGTGCATAGATGCGGATAAGGGATAGCCCGTCGAGAATGAAAATGAGAGCAGCCATGAATGCCAGCAATCCCTGTCCTTCGTGTATATGTGTGAAGATGAGATCTTCGCCAATAAATGTGGGGCTGATGGGGAAGCCGGAAGCGCCGAGACAAGCTATGAGAAAGGCAACTGCTATACCCGGATGTTTGTAGGCATGACCATGGAAACGGTCGAGATCTACAGCTGTTTCTTTTTTCTTCAGGTAGCGCAATACCAGTATGCCCATAGTGCCCAATACTACAATGCCGCTGAGGTACATATGTATCTGAGTGAAACGGAACTGTTCGTTGAACGCCACTGCCAATGCTACCCAGAAGTGGCTCATGAGAATGAGTATCCAGCTGAGCATGACACTTTTTCTTTTCACAAAAGACTTGAGTACCAACAACACACCGATGGCCATAAATAAATATGGCAGGTATTGCAGCATGGTTGCCGGCACTACTTGTTTGTTATAGACACAATAGAGTCCCAGCAGATAGAGCGGAATGGATGTAGCCAGTATCAAACGTGCATTCAGAAAGTTGAGCGCGGTGCCGGCTGTTTTTACGGGATTCCATAGAAAGCGATACATGAAAGAATCGAGGTTCCATTCCTGCAGCGATAGCGTGTAGAAAGTGTACCTGATCTTTTTGGGTATCAGTCCTTCGAAGCGGTCTTTGTGCGGTTTGAAGTTGTAGAACTGTTCTCTGATGAGGTAGCTGACAACAGATGGAGATACCAGTAGCTGATAGGTTCTGAGGAATGCGTTTGCCGCAAAGTGGAAGAGGGCAAGATTCTCGAAGCCAAGGGCTATCTCTATGAAAATGATGCCAATCTGTGAAATAGAAGAATATGCTACCTGACTTTTTACGGAAGATTGCGCACGTGCTATACCTATTGTTACGATACTGGTAGCCATACCCAGTAATGCAATGAAGATGCGCACCGAATGCTGATGTTCCCAGAACGGATAGGTGCGCAGCATGAGGAATACACCAAGATGCACAGACAGTGAACCATAAAAAATGGCACTGGATGGAGTAGGGCCTTCCATGGCACGAGGCAGCCAGGATGAGAATGGCAGCAGGGCCGATTTGGCTGATGCAGATAGCAGGATCATAAGAGAAATAAACACCCCTATGAGGCTATGGTGCAGCAACTGATCGTGGACGAGCACAAAGTTGTTGAGCTTGAGGAACGAAATATTATCGTGCCACAGGTGGTGGCTCATCCACATAGCCAGTATAAGACCTACATCTCCTATGCGGTAAATGGAAAACACCTTTACTGCATTCTTTACAGGCAGATATCTGTTTCTGTAGAATGCGATAAGCAGGAAGGATGAAACACCCAGTATCTCCCAACCTATGAACAGTGTTTCCAGATTGCCGGATAGCACCGCCATGTTGTAGCCCATGTAGAAGAACAGCATAGTGTTGAAGAAGCGTTTGTAGCCTGTTTCGCGGTGCATGTAGTACCTGCTGTATATAGTAATGAGCAGGGTGATGAATGAGCCAACGAACAGGTATACAGCCGTGATACGATCGAAATAGAAATCGATATAGAATTCGTAGCCGGGTGCTTTGTAGAGTGCCAGTTCTTTTATGTTCACATTGGGTCTTCCGTTCATTAACCACAAAGCAGCGAGGCTGATGAAGGTAATGACATGAGTTGCAGTAGTGAACAAGGTGACACCGGATATCAGTTTTTCTTTATTGCCCGGAACGAGCAGGCTGATAAAGAATCCCAGTACAGGGATCAGTATCAGCATCTCTAATAATAGTTCCATAATTCTCTTTTTTTTATGATATCAGATAAACGGAAGGTTGTTCTTTCAATGGTTCTTCGGCCATTTCCGGCGGATATACCGGTGTGTCGCGGTTATCGGCGAGGTATGGTTTGAACTGCCCTTTATGAAAATAGAGGAGCTCCTGAGTAGCAGGGTTGATAACTGCAAGATGTATCCATTCGTTGATGAACCAGTTCCAGGTATCCTTGTTGCTACGAATCACTTGCATGACCGTATCTGGGTACTGCTCTACCACAAAGAACATACGTACCGGTTCGTGCAGGTCTATCATCTGGCTGGGCAGACCGGTGCGCAGGTCGCCCTCTATACCATTTGCTACACCAATCAGTCCCATCACATTGTGCGGCAGTTTGGTGCTGGCTCCCAGCTTCTGGTTGTCTACCCGCGAGAAGTAATACTCCAGATTGATGCCGCCGCACACTGGTGCTGCTGCTATCAGTATGTTGGAGAGTAGTTCGCCCTTTGGATCCAGCCTGTAATCATATGAATTGAGGAATGCGCGCCTGTCCATGAACAGCCCATGCGATAATTCCCTTCTGCCAATGATGGTGAACGCATTGTTGGAGTGGTTCAGTTCGGGACGAGGTTCGAACAATGATACCGACCTTAGCCGTATGCGGTCATGTGCTTTTTCGGGTGATAGCAGGCTTGCTTCCGGATCGAGGCGGCGAGCCCTTTCGCGTGCATTGTGGTCCAGCGCCTCATTGAATACTTCTGTATTTCTTTTGTGTGCACCTGCATTCGTTGCAGAAAGAACATTTTCGTCATAGAACATGATATCATCACGGCTGGTATCATGCAGGGCGCCCACAAACTGAGTGTTGGCGGGTATTACTATACCCCTATGTCTCAATATTTCTCTAACTCCCTCGTGGTTGCCCATAAAGGCAAATACGCGGGCATTTACAGAACCCGGTCTGCCAGAGCAGGCGCCGCAATCGTAGGCGGCATAGTGCGGGTTATTGATGCTGCTGGAACCATGCCCCACTACATATATGACAGGCGAGAAGTTCTTTACCAGACCAATACTTTTCAGCAGACCTTCTACCCGGTTGGCCATTTCTGTAACGGTATAGCCGGGATTCAGTTTGCCTTCATGGTTATGTTCGTGACCTTTGTTTTCTATGTCCAGAGTTGAGTACTCATCCATATGATTGAATGAATAGGCCATAGCAGTGGTAAGGGCAGGCCTGAAGATATTTATTGCCAGCCTGAATGCAGATAGAATGCCCAACGCCTGAGATGCGAACCAGCCAGTTGAGAGCGAGTTGGTATGTCTGGTGAAGTGAACGTCTTTCCTGTTCTTATTGCGGGTTTCATTTTCCCTGACAATGAAAGCAGGACTGACCGGAGCCGGGCACTGCTTGGTGTGGAACTTGCCATGTTCCGGCTGGAAATAGAATTCTACACTGAAGAAGCCGGGCGTACCATAGGTGACACATGAGGGGTCGGTTTGTTCCAGATGTCTGCGTATGGAACATTCCCTGTCATCAATACAAAACAGGCCCTGAAAAGAGGGGATGTTATGGTTTTCCTGCTGGTGCCTTTTTGAATTTGCTCGGATACTACCCAGTACCTTGTCGTAATAGGTCCATTCGTAGGCGTCTTGCAGTATGCCTACTACAATATCTCTTTCTGTGATCTCTACAGGTGCAAAGAGTGCAACCGGTCGTTGTTTCATGATAGCCGATAGCGGCTTCCATTTATTATTCAACCTGAAGTTGAGGGCATCCAGTTCCAGCAGGCACTCAAATATGATGAGTTCGCGAAGGGTGATGGCCCGGGTATCGAGCAGTGTTTCGGGATTGTCTTCTACTACCGATACCATGCCCGACCAGCCCTGATGGGCAAACTGCTGATCGAAGATATATTGTTCGTAGAGCGATTCGTCTCCGGTGAGCTGTTGCAAAAGCCCTGTGAGCGTATAGTTTCCGCTGAGCAGTATCTTTTTTACAGCACTGGTCCTGAAGAAGCTGGTGAAGCTGTTTCTTTCCAGTTCGGTAACAGAATCGAGGAAACCCTTGCCGGTAACCGGGAAGCGCGAAATAGAAATGCCCTGATCGAGGTAGCTGCATAGCACCCTGAAGAGGGTAGGGTGTACCAGTGAGTCGAGATCGGTACGGTATTCGCTTTTCCATAAAGATCTGAGCGCACCAATGCGAGCTTCGGCCTGATGGAAGGAATCTTTCCTGAATGTAATATCCATCCACTCATGTACATCCAGTCCGCGGCTTTCTATAGCACGCTTCATCATATCCTCGCTTATTTTGCCGGACTGATAAAGTTCTTTGTATTCGTGCAGTGAGATGGAGCCCTTGAACCCGAACTTTACTGAAGCGTCGATTATGGCTTCGTAGAATGGCAGATGCTGGAAGGCATGTAATGTGTTGTGGTGAATGAAATCCTTAAGCGGAGCTTGCGCAGGCAGATAGTGTTTCAGTTCGTGAAGCGTGTGTGCCTCATCGAAATGATGGTGTATTGCAGTATCTGTTGCATGCTCAAGCCCGACCTGTATAATGGTGTTATACGACATAGCTTATGTAGTGTAAATGAAAAAATCAATGGAATGATACCTTCCGGAACGGAAAGCACGAAAAGCACACTACCCCTTGAGGTGTGCGCAGCAAAAAAGGAATGGATCTAAATTCTGAAAACCTGAAAAAGAATATCGGCGCCGGGAAGGGAGTCCTTGATGGCGCTGATGAAATGAACCAGGAAGTGCTTGTTCTCTATAGAGAAGACCGGAATATAACTGTAGGTCTCGAAATTGAGGAACAGGGCGTTTTTGAAAGATTCGCTGAAATCATCGTCGTCACGTTCTTCTTCGTTGAAGAATTGTTCCGATTCGAATTGTTTGTCCCAGCTGTTTACTTTGGCATGGTTGCGGTCTCCGGTATTGTTTTCGGCGACTATCCTGATTTGCCGGGCTGCATTTGCGGCAGTGGTAATATCGGGCATGCTACCGGTGCACAGTCTGAGGACCGTATATAATGCAACCAGTATGTATAGCCGGATCTTCATAAAACCAGTAATGCAAACATAGCAGATTGTGCTGTAAACAGAAACAGGATTAATGTTAAAGTTGCTTCGCAGGAGCATCCGCCGACGGTGAACAGAGGTGTTTTGACGGTGAGTTGCAGCCGGTAAAGAATGTGTAACAGAAGCGGGTACCTTAACAAAATATTGTATCAAAGTATCACTTATATGGTATTATATTTGATGAACAATTAGCATTATGGAAAAGGAAAAAAATAAAATACTGTTGGTTGAAGACGATACCAACTTTGGTCAGGTACTGAAGAGCTACCTCGAGTTAAACGACTTCGTAGTGGAACTGGCGCGTGACGGTATATTAGGCCTTGCTGCATTCCGCAGGGAACGTTTCGATGTTTGTCTGCTGGACGTAATGATGCCGAACATGGACGGTTTCACCCTTGCTGAAGAGATCAGGAATGTGGATCCGGATGTGCCATTGTTCTTCCTTTCTGCCAAGAGCATGAAGGACGATGTGCTTACCGGTTATAAACTGGGTGCCGACGACTATATAACAAAGCCGTTTGACAGTGAGGTGTTGCTGCACAAGATAAAGGCGATACTGAAACGTAACCAGGATCTGCATGATAAGAACCATTCTCAGATCGAGTTCCAGATAGGTGGCTATCATTTCAACAGCAAGCTGCGTACGCTGAAATTTGCCGATGACTCGCACACTCTTTCTCCTAAAGAGAATGAGTTGCTGCTGATGCTTTGTGAATACAAGAACGACCTGCTGCCACGCGAAACAGCGCTGAAGCGCATTTGGGGTAGCGATACCTACTTCAACGGCAGGAGCATGGACGTATACATAGCCAAGCTGCGTAAATACCTGAGGCAAGACAGCACCGTAGAGATCGTGAACATTCACGGCAATGGTTTCAGGCTGGTAGTTCCTGAATAAGGTAAAACAGATAAACTAATAAAAGAGGGGCGGCTATCATATGATGGCCGCCCCTCTTTGTATATTCTAATGATCGTAATTACAGTGCTGCTTCGTAGCGTTTTGCTACTTCGTTCCAGTTGATCACGTTCCAGATAGCGCTCAGGTAGTCGGGGCGCTTGTTCTGATACTTGAGGTAGTAGGCGTGTTCCCACACATCAATACCCAGAATTGGAGTGCCTTTTACTTCAGCAACATCCATCAGCGGGTTGTCCTGATTTGGAGTAGAGCTAACTACCAGGTTGCCACCGCTTACAGAAAGCCATGCCCAGCCGCTGCCGAAACGGGTAGCGCCGGCAGTGTTCATTTTTTCTTTCAGTCCGTCCAGCGATCCGAAAGCGGCATTGATAGCTTCTGCCAGTTTGCCGGTAGGTGCAGGATTGCCAGTGCCCAGTACAGACCAGAACAGAGAGTGGTTGTAATGACCGCCACCGTTGTTGCGTACTGCAACCGGATAAGCAGACATGTTTGCCATCAGTTCCTCGAGCGATTTGTTTTCGCCGTCGGTACCAGCCAGCGCCTTGTTCAGGTTATCTACATAGGCCTGATGGTGCTTGCCATGGTGTATCTGCATGGTCATAGTGTCGATGTGTGGTTCCAGAGCATCGTAGCCGTAAGGCAGTGCGGGAAGTGTATGTGCCATAGTTGTATGATTTTATATGACCAAAGTTAAGCCAATAGTGACTGATATACTATGGCTGGTCTGATAATAAATTCGCATAAGGGTATAATTGGCTTATGCATAACAATAAGGTAAACCACTGTACCGAGGTAATAGGGAAGATGACCGACAAAAACGGGTATTTTACCGAAGCATATTACAGGGAAAAGGACAGGTGTCTTACTTTTACACCATCAAAAAAACACACAACTATGCTAAATCATGAAATAGATTATCAGATCCACGGCGAAGAAATGCAATATGTGGAGGTAGAACTGGATCCATTGGAGACTGCCATTGCAGAGTCGGGCAGCTTTATGATGATGGAAGACGGTATCAGTATGGAAACCATTTTCGGCGATGGCAGCAGGGCGCAACAGGGTCTTATGGGCAAGCTGTTCTCGGCAGGTAAGCGCCTGCTTATAGGCGAGAGCCTGTTCATGACTGCCTTTACCAACGAGGGTACGGGCAAGAAAAAGGTATCTTTCGCATCTCCTTATCCGGGCAAGATCATTCCGCTGGACCTGATGCGCCTGGGAGGCAGGGTGATCTGTCAGAAAGATGCCTTTCTGTGTGCTGCCAAGGGGGTAGCTATAGGTATAGAGTTTCAGAAGAAGCTGGGTACCGGCCTGTTTGGCGGCGAAGGTTTTATAATGGAAAAACTGGAAGGTGATGGTATGGCATTTGTGCATGCAGGCGGCCATGTAGTGGAAAAGCATCTGCAGCCCGGCGAACTGCTGAAGATAGATACGGGTTGTATAGTAGGGTTTACCGGAAACGTGAGTTATGATATACAGTTTGTGGGTGGCATCAAAAACACGCTGTTTGGCGGCGAGGGTGTATTCTTTGCCTCACTGCGCGGCCCTGGCACCGTATGGATACAGACATTGCCTATAAGCAGGCTGGCAGGCAGGATACTGTCTTACGGCAGGTCTAAGGGTAAGGAAGAAGGCAGCATACTGGGAGGTCTTGGCAATCTGCTGGATGGTGATGGGATATAAGCATCAGCTTTAATACAGACTTAATAACAAAGGGACCGCATTGCGGTCCCTTTGTTATATGTGAGGAAGGAATTTCAAATTATTTGCACTTTTTAAAGTAAGAAAAATCTAATTTTTAGTTGATATTGTTTTGGTTTGTTATAACAAATTTGTACATTAGTGTAACCATAAAACTAAAGCCATATGAAAAAAAAACTATTTGATTTTGATTTTGTTTGCTATGCTAAGCAACAAAGTAAACGCACAAAGTGGTGCATTGTTTATTGATAATACAGCCAATCCATGCGGTGTTTATGTAGTGATGTATGCTGTGGAAGCAGCTCATCCATCTCCCTGTGACATAAGAGCCAATCAATTTTATGTCGCGGCTTATAGTAGTAAAAGCTGGAATTCTTATAATATATTTCAGAATGTAGGTTGCAGTCCTTGTCTGCCAGCAGGACCTGATTGGAATAATATTACAGCAGGATCAATTTCTTCTTCTTCAACAACTTTTCAATGGTCAGATGCAACTTTTCAGTTCGATTGTACCTCTTTGCCTCCCGGATGTAGTAATAGTGGGGGGGCTGTTTCGGATGGAGTTTTATCTTCAACTTGTCAGTCTGCGAGCACCACTTGGTCGGGAGGCTGTAGAAATGCCGCATGGCATCCAGGGTCAGGAACAACATCATTGTCGAATATTTCGATTAGCTTTTGGTAATTATTGTATGTTATTCGGGTGCAAAAAATGCATATAGGATTATTGGTATGAATGCAAAACGATAAAATATTTTGTTTGTTTAAAAAGATATTGCCATGAATAAGTTTATAGTGATGTTGATTTTCTCTTTTTTAAAATTTCCTGCAGTTTCGCATTCACAAATCATTTCTACAGTAGTTGGAACAGGAGTCTCTGGTTACAATGGGGATGGAATATTAGCAACAAATGCCAGGCTAAATCGTCCCGTGGGTGTTTTTGTCGACAGCTCAGGGGAAATATATCTTAGTGAATTATTTAATTACAGGGTACGTAAGGTTGATACTTCTGGTTTTATCACCACTATTGCAGGAAATGGCATTGGTGGAGCATATAGTGGAGACGGTGGACCTGCTACTGCGGCCGTTTTCCCTTCAGTTGGTGGGTTATGGGTGCAACAGAGTCAAGTATATGTTTGTTTCCCTAACCCAACCAGTGAACGTGTGTCCACATTTGTTGTTTCAGGTACTATTTCGACGTTTGCGGGGAACGGAATTGTAGGTTTTACCGGAGATGGGGGGGCTGCTACTGCTGCGCAGTGTACTCCCCGTGATGTTGAATGTGACAGACATGGGAATGTTTTCATTTCTATGGGGAGCGGACAAATAAGGAAGGTTAATAGTGATGGTATCATATCGACGGTTGCCGGCACCTCGACAACAGGAGCGGCTAGTGGTGATGGTGGAGCCGCCACCGCAGCCGTAATCGGTGCTATTCATGGTTTGGCAATTTCAAGAGATGGGAGTATTTACCTTGTTGATCCGGCGAATTATAGAGTTAGATTGGTCAATACTTCAGGGATTATAACTACGATAGGAGGGAATGGTACTAACGGTTATAGTGGAGATGGGGGGGCTGCTACAATGGCACAGATAAGTCAATTGTCTGATGTTGAAGTAGATGGACTTGGTAATATTTATCTTGCCGACAGGTTTAATCATGCTGTTCGTAAAATAGATGTTTCTGGTATTATTTCTACTATTGCCGGTAATGGTAGTGTTGGGTATAGTGGAGATGGAGGACCTGCAACAGCTGCACAATTGAATCAACCTTTTTATATCTCTCTACACCCCAATGGTGACATTTATTTCACTGAGCAATTCAACCATGTAGTCCGCAAAATATCTTATGGCAATCATATTCCTGTTTTTACAGGCGGTCATATACAATCGTTATCGGTATGCGAAAACGGCAGCCTGGTACTAAACACTGCGCTGGCGGTGAGTGATGCGGATGCAGGACAGACACTCTCATGGACATTGATAACACCGCCGTTGCATGGTGCGGCTGTTGCTTCGTATACAGCAACAGCAACAGGTGGTACAGTAATACCTGCAGGTCTGTCATACACACCCGCTGCGGGTTATGCAGGTACCGATACTTTTGAAGTGCGTGCAGATGACGGCCGCTCTGTAGCTATAGTTACATTTTATGTAAACGTGCTGCCGCTGCCTGCTGCAGCCATAGCAGGAGCCGATACACTATGTGTAGGCGACACTGCCACACTGCATGGCTCAGTGGCAGGAGGAGTGTGGAGCAGCAGCAGTACTGCTGTGGTCACGGTGTCTGCAACAGGTTTATGTAGTGCTGTAGCGGCAGGTACAGGCATTATCTCATATACAGTAAGTAACAGCTGTGGCAGCGATACCGATATGCATACGCTGGCTATATTGCCTGTCGGTGCTTGTGAGACTACTGTGCCGGGCAAAAGTCAGCAGCGATATTCGGTTTATCCCAATCCGGGCAGGGGAGAGTTCTCTTTGTCTTTGCCGGAAGGGGTAGCTGGTGATATGACCATTACAGATGTTGCCGGCAGGGTAGTGATGCAGCGCAGTGTGCAGAACGGGGCGGCAATAGCCATTGAGGAAAGTGGTGTGTATATGATAGCCATAACCACAGAAGCCGGAGTTTGGAGAGGGAAGGTGGTGGTTGTGGAATAATGGGTATAGATACAGACTTAATAACAAAGGGACCGCATTGCGGTCCCTTTGTTGTATGATGTATGTGGTTGCTTATACGTGCAGCACCCAGTTGTGAGAGTCGGCTTTGCGGCCATAGCGTATATCTGCCAGTTCTTTTTTAAGCCAGTTGGCTACATCCCATGATTCCATGGAAGGCAGTTCCATTGTTTCGTCGTGGTAAGTGAGCGTGCGAATAGGTGCAATAGAAGCAGCGGTACCTGTGCCGAAAGCCTCTTTGAGCTGTCCGGCGTGGTGTGCTTCGGCCAGTTCGTCTACAGATATCTGACGTTCTTCTACAGTTATTCCTTTTTCGCGCAGCAGGGTAATAACGCTATCGCGGGTAACACCTGCCAGTATCGTATCCTGCTTGATATCGGGCGTAACCACTTTATCGCCCAGTACAAAGAATACGTTCATGGTGCCGATCTCCTGCACATATTTGTGCTCAAAACCGTCTGTCCACAGAATCTGGTCGTAGCCCATTTCCTTGATCTTCATGGTAGGGTACATACTCATGCCGTAGTTGCCTGCAGCTTTTGTGTAACCGATACCGCCCGGGAATGCACGTACGTACTGATCCTGAACGTAGATAGAAACCGGTTTGTTGTAGTAAGGACCGGCAGGGCTGGTAATGATCATGAAGGTGAACTTCTCTGCCGGACGAACGCCAATGAATTCGTCGGTAGCAAAGAGGAACGGCCTTATATAAAGAGAAGTATCTTCTGAAGAAGGAACCCAGTTGCGATCGAGGTCTATGAGGGCACGCATGCCGCCAATGAACAGTTCTTCAGGCACATCGGGCATAGCCATACGCTCTGCAGAGCGGTTCATCCTTTTCCAGTTGTCGAAAGGACGGAAGATAAGCGGATTGCCTGACGGGTCTTTGTAGGCTTTTACACCTTCGAAGATAGCCTGACCGTAGTGTATAAAAGTAGTAGCAGGACTGAGGGAGATGTTGCCGAAAGGAACTATTTCTCCTTGTTTCCACGCGCCGTTCTCGTAGTGCGCTACGAACATGTGGTCTGAGTACACCTTACCAAACTGAATGTTGGAAGGGTCTACCTCATTGATGCGGCTTTCATTCACTTTCCTTACAGCGATATCTGTTGTGGAAACACTCATAATTCAAAAATTTATATAATTTGATAATGCTTTTCCTTGACTAATTTTGCGCAAAGAAACAACTTTTTTCGGGGAATAAGCCCACCCTGCGGCAGCTATGTGGATAAATGCTGCGAAAGTTGTTTTGGTATATTTTATTATTAAATTTATATTTTTCTGTTTATCAGTAGCAGTCGTAAATTTGTTGTCAGTTTTTCAATTTTTAGCGGTTACTTTCAGGGTATATTATGAACATCATCAACACCAGTATAGTTAATACAGAAAATGACGTTTTCTGGCAGGATATAAGCGAGCTTACCGCCAATATGCAGCCAAGGCCTGTGCTGATACTGGTGCGCAGGTCTGCGGTAGATACCGGCATGCAGTTGCAGAAAATGCTAGAGGCGTGCAAGCTGCAGCCCGAACAGTATAATATAATATACCTGAATGAGGGACAGCAAACAGGCTGGCATCAGCTGAACGGCCGACTGGATCCGTTTGTGGTTTTCCTGATAGGGTTACTGCCGGCACAGCTGGGCGTATCGGCCCTTTTCAGGCTGAACCTGCCCAACAGGTTTCAGGATACTATATGGCTGCCATCGTTGCCGCTGGAAGAACTGGACCAACGCCCGGAGGTGAAGAAGGAATTATGGTCGCAGGGTATGAAGCCCGTTTTTGTGGACCAGAAGTTTGGTCCGCTGGTCTGTGTTAGCAAACTGTGAAAAAATGAACAGAGGCCCTATAGATTTTGACTATATCATCTATTAATGTATGTTTGTACTCAATATCCATTCATTATGACCATTACACAGTTGGAATATGTTGTTGCTGTAGCCACCTACAAGAGTTTTGTCTCTGCCGCAGAAAAATGTTTTGTTACACAGCCTACGCTGAGTATGCAGATACAGAAGCTGGAAGATGAGCTGGGGGTGAAGATATTTGACCGCAACAAACATCCTATAGCTGTGACCGATATGGGCGCTATAATAGTGCAGCAGGCACAAACAGCACTTGCCGAGTGCGAGCGCGTGCATGAGCTGATACAGAAACAGCAGAAAACATTGTCTGGTACATTCCGCTTTGCGGCCATACCTACGGTGGCTCCCAACATTTTGCCATCCCTGCTCGATAATTATGCCAAGGCATTCCCTAATATGAAGCTGGTAGTGAAGGAGATGGAAACGCACCAGATCATTACCGCACTGCGCAATAATGAAATAGATGCGGCACTGCTCAGCACACCGCTGGAAGAGTCGGGCATTAAGGAGTATCCATTGTTCTACGAACCTTTTGTTGGTTATTTCAGCAAGGGCGAAGAGGCGTTGAAAAAGCGCATGATAACTCCCGATGATATAGCGCTGGACAGGATATGGCTGCTGAATGAAGGGCATTGTATGCGCAATCAGATCATCAATCTGTGCAGCGACCATATACAGCAGTTGCAGGCAGAAAGGCCTTACCGCTACGACTCCAGCAACATAGAAACGCTGCGCAAGATGGTAGAAAAGAATGGTGGTATGGCCATATTGCCGGAACTGGCTACATTGGAGTTCAGTGAGGAGCAATCTGACCAGTTGCGCTATTTCGAAACACCTGAGCCGGTGCGCGAGATAAGCCTGGTAACGAGCAGTCACTTTGTGAAGGATAGCGTACTGCAGAGCCTTATGGACGAGATACTGAAGCTGGTGCCGGAGAAAATGCGTGTGCAGAAAAAGAACAGAAAAGTGCTGCGTATACAGAGCGCAAAGCTGTAGCCGGCCCACTTTCAGCTATTTTTTACTGAATATTTTACCTTTTTTCAAAGCGTTAAAGCTTTCTTATATTACGATGATTATAGTCATAATACATCGTTAATATCAGGGTTTTGTGATTTCTGCTTTGGAATAAAGGGTAACTTTGTAGTAAGAAAAACCTGAAACTGTGCAAATGAAAATGAGGCATTTCAATAAGCTCCTTGTGTGTATGTCGGTATATGTATTACTGACACTTTCCTACAAAATAGTAAAGGCCAGCGAATCTAATTCGCTGAACGAATCTGCAAGAGTAGAGTCTTATATCTCTGCCTTATACAAACAGATCGATTTCACTAATTACACCAGGCTTTCCTTTACTGTATTTGAAAAAGCCATGCGTGGCTACATCAACCTGAAGAATGCGGGCAAGTTGAACTATGCCAAAGAGATCATCACTATCTGCGACTTCAATCAGCCATCTGTGCTGGACAGGCTATGGGTCATAGATCTTGCCAATAAAAAGATACTGTACAATACTTATGTGGCTCATGGGCAATCTACCGGCGAGTCTTGCGCCATGGAGTTTTCCAACAAGGTAAATTCTCACAAAAGCAGTCTGGGTTTTTATGTGACCACAGAAGCGTACAAAGGCGATCATGGGGTGTCTTTGCGCATGGAAGGGTTGGACGAAGGGTTTAACGATGCTGCCTACAAGCGCGACATTGTAGTGCATGGGGCTGCCTATGTAAGCGACAACTACATCAATGACAATCAGCGACTGGGGCGCAGCTGGGGCTGCCCTGCGGTACCCGAGGCGCTGGCAACACCAATCATAGATTGCATCAAGGATGGAACATGTCTGTTCATCTATTACCCGGAGCCAAAGTATATGGCTACAGCCTATTGGATCAACAAGAAAGTTGCGTCATTGCCAGACTATAATGTGCTGAGTAGTATGATGCCATCGGACTTTAACAGGCCACCATTCCGTACTATACAGTACATACACAATGGTCATCTGGACAGCGTGAAACGTGTGCCAGTAAATCAGCTGTAGTTTACTTCCTTCTATCTTTACTTCAGAAACGGATTCTCTCTTCTTTCTTCGCCGATAGTGGTTGCTTCGCCATGCCCCGAGAGTACTGTAGTATTGTCGGGCAGGGTGAGGAGGTGTGTGCGAATGGAGCTGATTAGGGTATCGAAATCGCCACCCGGCAGGTCTGTGCGGCCTATGCTGCCATTAAAGAGCACATCTCCGGCTATGACCCAGTTGCCCGGTTTGTAGTAGAATGATACGCTGCCCGGCGAGTGACCCGGTGTGAGCAACACCTCTACCGTATCGGTACCCAGCTGCAATGGTGTGCCATGTGGAATGTAGCTATCGGCTTTTGGCAGATCGGTGAACTGAAACCCGAACATAGTTGCGGTGTCTTTTCCCCTGTCGAGCACAGGCTGTTCCAGCAGATGGATACTGAAGGGGATGTTGTATTTCTTCACCATGGCATTGACCCCGAAAATATGATCCAGGTGGGCATGTGTGTTGATGATGGCGCGTGGCGTGAGTCCGTTTTTTTCTATGAATGAAATAAAAGCGTCTATCTCGCGTTGTTCATACATGCCCGGATCAACTATCCAGCATTCATTGAGGTGATTGCTGATTATATAGGTGTTTTCCTGAAAGGCATTGAAGGTGAAAAAATGGACATTTAACATATCGGAATGGTATTATTTCTGTAATTTGTAGTGCAAATGTAGCAAATACACGGTACTGCCCGCGATGGTTGTGGCAAGGTATTGTGATATAACCTTCCTTATCGGAGCAAAGTGGCGTATCAATGACAATGGGTTTCATCCGGACTGTATCTAAAAACATTCTGTTCTCTACAGGGGTGCTGTGTGCAGTATCTGCTGCTACATCGGTACAGGCACAATCCAACATAGAGGTGTTTGGCCAGAACCGCAAACAGGACCGGAAGTTTGACTGGAAATTTTTTGACACCCGACATTTCAGAGTATATCATTACGATAAGGCGGGCAGGCAACTGGGTAGATATGTGGCCGAAGAGGCCGAATATGATGTTGCCATCATAGAGAAGAAAATGGGCGGACAGTTCCCGCCGAGGTTCAACATCATACTTTACAATTCATACGACGAATACAGGCAGACCAATGTGGGCCTGAAGGAGGAATCTCCATTGATAGGTAATACGCGTGCAGGCTCTATAAAGGTCGTTGATGATAAACTGGTAGTGTACTTTACCGGATCGCATACCGACCTGCGCCGCCAGATACGCTCTGGTATGGCAATGGTGATGATGCAGCGCATGATCTATGGCGACAATCTGAAGAAGATGGTGAAGAACGCCCTGACACTGAGTTTGCCGGAGTGGGTGACGGAAGGGTATATAGCCTATCTGGTAGACGGATGGGACCAGCAGAGCAACAGTGAGTGGAAAGGACTGCTGGACGCAAGGCCTAAGGCCGGCTTTCATGAGCTAGCCGAGGAAAATCCTGAACTGGGTGGAAAGGCTTTCTGGAAATTTGTATCGAACCAGTACGGCAATGGAACGGTGAAGAGCCTGCTCTACAGCATGCAGCAGAAAACCGGTCTGGACAAGGCCATGCGAGATCCTACGAATCTGAATATGAGTGTGGCTGCGGCTTATGATTCGTGCATACGCTATTACAAAAATGTATTTGCACGAGATGCCGCAAGGCAGGACAAGCCCGACAGTACCAATGGTGCAGTTGCAATAAAAGTGCCCAAGGACAATAGTGTGGTGAAGAATATATTGGTGTCGCCGAATGGTACGCACGTATCTTTTGTGGCATGGCACAATGGTGAGTTTAAGGTATGTACCCAGCAGGTGGGTGGCAACCAAAATGTAAATGTGCTGCTGGAAGGAGGTAAAAAAGATCTTACAGAACAATTGGATCCTAACTATCCTATGCTGGCATGGTCCAGCACAGGTAGTAAACTGGCCATGCTTTACCGCAAGGGAAAGCAGGTGCGCCTGAGGGTATATAACAACACAAAAGGCAGGGAAGAGAATTATGTGATTCCGGCCAACCGTTTCGACAGGCCACTATCTATGGCATTTTCGGTGGAAGACGATAAGCTGATCTTTTCTGCTATAAAGAAGAGTCAGACAGACCTGTATATGTTCACCATGAAGGGGTCTAAGATCACTAACATTACAGATGATGTGTGGGATGATCTTTCTCCGGTGTTCATTAGTGGTGGTGCCCGTACCGGTATACTATTCATGTCGAACAGGCCTAAACCAAACCTTAATGTGCCTGTAGGGGTAAATGAGCTGCCGGCAGGCCCTATGAATGTATTCTTCTACAACACTGTTTCGCAGCGTACAGAGTTATTGCAGTGTTCGCGAGTGACCAAGGGAAAGATTTCTCAGCCGATACAGTACGGTACAGAGCACTTTGCCTATCTACTGGATAGCAGCGGCATCAACAACCGGTATGTAGTGCAGTTTGCCAGAGATAGCAGGAACGAAGATTCGGCCTATGCACTGCCGGTGACCAACTACAACACCAGCATCATTTCTCATAAGTATAATGCAACCACTGCTGATGTAGCCGATGTGGTGCAGGTAAAGGATAAATATGTAGTGTATTACCACGATCTGGTAATGCCCGGTGATAGTGGGGGTATGAAGTATCCGGTGCCAACAATACTATCTTCGGAGCGTCAGGACCCTGTGGTGCCCAAAGCAGGCAGCACAGCGCGCAAGCCTGCCAGTGCAGCACCTGCACCTGCAGCAGCCCAGTTCCCGGGACGCTATGCTATTGATGAGCCTACCAAGCCCGAGATAAAGGGAGGTAATGTTTTTCAGAGCGAGTTTACGGATAATGAAGAACAGCCTAAACAAAAAGTAAGGCAGCGGCCAACAACTACAGAAGAAGAACCTTCGGCAGAGGAGCCGGTTGCCGTTGCAACAGCCGCAGATAGTTCTGTGCTTACTGAGATAAGCGACAGCGCATACCTGAAGATGAAGCCTACTACTTACAGGCGCAGCTTCAAACCCGATTTCCTTTCTGTGAAGCTGGATAACAGTATACTGCTGAATCAGTATCAGTCTGTAAACACCAACGGTGGTCAGTTTGCCAATAACAGTCTTGGTGCGCTAACCATGATGAGTCTTAATGAGCTGATGGAAGACCAGCGTATAACCGGTGGCTTTCAGCTGCCATATGATGCAGCTTATTCGGCATGGTTCATGCAATATCAGAATTCCAGGAGAAGACTTGATTGGGGATTGTTGTTTCTGCGCAAACAGAATAAGGAAACAAAGAATGTTGCCTACATAGATCAGAATGGTAACCTGATAACGGTTTTGCCACAGGTTTTCAGAACAGTATCCAACATCATTCAGGCCGATCTCAGCTGGCCGTTCGACCGTATGCGCAGTTTGAGGTTCCATACCGCTGTGCGGGAAGATAATTTTGTACAGAAGGTGACCGACACGATTAGTCTGATCCTTGATTTTCCGAAGGCCGAGTACTTTACCTCTATGAGCAGAGTGGAGTATGTATTCGATAATACCATCAGTCCGGTTACCAATATTATGTATGGTACCCGCTACAAGGTATATGGCGAGTATATGTACGGACTGAATGCCGGCAACAAAAGTTGTTACAATTTCGGACTTGACTTCAGGAATTATCAGAAGCTCTACAAAACACTGATACTGGCAAACAGGCTGGCCTATGCCCACTCTGACGGTAACGGCATGGTTCAGTACCTGCTGGGTGGTGTAGACAACTGGATGAGGCCAAAAGTGGATGGTAACGCATTTCAGTCGCCCGGAGAGAACTTTGCTTTCCAGACACTGAGTACCTCTTTGCGCGGTTACAAACAAAACGCACGTACCGGCAATAACTTTGCGGTACTCTCTACAGAGGTAAGGTTGCCGATAGCGGCTACTTTCATCAAGTTCCCGGTAAAGTCATCAATACTGCGCAATCTGCAGGTAGTTAGTTTCCTTGATGCAGGTACTGCATGGGACAGGTTCCTGCCTACAAAGGCAAATATGTCGCCATCGGCTACATTTCCTACCATCCCTTCCAAGCAGGGGCCTAATAATGTATTCGTTACCATTTCTGTACCCTATGGGAATGCTCTTACGGCAGGGTATGGCGCGGGTTTGAGAACAGCCCTGTACGGATACTACATCAGGATGGATGTGGCAAAGAGTGTGGAAGCTCAATCGAAGCCTATTGTCTACTTTGCATTGGGTACAGATTTCTAACCAGCGGCTTCGTAGCAGTTGTGATCATTTTTTTCATTTACTTTACTGCTTCAACAGTACTCATACATAGTGCAGGAAAATGCAACAGACATTCATAAAGGAGATATCATAGCAGCGCGGCTGCTGGTGATGTGCCTCTTCATGCCCCCACAGCTGCAGGTACTGGTAGCCATTGGTGCCAGCATTTATTTTGTTACCAGAACGCTGGCGGCAAAGTTGCGGCCCACACGCAGCGACCTGCTGAGTGCATTGCTGCTGGGTAGTGGCTATCTGCTCTATGTAGGTGCTTTGCCCTTTACCCCTGAAGCTAATCTGAACTCGGCCCGTATGCTTTGCGAGCAGAAGTCGGCCTATCTGTTGCTGCCTTTTGTTTTTGCTATCATGGGGCAGCCCTTCAGATCGCTTATAAAGTCGCAGCTCATGTACTTTGTGTATGGTTGCATCATTACCTGTCTGCTGGCCAATGCCGACTATCTGTATCATCACTTTGTAGTAGGTGGTCCTACCGGCGAGCTGTCTCATGTAGCATACCGCAACATCTTCGAGAATTTCTCGGGTATACATCCCACCTATATGGCCATGTATCTGTGTCTGGGTTTGTATGTGGCATTGTTTCAGCACGAGGCTATTACCAGAAAGCAGGTTTTACTGAAGTATGTTGTAGTGTATGTGCAGTTGCTGTTCATGCTGGCACTATTTGCCAAGTCGCCCATTATTGCGCTGGTATTGGTTACGGCACATTATCTGCTCACTAACCGCAGCATGATCAAAAAGCTGAAATGGGCCTTTGTATCGCTGGTAGGTATAGTTACTGCAGCTTATTTCTTCATTCCCTTCTTCAGGCAGCGTGCGCAGGAGCTGACCGGCTTGTTCAAAGGAGGTAAGAATGATGATCTGATACAGAACTCTGTGAATATGCGCAAGCTGATCTTTCAGACCGACAGGGCTATGCTGGATCATTACTGGCTCACAGGTACCGGCCCCGGCCGCTTGCTGGATAAGCTCAACTACAGGTATTTCTTTCATTCATTATACCGGGAGTATTGGGTAGGCTATTTCGACCCTCACAATCAGTATTTCTACGACTGGATCTCCTTTGGTGTGTCGGGCATCATTATGCTGGTGCTGGTGCTGGTGGTACACTTCCGCAAGGCCATCATGTCTGCAGATAAGATATACCTCTACCTGCTCATCACAATATCCATTACCTTCTTTACAGAGTCTTTGCTGGCACGCCAGCAGGGTGTGCTGTTCTATTCTATTTTCACTTCGCTGTTCTTCTTTGCCGCTATGGGCAGGTCAAAGAAGGAAGCCTGATCTTTAGTAGATCCTGTAAAATTTTCCGGGTAATGATTTTATGAGTCCCTGCATTTCCAGTTGCAGCAGGGTAGCTGCCAGCATAGAGTTGGCCAGGCCTGAGTGGTGAAAAAGCTCATCGGCATGAACGGTGTCTCTGGTTTGCAGCAGGTCTATTATCTTTTGTTCATCGGCGGTCAGGTTCAGGAATAGCTGAGTCTGAACAGCCCGTTTTTTCTTACCCATATCCCAGTTCATCAGTTCCACCAGGTCATGGGCCTTGGTTATCATAGCTGCCATGTTTGTACGTATGAGTTCGTTGCAGCCCGCACTGCGGCTGTCGGTAACGCGGCCCGGAAATGCGGCTACATCTCTGTGGTATCCTGCAGCCAGCGTGGCTGTAATGAGCGCACCGCCTGATGAGTTGCTTTCTACCACTACCGTGACATCGCTCATGCCTGCAACAATACGGTTGCGCATAGGGAAGTTGTTGCGGTCGGGAGGTGTTTCTGAGCAGAACTCTGTGAGCAGTCCGCCGTTTTCCTGCATTTGGGCCGCCAGTGTTTTGTGGGTAAAGGGGTAAACAGTATCGAGCCCGTGCCCCAGCACACCCACAGTGGGCAGACCCAGCTGCACACACCTTTTGTGAGCAATAGCATCTATGCCCAGAGCCAGTCCGCTTACTATAAGCAGACCTTCGAGCGAGCGGAGCCCATCTATCAGTTCTTCGCAAAGCTTGTGGCCATAATCGGTGTTCTTTCTGGTCCCTACAACGGCAACGATCTTAGCCGATTCCAGATCTGCATTGCCTTTGTAAAACAGCAGCAGGGGCGCATCAGAGCAGCCGGATAGGCGGATAGGGTAGTTCTGTGCGAGGCACAGAACCTGCACTTCATTGTGCAGCACAAAGTTCATTTCTTTCTCTGCCTTTCTGAAGACGTCTTCGTTCTTAAATGCCTTTGCCTTTACTTCTCCTATGCCTTCTGCATTCTTCAGCTCCTTCAGCGGCACTCTGAATACATTGGTAGCACTGCCAAAACGCTCTATTAGCGAGCGGCCGGTACGGCCACCAATTCCGGTTACGAAGCTTAATGCCAGTCTGTAGAATAGTTCTTCATTTTTTTCTAAAGGGTGCGCGTTCATTTTCAGGTGATATTTTGCGGGTTTCCGGTCTTAGTCAGGGTGTTTAGTTTTATGCTTTTCTATGTAGTTCGGGTAGTTACTATATAGTATCTTTGGCATGTAAATTAAAGAAAATGAAGAAACTCTCTTTGCTAATTTTACTGGTAGCAGGTACGCTTTCGGTAAATGCAAAAACAAATGCACCACAGGCCAAACAAGCAAAAAAGCAGGCTCCTGCAAACGAAATAGTATCGGTAGGTATTCACCGCACTGTTTGTTTTGGTCAGTGCCCAGATTATAAGATCGAAATAGAAAAAGGTGGCATGACTACGTATACTGCTATGCGCTTTACGCCTGATACGGGTATCTTCAAAAAGAACATTGGCAAGAAAAAAGCGAAAGAGATCATAGACCTCTGTATGAAGTACAGGATAGATACCTGCAGAGAAATGTATGAGAACAGGATACCCGATTTACCGGGACTGAACTTCATTATAAAATATAAGAAGGGTAAGCAAAAGATCTATAGTGCAGGATTTGGTCCTGAGTTCCTTGCAGAGATAGCCGCAGCTATGGACGAAGCAGGCATTAAAAAGGACAAGACCTGGAAGAGAACGGGAATGCCCAAACTGGATTGATAAAAGTGACAAGGGCCCTGATCATGCGATAGGGCCCTTGTTCATTCATTAGAGGTGCAGTTTTTCTTTCTTAGAAAGAAGTTCTTCTACTGTTTCCCTATACATTTCATCGGGAACACAACAATCTACAGGGCAAACTGCTGCACACTGCGGTTCATCGTGGAAGCCCTGACACTCCGTACATTTATTTGCAGTAATGTAGTAGGTGTCTACCGAAAATGGTTTCTGACGGGAAGTAGCGTCAACAGTGGTTCCATCCATAAGCGTAAATGAACCTGAAACAGAGGTGCCATCGTTGATAGCCCATTCTACTCCACCTTCATAGATAGCGTTGTTAGGACATTCCGGTTCACATGCTCCGCAGTTGATACATTCATCTGTTATTTTTATGGCCATAATTTGGTCTGATTTATTTAAATAATTTCGCAGCAAAGTTACGACTTAGAGTTGAATAGCCTAACGATATTTAGGCACTAAAAAAGAGAGGAGGGAACTTATGACAAAAGAAATGACATTGACCGAGCGGATAACCCTTATGGTGAAGCTGGGAGCATATATTAATGAAAATAGTGAAGAGTGGCAGATGGTTAAGGATAATGCAGTACATGCCAATCCGTGGTTTACGGAAGAGCATGTAGCATTGGCAACCGCCAATATTGCCAGAGAGTTTCTGCAGGAAGACAAACTGAAACAATGGATGAAAGGCTATACTATGCCCTACAAGCTATGTAAGGTGGGTATAGTAATGGCAGGCAATATTCCTATGGTGGGGTTTCATGATCTGCTTTGCGGGTTTATGAGCGGGCATGATCTGTTGCTGAAACTATCATCTAAGGACGAAGTGCTGATGAAGCATATTGTGCAATGGATGGTGACCAATGCGCACGGACTGGCTTCGCGAATCATTATCTCAGACAGGCTGAACGGCTGCGACGCGTATATTGCTACAGGCAGCAACAATACTGCCCGTTATTTCGAGCAGTATTTCAGCAAATTCCCGCACATTATTCGTCGTAACAGAACATCTGTAGCCGTGCTTGATGGCACCGAAACTGATGAAGACATATTGAAGCTCGGCGAAGATGTGTATAGCTATTACGGACTTGGCTGCAGGAATGTGACCCAGCTTTGTGTGCCGGAGGGGTATAACTTTGAACGGTTACTGAATGTGCTCAGCCGTTTTGACCGCTATGCCGATTTCAATAAGTACAAGAACAACTATGATTACCACCTGGCCATATATCTGCTGAACAGGGTGCCCTATATGAGTAATGCCTCGCTGCTGATGGTAGAGAATCCTTTGCCTTTCTCGGCTGTAAGTGTACTGCACTACAGGTATTATGCAGACAAAACAACACTGGCAGAAGAACTCGAAAAAAGCGAAGATATACAGGCAATAGTTGGTCGCGATTTTCTGCCATTTGGCAGCTCGCAGCAACCTGCACTTAGCGATTATGCCGATGGGGTAGACACAATGCAGTTCCTATGTAACTTATGATTTGATGAGCTATATGCAATAAAAAAAGCAGAACCGTAAGGTTCTGCTTTTTTTATGAGGTAAACACCTGCATTATTTCAGCAGTGTTATGTTGCCTTGTTTATGAATTATCTGGCCATCGCTGGTCACAGCTTCTGCTTCATATACATATACACCGGCAGGCTGTGCTACACCGCCAATCGTACCATCCCATCCGTCGGTGATGTTCTTACCTTCGAATACCAATCCACCCCATCTGTTGTATATCCTGAAGTAACGCAACCTGGCGATACCTCTCAGGATCACTTTGATAGTGCTGTTGGCAGAACCTGGTGCAAATGCATTAGGTACAGTAATTACAGAAGAGCTAACTACGCGTATCCTCACAGAATCTTTTGTAGTACAGCCATCTTCGGTAGCACCGGTAAGAATGTACAAAGTATTGATCGGGGGTGTAGCCGTAGGGTTGATGAGCGAAGTGTCATTGAGGCCTACAGGTGGTGCCCATGAGTGGTAGATACAGTTGGTTATCGGAGTTATCTGATAAGACTCACCCGGGAAGATGACCGTAGAATCTTCCAGATTTATGACCGCAGCCGGATTTACCTTGATGGTATAATTGAGCGTGTCTTTACAGCCATACATACTGGTGGCGATGCCCTTATAACTGATGGAATTGATCGGTTTGATCACTGCATTGGTCATAGTAGAATCGTTGATGTAAGTGCCAGGGCGCCATACATAAGAGGTTACACCCGGCTCGCTGGAAAGCGGCGCCAGTACAACAGAATCGCCCGGGCAAATGGCTGTATCGCTGCTCATAGTAGCGAAGTCACCATTATATTTATAAATTATAGCAGAGTCTGACCCGGTACAACCTGCAGGGGTAGTTACCTTGAGAATAAGTTTAGTAGTGTCTCCTGCAGTGAAAACAACTGAAGTGCCGGTTGAGTCATCGAGAAAGGTTCCCGGTGTCCAGTCATAAGTGTAATTGGTGTACCAGCCAGGAGTGACACTTGGGGAGATACGTATAGAGTCGTATTTACAGACCGATCGGTTGCCACCCATCCGCACAATCGGGTTGGGCTGAACGTCAATACGCAGCGTGTCGCGGGTACGGCAATTCAGCAATACGCCACTCAAATAAATTGAGCCTTCCAGTACATAAGTTGCAGAAGTGTCGGGACTAATTGTTGTAGCTGATACATTAGATATTGGAATACCTGCAGTTGGTGTCCACTGGTAGGTGATGTCTGGTGAAGATGTCGCTCGAACTATAACGAAGGCACCCTGACAAATAGCAGTATCCGGATTGAAAACTGTTAGTGTATCATACACTACTATTACATTCACTGTGTCTGATGCGATACATGCGCTATCTGTTACTTCCAGCCAGTATTTGCCTGTACTGCCTACCTGTAATGTATCTGTGGTTGTTACACCATCACTCCATCTGAATGTAGGTGTGAAATAGGTGTCAGATGATTTCAGTGTTATTGTGCCACCCTTACAAAGGGTAGTGTCGTTGATGAGCGTAACATGTGTAGGCGGAGCTGCAGTAACGTTTATTGTATCAGATCCTATGAAGTGTACAGTAGTAGTTCCTATTAATGCGGCGCTGTCGGCAATAACCCAGTATGTACCTGATGCGGTAACAATTAAAGATGGGGTTGTAGCACCTGTGTTCCATGTGTAAGTAACACCGGCGGTAGGATTGGGGTTCAATGTATCAGCAGCACCAGAACAGAAGATCACATCTGGGCCAAGCGAGATCTGAGGTATAACGTGTGTAACTGTGATCGCATCCTGAGCAGGACATGAATAAGCTCTGGAAATAGTAAGAGAGCGGGTAACAGGTGGTTGCGGTGTAAGCAGGAATGTAATGGTACTGGAGGTCTGAGTGTCGGTAATAGCAGTAGACCACTGATACTTGTAACCCAAAGTAGGGTCGAACATGTTGTTAGGGTAAGTAAATGTATCTATAGTTGTGCCACCGATAGTAAGCGATGTGCCTGCAATTGCAGTATCAGAACCCAGTGTGAAAGTGATATTCGGATCGAAATCGCGGATCAGTGTTACTTCAGAAGTGGTAACCTGCCTGTCGTAAATGGCTATATCATCGATCTTTCCTGTGTAGTAGTTGGTGAGACCTGTGAAATCTGCACCCACCTGAAAGAATGTAGTAGGAGGTGAATAGCCTGGTGTAGTAGGTGGAATGTATGTATCTGCAAGCACACCATCTACAAAGAGCAGGTAACTGTTGCCATTTCTTCTCATAACTAGATGATGCCATGCATTGAGCGTTACAGGGAAGCCGGATGACTGCGAAATGCCACCAAACAGCATTGAAACAACATTACCGGCACCACCGCCAAAAATACCATTGTTCATGATAATGCCGAGGCCATTTACGGCAGGGTTGCCGTTGTAAAGTATGATTGAGTTTTGTGTTACTGTAGGATAGATATGGCAAGAGTAAGAGAAGTCAGCAATGCCGAATGCAGGTATGGTAAATGTGGTAGTGTAGTGCATTTCGCTGTTCACACCATTGAAGCTGTATGCTTTGTTTGGGGTGCCATAACGGTCTGTTGTGGCTGTTAAGCTGGTTGAAAGCAGGTCAAACCCACTATTGGTGCGGTCAATAAGGTCCGTAGAACTGCAGAAGGGGTACCAGGCATGCAGATTCATTGAAGGCAGCAGATGCATAGGTTGTGCGAAAGCATGTGAAAATGACAATAAGCCAACCAAAGCAAAGAGAATTCTTTTCATAAACGTATTACCAGCTGTAGAATAAAAAATAGTATACAAATATATCAAACTAAATCAATAGGGTCAATTTATTTTAATCCTCTGACTGTTTACTAAATAAGTATTATAAATAATATATTTTATTGTCCGGACGAACATTTGTAGTTGCTTCTAAGACGAGCTTATCCCACCATATGTTAGTACAAGAAAGGAATATACTTAATAAATAAACGGATTTGTCTGAGCAGCTACAAATTCTTCCCAAACACGGGCTACTACCTCTCCGGCCGGAATGATATCGTTAATAGTGCTGCTCACCTGCCCGATCTCCAGTTCGCCTTCGTTCATTTCTCCTTCAAACATACCCAGTTTTGCCCTGCCTCTACCCAGTAGTTCGCCCAGTGCGGCAGCATCTGCGCCTGCATTTTCGGCAGCGTCTACTTCTTTATAGAATTTGTTTTTAATAAGTCTTACGGGTGTCAGTTTTTTCAGGGCCAGCGCCGTATCTCCTTCATTGGCCGCCAGAATAGCATTTTTGAAGGCCTGATGGCTGGTAGCCTCTGGGGTGCACACAAATCTGCTACCCATTTGTACGCCCTCTGCACCCAATACCATGGTTGCATACATTGCCCTGCCCGATCCAATGCCTCCGGCAGCAATAAGTGGTATACTGATCGCTTTTCTTACTGCAGGTATAAGGCAGAGGGTGGTTGTTTCCTCGCGGCCATTGTGACCTCCGGCTTCAAATCCCTCTGCTACAACTGCATCTACGCCTGCATCCTGACACTTCAGCGCAAATTTGGCACTGGATACTACATGTACTACAATAATGCCATGCGATTTCAGTTTGGCAGTCCAGGTTTTTGGGTTACCCGCAGAAGTGAAAACGATAGGTACTTTTTCTTCAATTATGGTGGCTACATGTTCTTCTATGGCAGGGTAAAGCAGGGGCAGGTTCACTGCAAAAGGTTTGTCTGTAGCCTGTTTACACTTTTTCACATGTTCTATCAGTACTTCAGGATACATGCTGCCGGCGCCAATTATGCCCAATCCGCCGGCATTACTTACTGCCGCAGCCAGTTCCCAACCGGCTGCCCATATCATTCCGCCCTGTATGATCGGGTATTTTATGCCCAGCAATCTGGTGACCCGATTGTCGAATCCGGTTTCGGTAAATGTAGCCATTGTAAAAATGTTATTTATGTTGGGGCAATTATTGGTTTGTGGTTTCTTTTTTTCTGTAGAAAAGGGTGTTGCAGTTGCCTGTCCTGAAGATCTCAAGTGCTGTTGTTTTGAGCGAGTGGGCGGTTACGGCATTATACTTATCCCATTCATCGTTTATTAGGGCTGCATCGCCTATTAGTTCATAGAAAGCAAGGTTATTGGCGCGGTTCAGCAGGCTCATGTCCTCGAAGGCGATCATGGATTCTATTTTGTTCTTGGCTTTTTGCAGTTCTTTTTCAGAAACGCCCTCAGCCAGTAAATGTTCCAGTTCCATTTCTACTGCTTCATTGGCTGCTTCCAGCATTTTGCCTTCTCTTATTTTTCCTTCTATTACCAGCAATCCCGGGTCAAGACTACCTGTGTGGTAGCAATTAATGCTGCTGAAGAGTTGTTTTTCTTTTACCAGTTTGTGGTATAGTCTGGAAGACTGACCACTTCCCATGATCTCTGTAATGAGATCTGCAGCATAATAGCTTGGTGCCAACCTGCCCTGTATATGCCATGCTTTATAAAGGGAATCAAGTGGCACGTCTGCAGTAACTTCCATGCTGCGTGCAGCTTCCTGTCGGGGTTCTGCAGGGAGCGATCTTGTATATTTTTCGCCGGAAGGTATGTTGCCAAACCATTTTTCGGCCAGTTCTTTTACTTGTTGTGTGGTTACATTCCCCGCTACACAGAGTACTGCATTCAGTGGGCGGTAATGTTTGAAGAAAAATGCTTTCACTTCGTCCAGGTGAGCAGTTTCTATCTGCTCCAGGTTCTCGCCTATAGTAGGCCACTTGTAGGGGTGGGTAGTATAGGCCAGTTTGCGCAGCAGATGCCATGCATCGCCATAGGGCTTGTTCAGGTAATGTTCTTTAAATTCTTCACATACTACCTTGCGCTGCACATCCAGGCTTTTCTCGCTGAATGCAAGAGAGAGTAAGCGGTCGCTCTCCAGCCAGAAGGCTGTTTCGAGATTTTGCAACGGCAGCTGTATGTAGTAATTGGTGATATCATTGGTGGTATATGCGTTATTCTCGCCACCTGCCATTTGCAGCGGCTCGTCATATTCGGGTATATTCACGCTGCCACCAAACATGAGGTGCTCGAACAAATGCGCAAATCCGGTTCTTCCGTCCGCTTCATCGCGCGCGCCTACATCATAGAGCAGATTCATAGCAGCCATAGGGGTGGCCGTATCTATATGTACCAGAACCTTTAATCCATTTTCCAGAGTGAATCTTTCGAATTGTAGCATTTTGTGGTTTTACGAGTGGTCAAAGTTAAAGGAAATAAGGTGCCGTAGCGTGCCTGAAAGTTGACCATGCCTCATATAAGTGTAAACAAAAAAGAACAGGCAACCCTTGGGTTGCCTGTTAGTTAAAATAGTTTACCGTAGCTATTACTGAGCTGATGTTTCGTGTGATCTCACAAATTCCATAGCTTTTTCAACCATGTTCTTTGAACCAATGAAAATAGGAGTACGCTGGTGCAGTTCTGTAGGAACTATATTCATAATATTTTCTATGCCGCTTACGCCCATGCCGCCTGCCGCTTCCATGATGAAGCTCATTGGGTTACATTCGTACTGCAGGCGTAGTTTGCCTTTTGGTGAACTTTTGTCGGCAGGATAGATGAAAATACCACCTTTTATGAGTGTACGGTGCATATCTGCCACCATAGAGCCTATATAGCGCTGCGAATATGGGCGGCCTTCTTCTTTATTGCTTTCCATACAATAAGACAGGTAAGACATCATGCCTTCATCATATTTTACACTATTGCCCTGATTGATAGAATAGATCTTTCCTTTTTCCGGACATTTCATGTTGGGGTGAGAGAGGCAGAACTCGCCTATTGATGGTTCCAGTGTGAAACCATTCACACCCAGTTTTGTAGCGTATACAAACATGGTGCTCGATCCATAAATGATGTAACCTGCGGCAACCTGTTTGTGGCCGGGCTGCAGGAAATCTTCTATAGTGCATGGGGAACCAATGGGGCTAACCCTGCGATAGATGGCGAAAATAGTACCTATTGATGCATTTACATCGATGTTGGAGGAACCATCCAGCGGATCGAAATGCACAACGTATTTTGCATTCTGAGAATAAGTGTCTTCATAAGAAAGGTGGTCGTCGTTCTCTTCAGAAGCTATACCGGCACATTCTGTACAGTTTTTGAGGATATTTATAAGTGTCTCGTTTGCAAATACATCCAGTTTCATTTGTTCTTCGCCCTGAACGTTAGTAGCGCCATGCTGACCCAGAATATCCACTAGCCCGGCTTTGCGAACCTGATTGTTTATGATCTTGCCTGCCAGACCCAGATCGCGCAGTAGTGCGGACAGATCGCCGGTAGCTTGTTTGAATTTCCTTGTTTCCTGGATGGTAAATTCATCCATTGTGATCAGTGTACTTTGCGACATACTTCTGTTTAAGATTTGATTTGCAAAATTACCATCTTGTGAAGAATTACATACACTTTCAGGAAAAACAAATGCGAAATGATGTTTTAATAAATTTTGTACTCTGAATAGCTAATAATCATTGTTTTATAGTTGGCATAAAAAATAAAAGTTTTTGTTTCTTAACTTACAATCTTTAACTTTGAATTAATTAAACAGGCCCACCTTTTATGTTTAAAAAGAAAATATCCGTCCTTTATCTGGTATTAGCAGCTTTTTGTGGAAGTTTGATAAGTGTAGGCGTGCTGAAATATGTGGATACTAAACCCGAAGAGGTTTCAGTAACAAGCAATGAATCTGCTGATGATCAATGCCAGTATACAATTTCTCGTTTAGAAGGCTACAAATATATTCAGCCGGTATACATGGCGGAGCCAAAGTGTGAATCTCAGAACTTCATTGCTTTGAAGACAAGTATTTTAGAATTCATAGATCAGGTGAAGCCGACCGGAGAGTTGGATCATGCATCTGTGTATCTGAAAGACCTCAACACTAATGATTGGATGGATGTGAATCCTGAGAATACGTATCATCCGGGCTCTCTTTTTAAAGTTATAACCATGATCACCTTCTTGAAAATGGCTGAGACCAATATGTCTATTCTTGATAAGGAGGTGAACTATACGGTAAATCTCAATCCGCCAAATCAGACATTTAATTCAAAAGTGATTACACCCGGTAATAAATACAAGATCAAGGATCTTATATATTACATGGTGGTTTATTCAGATAATCATGCAACTATGTTGCTGCATAAGTATATGGATGCAAAAATGTTTGAGAATGTTTTTACAGATCTCGGGTTGAAAAAACCTAACATATACGATAATCAATATCAGTTGTCTGTAAAAGAATATTCCAAATTCATAAGTGTATTATACGATGGTGGTTATCTTACCATACCATCGTCAGAGTTCGCTATTTCTCTTTTGTGCGAAAGTGATTTCAATCTGGGTATAACCAAAGAATTGCCCAAAGGATTGAAAATAGCACACAAGTTTGGTGAGGCCGGTAAACCAGATACAAGAGAGCTGCACGAGTGCGGTATCATATACCTCAACAACAAACCATACCTGCTTACCATAATGACAAAAGGACGTCAGTCGGAGAAATTGGCTGAGATCATGAGCAATATATCAAAAATGGTATATGAGCATATGTCGGCCAAAGCAGTCTGATCCTAGTTCATCAGTCGTTTCATAGCGAAAATTTCAGATTGTTCTTTACCGCCCGGCTTGCCCGAAATGGTTGCTGCCATAGAGTCTCCGTTGAATTTTTTATAAACGATCTTGTTGGGGTAGTCGTGCCCCGGGTTTACAAAAACAAAGCTATCGGCAGTAGATACCGAAAGGGTGAACGGTATCGGTTCGTCATTGTTTTGCCCCTTTACCGTTGGAATGTAAAGCACATCATTGCCTTTCTGAACCAATAGAATTGATTCACCGGTCATTGTGTCTTTGCCTTTTATGAAGCCGCTTGAGCCGGTCATAGAGCCATCGGCTTCCAATTGCCAGTTCTCGAAAATGATACCCTCTTTGGTGATCTGTTGCCATTTACCGTTCAGCCAGTGTAGATTGGTCAATGCAGGTTCAGCTTTTGCGGGGTCTGTAGGTGCATTACCGGTTTTGTTTTCTTGTTCAGGGTGGTTATTGCAACCAGAAAAAGAGAATGCTGCCAATGAAAGTAAACTACTGCTGATCAAGGTTTTGAAGTAAGGAACAGACATAGGATATAATTAGTTTGATACAAAGATATAGCAGAACACATTACTTGAATGGTTACTGTAAGATCCATGATGGGCAGGAAGTAAAAATATATAGTTCAAATTTTTGAAGTATGCAGTTACTTTTTAGCTTTACGTTTAGTTAGGAGTATGTCGTTCCGTTTCATTAGAAATATGGTCTTTGCCCTTTTGCTGCTGTTGGCAGCAGTGGTGGTAATTGTGAACAGAGAGGTGGTAACTGCTACCCGTTCGCAATTATATAATGACGTGGCATCCATTCCTAAAAACAAAGTAGGTGTGCTTTTAGGTACAGCCAAATATCAGGACAGGGGTAAGAATATTGTAAATACCTATTATCAGTACCGTATAGATGCCGCAGTGCAGTTATATATGGCAGGTAAAATAGACTATATCATTGTGAGTGGTGATAATACACAGTATTATAATGAACCTCAACAGATGATGCAAGATCTGGTGGCGCGTGGTGTGCCTGCCAAACACATATATCTCGATAATGCCGGGTTCCGGACGCTGGACAGTATTTTGCGCTGCCGAGATGTTTTCGGACAAAACAGGTTTACCATCATTTCGCAGCAGTTCCACAATCAGCGTGCTTTGTATATTGCCAATCATAAGCGGGTACAGACTGTTGCATACAATGCTATGGATGGAGACTCTTTCTGGGACGTGATGGTGCGGGAAAAACTGGCAAGAGTAAAAATGATGATAGACCTGTTGCTGAATAAACAAGCTAAACTGTACGGTGCTGCCATACAGATAGGCTAATTTACGGTTACCCCTAAATGCGTGAACTTCAACAATATGTGCTTGTCTTTCGGCATATTCACTACTTTTACCGGCTTAAAATAACATTTCAAATAACTTTTCATATGAACAAACAGTTCATGAGTATTATTGCTGCCACTACTCTATTGGCAGCCTGCAACTCAAACCCGTCTGCAGATCAGGGTAACGTAAAAGAAGATGTACTTGCCGCGCACATAGATACTACTGTGAATCCGGGTGAGGATTTCTTTGCCTATGCCAATGGCAGCTGGATCAAAAACAATCCTATACCATCAGATGAGGTTACCTATGGTATAGGTGAAATGGTGGACAAAGAATTGAGGCTGCGCCTGCTGAAGATAAATGCAGATGCCCTTGCCAAGAATGAACGCACCGGTGCCGGGCAGCTGATAGGTGATTTCTGGTTCAGCGCCATGGATACCAATACAATAGAGAAGAATGGAATAACACCATTGCGCCCCGAGCTGGAACGCATTGCTGCACTGAAAACCCGCGAGGACATTATGTCGCAGGCGGTGCGTATGCACGGCTACGGCGTAGATGTGTTCTTCTCTGAAGGAGTAGCACAAGACCCTAAGAAGAGCGACCTGGAAGCATATCATATGCAGCAGGGAGGACTGGGCTTGCCCAACAGGGATTATTATTTCAATGCTACTCCACGCACTGCAAAGATACTGGCACTATATCCTGCTCATATTGCCAAACTGTTTGTACTCTCTGGTACAGATAGTGCAGCTGCAGCTGTAAAAGCCCGGAATATACTGAGCCTGGAAACTACACTGGCAAAAGCATCGCGCAAGCTGGAAGATCTGCGTGACCCGTATGTCAATTATAACAAGATTGCGATAGCCAATCTGAAGTCAATTTCGCCAACCATCAACTGGCCTTTGTATCTGTCTCAGCTGGGTGTGAAGCAGGTAGACAGTGTGATAGTGGGACAGCCTGAATTCTACAAAGCACTGGACAAAGTGGTAGCAAGTGCTGACATGCAAACGCTGAAAGACTATATGGTTTTTCATTTGCTGGTAACCTATGGCGAATGCCTGAACAAGGCATTTGTAGCTGCTGATTTCGAGTTTTACTCTAAAGCGCTGAGAGGTGCACAGGAGCAGAAAGAACGCAGCCGCAAAATGCTGGAAGCAGAGCAGGGTGTAATAGGAGAGGCACTGGGGCAGTTGTTTGTGAAAGAGTACTTCAGCACCAAGGCAAAAGCCCGTTATGAGCAGATCGTGGAGAATGTGCGCACTGCCTACAAGATCCGTATAGAAAAGCTGGACTGGATGAGCGACAGCACCAAGCAAAAGGCGATCAACAAATTGATGGCAATAAGGAAGAAGGTGGGCTATCCGGACAAATGGAAAGACTTCTCTTCGCTGAAGATAGACAGAGGTCCATATGTACTGAACATGATGAGGTCTGCAGAATGGTGGAAGAAATACAATATGGATAAACTGGGCAAGCCGGTAGACCGTAATGAATGGGATATGACCCCACAGACCTACAATGCCTATTACAACGAGTCGAACAATGAGATAGTACTGCCGGCAACCATGATGAGCGTGCCCGGCTATAAAGACGAAGAACTGGATGATGCTTTGGTATATGGATATATGGCCGCATCTACAGTAGGGCATGAGATAACACATGGTTTTGACGATCAGGGTCGCCAGTTTGATGAAAAAGGTAATCTGTGCATGTGGTGGGCCGCTTCAGATACTATGCAGTTCAATAAGCGTGCAGATGTGCTGGTCCGTCAGTTCAATAAAATGGTGCCTATTGATACCATACACATCAATGGTAAGGCAACACTGGGTGAGAATCTGGCAGATCTTGGCGGTATACTGATAGGGCTCGACGCCTTCAAGCAGACTGAAGCATACAAGAAGGGTGAGAAGATAGCAGGGTATACACAACTGCAGCGCTTCTTCCTGGGCTACTCCCTGGGCTGGCTGATGGTGCAACGCCCCGAAACACTTGCCGACAGATTGCTGACAGATGTGCACTCTCCTGCAAAGTACAGGGTGAACGGACCATTCCCCAATGTGCCTGAGTTCTACGAAGCATTCAACATAAAACCCGGAGACAAAATGTATCTGGCAGATAGCCTGAGGGTACATTTGTGGTAATGTTGGAGTGAATTGACTGCAACTGAACTAATAAAGCCGAACTGTAAGCTATGGGTAACAATTTTGAGCGAATGCTGGAGGTAGTAGGGGAGGCTTTTGATACCCGTAACGACCCCGATCAGATAAGTGTATCTGAAAAGGAAATGGAAATACTGGAGGCGATACATCCGGATACCCTTTCTGAACTGGCCAATGAAGACGGTCCTGTAGTTTGGATATTGCTGGTACCAACTACCCGCCGGATAATGGATCTGTTTCTGGAAGGCACTATTACGGAGAAGGAGTTGTTGCAAAACACAGCTGCAGGTAGCAGCTACGATGTGCTGTACCTCTGCTCTGCCAGCGTGCTGCCGGAGTTCAGGAAGAAAGGGCTGGCGAAGCAGGTGTGTATGGATGCGATAAAAAGTATCAGGAAAGACCATAACATCAGCACACTTTTTTACTGGCCTTTCAGCGATGAGGGGAAATTGTTGGCAGCTGCTGTTGCAAAGGAAACAGGCTTACCCCTACTGGAGAAAAAGCACTGAAATAGCTGATTAGTGAAATTTATTAATTGTTTTGCCGGAAATTAATTATTGTTTTGCTGCATAGTGCCCATTTTTTGAAATGCGGCTATGACACAAAAGGATAAATAATTACATTTGGCTATTACTATCTCATAATGGCAAAAAAGACGATCACCCCCACTCCCAACAAGCGCCCGGCGCAGCCGGTACCTGAAAAGCAGGTTGCTGCAGCTGCGAGGCCGGAATCCTCGAAAGACCCGCTGATACCCGCATGGCTCTACGAGTTCAAGAATCAGGCTATCATTGTGGCTTTACTGGCATTTGCCTTTTATTGCAACACGTTTCAGCACGAGTATGCACTGGACGATACTATTGTAATTGTAAAGAACGAATACGTTCATGAAGGGTTTGCCGGTATACCCGACATCCTTACCAAGGACGCATTTGATAGTTATTACCGCCAGTTCAACTCTTCCAACCAGTTGTCAGGTGGTCGTTACAGGCCATTATCGATACTCACCTTTGCCGTAGAGCAGCAGTTCTTTGGCGCTGTGCCTAAAGAGCAGGTAGACAGTGTGCTGGAACATGGCATGAGCTACGAAATGAAATCGAAGGCAGAACAGAAGTTTCTAAGCAATATGCATACCCGCCACGTTATGAACGTGCTGTGGTATATGGCATGTGTGGTTACCTTCCTGTACTTCCTGCGTTTTGTGGTGTTCAGAGACAATTATATTATGGCGCTCATTGCAGCAGTGCTGTTCACCGTTCACCCGATACATACCGAGGTGGTAGCCAACGTGAAAAGCCGAGATGAGATCATGTCTTTGTTACTGCTATCGGCAACATTCATCAATGCTTTCAGGTATGAGGATAATAAGAATAAAAAATACCTCTATTTCGGTATGGTGTTCCTGTTCCTTGCATTTCTTGCCAAAGAATATGCGGTATCTATGATCGTGTTGCTGCCACTGGCTTTTTATATTTTCAATGGTTACGACATCAGCAAGAGCATCAAGGCAGCAATTCCATACTTCATAGTGATAGGATTATACCTGCTGATGCGTAAAGCAATTGTGGCACCTATGAATGCCGCATCAGACAATGATATTCTGAACAACCCTTATGCTAATGCAGATGATACGCAGAAGCTGGCTACCAAAATATCTACCAGCCTCAACTACATGAAGTTGTTGCTGTGGCCGCATCCGCTCAGCTCAGATTATTCTTATAACACTATACCTTACAAGACCTTCTCTCATTGGTCTGTATGGGTATCATTGATATTCCATGGTTTCCTGTTCAGGTATCTGTTCTTTTATTTCAAAAAGCGCAGTGTCATGGCGTTTGCAATAGCGTTCTACCTGCTCAATCTGTTGCTGGTATGTAACATCATCTTCAATATTGGTGGTACCATGGGCGAACGTCTTATTTTCCATTCTTCTGTTGGTTTCTCTATTGCTGTGGCTTATTTACTGTACAAAGGCATGGAGAAGATACAACCTGCTGCAACTGGCATGGCCGCACTTGCAGGGCTGATGCTGGTAATTGTGGGTCTATGTGGTTTCAAGACCATAGAGCGTAATGCCGATTGGAAAAATGACGAGATACTGTTTGCGCACGATATAGAGAATGCGCCCAACAGCGTATTAGTAAATGCCAATGTGGCTTCGTCTTACGTGAATAAATCTGAAGCAGAACCAGATACAGCCAAAAAGCATGCGCTGCTGCGTATAGGTGTGGGTTATTACAATAAGACACTGGAGATACATCCTACATTCGTATCGGGCTATATGAACCGTGGTGTGGCTTATCTGAAGCTGGATATGCCTGATAGTGCAAAGGTGAATTATGACAAGGCTATGGCATTGTATCCTAACTATCCTAAGCTGTATGAGGTGTATTACAATCTTGGGGTGTGTTTCTATCTGGCAGGCCGTGCACAGGAGGCTATAGGTATCTGGCAAACGGTTATGAAGATGGAGCCTAAGTATATACTGGCACAGCAGAGCATCAATACGGCGGTGCAGGCGCTAAGTGCGCAACAAATGCAGGCACAGGCAGCGGCGCAGCAACCACAGGGGGCACAACCGCCACCCGCTCCGCAACAAAAATAAGATCGTATCACAGGCCCTGCATAGGGCCTGTGTTGTTTTGGAGCTATACAGATCACTAACTCGGAGAGGGGGAGTTTTCCCGGTGGGCATTAAAAAAGAACAAAAATCAGGCTTACTATATTACTTTTGGTTTTATCATGAGTGAAGGTATTTTTCGGAAAAAGACGCTGAAGCAGATCAGGAAGGAAGTGGATGCCGGCCTTACCGACGGGCACGCATCGGGCATGCACAAGGTGTTGGGTGTGCGCGATCTTACTTTTATGGGTATTGCCGCTATTGTAGGGGCAGGTATCTTTTCTACTATAGGCAAGGCCAGCTTCGATGGCGGGCCGGGTATCATACTGCTGTTCCTGTTCGTGTCTGTGGCGTGTGGGTTCTCGGCCATTTGTTATGCCGAGTTTGCCAGCATGGTGCCGGTATCGGGCAGCGCCTATACCTATTCCTATGTAGCTTTTGGTGAGCTCATAGCCTGGATAATAGGGTGGGACCTGCTGATGGAATATGCCATAGGCAACATTGCCGTAGCCATATCGTGGAGCAGTTACTTTACGTCACTGGTCAATAGCATTAAGATAGGGAGCTTACAACTGCATATACCCGAATACCTTGCCACAGACTACTGGACAGCCAGAGATGGGCTTACTGAGGCTGCAAAACTTGCATGGAACAATGCTCCGATACTAGCAGGAGTGAAGTTCATCTGCAACATACCGGCATTTCTTATCACCGGAATCATCACCTGGATCATATACATAGGCATAAGGGAGTCTCAGCGCACCACCAACATCATGGTGATACTGAAGATCGCTATCATAATACTGGTAATGGTGGCAGGCTGCTTTTATGTAAATACCGACAACTGGACCCCATTCCTGCCCAAGGGTATAGGTGGGGTACTGGCAGGTACATCTGCAGTGTTCTTCTCTTATATTGGTTTCGATGCCATTTCAACTACAGCCGAGGAATGCCGCGATCCCCAGCGCGATCTGCCCAAGGCTATGTTCAATTCGCTCATCATCTGCACAATCATCTATGTACTAGTGGCGCTGGTGCTTACGGGTATGACCAGTTACACCAATCTGAATGTGGGTGACCCGCTGGCCTATGTATTCAGCACAATGAACAGTAAGTGGGCCAACTGGATTGCAGGTATCATTTCGGTGAGTGCGGTAATAGCTACTGCCAGTGTGTTGCTTGTGTTTCAGCTGGGGCAGCCCCGTATATGGATGAGTATGAGCCGCGATGGCCTGCTGCCTCCTGTATTTGCAAAGATGCACCCTAAGTACAAAACACCCTCTTTCTCTACCATTCTCACCGGGCTGGTAGTGGGTGTACCTGCCTTGTTCATGAACCTCACGGTAGTGGTAGATCTTACCAGTGTGGGCACACTGTTTGCCTTTGTGCTGGTGTGTGGTGGCATCATCAAGCTGCAACACGATCCGCACAGATTGGAGAGTAAATTCAAAACGCCCTATGTAAATGCAAAATGGATAGTGCCGGGTATGTTGTTGGTGGCTGTTTTGTTGATGGGTAAGTACTATCCGGGAGGATTTGCTGCTGCCTTTTCTGCCGCTGGCAAAGATGGTTTAGTGACCTGGAAATCGGTGAGTGCAAAGGTGCCTTTCTGGTCATTCAGTCTGGTATTCCTTATTACAGCGGTATTCTCATTCTTACGTAGTTATTCGCTTATTCCTGTGCTTGGTTTTCTCTGCTGCGCCTACCTCTTATCAGAGTCGGGTGTATCCAACTGGGAGCGTTTTCTGGTGTGGCTTATAGCTGGCTTACTCGTATATTTCTTCTATGGTTCCCGCAACAGTAAATTGCTGAAGATGGAACAGGCTGCGAAGAGTAATTAATGCCGGATAAGCACCAGAAAACCAGTTGTTCTTAGTCTTGTTTTTTCTTTATTGCAGCGCATTGTTTATTGATCATCAACCGATGTGTATTGATTGCAAAACACACAGAAACTTCTTCAGAAATAATAGGTTATAAAAGGGAAAGCCACGCATTGCGTGGCTTTCCCTTTTATAGTAATCGGAGTAATTATTTACTTACCCTCTTTTTTGTCTTTTGCCTTTTTCTCTATCATATCTATGAGGCCGGCAATGTTGTTGTGGTCAAGCCTTTTGCCCTTGATGATCTTTTTCTCATCGAGCAGATAAATGGTAGGAGTGCTATACACATCATACTTGCTGTGGTAGTCGCTGGTATGGTCTGTATCCCATGTGTTCAGCCATTCGCCCATGTTGTATTTCTTGATGAACTCCATGATAGATTTCTGGTCGCCTTCTGTTGCTACGGTGAATATTTTCACACCTTTGTCTTTCAGTACGGCTTTATACAGACTGTCTATTGATGGCATCTCGTGCTGGCAGTGACCGCAGGTAGGAGAGTAGAAAATTATGCAGGTATATTTCGCTTTTACTGCGTGTACATTTTCCTGTTTCTGCGTTACAACGTTTGGCATTTTCAGCTCAGGAGCAATGTTGCCTATTACGTTTGGAGCTATCTTTTGTGCGCGGTCAATGTACTTGCTCAGCTCATCGCTTTTCAGCCAGAATGCATCGCCCTTCATGTAGTAGTTCTCTACGAGGTATACAAACACTTCGTCCATGCCCATTACCTTACTATTCTCTACATAGCGGGTTATCCACCACAGTGTGTAGTGGAACATGTCTTTAGTGCCTTTTGTTTTCTTCAGCAGCAGATCTGCTTCTTTTTCTACACTATCGGTCCATGGCAGTACCAGCTTGCTGAAGTATTCTTCCAGACGGGCGTCATAGATAGGTGTGTAGATAAGACGGTCGTCGCGGAAATCGAAACCATCCCAGAAATGAGATTTGTAGTAACGATAGTTGAAAGTAGAATCCTTTGTTTTACCATCTTCCAGGAAGTGGTCTCCTTCAGGTATCTGTGGTGTTTCTATTGCGTTGAATATAGATGAAAGCAAAGTGCCGGGATAGTTCCTTACATAGTCGCGGCGATACTTGTTGAGTTCCTTAGAAGCAGCAACTGCCTTTTTGCGCACAGCAGCAGTGTCTGATGTGGTGCGTGCTTTTTCTAGTTCTTTTTTCAGTTTCTCTTCGTTGCCGCTATAGTCCTTCAGGTATTTTACATACTCGCTGAAACGGGTGTTCTCTGCAGAGTTCTTGAACTGAATTCCATCAGGTATTTCGTCCTTGGGAGCAATGATTGTTATGTCTTCTCCTTTGTTCAGCAATACCTCGAAATTGGTCTGCAGATCGGAGAGATAAAGTATGTAGATACCGCCGGTAAATTCTGAGCTGGTGCTGTTGAAAATAGCAGTGCCATTTTTGTCGAAACGGGCAGAGTCTGTTTTGAAGATAGTAGGCCTGTTCTTGCCATAATAGTGAGCCAGAAATACCATAGAGTCTTTAACTCCCGGCATTTTAAGAACAATGTGGTAGCCTTCGCGGGCAAATAGCTGTGTTGATACCGCAGACAGTAACAGTGTGGCAATGAGTGATAATCGCTTCATATTTTCAGAGATTTGTTTGTTTCGCCTTACAAGACGCAACATCTAAATGTACTAGTTGGTTTGTGAAATCAAAAATAAATCATAAAATCAATGATGAGTCTAAAATTTGAGATCATAGATCCAAAATTCACAAAGTTTTAGAACTTTCGTTTTCCAGTCAATTTCTGTCTCTATTTTAGTTGGGGATGAATACAATCAGACTAAGGTGCATTTATATTAATTCAATCTGTTTGGTTGTCAGGCAAAAAAATACTCCCCGGCGGAGGAGTATTTTTTGAAGTCAGTATTTGATAGTATCGTACTAAGCGTCCATTCTTTTCAGTTGGTATACCAGCTGATTGAGTCCACCCTTCATGCGTGCACGTACAAAATTGATATTGTCTTTGGTGAGCAGATACCTGAATTTGAGGTACATCTCGGCATTATTCAGTGAGGTTATGATCCTGTACCATTTCCAGATGTGGTGTTTGCTCTTAATTCTGAAGCGTGCACCTACACCCATTGTCTGTACCCCCCATGGGGTATCGAATGCAAAGAACAAGGGCTGAGAATAAACTACCAGATCGAAGTCGACACCGGGAGCGGCTTCCTGCACTATGCCGGTATACAGGCTCAGTGTCACAGTTATGTTCAGGTCGGGTATGCTGATGTTTACCTCCTGCAATTTTTTCATGATCCAGCCGGGGAATTTGGTCTTCAGCTGATCGGAGCGTTTTTTTACAGCTTCTTTTATCTTATCCAGCGATATCACCGGTGGTTTGTCAATAGCAAGCTTGCCATTTGCATACAGATCGTTGTAGAGGGCCATAGAAGCCTCGTTATTGTGCGCTTCCGGATGGTCGGTATCCAGTGTTTCATTTGCGTACAATACAATCATTTTGAGGTTCTCCTTGCGGAAGTATTCATATGCCTTGGTAGGAGTATTGCCAAAGCTGTTCATATACTTATTGTCTTCTGTGCAGAAGTAGAGATTGCTGGCAAAAGGAATAGAATATTTTGCATCCAGATCGCGGTGATTCTCTACCATATTGTTCAGTATGGTCTGTGCTGTTTGGGGCAGATGCTGCTCATAGTCATAAAAGCCATTGTAGCCGGCCATAGAGAACTGGTTCAGCACTATGTCTATCTTTCCGAGGTCTTTTTTGAAGTTGCGGCAATCAATACTATTGGCCTCACAGTCATTAAGGTTCAGTATGGTAGTGCCCTCGTTCATAACAGCCAGCGAAGAGTCCATCTGGCCTATCTGAGATACATATACGCTGGTCTTTTCGGTTATCTTATAGATCTTGCGGTTATCCAGCAGTTTTATGTTCTTAAAGCCCAGCTTGCTCAGTGCATTGGGTAGTTTATCAGAATTGTTCTTTTGAAAAAGAAGTGTCACCCGGTCTTTGAAAGACTGAGGGAAAGACTTGAGTGTAGGTATGTGAAAGTGATCGGGATGCTCGTGAGATATCCAGAGGTAATCTATTTCATCGAGCATGTTGTTGTTCCATACCGGTTCCGGCAGTAGTTTCCATGCATCGTTGAATGCAGTGCTCATGTACCATGGATCTGTGAGGATGGTACAGTCGGAGGTTTTTACCTTGATCGATGCCTGCGAAATAAATGTTATTTTCATTTTTGTAGTTTTCTAAAAGGTAATCTGTAGGAGGGATACAGGTTGTAGCTTTTATCATTTCAAAAGTAAACCAATTTGAACTTTTACTCTATTTATTGTGCACTATAGTTCAGATAATTGTTTTGCTTTCGGCTTTTCATTGTTTTTCAAAACAAACATAATAATAATCTTTACATCGAAAGTATGATTTGCGTCAGTATACAGTATTAAGTTATCGTAATGCGGTGTATTGTCATTTTGAGTGTATTCCATATGTATTTCTGCCAGTGCTTATAGCGGATGTCTGCGAGTTATTGCCGCATATTGATATTTATGTGCAAAGGCAGCATTATTAGCCGGTTTCAGGTATACTCTTGTATATCTGTGCAGGTTTAGTGTATTGCACTATCTCTTTCCTACATTTGTTATTCCTCAATAATACCCGATGTTACGCACAGACTTTCTCATAATAGGTTCCGGAATAGCCGGGCTCACATTTGCCGTTAAGACCGCAAAACGTTTTCCGGAAAGGCGCATCACTATTATCACCAAGGCCAATACTGATGAGACCAACACCAAGTATGCACAGGGTGGTATTGCTGTGGTGAATGATCTGGTAAAAGACAGTTACAACAAGCATATAGAAGATACACTTATTGCCGGTGATGGATTGTGCAACAAACATGTGGTGGATATTGTTGTAAAAGATGGGCCGAAGCGGGTGAATGAGATAATTGAATGGGGAGCTCAGTTCGATAAGAATACGCAGGGAGACTACATGCGCGGTAAGGAAGGCGGTCACTCTGAAAACAGGATATTGCATCATAAAGACATTACCGGGTTCGAGATAGAGCGGGCACTGGTTGAAGAATGCAAACAGTACCCTAACATCAGCATACATAATCATTGGTTTGTAGTAGATATCATCACACAGCATCACCTGGGTTATCTGGTCACAAAGTCTACACCTGATATAACCTGTTATGGCGTGTATGTACTGAATCTGGAAGAAAATAAAGTAGAGAAGATACTGGCAAGATGTACCCTTATGGCATCGGGTGGGGTAGGGCAGGTATATCGCACTACTACCAACCCGAAAATTGCTACAGGCGATGGTATTGCTATGGTATACAGGGCAAAGGGAAGGATAGAGAATATGGAATTCATACAGTTCCATCCTACCGCATTATACGAGGCTGGTGTAAGCCCTTCATTCCTTATTACAGAGGCTGTGCGTGGCGATGGAGGAATACTACGCAATAAAGACGGTGTAGCCTTTATGCCGTCCTACGATGCGCGTGCAGACCTTGCTCCGCGCGATGTGGTAGCGAGAGCTATAGATAGTGAAATGAAGCGAACCGGAACTGAATATGTTTACCTCGATTGCAGGCACATGGATCAGGACAAGTTTAAGGCTCATTTTCCCAATATTCATGCTAAATGTCTAAGTATAGGTATTGATGTAGCACAGCAAATGATCCCTGTAGCACCTGCTGCTCACTACTGCTGCGGCGGCATAAAAACAGACGATCACGGACGGTCATCTATACGCAATCTGTATGCCTGCGGAGAGTGCGCAAGTACAGGTCTGCATGGAGCCAACAGGCTGGCTTCCAACTCGCTGCTGGAGGCACTGGTGTTTGCGCACCGATGCGCTGAAGATATGGCAGCGCAAATAGATAACATTGCTTTCAACGATAGTGTACCTGACTGGAATGCATCGGGTACCAACGACCCGAGGGAGATGATATTGATAACGCAGAGTTTGAAGGAAGTGCAGCTGATAATGAGTGATTATGTAGGTATTGTTCGCAACGACATACGCCTGCAGCGAGCCATGAACCGCATAGATCTGCTGCATGGAGAAACGGAAGAACTATATAAGACAGCAACACTATCGCCACAGTTGTGCGAGTTGCGCAATCTCATCACTATAGGCTACATGATCATAAAGGGAGCGCAGTTCAGAAAGGAAAGCAGGGGGCTGCATTACAATACAGACTACCCTGAAAAGAGCGAACTCTTACAACAGATAGTGCTGTAATAGTTCGCGTATCGACTTATAAATAAAATGAGGAAATAAGAACAGCCATACCTACCACCAGGAATACTGTAACAATGCCAAGTATCATGCCTGCCATAGACATGCCTCTGTGTTGTTTGCCCTTGCCCAGACCTATAGCCCCAAATATGATGGCGGGTATGGAAGTGAGCCCGAAAGTGAATAAACCTAATATGCCTAAGCTAATTGCTACTATGCCTTCCCAGCCACTGGTATCTTTTTTGTGATTATTGTTATCTCCCTCCCGGCTTTTTGCTGACTTTGTGTCGGCAGTATTATCTGCTGCACTGTTGTTGGTGTAGAGCTGCACTTCGCTTTTATCCATTTTAGTAGCAAGATGTTCCTGAAGTGGATTTGTTTTGCGAATTATATGCCCTGCATAGGTATTGCCGCTGCATAGCAATGATGCGAAAATGAGACCGAGGAGATACTTTTTTAGTTTCATAGAAAATGTCTTTAGAAGTAATTGAATGAAAGTTATCAGAGCAGCATGCCAAAAATTGCAAAGGCAAACAGCAGCGCAGCGAGCAGGAATACAGTTATTACTAAACCCAATACAAAACCTGTAATAGCCAAACCTTTATATCGTTTATTACGCCCCATTCCTATTGCCCCGAAAATGATCGCAAGTATTGCTGGCCAGCCCAAGAAACAACCGAGTACACCGCAGCACAAGGCTACTATTCCTGCCCAGCCACTATCGCCGGGTGAGTAGCTGGTTTTAGCAGCATCTGCTTTGGTCAGGTACTTTATAGTGGATATCAGGTTTTCAGACTGATTGGTGTTTTTTGTGTTTTGAAGGTTGGAAACAGCTGCTGTTACTGCAGTAGTTTCAGTCTGTTTGCGGATGATATGTCCGGCAACAGATCTTTTGCTGCAAGTAACAGCAATCAGAAAAAATAGCAGGGAAAACACCTTTGATCTCATGGGTTATACTATATAACGTAAAAGTACCATTTTTATTTTGCATGATAACAAGGGAGGGTTTGCTGTTTTTAGCAAAAAAAAAGCGCCCTCCGGAGAAGGCGCCTTTATGAAGTAAACTGTTTGTTTGAATTAGCGTATCACAACCAGTTTCTGTGTCTGTAGTATTCCGTTGTTGTTTACACTAACAAAATATACACCAGAAGCCAGTTGATCGATGTTGGTAGCTATTGTTTGTGTGCCGGCCTGCAGATTCATTGTTTTGCTGATGAGCGTTTTGCCGGTCACATCTGTTATATTCATTTCAGCTGCACTGTTGTGTTCGCTCCAAAGCACTGCATAGAACAAACTGTTTGCAGGGTTTGGATATACTGTGAATGAAGCAGTTTTAGCAGTTGCAGTATTGTTCACCATTATCGGGCCGTTGCTGCCTATTGTGTTTACAGTTGTGTTTGTAAGTACAGGTGCGTTATAGTCGAAATAGATTGAAGCGCTGTTCCTGAACTGTGTACCTATTGCAAGACCAGGATTGGTTTTTACAGTATAGGTGAACATGCCATTGCTACGCAGGTCATCGAATATTTGCGGGGGTAGATTGATGTTGTTGAAAGTGAATTTGGCAACCTTCAAAGTGCCCGCCTGATAGAGGGATACTTTGCATGGGGCAGACTCGTATACAGGATGCAGCGTTGTCCAATCCAGGTCGCTATCCAGCGTGTCCAAAACAACAATATTCTGAGCATACCAGGTACCTGTATTCTGGAAGTGTACCGAGTATTCCAATACAGTATCCAGTGAGCTGATGATGCCGTTTGCGCCTACACCTTTAGGTGTTACTTCTTTGAAGTTTGGATCATAAGATCCAACAACTGTAGTGTTGTGTTTACATACATTGTTTGCAGGCGTATAGTCGGCAAGCCATGCACTGGTTGCTGCATTGTAGGCAGTAGTGTCGCGGAAGGTAACATTGGTAGCCAGAGGTATGTTTGCAGGTACATTGTAGTTCATTACGAATGTTTGTTTTTCACCCGGAGCAAGTGTCGGGAATGCAGCTGTTGTATACCAGTAAGGAGTGCCGGTAAATATTCCTGACGGAGCAAATGTAGGAGCGAATAATTGTCCGTCTGGTTTCATGGAAGTGAATACTGAATCTTCCGTCAGTGTGCCTTCATTGATCACTACAAGTTGTTGTTTGCTGATATTGCCCGGTACAGGTGGAATGAGCGTAGCGGCGCTTATGCGCAGGTTATGCACAGGTATCACTGCGTTTGCGAAATCTATGTTGTGTATACATCCTGTAGCTGCTGCTGCAGTCACAGTTATGTTGTTTAGCTGACATGATGACAAAGGATAGAATGGTAGTATTGTTTCTGTTATAGTGTAGGTGCCCGAAGGAACTACAAACGAATAGTGACCTGCAGCATCGGTGTATGTATAACCGATTCCTGAGCAGTATACCTGTACATGTGGAATGCCATTTTCGCCGCTCTCCATCATGCAATTCGCATTAGTGTCTGCGTAGATCGTACCTTCAATTGTGCAGTAGCAGCTCGTAGCTGTTGCATCATAATTCAGATGTGCAAATTCCCTTGCAGTACATCCGGCTGCATCGCTTACGTTCAACCAGTAGTTGCCGGTAGCAAGTGATGTTACAGTAGCAGTGGTTGCGCCATTGCTCCAGCTGTAAGTATAGGGAGCAGTGCCGCCAAATGCAGTAGCAGTAAGGGTTCCGTCATTTGCAAAAAGGCAGGTAGCATCAACAGCAGATATACCTGCACCCATCGGTGAGTAGGCTTCCAGATTGAATGCTTTTGTAATGCTGCAACCCATTGCATCTGTGATACGCACATTGTAAAAGCCTGCAGTTACGCTGCTCACACCAGCAGTAGTTGCTCCTGTGTTCCAGAGATAAGTGTATGGTGTAGCGCCACCAGTTGGTGCCGCAGCTACACTGCCGTTTGGCAGTGTGCACAAAGGACTCGTAGAAGTGAATGTATTGCTGATGATATTGACCGGAGGTACATTTACAACGCCAGTGCGTTCGCAACCTACAGCATCTGTAACTTTAAAGCTATAGTTGCCTGCAGCAAGTCCTGTAGCTGTTGCAGAAGTATGTGCGGGTGTAGAATACCACAGATAAGAGTAAGGTGCGGTGCCACCGGTAGCAATAATACTTGCATTACCAGTAGGGCTTGTACACAAACTTGGTGAGCTTGATGAAGTAACAGTAACAGGTGTAGCAGTGCTCACATAAAACGAATTCTCGCCACTGCAACCATTAGCATCTGTTACAGAAACATTGTAGCTACCAGCGCCCAGTCCGGTGATAGCAGATGTTACAGCACCATTGCTCCAGGAGTAGGTGTATGGAGCCGTGCCACCTGTTACAAACAACCCTACAGCACCATCGAGCGAAATACAGGTTGCGGGTGTGGTAGTGCCAGGAATATTGATGATGGTTGTCTGGTCTACAAATACATTTAGCAGCGTAGCACCCGAGAAGGTATCTCTTATTGCTTTACAGCCAACAGCGTCAGTAATTTCTACATTATAGGTGCCTCTGGTAAGGCCTGATATTGTGGAGGTAATACCACCATTAGACCAAATGTAACTAAGTGGCAGAACCGCTGTAGCTCCTACAGAACTTACAGTTGCTGTGCCATTGGTGCAGTTTGCCGATGTAGCAGTTACAGAAGCTGTGTATGATACATAGTTGATAAGCATTGAATCCTGTTGCACTCTGGATCCGTAGGTGCATCCTGCCGCATCTGTGATGATAACACCATAGTTGCCTGCAACAAGAGCTGCCGGATTTCCAGTAGCCACTATCGATCCTGTGCTTTTATTGAACCACTTGTAGGTGTATGGTGCACTGCCACCTGAAACAGCAGCAGCAATACTACCTGGTGCAGGACAAATGGCCGGAGTGGTGCTGAGCGTATAAGTAAATGGTGATGAACCGGAATAACTGTTGATCGCATATCCACTTCCGTCTGTAACCATAATATCTACAGGTCCTCCACTGTATGAGGTAAGGGCATCTGATGTTCCGGTAATGGTATGCACAATTGTAGCACCAGTGGTTCCATAGGTTCGCCAAGTTACAGTGAGTGGGGGAGTGAGGCCGGCAACACTGGCGGTAAGAACCCCATCATTGTTACAAGGAACTACCGGCAGGCTGAAGGAAACGGTTTGCGCCGCTGCTGTTCCTGCGCACGCCAGTAACAGAAGGAAAGGAAGTAGTTTTTTCATCATTATTGTTTTATACGTAAGCTGTTTTATTTTATTTGAGATGCATGTCAACAGTATATTGAGTATAGTGCTCATTATCTGTTTATAACGCGTATGCTAATCTGTAAATATAAGTAAAGTAAAATACTGACTTGCTTTTTTTAGGTTTTAATGAGTCTGGAATGATAATTGAATGATATTACGGAAGTTGTTTTCATTTGTACTGATGGTCCTTTAGAAGTGGGGTGTACCTGATATTTCCTTTAGTCAATCTTGCATATTTTTTTGCTGTTAATTTTTCCTGTACGAGTTTATTTTGTTTTGTTGAAAGTCTGTAGTTTAAATGTTAGTATGATTCTAAGCCGATCATTGCTTCGAGAGTTTTTTTTAACACATACCTTGCTTTCTTGGATAGTTCGTAACCTTTATAAAAACAACACATGTTAAGTATTAATTTAAAGTAGCAATATTTGCATTGTTATCTCTTTTTCAGTTCATTTTCGCCTGAATATTGCCTTTGATGTAATGATTTTCCATACTCGGAAGGGAAAAATTGATCAAAATCATAAATTTTCTTTAAAAAAATTGCAGTATTTCAAAAAAGATATTTAAGTTTATAACCGACAATATTAAGTATTGGTGCAAAAGTTATGCTCTTGCATCTCTCTTTTTGTTGTTTACAGGTGTTTAATTATCAGTAATATCAATAATAAAGCCATTAAACAAGCGTAATTACAATAATCCGAAAATCCTTTTTTTTAAATTTAAGCGTATGAGAAAGATTTACATTGCCCTTTTGCTGTTATGCAGTGCAATGCTCTCCCCGAGAGCCTGGGCGCAGGTAACAACTTATTCTACACCTGGTACTTATTCCTACACGGTACCTGCAGGCTGTACAACACTTGGTGTTGATATTGCCGGTGCACAAGGTGGAGGAACATCTACAGGTTCTGTAGGTGGTAAGGGCGGAAGGGTTCAGGCAGCACTCGCTGTTACACCCGGACAGATACTAAATGTATATGTAGGTGGTGTTGGTACAGCAGGAAATGCTTCTGCAACTGTGAAAACAGGTGGTGTAAATGGTGCTGCAGGTGGCGCACAGGGAGGTAATGGATATGGCTACGGTGGTGGCGGTGGTGGTTCCAGCGACGTAAGGGTTGCGGGTACTGCACTTGCAAACCGTGTTATAGTTGCCGGCGGTGGTGGCGGTGCAGGCTTTAACTGTGGCTCTGCTGCAGAATACGGCGGTGCGGGTGGTGGTCTCACTGGTGGTACCGGTGCTCAGTGTGGTACTGTTAGTGCTACGCTTTGTGGTTCCGGCGGTACTCAAACAGCTGGTGGTACGGGTGCTACCAGTTATGGAGCACCTGCAGGTGGTCTTGGCTTTGGTGCCAGCACTACTGCTACAACATATTGCGGCGGCGGTGGCGGCGGCTTCTATGGTGGCGGCGCAGGTCAGTATGGCGGCGGCGGCGGCGGCTCGTCATATTTCGGTGGTACAGGTGTATCCGGTGCTACTACAACTTCAGATTATCGTACAGGTGATGGTATAGCTATTCTTACTCCTCTTGTTCCAACACTGGGTGCAACGCCATCTTCATTGGCTTTCGGTGGTGTTACTGTTAGTACTCCATCAGTTGAACAGTCATTTGTACTTACAGGAAACTATCTTAATGGTTTCCCTGGCAACGTTACTGTAACGGCTCCTGCAGGTTACGAACTTTCTATAGAAGGTACACTTTGGTTCTCTACTCTTTCTTTCCCATTCACTACCAATACGCTTACTCCGGCTACTGTGTTTGTACGTTTTGTACCTACTGTACTTGGTGCAGCCGGTGGCAACATTGTGGTTTCAGGTGGTGGAGCAACTTCATTAAATATTCCTGTTACAGGTACCGGTGCTAACGCATGTGCGGCTATACCTACCGCAGGTACTTCCTCTGCACTCCCAACAAGTGGTGGTGCATCTACTGTATTTACACTCAGCTTGTCTGGTACCAGCACATCTGGTAGTCTCACTTATCAGTGGCGCTCTTCACCAACAGGTCTTGCAGGTTCTTTCACTGATATAAGTGGTGCAACTGCTGCATCTTATGTTTTCAGTGGACTTACTGCTACTACATATTACCAGTGTAATGTTACCTGTTCTTCTTTTGGCACAGCAACATCTACCAACACAACTATTACTTATGTAGCGCCTACCTACTGTGCACCATCTTATGGTACATCATGTGCCGGTCTTGCAATGCCAACCAGTATTGCTGCTCTTACCGGTATATCTAGTACAGCTATTACAGATCCTTCAACATCTTGTGGTCTAACTGCAGGTAACTATACCGACAGATATGCTACTATGTCTGTTACACTGGCTCCGGGTAGTACCTATACAGCATCAATAGGTGGTAACTCTTATGCAAACAACTACTCTGTTCAGATTTGGATAGACTTTAACGATAATGGCGTGTTTACTTCTCCTGGTGAAGTTATAGGCGGTGGTCTTGTTACTTCTACTGCTACTACAGGAGCCAACAACATGACGCTTACTATCCCGTCTACTGCTAATGCAGGAACTCACAGAATGAGGATAGTAGGTAACTATTCAGGATGCTGTGGTGGTGTGCCTTACCCTGGTATACCATCATGTATTACTTCAGGTACTACATATGGTGAGACAAGGGATTATAAAGTTGTGATCAACTCTCCTTGTTCTGCTCCTCCTGCTATCACAGGAACAAACTATGTTTGTTTCCCGGGTACTACTACACTTTCAAATGCTACATCCGGAGGCACCTGGTCTTCAAGTAATACAGCAGTAGCTACCGTATCAGCTTCCGGTGTGGTTACAGGTGTTGCAGCTGGTGCATCTACTATTACTTATACTGTACCGGGTGGTTGTATCCGTACAAGGGTAGTGGGTGTTTATGGCAAACCTACAGTGTCTTCTATAACACCTTCTGTAACTACGATCTGCGCCAATAGTGCACTCAACTTTACGGCTGGCAGCACTACAGGTTCTATAGTATCTTACAGCTGGAGTGGCCCTGCAGGATATACTGCAACAACTTCAGTAAATAATACTTCTTACACACCAACAAGTACCGCAGGCACTGGTTCTTACAGTGTTACGGTTACTTCAACTTCAGGTTGTGTCAGCAATCCGGTATCAACTGCTTCTATTACTGTACTTCAGTCACCGGCGCCGTTTGGTGGTCCTCATGCAGTTTGTCAGGCAGCAACTACTTCACTTACCAACAGCGTTCCTGGTGGTACTTGGGGTTCCGGCTCTACAAGTATTGCTACAGCAGGCGTTTCCAGCGGTATCATCTCAGGCGTTTCTTCAGGTCTGTCTAATATCACTTATACGCTGGCAAATGGTTGTTACTCATTCGAAGTAATGACAGTAAATCCACTTCCTGTAGTTACAGTAACACCTCCGGGTCCTACTACTATATGTAATGGTAACACTACTTCATTCACTGCAAGTTCTCCTGATCCTACTTTTGCGCTTATCAGCCAGAATTTCAGCAGCGGCCTTAGCGGATGGACAGTAACTCAGACTCCTCCTACTCCTGCACTTCCATTGAACATATGGCAGGTAGTAACACCTGCAACTTCTGCAGATGGCGTTTCGGGCGATGGTTCAGAAATGTTGCAGGCTATGTCTGCCGGTACTCCGATCAACACTACGGTTACCTCACCATCTTTCTCAACTGTTGGTTTTGGTTCTGCTAATCTTTTGTTCAATCAATATCTGTTGTCTACAGGCCTTGATATAGCTGCTAAAATTGAATATTCAGTTAACGGCGGTACAAGCTGGACATCAATTATTGATCAGGTTGGCACTGTAGTTGGTACTGGTTCATGGACAACAGCATCTCCTGAAGGTTCATTCTCACTTCCTGCAGGTGCAATAGGTCAGCCGGATGTTCGTCTCCGTTGGAATTACAACGGTACTCAGTTCTACTGGTTCCTTGATAATATCTCTGTAACCGCAATGCTTCCTCCATCTACTTATGCATGGTCAGGTGCACTTGGTCTTTCATGTACTACATGTACCAATCCTACGATCACACCAACATCTGTTGGCGCAAACAACTATAGTGTTACTGTAACAAGCAGCGCTGGTTGTGCAACTACCAATGGTGTTATTGTGAATGTTAATCCTCTTCCTGGTGCAATTACTGGTAACCTTGCAGTTTGTGTAGGTACTACATTCACTCTTGGTAATGCAGCTACTGGTGGTACGTGGTCTAGCAGTAACCCTGCAAGGGCATCAATTGTAGCCGGCACAGGTGTTATGACCGGTCTTTCAACAGGCACTACTACTATTACATATACACTGCCTACAGGTTGTTATGCTACAGCAGTAGCTACAGTAGTAGCAGCTCCTGCTGCAATAGGTGGTACAGCTTCGGTTTGTACAGGTCTTACTACAGCACTTACACATGTTATATCTGGTGGTAACTGGGTTAGCTCAAACACCACAGTAGCTTCAATCAATTCATTCGGTGTATTGACTGGTAATGTTGCCGGTACTACTTCTGTTACTTACACACTGCCTTCGGGTTGTATAGTTTCCCGCACAGCTACAGTAAATGCAACTCCGGCTGCTATTGGTGGCACACCGGTTGTTTGTCAGGGTGCTACTACCAATCTTACAGATGCTTCTGCAGGTGGTACCTGGAGCTCTTCTGCCCCTTCAATCGCTACGATCAATGGTCTGGGTATGGTTACAGGTATCAGCGAAGGCTTTGCACTTGTATCTTATACTATAACTTCTACCGGTTGTCGTTCTACTACTACCGTAACTGTTAATGCGCTTCCTGCTGCTATAGGCGGTGCTACCAATGTGTGCGCAGGTGCTACAGCAGTAGTAACCAATGCAACAACGGGTGGTACCTGGAGCACAGTATCTCCATCAGTAGCTACTATCAATGCTTCAGGTTTGATCACTGGTAACAGTGCTGGTAACACAGTTGTATCTTATATTATTAGTGGCACAGGATGTGGTGTTGCATCAGTATTTACTGTTAATGCGCTTCCTTCAGCCATCGCCGGTGCTTCAGAACTTTGTAAAGATGAAATGTCTGGTTACACTGCAACTCCTGCAGGTGGTACATGGACAACAAGTGGCGCAGCTACATTGTCAATAGATCCATCAAGCGGTATGGCAACAGCTATAGCTGCAGGTAATGCAACTATCAGCTATACACTGCCTACCGGTTGTCGTAGCACTACAGGTGTGTTGGTAAACCCACTCCCTGTTGCTATTACTGGTACACCGGTTGTATGTTTTGGTCAGACAACCAATTTATATGACTTCACACCAGGTGGTATATGGAGTTCTGGTAACACAGCTGTTGCCAGCATCTCTCCAATCGGTGTTGTTACAGGTGAAGGTGCAGGTATTGCACAGATCACTTACATGAATGCAACCACAGGTTGTCAGCGTACACAGGATGTAACTGTTAATCCTCTTCCTTCTTTTATCACTGGCGCTTATGATGTATGTGTAGGTAACACTACTACTCTTGGTAACGCTGATCTTGGTGGTACATGGGTAAGCAGTAACGCTTCTGTTGCTACTATCAATGCTGCTACTGGTGTTGTAAGTGGTATAGCTGCAGGTAACACTACTATCAGCTACATTCTGCCAACTGGTTGTGTAAGAACTCAGTCTTTCACAGTTAATGCACTTCCTGCAAACATCAGCGGCCCTGCAGCTGTCTGTGAAGGTCAGACTATTAACTGGACCAATACATCTATAGGTGGTACATGGTCATCAGACAACAGCGCTATCGCTTCTGTTGATGCTTCTGGTGTTATCACTGGTAATGTTGCCGGTACTACTACTATTACTTACACTTTGCCTACAGGCTGTCTCCGTACCCGCAACGTAGTAGTTAATACTACTCCGGGTGCTATATCAGGTATCGCACAGGCTTGTGTTGGTCAGACAAGTACACTCAGCACAACACCTTCAGGTGGTGCATGGACTTCAGCTTCTTCAGTTATTGCTCCGGTAAGCAGCACAGGTGTTGTTACCGGTTCAACTGCAGGTGCTACAAATATTACTTACACAATGCCTACAGGTTGTAAGGTGAGCACTTCATTTGTTGTGAATGCACTTCCTGCTGCTATTTCAGGTGGACAGACTGTATGTGAAGGTGCTACTACAACACTCAACAGTGCTACTGCTACTTCATGGAGTTCATCAAACACAGCTGTTGCTACTGTTGATGCTTCTGGTATGGTTAGCGGTATTAGTGCAGGTAATGCAATGATCACTTGTTATACTGCTTCAGGTTGCGAACGCTCTGTATCTGTTACAGTAAATGCACTTCCTGCTGCAATTTCAGGTATTCTGAATGTATGTGCCGGTTCTACTACATCACTCACAACCTCACCAGTTGGTGGTACATGGAGCAGCAGTGCTTCAGGTATTGCTTCTGTAAACTCTGCAGGTGTTGTTATAGGTATCGCTTCAGGTGTTACTAATATTACCTACACGCTTCCTACTACCTGTCGCTCTGTAGCTTCAGTAGTTGTAAATGCACTTCCTGCTAACATCACTGGTGTTACAACCGTATGTGCAGGTCAGACTGGTACTCTTTCAAATACAACAGGTGGTGGTAACTGGATCTCTGCTAACCCATCAGTTGCTTCTGTAAGCAGTGCTGGTGTTATGACAGGTGTTGCAGCTGGTTCTACGCTGGTTACTTATGCGTTACCTACAGGCTGTCAGAAATCTATAGCTGTTCAGATAAATGCATTGCCTTCATCTATAGTTGGTAACACAACTATCTGTCAGGGCAATACTACACTGCTTGGTAGCGCCACCGCAGGTGGTAGCTGGAGCAGCAGTGACATCAGCGTTGCACCAATAGGTGCAGGTACTGGTGCAGTAACAGGTGCTAATGCAGGTTTCAGCATTATTACTTACACACTGCCTACAGGTTGTTATACTTCTACTTCAATGGTAGTAAACTCACTGCCAGATGTGATCACAGGTACAGCTACAGTTTGTGCCGGTAGCACTACTCAGCTGGAGAGCACTACAGGTGGTGGTACATGGAGCAGTTCTGCAAGCACTGCTACTGTAAACAGCACAGGTGTTGTTACAGGTGTTGCAGCAGGTACAACAGTTATAACATACTCAACCGGTAATAACTGTAAGCGTACTACTATCGTTTCTATAAATGCACTTCCAAATATTATTTCAGGTACAGGTTCAGTTTGTCCTGGTCTTACTACCGTTCTCAGCAATGCTAATCCGGGTGGTGTTTGGACAAGCGATAACACTACTGTTGCTACAATAGGCGCATCTTCTGGTGTGGTTAGCGGTAACACAGAGGGTGCTGCAAATATTACTTACACACTACCTACAGGTTGTATGCGTAGTCGCATTATCAATGTTCAGCCTTCAGTTGCAGCAATAACTGGTAATACTAATGTATGTACAGGTGCTACTTCTACGCTGGCTAACATTACCATAGGGGGTGTATGGCTCAGCAGCAACACTTCAGTTGCTACCGTAGCTGCAGCAACCGGTGTAGTAACCGGCGTTAATACAGGTGCTGCTCTTGTTACCTATGCAATGGGTACAGGTTGTATGCAGGTTGCATCAATAGTTGTAAATGAAGTTCCTGCTACTATTACAGGTGCAACATCTGTATGTGCAGGTTCAACTACAACACTGTCTTCTATAACAGCAGGTGGTTCATGGACCAGCAGTGATAATACCATAGCTACTATCAGTGCTTCTGGTGTAGTTACAGGTGTTGCTGCAGGTACTGCTACTTTCTCTTACACACTGGGTACCGGTTGTATGAAAACCAGATCAGTAGAAGTGAATGCGCTTCCTGTTCAGTTCAATGTAACAGGTGGTGGTAGCTATTGCGCAGGTGGAACTGGTCTTCCTGTTGGTCTCGATAGCTCTGAAACAGGTGCTACTTACTCACTCCTTGTTGGTTCAGCTCCTTCAGTCTCTTTAAGTGGTTCAGGTACTGCGCTCAACTTCGGTCTGAAAACAGCAGCTGCTATCTACACTGTTCGTGCAACAACTGCAGCAGGTTGTGTTCGTAACATGATAGGTTTTGCTTCTGTAGCGATCAATCCGCTGGTAACTCCTGTAGTGTCTATGACAACTTCAACTTCTGATACTGTTTGTGCAGGTACTTCAGTTACTTACACAGCAACAGGCAGCAACGGTGGTACTACGCCAACTTACACTTGGTCAGTAGGTTCTTCAACAGTTGGTACCGGTACTTCTTACACATACGTTCCGGTAAATGGTGATGAAGTGAAGATCACTTTCACCAGCAATGCAACTTGTCCATCTGTAGCAAGCGTATCTGCTGCAAGAACAATGAATGTTATTCCAAACCTTACTCCTTCTGTAAATATCACTGCAGCCGACGACACTGTTTGTCAGGGCTCACTGGCATCATTTGTTGCCGTACCTGTTAACGGTGGTACTGCACCTGTGTATACATGGGTAGTAGGAGGTAGCATAGTAGCTGGTGTAACCGGTGCTACATACACTTACCTGCCAACAAATGGCCAGACAGTAGTATGTAGACTCAACAGCAACTACCGTTGTCCTTCTGTAAATAACGTATCAAGCAACACTATAACAATACGTGTTAACCCACAGTATATTCCTGTAGTTAACATCACTGCTCAGCCAGGTACTGTTGTAGAGCAGGGTCAGACAGTTACATTCACAACTACAGTTACAGGTGGCGGTCCTACACCATCTTACCAGTGGTTGCTGAGGGGTGGTATCATAGGCGGTGCTACTCAGTCATCTTTCACCAGCAACGATCTGAATGACGGTGACTCTGTAACATGTGTTGTAGTTGGTACCGGCGAATGTGGTCTGGAAACTATCAACTCTGTAGTAATGAAAGTTACTCCTTCTACAGGTGTTGCTACCACAGGTATCTCTACAGGTGATATCAGGATGATGCCTAACCCAACCAGCGGTACATTTACAGTATCAGGTACATTGGGTACTAAACTCGATGAGCAGGTATCATTCGAGATCACAGACGTTCTGGGTCAGGTTGTTTATCGTGCAAACACTGTAGCTCGTGCAGGTGTTCTTAACGAACGCGTTCAGCTGAGCTCTTCATTGGCAAACGGTATGTACATGCTGAACATCAGCAATGGCAACGATCGCAAAGTGTTCCATTTCGTACTGAAACAGTAATTATTTACTGTAATATTTTACTCAAGAGGGCCTGTTACAAAGTAACAGGCCCTCTTGTTTTTATATTTTCTACTCACTGATCCGAATGATTTGGTACGATTTTCTCTCCATATTCATTCCTGAAGTTGCTTTAAGTAGAACACTATTCCTGATAATATTGAATGCATGTTAGAACTTGATGGGAAGGCGTTTGATATGCGTAATGACCCTTACCAGATAAATATTACAATTGAATAATTGGAATTGATGAAAGGCTGAATAAGAAACACACTGAACGAATTGGCAAACAAATACGGACCATTTATTTTCGATTCTGATGATCCCAACTTACCAGGTTATCTTGAACCTCTTTCACGCTAATTCAATTACCTGAAAACAATCCCAGCAGCAAACAATCCCGCTGTAAGCTACGAGGCGATGTACCTGTACCCTGCTATGTTTTTTCTGAATTCAGGGGGAAAGGTCTGTCAAAGAAGTTGCCCCTTCATTCCATTCACAATATTCTGTAAGATCATCCTATTGCAGATTTGTATTATTGGCCGTTTAGTGATGAGGGCAGGATGCCGGGATAGGTAATCGCACAGGAGTTGGTATCGGATTTTCAAGGGAAATTATACTAACGTTATCTGTTACTTTTCTGGCAAACAGTTATTGTGTTAAAGATTTCAGCGTAAGTGTAGATGTATTTTATGCTGATCAGTCATCACGTTTTTGTGAGGAATGTTCATTTCCATCATCGAAACGTATAATGCAGATGAAGTGTTTTTGCAGTATGAATATTAATAATGCAATGTTTGTTATTTATAAAGTAAAAAATATTATAACTCTCAATTTATTTATTGTCAATATAATATCTATATAAATTAATTGTTTGTGTCTATTTTTCTATAAATAAGTTACCATACTTTATATTTATAGGCAAGTATTTATAAGGATAAATCAGTTTGCTGCTCGGTCTAGCCAAAGGACCGCGTGGTAAGCTTGTTATTATTATATTTTATTTAGAAAATACAGAAACGTATGAATCACTTTTCCATTTTACCTGTTCGCGGTAGTAACGCCATAGGATTTAAAACTATCGGGCTTTTACTCCTGTTGTTTTTTATTTCCTTCAGCCGGATGTTCGCTGCGGTTAGTGTTTCCCCATCATTTGGGGGTACCAATATCTGCGCTTCCAACGCTATTGGTGGTTCCGCACCGGGATTTATCACTATTGGTTCCCTGGTAATTTCGGAAGGTTCGTTGACAGATTTCAACGGCACTTCCATTACGCTGGCACCGCCAACAGGATGGCAATTCAATACGGGATCACTACCTACTGTAATTCCCGGCGGATCTGGGCTTGCGGTGTCTGCAGCCTTTAGCTCGGGAAATCTCGTGTTGACGACAACTTTGTCTGGAGCACACACAACTAGTTTTAATTCTATTGTGATCATAGGTTTACAGGTACAAGCCACAGGCATCGCATCTGCGGCTGGAAACATTACTAACACGGCTCAGTCTGGAACGTGGACTGGCTTATCTTTAGGCACCAATTTCGGTAGCCTTTCGTTAGAAGCTCAACCAGGAACCGTAACAATCGCAGGGGCCGGTACATTTTGCGGTAGCTCCACAAATATTACAGCGTCGGGCGGCTCAGGCGGCACCATTTATTTTCAGGGTACCACGCCATCAGGCACATCTACTGCTTCTTCATCAACTACGCAAACTATTACTACTAGCGGCACTTACTACTTCAGGTCACAAGCCGCTTCAGGTTGCTGGGGTTATGATGCATCAGCAGTGGTGGTGCTCAATCCAATCCCTTCAGTTGTTACCGTAACGGGTGCTGGTACTTTTTGTGGTAGTACTACGTTGACGGCTACTGGTGGTACTGGCGGAACTATTTACTATCAAGGCACTACATCGGGTGGTACGTCAACCGCTACACCCGCTACGTCACAGAGCGTTTCTGTTACGGGTACTTATTATTTTCGTTCTTTGAGTGCTGCAGGTTGTTGGGGGCCTGAAGGCAGTGTATCTGTAACCATCAATCCTTTGCCAGGCACTGTAACAGCGAGTGGCGGAGGGGCGTTTTGCGGAAGTACTACTATTACAGCGTCGGGCGGATCAGGCGGCACCATTTACTTTCAGGGAACAACTTCTGGTGGGACA